>NZ_JACEHK010000002.1 GCF_025377685.1 Anaerobacillus sp. CMMVII | reverse complement strand
TAAGATCCATGTTCTTGTCGTTTGAAAAGGTTCAAATATCTCTGCAAGTGTTTTATATAAGAAAATAACCCCTAACAGACAACCCTCTTCATCAAGTAAAGGTACAGCTACTCCCATAATTGGCTTTTCAAATGAGGATTGTCTCCGTACTACCTTTATTGATTGTCCCGATTGTAGAATTTTGCTTTCTTCTAAGGTAATTAATTTGTCTGATTTCCCCGCACCAGGTTCGTTTCCTAGCAGAAATTGTAGGTTATCTGCAAATAAGACATTTGCCTCTGCACAACGGTTCATCCATTCAACTCGATCAATAAATTCTTCCATTGTGGTTTCATCATCAAAATATAGTTCCGTTAACAGATCCCCACGGGCGATTAATAAGTCGATTTGTTTGTCTATATAAAAGCGCTCATATAGGTAATTTGTTAAAAATAGAACCCCAACCAAACTAACGATGATAACAGAAGTGACTAAAATCCATGTTTTTTGTCGTAATGATAATGGATTTTTCAGTATCTTATTCATTCTCACTAGTGCTCAACCCCGAAACTGTATCCAATGCCATAAACCGTTTTTACCATTTTCCCATATTCACCCAACTTATAGCGAAGGGTTTTAATATGGGTGTCTACAGTTCTCAGTGTTCCTTTCTGATACTCCATACCCCAAACATGGTCCAGTAGTTGTTCACGACTAAAGACTTGATTAGACTGTTTCGCAAAAAAGAGCAAGAGATCATACTCTTTCCTTGTTAAGTCCACAATTTGTCCTTCTAACATGACTTTCCTACCTTTTAAGTTAATGGTTAATGCTCCCATTTGGATCATTGATTCCTGTTTCGTATTTAAATCATATGTTCTGCGAAACATTGCTTCAATCCTAACTAAAAGCTCTTTTGGACTAAAAGGCTTAACTATATAATCATCTGCCCCAATTTTTATGCCATGAATTCGATCACGTTCATCACTTTTCGCTGTCAGCATGATTATTGGCACATTGGAAATACTTCGTATCTTTGCACACGTTGAAAACCCATCTAAATATGGCATTAATACATCAAGAATAACTAGATCGACCTTTTCTTTTTCTAATAAGGATAAAGCTTGTAACCCATCTTCAGCCCTTATAACGGAGTAGCCTTCTTTTATTAAATATGAACAAACTAAATCTAAGATCTCCTTCTCATCATCAGCGACTAAAATTCGAAAGGTTTGTTTCATTTAGGACACCTCTTTTTCTCACGAAATAATACCCCATACACTATTTTAATTTTAGTTGATATATACTCAATTGTGGATATTTTCTACAAAGTGTCTCAGAATTGTCAAAAGCTAGCGTCGATTTTGTGAAAAAATAAACTCTCTTTTCTAAAAGCTTGTTGCTATTAGCTTTTAGGTCGTAATCAAGCGAATGCTTGGTTCTTCACGCTTTGCGTGAAGCTTTTGAGAATAAATAAGCCATTGGGACAAAAAAAATTTCCCAAAAAGCTTATTTATTCTCAAAAGACGACCTAAAAGCACCAAAGTTTATGAAAACAGCAAAAATAAAAACACTAATCAAGATAATGCCATTTAATAAAATTATTGTCGTTTAAACCAGAAATATATAGCATTTCACAGGATTGTAAGAATATAAAAATGAATAGTTGAAAAATTCGTATATTATATAAGTAAGAGATTGTCTATAGGAGGGGTAGCTATGGAAATTAAGCTTCTTGTAGCAACATGTATTAATAGCAAACTATTTGAAAAAAGAGTGTTAGAAGTTGTAGAAGCAAAAGGTATCTATGCAGATATTGAGAAAATTGACTACCTTCCAGATGCTATTAAATATGGTGTTATCTATACACCAGCTTTGGTTGTGAATGGAAAAGTAGTGTCAAGTGGAAAAGTTTTATCCACAGAGGAAATTAGTCGCTTAATCCATTAATTTGTAAATAAAATGTTTCACAAGAACACAATTGGGAATAGTAAAACTAAATGTGGCTTACTATGAAAGGGAGTGAGATCTTGGAAACGACAAATTTTAATTCTCAACATATTGATTCGGCAACCTATGATGACATCACTCATGCGCTTTATGTACGCTTTAAAAGTGGTGACTACTTCGTTTACTATGATGTAATGCCTATTGATTATGTTGGTTTTCTTTCAACTGAAGATCATAGCAAATACGTACTCGAACGCCTAGACAGAAAATATGATAAAAGAAAACTTCACTAACATTTCTTAGGAGCTACAACACGTCTTGTTAAACCTCAATGGTTTAGGTAAAAACGTGAGTCAGCTCCTTATTATGTTTGTTTGTCGTCTTTTCTTTTCGTTTTTAAAAATTATATTGCTTAACGGTAGGTAAACAAACTATACTAAAACTGGTGCTAAATTTAATTGGAGAAAGAGGGATTTACAGATGATTATCGGTGTACCTAAAGAGATAAAAAATAATGAAAATCGTGTGGCTATCACTCCAGCAGGTGTTATTTCTTTTGTTGGATCTGGTCATCAAGTCTATGTTGAAACAAATGCAGGTATTGGAAGCGGTTTCACAAATGAAGACTTTATTGAGGCTGGTGCAACAATTTTAGAAAGTGCTGCTGATGTTTGGAATAAAGCTGACATGGTAATGAAGGTAAAAGAACCTCTGCCAACAGAATATGACTATTTCCGTGAAGGATTAATTTTATTTACATACTTACATTTAGCCGCTGAACCTGAGCTTGCAAAAGCCCTAACTACTAAAGGTGTGATTGCGATTGCCTATGAAACTGTAGAAGTCAATCGTACATTACCTTTATTAACTCCTATGAGTGAAGTAGCAGGTCGAATGGCTTCACAAATTGGGGCTCAATTCTTAGAAAAACCTAAAGGTGGAAAAGGGATTTTATTAGCTGGAGTTCCTGGGGTGAAAAGAGGAAAAGTAACTGTTATTGGTGGTGGCGTTGTAGGAACAAACGCTGCAAAAATTGCAATGGGTCTTGGAGCTGATGTTACGATTATCGACTTGAGCCCTGAGCGCTTACGTTATCTTGATGACATTTTCGGAAGCAGCATTAATACGTTAATGTCTAACCCACTAAATATTGCTGAGGCAGTACGCGAGTCTGATCTTGTGATCGGTGCTGTATTAATTCCAGGAGCAAAAGCACCGAAGCTTGTTTCTGAAGAAATGATAAAAACAATGTCACCTGGATCCGTTGTTGTCGATGTAGCGATTGACCAGGGTGGTATTTTTGAAACAGTTGATCGTATTACAACTCACAGTGAACCTACGTACGAAAAGCACGGAGTCGTTCATTATGCTGTTGCTAATATGCCTGGTGCCGTTCCACGCACATCGACAATTGCCTTGACAAATGTAACTATTCCTTATGCATTACAAATTGCAAATAAAGGTGTTTACACGGCAGTAGTTGAAAATAAATCATTAGAGCTTGGTGTGAACGTTGCAAATGGTTCAATCACGTATGAAGCAGTAGCTAGAGACTTAGGCTACGAGTACGTTCCAGTTCAAGAAGCGCTTCATATTCGTATTTAAGATTATAAAAACGAATGAAAGAGAAAAACTCTTTTCATTCGTTTTTTTCTACCCAAGTGTTAATGTACAACTTTTCCCGTCCATCCAGCCATTCCACCTTCATTGCCAGAAACATTAGTAACGTATTTGTACCCATTTTCTAAGAGTACACCTGCCGCTTGCATACTTCTATTAACCGTACGACAGATAATGATAATTTCTTTATCTTTTGGTAATTCTACGAATCTTTCTCCCAACTCACTTAGTGGAAAATTGATAAACCCTTCAATGAAACCCGTAATATACTCAGACTCTTCTCTAACATCAATATAGACTGCGCCATCATTTGTTTGTTGGGATACTTTCATACGACCCTCTAACTCATATACTGGTAGATGATTTACACCTTCAATACTTGCATTCCAGCCACGAAACCCTCCAGATAAACTCACTGCGTTGTAGCCCACGAAATTCAATAGCGCTGATGCTTGAGCTGCACTTTGCCCCGTATCACATACTACAAGGACCCGCTTGTTCTTAGGAATTACATCTAGTTGGTTAGAGATCTCTTTTCGAGGAATATTCACAGCCATTGGTAAGTGTCCATTCTCGTACTGTTCTTTATCTCTAATGTCGATTATATAAAACGTTGATAAGACATCTCTTACTTCCTCGGCTTTCATAATAAATTTCCCCTCTGGGTAGGAATGATAAAATTGCTTCAACCTCATTGATAGTAACAAACTCATCTCTTCACTAGATAATTCTTGAGCTATTGCTTCATTTTCAATGGGATACTCAGACTCTTGGTCTGATTCTGTTTCTATAGTTG
This sequence comes from Anaerobacillus sp. CMMVII, assembly GCF_025377685.1. NCBI lineage: Bacteria > Bacillati > Bacillota > Bacilli > Caryophanales > Bacillaceae > Anaerobacillus > Anaerobacillus sp. CMMVII. The sequence goes on along the minus strand of NZ_JACEHK010000002.1, from coordinate 664,131 downwards.
AACAACCACTTAAAAATATATTCAAGGACAATAGAATAACATAAAATATTCTCATTTCACCGCCTCCAATTTAAAAAGCGAGTGGTTTTAAATCCACTCGCTTTCTTTTTTAAAACCCATACGTTCCGTCTGCGTTTACTTTAATCGCATTATTTAAATAAAAAGTGTTAGGGTAACCTAAATCTGCAACTTTTTCTACGACTCCTGCCGCACGTGCACCAGACGCACAGTGAATAAGAATGGTCGTATTCTTATCAGCAGGTAACTTTCCTGCGATTGCTTTTGGATCAGCATTAATTTGGCTATCTGGAATATGGATCGAGCCTAGAATTGCACCACCAGCACGTTCTCCATCACTACGTACATCTAGAACGACAACGTTTGCACCTTTGATTTTTTCATCAAAAGCAGTAGGGGTTAACGAACGATCAACTTTTCCGGCTGCTACATCAAAACTTCCACCAGCGCTCTCGAGGCCAAATGTTGGAAGACCAGCTTTCTTCCAGGCAGGCATACCACCTGCAAGAACTTTTACATTTGTATATCCTTCTTTTACTAGAGCCTCTGCAAAGTGATGACTCTTATGACAGAAGAAACCTCCACAATACACTACGATATCGGTATTTTTATCCCTTGGGATAAGCGATTGATATTTCGCGAACTCGTTATCATCAACAAAAATGGCTCCAGGAATATGCTCATTAAAGTATGCTGAATATGTTCGTGAATCTAGAATAAGAAATGGCAGTGCATCTTCTTTTGTAACATATGTTTCCATAATTAAGCTTTCTACATATTTCTCTGTAACAACGAAATAGTTCCCGAAACTTTTCCAAAATGGCGTCCCTTCTTGATACACCCATACATTTGTATAGCCTAAAGCAAGTGCTTTGTTCGCAGATGCAGGGCTTAAGTGACAATGCAAACCTCCACAATAGAAAATAAGCATTTTATCTTTATTTTCCGGTAATAAATGTGCAAGGGTATCAAACTCTCCATCTGGAATGTTAATCGCACCATTTATATGCCCGGTGTTATAAACTGGGGGAGGTCTTGAGTCAATTAGAACAAAATCCCATTCAGGCATATATTGTTCATACGCTGTTCGCTCTGTACTTGTTGGCATAACTCCTGACATTAATGCCATTAATTCTGGGGTATCAATATAATTTAAATGATCTTCTAGCTCGACCGATTCAGGGCCTTCACTTTTTTCCGCTTCTACTATATATATAGATAAATCAGTTTCAGCGCTTACGATTTCCACTTTATCTACAGCTACTTCACTTACACTTGTACAGCCCGTTGTAATGAAAAGGACAAAAAACAATGAAGTTAACAATACTTTTATATACACGAGAAGTTTCACTCCTTTCTAGTATCGAAAATAGATCTTGTAATATTTTGTAAAAACAGTTGTAATAGCCTTGTTGCATGTGAATAGAAATCACTAACCTCTATCTTTTTAAGCTCATTATGAAAGTCGTCAAGCCAATCTAAATGATCATCAATGAATTGATAGATTACCTCTTGATTACTAGTTTCAAGCAAATATGCTAAGAATTCAAGCTGTAAAGTTAGATGGTCAGGCATATTTTCATACCCGTTTGGTACTTCAATTTGAAATTGCTTATATAAGTATTGCATGTGTAAAGCTGGATCTCCCATTAAATATCCCTTACTTTTTGCAATTGAGACTTGAGCTGTTTCATCTGTTGTCCATACTTTATAAACAGACTCAATAGGTGGGGCAAACGGCTGTTTCAATCCAGAGAATAAATCCATATATTGTTGTTGCAAGTTCTCTTTTGAGAGGCACTTTCCTTTTAAATCAGCAATAATGTCAAACTGGAGATTGGAGAATAAAGATTTTAATCCTTCATCTACATGACCAGCGCTTACTTCCTCATAAAAATCTTGGGTGGGGTATTTAAATAGTTCTGCGAAAGTGTATATGATTTTTTGAAGTTCTTCTTGTTCATGTATTTTATTTATCATCATCTTCATTCTCCTTTATTAATTATGCCTTTGTAACTCTCAGTGTTTGTACTGACAGTTCTTTTTCCTCATCCTCATGAACGATGGTTTGCAGGTTCCACAACTTTTCTCCAACTAAGTAGAGTAGGATTGTGCCACCGATCGCTCCAAATATGATTGCCCATTCTGACCATGTAATTGAAAATGTTCGGTACATTTCCACTTGCATACCTTTAACCATTTCAAGTGGGATCATCTGACCTACAAAGAGAAGGTCTAAACGCATAAAGAAAATTCCAATTACAACTAAAATAGCCGCAGTAAAAACACGAGATGGCTTAAATCCATTTGATAAAGATAAAAGTAAGATTGGTACAATCATCCCTAATCCGATCTGAAATACCCAAAACGATATTGCAAATGGTCCTGTTAAAGTAATCATAACTGCTTCATACTTACCAGGGACGGCACCATATAGGCCTGTAAGGATCTTCCATGTTGTAAAGAATAATGTAATTCCAATAAAGAATAAGAGAAGCTTCCCTAAACTAGCTACAATATGATCGCCACGGAAGTAAAGTGTTTCATCTTTTTTCACTTTTGATACGATAAAGTACATGATTGAAAGTAAAGCAGCACCTGATAATAATGCTGATAAGATAAAGTAGATTGATAAATACGGCCCATTCCAATATGGTCTAGCATTTAAAAATCCGAAAACAGCGCCCAAGTTACTATGAGCAGCAATTGCCGAAATTAATACTAGCAGCCCAAAAAAGTAGACTTTTTGTGGTCATCTTTGATCATATAGAATAACTCAAAACATAGTAAGACAAGATAGACACCATATAACAATCCCATCCAAAAAATCGCTGATGAAAAATTTGGTGTAAACAACAAATGGATCATGTTTAATGGGTTTCCTAACTCAAGTGCAATAACAGCAAATCCCATTAATAATGTAATAATTGACCCTAACACAGCACGTTTCCCAATCACTTCAAATCTCTTAAATTTAAAAACGTGACCTAATGACGAAACTAATGATAACCCTGTAGAAGATACAACAAAAAATACATATGCTGCCAGTAACGCACCCCATGGTACATAATTCGTCGTTCCCATTACTTCTTCACCATGAAGAATGACATTTATGGCACCAGCGACACCAACAATAATTAAAATACTCGAGATAATAATCCAAACTTTACGATTTAACAACAAAAGAATCACCTCTCTTTACTTTTTCACATAATAAATTCGTGGTTTCGTTCCTTTTTCAGGAATTAGTTGATAAGTACTAGTTGTTGCTAATTTTTTACTTAGTTCACTATTTGGATCTTCTAAATCCCCAAGTAATCGAACCTCATTCATACAAGTACTAGAGCAAGGAGGCTGTTCCCCTTTTGATAAAATCTCAGGGCACCAACGACATTTTTCCGGCACACGGCTATGGTTTAATTGTCTAGCATCATAAGGACAAGCAGTCATACAGTACTTACAACCGATACATTTATTGGCATCAACTAAAACAATTCCATCTTCACGTTTGTAGGTAGCCTGAGTTGGACATACAAGAGCACATGGAGGATTGTCACAGTGCATACACTGCAGTGGAACAATCTCCATTTTCACATTTGGATAGGTTCCTTTTTCAACAAATTCCAAACGGTTGTAATTAACCTCAAGTTCTAATTGATTATGCTGACTACAAGCAATGCTACAGGCACTACATCCAGTACATTTTGTTGCATCTATTAACAAACCGTATCTAGCCATAATTAGTTAGACTCCTTTCTTACCGTAACAACTACTTCCTGTGACATCGTTGTTCCTGAGTAAGGCTCGACCATCGAAGGAATGAAATCATTGTAGTTAACACCGACATTATAAGCTGTTTCTAATTTCTTTGAAAAACCACCGTATGCTGAAGGAATCCACACTGCTTCTGGGTGAATAAACTCAGTTACTCTTACTTTGACTTTCTTTTTCGCAATATCAGACTCTACAAAGACTGTATCACCATTTATAATTCCTAATTCATTCGCTCGTTTGGTATTAATCCACATTGAAGTACCATCATACTTCTCAGTAATTGCCATTAATTCAGGATTATTACTTGTTACATGGTGTGAATGCCATGGACATTTACCGTGAATTAAGCGGAACTCTTCTTTATTGTCTGGATTCGGCATAACCATTGGTGGAATCCACGTAGGTACACCCATTTTTCCGTCCAGCCTAAATAAATCAATTGAAAATTCAATTTTACCTGTATACGTTCCTAATGCTGGTTTACCTTTATTTTCAGGAAACACTGGCTTAACAGTTGCAGGGAATTCAATCGTTCCTGCTTGTTTCAATCGCTCAGGTGTAATTCCTAGTGGTTCTACAGCGGCAGCTATTTGGTCTTCAACTGTATAATCGTACAAGTAGTAGCCCATTTCATTTGAGATACCTCTCATTATGTCAAGAAGTGGTTTTGTGTCAAACAATCTATTAACTACCTTTTGACGAATAGATACTTGTGGATGATCATGCGATATGTGACCATTTACATTTGTTGGTGCCTCAGTTCTTTCTAGATAATAATCTTCTGGTAAAATATAATCCGCTGCATAGACACTTGTTTCATTCCAATCAACGTTAATTGAAATGACTAGTTCAGCATCTTTCATTTTCTTTTGGTATTCAGGATCTGGAGCATTTCTTACCGGGTTAAAGTGGTAGACAAATAGTGCTTTTAATTTTCCTGCTTCTATCGCATCAGGAACACGGTGTGCAATGCCTCGACCTGGTTCAACAGTTAAGAATTCTCCTTCTACACCAGCACCATCAATTCTTGGACCTTTTTCTGGATGAAACTGATCAGGAATTTGTAATGAACCAAGTGGAGCATTAGCATTTGGCATCAAGCCACCACGCTTATAGAAATTTCCTAATAAAGCATTCACAATAACGCCCATTTGCGCAGTTTGCGTACTGTTGATATAGTGACAGTGTAGACCATGCCAGCCTGGCTCTATAAAGGCTTGAGGAGCATGTTTGGCTAAATCACGAGCAATCTCGCGAATTTTTTCAACTGGTATTCCTGAAATCTCAGCTGCCCATTCAGGTGTATATTTTTTATTCACTCTCCAAAATTCATCAAAACCTTCAACATACTTATCTACAAAAGCTTTATCATAAAGTTTCTCTGTAATAAGAACATGAGCTAACCCTAAACGGAACGCTAAGTCCGTTCCAGGACGGATCGGGATCCACTCATCTGCAATCTTTGCAATTTCAGAATAGCGCGGGTCAATAACAACAATTTTCGCTCCATTTTCCTTTGCCTTTGTAATTTGGTTCATTCCGTGTGGAATAATCGCCCCAGCAAAGTTACGGCCTTCAAAAATCATATACTTTGAATTCTCATGATCCCCATTTAGTGAGCCACCGGCCATGTGATGCCATGCATTTGTTTTTGAAGAAAAACAAGTAGAATAATGAGTAACGTAATTGGATGAACCAATTACATCTAAAAATTGGTCAGCATAAAACTTACCACGAACCCCATGCTCTAGCCACATTACGGAGTTCCCACCATGTGTATTTATAATTCCTTGAAGCTTCTCACCAATTTCTTTAAACGCTTGGTCCCACGAAATAGGTTCAAATGTTTCTTCACCAGTTCGTTTCATCGGCCCAGTTACTCGTCCTTTACCGTACAAATCTGCAGCCATTCCATGTCCTCTTGCACATAAACGCCCTCTAGATTTTATATGGATGGGGTGACCTTCAATTTTCCATAAGCGGTCATTTTTTATATGGGCAAACAGTCCGCACATACTCGCGCACCCATTACATGTAGTGGGTATTTTCTTCACAGGAGCCTCTGAAGCTACTTGTTTATAATCATTAAAACCAAAGTACAACGGAACAGCACTCATTACTGCTGTTGCAGCTGATGCTTTTAAAAATGTACGTCTTTGCATTTTTAACATTTTCATTCTCCTTTCTCATTAGCTATTCTAGCTACAGCTAGCCTCTGCCCCTTCACCTTCAAGGTTGTAATTTAATTTTTCTATTGGGTATTTCCCTAACGAATTGACAGGAATTCCATTTGTTCCAGTGACTGATTGGTCTGAAGTCCAAACACGCATTCCTGAATGTAATGGTATAGCGTTGTACCCAAGCTGATTTAATACGCGATTGGCAATACTAGCATCTGTTGCACTGTAACCGATAATAATAATTTGTTTATCAGTTGGAAGTTTTGCTAAGTTATCTTTACTAGCTAAAGTTTCCACTGGAATATTTACTGCATATTCTAAATGTCCATTTTGATAATGACTTTCTTGCCGAATATCAAGTAAGAACACGTCTGTTGCATTCTCTTCAATTTTTTCTAATACCTTTGGAGCAGGAATTACGGCTCCTTTTCCAGAAGTCAAATATTTCTTTGATTGAGCCAAAATTAATTCATTAATATTTGTTGCTTCCTGCGCTTCAATATTAGGTAATGCATTTGTTCCATCAGCTGGAAAATTGGTCTTTACTACTTCAAATTCAAAAGCTTGCTTAACAAACGCTGCTCCTAACCCTTCTGCAGTTGTCCAACCACCCATCCCATATTCCATGGGAATGGCGTTGTAACCTAACATGTTCCACAAGGCTGCTGTTTGACTTGCTGTATGTCCCGAGTAACAGACAACGATCAGCTTCTTATCTTTGGGCAGATTTTGAATTTGGTTTTGATCAGCTGTCACACCATAAGGAATGTTTATTGAGCCACCAATATTTCCAGCTGCAAATGCTTCTGTTTCCCTGACATCAACAATCAGGAAATCTTCCTCTGATCCAAAAACTATTTTGTCATATACTTCCCCAGGCATAATTGACTCGAAACTGGTATTCTTCAAATATTCTTCAGAAACTTGTTGTAAAAGCTCAAATGAGTCAGATTCAAGTTGTACTACAGGAGCTTCAACTTTTTCCTTGCCTGGTCCGATATTATCAATTGTTACGTTATTATCGGAACAAGCGCTTAGGGTAAACACAGCTGCAATACTGCTTAATAAGATTAAGAATTTCTTTTGATAAACTTTCATTTTTTCACCTCTCCTATCTTTAATCATTCTGTTGTAAAAAATCGCATAGGATCTTTTGAGCTTTTCGCCTCACAAAAGAAACAAAGTTGCTCATGATCTTTTATTGTTTTGAAAGTTTCACCACATTCTCTACAAATCTTTATTTCCATTGCTATTAGTTGACTAGGAATTTCATCGTCATAGTGCGTTCGTTCTGAAATCGCTAAAGCTTTTTGCGGACACGCAAGGCATTTAGAACAATGGATACAAGAATTTGGTTCAAACATTAAATAACTGATTCCAGGTTCATCCTTCCAAAAAAGTGCATTTGTTGGACAAATTCTTTCACAAACGTTACAACCATTACATTCTTCATTGACTTTAATAGAGAATAAAAAACTCGATATTTTAGAAGACGTTTTGTTAATTCTAGACCCCGCTCTATTTCTTGACTGATCTAAGATTTTTTTCTTTAAATGCATTCGTTCTATAATACTTAAAGTTTGTTCATCTTTTTCTGATATCGTCTCTCGATTGAGAAGCAATTCTTTTATGTTAGCCAAGGAAAACTTTTTAAGCAGATCTCTTCTAGAAACGGCATCAACAATTTGTTCAATGCTATCTTCTGGCATTTGATATTTTGCTTTAATCAATATACTAATTCCTAAACGCTCTAATTCTCTTTCAAGGTTTTTAAAGTGGATTATAATTCTTTCTTCATTCGACTTTTTGCAAGTTTGACAATGACCAGTATATATGTGAAGTTCTTCACGTTTGTCAGCGTACTGACTTAATAGAGGAGCATCTAAAAATAGTAAACATGGCACTTTAATTCCTCGGTTAACTTCTTCAACTTGGTCGCACGTGATATCTGTGAATGGAAAATCGTTAACATATTCAGAAATTTTCCCATAAGGTTTGCGAATATGATCGATAGCATTTACTGGACACTCACTAACACATGCACAACAATCAATACATTTTTTAGCAATGATGGTAGGTATTTGATTTTGTAATGAGATCGCTTCTTCACTGCAACAGTCGATGCATAGTCGGCAAGCTACTGTTTTATTTCGAAAGTTTTTACATGCTTCTTCATACACCTCTACTACATCTGTTGACAACAAATTACGAATAGCTGAACTCACTTAACCCCCTCCTTATACCAAACTTACTCTTTGTTGTCTTTTAATGTACTCGTGACGTCAACATCCTCCTTAAGCTCTTTCGTTGCTTGCTTAAATTCTTTCAATGTATTACCTACTGCTCTTCCGATTTCAGGCAACTTTTTCGGACCAAAAATGATAAGTGCAATAACAAGAATTAATACTAAGCCTGGAATTCCAATATTTGAAAACAAGCATATCCCCCCTCGATCGTTAAATGGATAATTCGAAGGCAATCTCCTGTTTGTTTGGGATGCCTTCTCTTTACATTCAGTTTAGTTTCAGATTGTGAAGTCAGCATGAAATCTAATTGATACTTATGTGAACATATACACTGCAGTGTATAAAGGCTAGCTACTTAATTTTAGTTAAACACTAACAGCTGTCTAGCTTCTTGAAGGTTGAATATACGAAAAGCTATTAGAGTTATTTGAACTGGATACCAAGAACAACCTTGAATTAATCCCTTTGCGACATCTACCACAGGAGCAGATAGACCCAGAAGGTAGCATTAAGTATTAAAAACGGTCTTCATATCTAACAAAAAAAACACTGCACCCTCAGAGGATACAGTGTTTGAAAATTTACTTTGTTTCATCGACTAGGTTTTGCAACTGCTTTGTTAGGCTGTCTAACTCTTCAAAAGAATTCATAATTGTATTAATACGACTATGCTGTTCTTCAACATGTGCTAAAATTTCTTCTGTTTGTGCACTCGAATGTTGTGTAACTTGAGAAACAGAGGAAATCTCTTGACCAATCTGGGCTGAAGCTTCTTCTAGTTGGAATAACATCAATTTAACATTTTTAGCTTCATCGGCAACCTTAACTGTATTAGCTAGGATTATCTCAAAATTGCCTTTCGTTTTGTCAGTGGCTAAAATACTAGCGACAACGGATTGTTCACCAGCTTCAATCTGCTTTGTCACTTGAGATGTCTTCTCTTGGATTTCAGTTAAAATTTGACTAATTTCAACGGTAGAATTTTGTGAACTCTCTGCTAATTTCCGTACCTCTGCTGCGACAACGGCAAACCCTTTACCATGCTCACCAGCTCTTGCAGCTTCAATTGCAGCATTTAATGCTAAGAGATTGGTTTGATTTGATATATCGCTAATTGATGAAAGTATAGCTCCAATATGATTCGTTTGATCATTTAATTCCTTAATCAACTGACTAGCAGCACTAATTACTTCATTCACTTGTGACATATCGGAAGAAAGTTTAATAACGTAATCGTTACCTTTCGTGGTAATGTCTCTTGTTTCGGCTGAAAGAGTCCCCATCTGTGTCGAAATTCTTGACACTCTTGACACCACATCATTTGTTTCGTTCACCGAGCCCGTCATTTCTCCAACACTTGCTGCTTGTGCTTCTACACCTCTAGTTACTTCTGCAAAAGCGGTTGTTATTTCATTTGAAATTGTTGCTGTTGCACCTATGTTTCCTTTTAAGTTCTCACTAAAGTTAGTAATCACTTGAACAGAACGAGTAACTTCTTTCAAAAGTTGATCAACTTTCTTTTTATCTGCTTTCATCTCAGCATGTTGTTGATCCATTTGCTTTTGCATCTTTTCACCGATACGTGCTTGAGAGATTAACACACCTGTAATGATTATATACATGACATTCATTGATAGAAAAACCTTATAATCTACTCCGAAAAACATTTCATCCTGAAAAGTCCAAAAAAAGTAGTTTGATAAGATTAAGCCCGAGATTGCAGCAGAAGCAATCGAACGATAGTTATGGTATAAAGTCATAAAAGCTACTGCAACGTATATCATTAAGTAATTTGATAGTTTTGGAGAAGTAGATACCATCACATAAATTAAAATACTGAAACCCACAACGACTACATATTGAATATATTGTACAGAAAGTTTTTTATAAGTCATAAAGGTAATTGTTCCTATAGCCAGAACACCTGTTACGCTAAATGCAATAATCCCATTGAGAGGTACTTGAGCTAAAATGTTACTAGCAAGTCCAAGAATAAATGCAGACCATAATAATTTTGTAAGTAGCTTATTGCGATCTTGAATGACTTGTAAATGTTCTTCCATATTCCCCTTCTCTCCCTTTAACAAAGATTTTTCCCTTTATAATATGTAAGTGTTCCTCTTGAGACTATTGTAGTCTGATACAAATAGATCCAATTGGTAATCTTGTTATGTAAGAGTCTCCTACTATAATCAACCAATAAAAACCACTAAATTAAAGTTACCATAAAATTCAAAAATATAGTATTATTTTTTCGAAATTTGTCAAATATAGGCCTTTACATCAAATTTTTAAACAAGAAAAGCTAATTAATAGAGAAATTCCTCCTGTTAATCAGCTCTAATCAATTAAAACAAATCCCCTAAACTCCTTACAACTTTTAACTGACTATGTTGAAGCTCTTTTTCAAGTGGATCTATGTAAATTCCTTTCATCCCTAATTGTATTGCTGGTGCAATTTCATTAATAAAGTTATCTCCGATGGAAACAACTTCTTCTGGAGATACTGCATATTGCTTCATTAATTTTTTGAAAATCTCAACTGTCCGTGATGGTTTTTTAGCTGACGTAACAACATGTTCAAAAGCTTCATCTAAATTTAATTCCTTTAGTAACCTACCTACATCGTCAATATCACTATTGGTTACAAGGACGATCTTTTTTGATTCTTTTAATAACATGAGCCCTTCCCTTACTCCTGGTATTTCTTCCAATTCAAATTTTTCAGTCACCATATATTCTTTTGTCTCAACATATCGCGGATAACAATCTTTGATACCGTAGTGCTTAGCCACTACAAATGGTAGCCACCAGCCATCGCCAATAGCAATCATTGATTCAAAATCGAAGGAAACCAAATTGCTATAAACATCTATTCGTTTTTCATCCGTCCATTTTTCTCCATTCCACTTCTCCACTTTAACAACCCTTAATGTAAATGGGTCTAGGGTTAAAACCGTATCTCGTTCAACATCGTATGCTTTGCCAATTTTTACTGGGTGACTTCCTCCCTTTATTTTTTCATAATCACTTTTGAATGCTTCTTTATTTTCTTTAGCTACATCTAATAAAAGACGTTCGGCATAATAATCAAAATGATCAGTACCTTCATATAAAGTTCCATCTAAATCAAATATAAATAACTTGCTATGTTCAAACATTTCGTCCATTATCTTCGGACACAACCTTTCTCAATCGTAAGTAGAGTAGTATAGTTTCATGAAATGATAGAAAATCAGTAGCAATCACCAAAGAGGCTAACCTTTTGGTAGCCTCCTTAGTAGTTTATATTAAAATCTGTACCGTATACTCCTGTATTAAAGACTTTTAACTGCCGCAAAACCGTCTAGGCTTCTTCCTCACCATCACGTTCGTCTTGTACTCCAGATGCAAAAGAGACTAACCTATTCGTTAGCCTCCTAAAAAATATTATATTAATTGTCTTTGACTTATACAGTGCTGCTTATTTTCCTCAACAAGCTGTTCAGTAAGCTGTGCTTTAAAGGCACGCTCAAGATCTGCTTTCGAAAAATAACGTTTTGAAATGGTAATGGTTAAAAAGAAGATATTAAAGACCATACCAAGACCTCCCTTCACTTAAAAACGTAATTAGGTTAAGCCTTTCACCTGTTTGTACCAAGCTAAAACCGGAAAGCAAAATCTCATTGACATTAAAAAAACCTCCTTAATGAATTTATAGTTAATAATCTTATAAACATTTGAATTGCTGATCAAAAGATTTCGCTTTTACCGTTTCTATATGTGACTCAACCTTGTTCATGCGATAAGCTTTGCTAATTTCTTCATTTGAATATTGGCGTTTGGATATTGTTACTGAAAAAAAGAATAAATTTATTAACATACGACTTCACCTCCTCACTAAATTAATACGATATGAATGAACAGTCTTCATTATTCCTAAGATTTTTTTAGACTGACCTTTCCCTGGTTCTACTTAAGTTTAAGCCAATAACACCTAATATTTAACAGTCGTATGATGGAATTTTTTCTCGGCATTGAGACTGAAATACGCAAAAAAAGCCACAAGAGAATCCCCCTGTGGTAAGGATGTAGACATAAATGTGCGTCTACTTTTTCACATAGAAAAGCCACAGGTTTTCATACGGACCTGTGGCTTGATAATTAACAAAAGTTAAATAGCAACTTAAAATTAAGCTTCGGATACCGAACGAAAGATATTAAATTGTTTTCTGCTATTTCCATTGCCTTTGATCATATCGCTCAGCTCCTTTCGATTAATTTATCTTACATAGGAAATTATATCCAATAATTCCCTTGTTGTAAACATTTATTTTTTACTTTTTTTGTAATAGTTGATATACTCACTTTTTCCAGCATCGTTTTGTTTTAGATTTGCCATCGCTTTAATAACTTCACTCATTTCTTTTTCAACGTCGGGATGAAAAGCTACCGAGCGAAAACCGGCTTTCCCAGCTCTCATAAAAAATAAGGACAAACAGTCTACCTTTTGCTGGTACTCTTTCTCAAAAGCCATTTTGTATAAGTAGAGCTGGGGTGAATAGTAATCTGTTAACTTATCCAAATCTTTCGATTTATTTGTTTTTAAATCAATCAGATGGAAGAGACCATTTTTTTCGACAATCTTATCAATCTCACCAATGATTTGAACACCCTCAATTTCAACAGTAAATGGCCATTCGTTTTCAACTGCCTTACCTAAGTTTAATTCCTCTAACTGACGGTAATTATTCATTAAACCTTCCATCGCTTGCTCAAAGCGACTCTTTTCAATCTCATCATCAATGATTGCTAATGCTTCTGCCTTTGCTTCGTCAAGCTCGTAGCCGTGGTCAAATAATTCACAGGCTCGATGAACGATTGTTCCAAGTGTTGCCCCAGATACGATATCATAGTTATCACCAGTTTGTACTTGATTTGTTTTTTCCTCGAGCCAATGATCTTCAATTTTCACAATATATTTATCAAAATATTTTAGAGGATCATTGATAAACGTCATGATTTCCGACACTGAGAAACTCATTTGGTTTAGATTTTCCTCATTTAACACTGGAGCTTGATACTCCTCACCACTGTCTTCCCACTTTTCGTATTCTGGTACTTCTAGACACTCTTCTATATACGTTTGTAAAAAACCATTGTCTTCCATAGCATTAAGAAGCATATCATACCAAGAATCATTAGCTGCCTTAGCTACCGTAGATAAGACTAAATAATCTTTCGCACGGGTAACCGCAACATAAAAGAGTCGCTTGGCTTCTTCAACGGCTTGATCTTTAGATCTGGCTTTGATTGCATTAAAAGCCGGTGAAGATTTTTCTACTGGTTTCTTTAGGAGATCAATTTCTTTTTTGTATTGCACTGCGAGACGTACATCCTTATCAAACCTGATACTCCCAGTGTCTCCCCGAGGACCTTTGGCTAAGTCTGGCAAGAAAACGATCGGAAATTCTAGCCCTTTAGATGCATGAACTGTCATGATATGGACCATATTCCCTTCAGCTAGTTCAACTTCGGCTTCTCCTTCTTTATCAGACAAAACTGCAAGCTGTTTTATTTGTTTTAATAATTCATCTAACGAGGATGTTTTAAATTGGGCTAAGACGTCAATTAATTTCTCAACATTTTTAATTAGCTGAATGTTATTTCGCTGCAGTAATAACATTGCCTTTAAGCCTGAAGCGGTAAAAAGGTCATATAGATAAGCATTCATAGATTTTTGTGGTGTATATGGAACCCAACTTTCATAGAACTCTTTTAATTTTGTTAATGCGCTCTTCAAAGGTTCATCAAGACTCTCATCCTGCAAAAACAATCCTTCGTAAATATAGGAAGCAAGACTTATCTCTTCTTCAAGACACTGGTCAATGGTAAGAAAACCTTCGACCGTAACGCCGAATAAAGGACTTCTTAGTAATGATAATATATACAATGGTTCCCAAGGGCGATTTAACCATTGTAGTAGGGATAGCATGTCCCTTACCTCTTGTTTTTCATAAAGCCAATGCCTCCATAAACGACATAAGGAATTCCTTTGTCCTTTAAAGCTTTCTCTAGTTTCGTTAACTTAGTACGAGCCTGGATGAGAATGGCAAAATCACGCCACATTGGTCCGCGCCATGTATTTTTCTCTGCCACTATCGCTTCCTGAGCTTCCATAAGCCCAAGCATTCGGTTCGCAATGACTTCGTATTCTGATAGCTGCCCATCTGATTCTTCTTCATCTTCTGTTTCTTCTTGAGAAGGGATTGTAATCAATTCAACACGACGCTTTTGTTCTTCTTCTCCGTTTCGATGACTGTTAATTGTTGTGTAATTAATTTTATAGGAGAGGTCTGAGCTTGCTTCTTCGCCTCCCATTATTTCTTCAAAAGCCTGATTTACAAACTGAATAATACTATCACACGTTCGATAATTGGTGCTCATATTGATAAAATCACTATTCGCATCCTGTTTCGAATGTTCAACCAGCTCCTTCATTAGGCTTACATCGGCTCCTCGAAAGCGGTAAATTGATTGCTTTCCATCTCCAACTACGAATTGATATGGAGGTTGAATAAACTTCAACATATTCATCTGAAGTTGGTTTGTATCTTGAAACTCATCAATCATCATATGCTTAAATTTTTGCCGAGAAGCTACCTGGACCGCTTCGATTTCGAGAAGGGCAATAGCCTTTTGTTGTAGGTCAGAGAAATCGAGAGCTGCTCGTTCTCGTTTGGCTGCATCAAATTTTTCATGAAACACTGAAAGCATGTGAACAAAAAGTCTGATAACCTCTTTAATTTCTTCCTGTTCAGCTTCTGAAGGTCCTTTCAGGTTCTTCCATACTTCTTTTAATGGTTTAAATAATCGATCATATAACTCAAATAAAGGCGGATTACTTTCTTTCCAAGCATTGCTTACTTTCTTCGGCATGGCATCAACTAATTCATCATATAAAGTCTCAGAATAATCCCCTTTTTCGCTCAACAACGAAAAATGTTCAATAATCTTGCTCTGGGCTTTGTCCTGATCATCTAACTCTAAGACAAGAGGCTTAGCATTTTGATAAAAGTGTTCGATTGCTTTTTTACGCTCTTCCATAATTGAGGCTAATTGTATCGCAACAATCTCCTCACTATCAAAAAGGACTCAATAGAGGAAACCGACGTAATAATTTCTTTCATTTGACCGTAAACCGCCTTGATTGATTCGCTCAGTTGGTTTCGCGTGTAAAAATTGTACAGCGGTCTCCATACTTGATGATATTCAGGTGAATCATACATTTCTTCAAAGATATCAATTTGGATAAGCTTCGCTTGAACGTCATCAAGGACCGTAAAATTGGGCGTAATATCCGCTTCGAATGCGTATTCATGTAACAATTTATGACAAAAGCTATGAAACGTAGTGATTAAGGCACCATCCAAAGCTTCCTTTTGCTCCTGCCAAAACTGACCGGCAAGCTCTTGTTCATGTTTCTGGTATAGTTTATCGACAGAAGAGCGTTTTTCTTCAATACGACCACGAATTCGATCCTTCATCTCTCGAGCAGCTTTTTCGGTAAATGTAATGGCAACGATTTCCTCTACCGCTGCTGCAACGGCTGAAGAGGGATTTCCGAGCTTTTCTTGAAGCTTTTGTTCGCAAAGATGGACATACCGTTCGGTTAAAACACGAGTTTTCCCTGAACCAGCTCCAGCTGAGATAACAACTAGTGGCTTTTCACTGAAAATCGCTGTTTCTTGCTCTGGATTAAAATTCACTTCCACTCCCCCTCGCC
This sequence comes from Anaerobacillus sp. CMMVII, assembly GCF_025377685.1. NCBI lineage: Bacteria > Bacillati > Bacillota > Bacilli > Caryophanales > Bacillaceae > Anaerobacillus > Anaerobacillus sp. CMMVII. The sequence continues at coordinate 648,148 of NZ_JACEHK010000002.1, read as the reverse complement.
TTCTTCAATTTGATCTTGGGTGACTCGACATACTGATTTGTAGATACAGCTATTGATACATTTTAGTGGCTTTACAGAAAAGTTTTGAGTACTCCCCTCCCACAGCTCCTTCAAACGCTGTTTCAACTCATATTTGGCTAACAACATTTCTGCCTCAAGTGTTTCTTCTTTGTAGCTTTGGCATGAACAGAAAAGGGATTGTTTTTCCCGAAATGTTCCTCGCGCCAAACACTGTTTCCGGCACGTTTCAACGGATCTCTTAATGATATATACGATGCACCGTGAGCCGTTAATTTTTCTGGTGTTTCTTCAAATATCCCTGATAAATCGAGCTGATAATGCCCAGTTGTCAACCTGTTTTCCATCGCAACTAAATATAGTGGTAATTGAAGCTTAAGACCAGGACGAACTTCTTTTTCAAAATTTAATGATGCTAGTCCAGATTTGTAGTCGTATATAACAAAGCCATTCTCATCAATATCAATTCGATCAATTTTTCCCGACAAGGTAATCGTTGTTGTTTCATCGATTTTTAAATCAAGTTCAATTGCTTCCTCTAGTCGGAATAGGTGCATCCCCTGGAGTTGTTTATTTTCCCAAAAATGCTGTTTCTCGGCAAGCCACCATTTGCGAAGCTTTTTCTGCCATTCTTCTTTTTCGATTGACAGTTGTAACTTTGAAAAATCAAGATGACGCCCCTCGACAACTGCCCATTCTTCCTCAAAGATTTCTAATAAAATCGTTTCAGCCGTTTCTTTCATTTCCTCTGAAAATGCAGAGAAAGGTTTGCCAACTAACATTAGTTGTTTATAAAACTTTTCTATAATCGTATGAAGCATTGAGCCTACATCTCTGAAATCGATTGATGTCCTTTTCTCGGAAGGTTCTTTAATGTTTAGAATTCGCTCAAGAGCATATTTAAATGGACACATCGCATAGCTTTCAAGCATTGTGACCGATAACTTGTCCCGCCGCAACTGCTCATGCCAATGAGAGGAGACTATTTCTTTGCCTTCCTCTAAGTAGTCTAGGGTTGCAGTCATTTTCTCTAGCTCTTTAGGTAAACTCTGCACTTTTTTTCCTATCCCAACATGAAAAGCAAGTTTCTCCTGATAGTCTTGCATTGAACGAGATACTCGATTGGCATACCGAGTGGCTGTACTGTACTTTCTTTCTAGAATTTGCTTCTTCCATCGTTCTAAATAACCAGAAGGGAGTAGCGGGTTATGCGGATCTACACCTACGACATAGGAAAAAGACAATGTTTTCGCTAATGAAAACAACTGCTGGAAAAAAGCATCATCTTTTTGTCGAAATAACCTTCGAGTTGGTGCCGCAAACGGGATTGGTAGGTTTCTTAAATCACTTTCTTGGAAATAACCACTGAGCTTGTGGCCCTTTGGAAATGTTCCTTCATTCATCCCCATGACATAAATCTGTTTCCCTTTAAATAAAGCTATATCGCGGAATGTAAATATTTGAACTCCTTTATTCGGAGCCCTCTCTACATAAATTGAGCCCGTTTGGATTCCATCATTTAACCACTCAACAAAAATATGATAATGAACCTCAAGCTCTTGTAGTCCTTGCTTATCTATCAATTCAATTTTTTTAGTAAGAAAATCCAGGAGAAAATCATATGACTTCCATTCAAAACGAATCTGTTGAAGTTTGTTTGTCTTTGTCAGAGATTGTAGTCTTTCTTTCCATATAACAGGGAATTGACTTTTTTCTAGCAAATCTCTCATCCAGGTTAAATAAGATACCAAGCTTGCCTTTTTAGGAAGGGATGTTCGAAAATCAACGAATAAATCGATGTATTCTTTCAGATCTTTCTCAAGAAATCCAGTTTCAATATACGATCTCTTTTTCGTCATATACTCAAAACTTGGGAGAAATTGAAGTCTAAGTAAAGAATCTAGGAGGTCTATAGCATCCCATCTATTTGAAAATCTACCATTGTGGTTTAGTAATGCATGATAGATAAATTGGAAAAGTAAAGATTCATTCACCAACTTTTTTTCAGGTCGTTTTATTGGGATATGTTTCTCCTTTGCAACTTTAATTACACTTTCTAAATACTTTGCTTCATCTGCTAACAACAATCCTACCTCTGAAAAAACCAATGCTTTGTCTTTTTCTGCAATTTCTTCTAGAACTCCATAGATTTCTTCTTCTATAGTTGTGGCGGAAGAAACTGTAATGTCTGGTTCCGTCTGTATTGATAACACTTCATTGTCTGCAATTTGAAAGCCTATCTTTTGAAGCGTGGATTTTGTCTCTTCTAGAATCTCCGCTCCTTCAAGCAATGGTAAATATACAGTAATATCAAATCCAAGGGAGACGAAGTAATTAATCACCATATATTGAAGCGTACTGAAGTCTAAATAGCCATCGATCACAATCCCACCAAGATTTAAGTTGGTTTGCTTTTTTAAAGATACCGCTTTATGAATTCGGTTTTCTGGATCTAGAAGACGTTGTTTTGTAACCCACTCTGTCTCATACTCCGAAAAGACAGCTTCCATTTGCTTGAACTGTGGTGGCAAATCGTTAATAGTTAATCCAACACGTTTCAACTGCCCATATGTCTGGGCGTATGCTTTGGCTTTGTGCCGGAGTTCTTCTGGATTTTGTAAAAATCGCTTTTTATCCCTAGCAATTAATTCTTGAAAAAACAATGTTCGTTCGCTTTCAGACACAGCGAAAAAATCAACATTTGCTTTTTTCAAAACTAAATCAGCCAAATCATCAAACGTTTTAAAAGCGATGCCAGCTTTTCGTTTTCTGGCTTCTTGAAGATATTTATTAGAAGGTAATATGTAATAGATTGGTTTTCCAACTTCTTTTTGCTTGTTGAAGCACTCTAAAAGTCGATCACTATTTGCAACCTCTGTTATTGGTGATGTTTTTACAACTAGCATGTGCAACCTCCTTGATAACGGAAATAAGTTCATTATACCAACAATTCCCACTGTAATTGAAGTACAAGGGGACTCTAAAAAGAATTATATAAATATACCGTCGTCACTAGAATGTATGTTCTTATCTTATTTTAACACTACCAAACATTAAATCTCAACAAGGAAGTAAAGATAATCAAAATTATGGAAAATGCCTTAAGGGAGTATCATTTCTTTCATTAAACTTAAAAGACGATACACGGTTCGTATCGCCTGGTCCCTAAGAATATTTAGTTTAAATCAAAATACTGACCGTTCACTTCATAGATGATTAGCTCAGCAATGTTCGTTGCATAGTCTGCAATTCGTTCTATATAGCGTGAGATAAACGCTAGCTGGGTTACCTGCTCTATTTTTAATTGCTCAGAAATGACAAAATTAAAGATTATCTTCACGAACTGAGCATACATTTCATCAACTTCGTCATCTACACTAGCAATTTGTTGAGCTTCTAATATGTTTCCATTTTCATAAGCTACGAGTACTCTTGATAACATTTCACTTGCCTTGTTTGCCATCTGTAATAAGAGTGTTGTATCGATTTTTACTTCGCTCATTGGTATTCTTTGAGCAGCCTTTGAGATATCTACAGCCAAATCACCAATGCGTTCCAAATCACTTGAAATCTTAAAAGCCACAATAATTTTACGAAGATCTGAGGCAACTGGCTGTTGCCTTGCAATGAGCAAAGTTGCTTTTTCATTAATTGCTAGTTCTTGCTGATTGATCTGTAAATCGTTTTCTTGGATGCTAGCATATTTTTTTATATCATTATTTATAAATGCCACCATCGATTCGTTAAAAGCAACATTAACTTGACTTCCTAAAGCTACGATGGCTTCTTTTAGACTTGCTATTCCTGAATGAAATGTTTCTCTAGTATGCATGGTCATATCGCTCCTTATCCAAATCTTCCTGTGATATAGTCTTCTGTACGCTTGTCTTTTGGATTGGAAAAAATGCGATCTGTTTGGTCATACTCAACAACCTCTCCATTTAGGAAGAAACTTGTTTTATCTGATATTCTCGCAGCTTGTTGCATATTGTGAGTAACAATAATAATAGAGTACTGTTTTTTTAACTCTTCCATTAACTCTTCTACTTTCAGTGTAGATTTCGGATCAAGTGCACTAGTAGGCTCATCCATTAAGATAACCTGTGGTTCCACTGCCAGACAACGGGCAATACATAAACGTTGTTGTTGGCCACCTGAAAGACTATAAGCATTTTCATGGAGTCTATCTTTTACTTCATCCCAAAGCGCAGCGCCACGTAAACTTTTTTCTACCACTTGGTCTAGGATCTTTTTGTTTTTAATGCCGTGAATTCTTGGTCCATAAACAATATTTTCATAAATTGATTTTGGGAATGGGTTTGGCTTTTGAAAAACCATTCCAACTTTTGTTCTTAGTTCTTCAACATGAAACTTCGGATCAAAAATATCTCTTCCTTGATAGATAATACTCCCAGACGTCTTTACCCCTTGGACCATTTCAACCATGCGGTTTAAAGTTTTAATGAATGTTGATTTCCCACAACCAGAAGGGCCAATAATTGCAGTGACATCATTTTCAAAGAAGTCTAGTTGAATTTGCTTTAATGCTTGTTCTTTCCCGTACCATAAGTTTAATTGATTTACTTCATATACTTTCTTTTTATCTACTTTTACAATTTTATCTTCATTATTTTTTTGAATTATTTTAGGTTGAACTGCAACACTCATAAAACATCCCCCTTAAAATTTAATAACGCTTCTGAAATTTATTTCGAATTAAAACAGCAATTGAATTCATGATTAATAGCATCGCTAACAAGACAATAATTCCAGCTGCTGCAACAAATTGGAATTCTTCCTGCGGTCGCCCTGTCCAGTTAAAAATTTGAATTGGCATAACTGTAAACTGACTCATTAAGTTTTCAGGGACGAAGGCAATATACGTTAATGCCCCAATCATAATTAATGGTGCAGTCTCACCAATTGCTCTTGAAAGAGCAAGGATATTTCCAGTCAAAATTCCCGGTATCGCAACAGGTAAAACAACACGACGGATCGTTTGCCATTTCGTTGCACCCATACCAAATGACGCTTCCTTTAATTCTTTTGGTACTGCGCGAATTGCTTCTTGAGAGGCGACGACGATAATTGGTAAAATTAATAATGCCATCGTTAAGCCACCTGCTAAAACACTGCGATCTAACCCTAATCCACGTACAAACAATGTTAAACCTAACAAACCAAATACAATTGATGGAACACCTGCTAAGTTAGAAATATTCATTTGGATAATCTTCGTAACTAGATTTTTACTTGCATACTCTTCAAGATATAACGCTGTTCCTACACCTAATGTAAACGCAATTGGTGCCGTTACTCCCATCATCCAAACCGTTCCGTAAATCGCTGCTTTAATTCCCGCATCGCTTGGACGCCTTGAAGCGAAGCTCGTTAAGAAATCCCAATTGATGTAACCTATTCCTTGAGAAAAAATTCGATATAAAAGGATTGCTAAAACTAGTAATCCAGTAAGTGTTGCTAGTAAAAATAAAACGGTGAAAAATTTATTTTTTAGTAAACGAGTAGGAATATTTTTGACCATTTGATTTTGCTTAATTACTTCCATCTTTTAATATTCCTCCCTGAATTTTCGTGAGATAAAGAAAGCTAATATATTCATAACAAGTGTAAAGACAAAAAGTGTCATCCCTACTGCATAAATACTATAATAGACAGTTGAGCCATACGTTGCGTCTCCTAAACTTACTTGAACAATATAAGCTGTCATGGTTTGAATTGCACTTGTAACATCGATGGCTGTTGTTGGATTTGCTCCACCTGCTACAGTTACAATCATCGTTTCACCAATCGCTCTTGACATCGCAAGGACAAACGATGCAATAACCCCTGATAGAGCTGCTGGTAAAACAACTTTAATCGCTACCTCTAACTTGGTAGCTCCTAATGCATATGCTCCCTGCCTAATTGAATTAGGTACAGAACTCATCGCATCTTCAGAAAGTGAGGCAATCATTGGAATAATCATAATTCCTACCACAATCCCTGGACTTAAAGCATTATAAATTGATAAATCTGGTACAAATTGACGTAGTAGTGGTGTCACAAATGTTAAAGCAAAAAATCCATAAACAATTGTTGGAACACCTGCTAAAACTTCTAAGACTGGTTTAATGACTCTTCGCATTTTATCTGATGCATACTCACTTAAATAAATCGCTGCCCCTAAACCTATTGGAATTGCCACTGTTATCGCGATCGCTGTTACTAATAATGTACCGGTAACTAAAGGTAAAATTCCAAAGTTTGGACTAGAATGCATTGGATGCCACTCTTTACTAGTAATAAATTCAACAAATGAAACTGTCTTGAAAAATGTAAATGTTTCAAATAATAATGTGAATACAATTCCAATTGTTGTTAATATAGAAATAATGGCACAAACAAGTAGAAATCTTGGAACTGCATTCTCTGTAAATTTTAACAAAGACCTTTTTGAATGATTTTCAGCAATTAGTTCACTTACTGATTTAATGTCTCTATTCATTTCCATCCCCCTTATTGCGTAAAACATAGAGTGGTAGGGGTGACGTATTGTCCACCCCTTCCCTTTTCTATTTATCAAAAACTATTTAGCACTATTGATGATTTCTGCATTATTGTCATAATCCGCTTGTTGCAAGTTAATATAGCCAACTTCTAGTGCTAATTCACCTACATGTGTATTTAAGAACGTTAAGTAGTCTAAAACTTCAAGACGTTTTAACGACTCTTTATTAACATACATGTACATTGGTCTTGATAGTGGCGCGTATGTGCCATCGTTAATTGTTTCTTCTGTTGGTACGATTGGACCCTTTCCATTGTCAATAGGCACTACTTTTAATTTATCTTGGTTTTCATAATAGTAAGCATAACCAAAGTAACCAAGACCACCTTGACCACCAGCAACACCCATTACTAGAACATTGTCGTCTTCTGAAAGTTGAGCATCTTTACGAATATCTGTTTTATTTAGAATTACTTCATTCCAGTAGTCATATGTTCCAGAGTCATGTCCTGGGCTGAAGAATTCAATTTTAATTTCTGGCCATTCTGGACGAACATCTTTCCAAGTGACAACTTCCGAACCGTCTACCCACATTTTTGTAAGTTCTTCGACAGTTAAGTAATCTACAAAGTCGTTATCTTTACTTACCACTACTGATAAACCATCAAATGCTAGTTTTAACTCGATATATTCAACGCCATTATCTGCAGCTAGCGCAGCTTCTTCGTCTTTGATTGGGCGAGATGCATTACTAAAATCTGTTTCACCGATTACGAAACGCTTAAAGCCACCACCTGTACCAGAAACACCTACAGGAGCTTTTACATCCGGTTGAACTTTGTTATATTCTTCTGATACAGCTTCAAGAATTGGGAAAACTGTTGAAGATCCATCAATAGCAATTGTTCCAGAAAGCTTTTCTTCCTGTTTTTCTTCTTTTTGCCCATTAGTTTGAGGAGAGCTACTTGCAGTTTGAGTGTTATCCTTAGTAGCCTGCTCCCCACTCCCACATGCAGTAGCCACTGCTAATACTGTTGCAACTGTTAATGCTAACATAGAACGTTTGAACTTTTTCATTTGGTATTTTCCTCCCGAAAATGTTTTCGTTTTTTAGAAGATATAGTCTCTTAAACTACAAATCTCCTTTACAAGTTCTAATTTACTCCTCAAATTTAAAGCTGGAATGAACGTAGCGTAAAGAAATTGTAAATACTTTTCAGTGATTGTAAAGTTTTAAAAATTGACCCCCGTAAAATACCGGGATTTCCTCTTTTAAAAATTTACAATTGCATTTCTCACTCAGGAAAATTGATAATTGAAATGAACTTAGAAGGGCGTTAACAAAAGAAAAAGCTCAAGACCAACTTGGCCATGAGCTTTTCTATACGTCGAATCTTAAACCTTTCTGAGCTAATGTGACCTCACCATTAAAAATAGATTTTGCTTCATTAACTAGTTGTACTGGATCTCCAAAATGAGGCAAGTGTGTGAGGATCAGTTTTTTCACACCCGCATCTCTAGCAATCAAGGCTGCCTCTGTACTATTCATATGACCATAGGGCTTACCATCTTGATGTGCGTAAAAACTTGTTTCACAGATCAGTATGTCAGCATCTTTAGCGAAAGAGTGAAATTCTTCTTTATAGCTACTGTCTGCCGTATAGACAATGGATTTCCCTTCCGCTTCAAATCGCATCGCATAGCAGCGGACTTTATGGTCTGTTTCTAAATATGTAATTCGAAATGGGCCAATTTTTGAGTCATGAACCTCGTTATAAATAAAAGATAATACATGTGGTGGTTTTGCCAACTTTTGAAATTCAGCTTGATCATAAGGATGTCCGTAAATAGAGAGTGCTTTATTGGTATTATTTAACTGAAAATCAATGAGGCGACTATATTGAAGTGAGCCAATATCCGCAATATGGTCATGATGGTAATGAGATATAATCACTGCATCAATCTCTGCTAAAGAACAATAATGCTGTAACTGTGAAAGAGCTCCACTGCCACAATCAACCAATAATCTAAAGCCATCACGCTCTAGTAGATAACAAGACGTAGCATTCCCTGCTTTTGGGTAAGCCCCCCAGTGACCGATTACTGTTAGTTTCATATGTGCTGTACCTCCTTTTTTTAGTGAAGAGTCATTTTTGGCATCTTAGGGAAGCTTTCACAAACTTTAAACTCTACATTATTATATGCAAAAAAGTCCTAACCAAATGGCTAGGACTTTATTTTAGAGATTATGCTTCTTGAGCTGCTGGGTAAACACTTACTTGCTTTCTGTCACGACCAACGCGTTCAAACTTAACCACGCCGTCAACTTTAGCAAATAAAGTGTCGTCTCCACCTCTACCTACGTTTACACCTGGGTAAATACGTGTACCGCGTTGACGAACTAAAATAGATCCGCCAGTTACAGTTTGACCGTCAGCACGCTTTGTACCAAGACGTTTTGACATTGAGTCTCGACCGTTCTTTGTACTACCTACCCCTTTTTTCGATGCGAAAAATTGAAGGTTCATTTTTAACATGTGAATTCACCTCCTAGGTTTCCCTAATTTTAATATGTTTAGCGTACTGCTCAGCAATAGAAGTGAGTGATACAACCATTGCTTCTAATAGAAGCTGTACTTTCTCATATGTTTGCACGTCCAAATCGGTTGGAACTGTGCAGCGGAGAAAGCCACCATCGTTGTCCATATCAACTTCAAGCTGAACATTACATAATGTATCGATTGCGTTAACAGTTCCAAATGAAACGGCTGAAGCTCCAGCACAAACAATATCTTGTCCATGTGGTCCGCTATTGGCATGACCACTCATTTCGAAAGAACGAATGTTGTTGTCAGATTCGCGAACAACTTTTACCGTAATCATACGATACCTTACGCGTTGATCTTTTCGATAACAACTTTAGTGTAAGGTTGACGATGACCTTGCTTACGACGGTAGTTCTTCTTAGCTTTGTACTTATAAACTAAGATTTTCTTCGCGCGACCTACTTTTTCAACTTTAGCTGTTACAGTTGCTCCTTCTACGAATGGAGCTCCTACTTTAACAGAGTCTCCACCAACTAATAATACGTTGTCGAAGCTTACTGTTTCACCAACTTCAGCATCTAACTTCTCAATGTAGATCTCTTGACCTTCTTGAACTTTGATTTGCTTTCCACCAGTTTCAATAATTGCGTACATTTACGTGCACCTCCTTATTATACTCAGACTCGCCAATGAGGGTGTTTTACCTAAGGAAATCCCTTGGATAAAATCTTTAACCCTTTTAAGAGCGGTTATAGCTCTTTGGAGGTTATCCAAATAACTAACAAAAAATATCTTACCATTTTTCTTGAGTAGAGTCAATGATGTTTTGAGTTTTGAGTTTTGAGATGTTTAAAAGAATTGCTTCGAAGCTTTATCACACTTAACTCTTAACTCAACACACATAACACTAAACTCTAGACTGAACTTCATCTACACTACCGACAAAACGGATGGCAAATTCGTTTGGAGTAAGCGATTGGCTGGCTTTAACGAAAATCTGATAATGGAGGGCTTTTTCTAACCGACTTATATGTTCGTTCTTTTCGCCCTTTAGAAGTGACACGACATTCGGTGGTACCTCAACAAGTAGCGCATCACTATCCATCCCTTTATATTCCCATAGTGCTCTTTCAACCTTATGTGCTACCGCCTCATCAGAAAGGACTTTCCCCTTACCTAGGCATGTCGGACAAACTGTTGATACACTATCCTGTAGGTTTTGACGTGCTTTCTTTCGGGTCATTTCTAATAATCCTAATCCAGTAAATCCAAGAATATTTGTTTTGGTTCGATCGTTTTTCAATAACGTTGTAAGAACACTCATCACTGTTTCTTTGTCTTTATCCTGCTTCATATCAATAAAATCTATGACAATAATTCCACCAATATCTCGCAAGCGCAATTGTCTAGCAATTTCTTTGGCTGCTTCAATATTTGTTTTAACTATCGTATCTTGTAGATCTAATTTCCCTGTAAATTTGCCTGTATTTACATCAAAAACGGTTAACGCTTCTGTTTGATCAATGACTAAATACGCACCACTCTTTAACCACACTTGCCGACGCATTGCTTTATCTAGCTCCGCCTCAATATGGAAGTGTGAAAATATGTTTTCACGTTTCTGATAAAAATGAAGTTTCTCTAGTAGCTCAGGAAATGGAGTAAACATTTCCTTTAACAGCAAGTAATCCTTCATTGTATCAATATAAATTTCTTCTACTTCATCAAAGTTAATATCACGGACTACCTTTTCTAAAATTGAGTTGTCTTCATGAATGAGTTGCGGCGGTTTAAGACTCTTTCCTTCTTTCCAAACGTCCTCCCAAAGTTTCCTAAGGAAAATAAATCTTGAGCGACCTTTTCCTTTGTTAATCCTTCAGTAGCTGTTCGAATGATCATTCCCTCTTCACCTTGACAAAGCTCTATTCCAATCGTTCGCCAATGTTCTCGTACTTCTTCTTTTTGCATTCTTTTTGATACTCCTACATAACCAGCATTAGGCATGTAGACAATGTATTTACCAGGAAACGAAACGACTTCAGTGAGTCTTGGTCCTTTCTTTCCAAAGCCTTCTTTCGTAACTTGGACTAATACTTCTTGTCCTACTGTGAGGAATTGAGAGATTGAGCGCTCCTTTTTTGATTCGTCTGCTTCTATCGAGCGCTGGAAGCTTACTAACTCGTCACGGTACAAAAACCCATTCTTATCAAGACCAATATCTACGAAGGCTGCTTGCATCCCAGGAAGTACATTTACCACTTTCCCTTTATAGACATTTCCAACTATCTTGTTAATATCAGGTCTTTCAATTAATATCTCAACTACCTTTTTATTTTCTAAAATTGCAAGCCGTCGTTCATTAGTTAGCATATTAAAGATGAATGTTTTCATGTGTATCCCTTCTTCTAAACCATAATAAGAAAAGCGCAAGCGCCCTAGGAAAAAGTATAGTGTGCTTTTTCCCTGTAAAAGCTACTGAACTGGTCACAGCATGTGTTCCTTCTAATGTTACTACATGCAGCTTTGCCTCGAGCACATACCGGACCACAGAGGCAGCGTTTAAGTGATCACGTGTTTTTGACCTCGTGGAACTTAGGTGCTTGCGGTAGACATCACCTAAGATATTTATTAATTGATATCTTCTAAGAAAAAACCAGCCGTTTTACTTTGGCTGGTCTCGATTTACATTATATAATTATAACATTATTTGTTAAAATACCAAAGTTTTACTGATACGGAAGACTACTTATTGGCTTATTTGCTTTTTTTTGTTCAAAAAATGCTTTTAAAACTGTTTTCTCATAAAGTATTTTTCTAGGTGCTATTGAATCATTTTTAATAACAATCTTATGTTTAACGCCACGTCTAAATGTTTTTAATACATCTTGCACTGTTAGGTGTGCCGAAACAACAATTGGCACGGTTGCAGCGAAGGGTTTTTCCGTTTTATAGTAACGCTCCATTAGAAAACGCATATAAGCGTAGCTTCGTTGCTTCCATTCAAAATAATGACTAAAAAGTAGGAACAAAATAACTATCCAAAGATTTAGGTGAAATGGAAACAAATAAATACTTACGACTGTAAATAGAAATAATAAAAATAGCGAGCTCTTTAGTGTTTTATCAAGGCTTTTTTGAAACGGTAGCTTCGTTGAAAAATATAAAAACAAAAGCTTCCCTCCATCTAAAGGCCAAATGGGTAATAAATTAAATAATAAAATCATCAAATTATGCATAATAAACATTTGGTGGTCATTGATTGTCCAAAATTCAAAAGGAAGTAAAAGATAAGACAAGGCGATTAGCCAGATATGTTGGATTGGGCCTGAAATGATGACGATAAATTCCTCTTTTAAAGGTCGATTTCCATATTCTTCAACCTCAGCGACTCCTCCGAAAGGTAATAATTCGATCTTACGAATCCGCCACTGAAAAAAATGGGCCGCTACGCTATGACCCATTTCATGTATAAAAACGATACTAAATACCATAATTACTTCTCGAAAGTATCCAGTTAAAACACCTATACCAATAACAAACCAAAAAAGAGGATTTATTTTTATTTTTTTTAATAATGAAATCATATTAATCAAAGGAAATCACTTCAAGAGGATTGATAAATGTTTCTCCTTCTTTTAACGCAAAATAATAGAAACCTTTATTGTCATTTAATGAAACTGTTCCGATTTTTTTACCAGCCTCAATGTGATCATAGAGATTGACTTCAACCTTATCGAGCATTGCATACCATGACTCTCCACCATCATAATGAGCAATAATTACTGTTTTACCTAGCGTTTCCTCTTCAGCAACAAAACGTACCATGCCACTTTTGGCAGCTTCTACATTTGAATTTGATACAGTCTCGATGATTACACCTTTCCCATCCTGATCAAAGCTTTTTGTCACTCGACCAGTGGCGGGTACTGCATAAGCTACATTTAATTCTTCTCCTTCAAGATTTTCTAATGCTACATCTCTTGTCGTCGGAAGTAAAGCTAACGGCTTTCCAAATTGATCCTCATACCAATTGGCAACAGTCGCAAATTGAAATTCTTGTTCAAATGAATTTTTTACAAATTGCCTTGCCCCCTCAAGTTGTGGTATTTGCGTTCTGAATAATATTCCAACAATTAAAAACAGGCAAACGGCTGTTAAGATTTGAAACATTAAAATATCTTTTCGAAACAATTTCTCTTCTGGTTCTCCTGCTCCTTTTGCACTACTAGGAAAATAATAATCCGTGTCATCTCTTGATTCACTATGACTAGGATAGTATTGCGGTTGTGAACGCTCTTTTCTACCTATTTCACTACTAATCTTTCTTCGTCTTGCTTGAATTTTTCGACGAATTTCATCGACCCTGTTCGCCATCTATATTCATCCCCTTTTTTAGTGTAGAGTGTAAAATTTAAAGTGTAAAGTTTTGCGAGTTACTCGAAGATGTAAAGTAGCGTAAAATCCAATTTTGTAGATAGCTCTTAAAAGTAATTTTTTATGATTTTCATTGAGTAATCTTAGCCTTGAAGCAACTTCAAGCAATTCATAATTCATTAATTAATAGATATGACTTGTCCGGGTAGGATATGCTAATTAGTTTAAAGTGTAGAGGTTAAAGTTCTGTGGTACTCGAGAATGATCAAAAGAGGCTTCGAAGCACCTTCTTAAGAGAAGATTGTTGCTATTAGCTTTTAGGTCGTAACCAAGCGAATGCTTGGTTCTTCACGCTTTGCGTGAAGCTTTTGAGAATAAATAAGCCATTGAGACAAATAAATTTTTCCCAATGGCTTATTTATTCTCAAAAGACGACCTAAAAGCAACAAAGTTTACGTAAACAGCCAATAAAAAAGAAACAAAACAATCATGTTTAATCTCTCAAAATTTTTATAAGATTTATCCTGCTATCTTAGTGTTTATGTGTAAAAATCAGGCTTTTGGGATTTTTACGGGTAGCGTCAAGTATTTTGTGTAAGCATTAAAAGTAGGGCCCTATGAATTACTTTAGTTATTTTCTGAATTTTCAGTCATGTATGGCAGGGGAGCCCGTACATGACTGAAAATTTTTCCATTTTTTAGTTATATCGTTCAGTAAACATTTCTTGTAACTTTGATTTTGATTGTGCAAATCCAGCAGATATTCTAGTTGACCATTTGTCATTCATCGATTTAACTGTTAGATACAAGATCTTCTCAGCTGCTTTAATATCAGGTAGGCTATTCATTGGTTTTACACGTTTTCGAAACTCTTTTATTGTTCTTTCAATCCAATTAGTTGTATAAATACCAGATCGGATATCCATAGGATATTTCATAAACGTCAATAACACTGGCAGATCCTGTTCCCAGGATTGAACTTCTTTTGGATACTTTTTAGACCATTCTTCTTTAAACTTCTCAAATTGAATTTGAGCGATTTCTCTTGTTGGAGATTTATAAACTAACTTCAATCCTTCAGATATGTCAACTTGGTCTTTTTTTCGTACTTGGTTTAAGGTATTTCTTACTTTGTGAACCACACAACGCTGTACATCAGCTTTAGGATACACAGCTAGGAAAGCCTCTTCGAGGCCGCTTAATCCATCAAAAACTCCTAATAAAACTTCTCTTAAACCTCGCGTATACAAATCTGCTAAAATAGTATGCCATCCAGTTGAACTCTCACGTCCCCCTACGTAAAAGGCTAGAATTTCACGGTGACCATCTTCATTTACCCCCATGACAACATAGACAACTTCTTTATCCACCGTATCTCGGCGAACTTTAATATACATTCCATCTAAATATAGTACAGAATATCTCTTATTTAACGGACGTTTTTGCCAAGCTTCAATATCTTGATGCACAACTTCCGTTATATTACTAATCGTTGTCGCGGAGTAAGTTGAGCCGACCATTCTTTCTACAAACTTACCAACATCACGGGTGCTCATCCCAGTTTGGTACATACGAATAATGGCTTCTTCTAACCAACCATCTCTACGCTTGTAAGGCTCAAATAATTGAGTCTTATATTCTCCTTGGCGGTCACGAGGTACAGAAATATCCTCAATTTTACCGTATTTTGTGTCCAATGACCTTTCATAGTAACCGTTACGTTGAAGCCCTTGATCAGGTTTCTCTACTTCAATAAAATTCTTAATTTCTTCTTTTAAGTATAGCTCCATTTTATCTTTTAAAAAGTTTTTTACTAAATCTTCAAGTTGATTCGTAAATTCGTTAGCAGGTATAATAGATTTCATAGTAGGGTTTTTCCTCTCTGTTTGGGATGTCGCAATTCCGAGGATACCCTACTTTTTTATTTTTTGGAGACTCCAAATTTTGGCCATTTATGTCTTACACAAAATATTTTATACCATCTTTTTACGAAAGCAACAAACTTTGCGAAAACAGCCTTTTAAAAAGTAACCATTCATCCCCCACTTACTCGTAAACTCCTTGGAGTGGGGGTCTTCTGGCCAAAAATGATAAAAAAGTTAGCAAGACTTGCTCGCTAACTTTGAAAGATTGGATTATAACAATTTAAGCCCTAATCCCAAAAAACTTTTTCATTTTTGTGAACATGCCCTTGTTATCTTCTAAAGACATCAAAGGAACAGATTCGCCTAAAATACGTCTAGCTATATTTCGGTAGGCAATAGATGCTCGACTCGTCGGTTGGAATGCAATCGGCTCACCTTTATTAGAAGCTTTTATGACATCATCATCATCTGCAACAATTCCTAATAGCTCAATTGCTAAAATTGAAACAATCTCGTCTACATCTAGCATATCACCATTTTTCATCATATGGCTGCGAATTCTATTTACGACAAGTTTAGGGGGCTCAATATTTTCTTGCTCTAGCAACCCAATAATGCGATCTGCATCTCGAACTGCCGACGTTTCAGGTGTCGTTACAACAACTGCTTTATCAGCACCAGCGACAGCGTTTTTAAAACCTTGCTCAATTCCTGCAGGACAATCAATAATAACATAATCAAAGTCTTCTTTTAATTCTTTAATGATTACTTTCATTTGTTCTGGATTTACGGCTAATTTATCTTTTGTTTGTGCTGCTGGCAAAAGCATAAGACACTCAAAACGCTTGTCCTTAATAAGTGCTTGTTGCAACCTACAACGTTCTTCAACTACATCAACAATATCATATATGATTCGGTTTTCTAAACCCATTACAACATCAAGGTTACGTAAACCAATATCTGTATCTACTAAGCATACTTTTTTCCCTGAAAGCGCAAGGGCAGTACCAATATTTGCAGATGTAGTCGTTTTTCCAACGCCGCCTTTACCAGAAGTAATTACAATCGCCTCTCCCATGCGAAACTCCCCTTTCTAATTGAGTTTTAAGTTTTGAGGGTTGAGTTTAGAGTTATTTAATAGCAAAGCTTCGGAACCCTACCAAAACTAACTCACAACTCATAACTCATAACTCAAAACTTGTAACGTTTGTTATTCCTGGGCGTATTTTACCCATTTGTTGTATTCTCTCTATGGCAATTTTATTATCGTAACCAACATAAGCACATTCCATGTCATGGCTTTCATTGTCTTTCGTATCAGGTGACCGGCTAACAATTTCTGCGATACGCAATTGTGATGGTTCCATTTTTGAAGCAGCAATCACGGCTTCGGAATCACCCTCACTTCCTGCATGAGCAATCCCACGTAAGACACCCAAAATATAAATGTTTCCCGTAGCAACAACTGTTCCACCAGGGTTAACATCTCCTAGTAGGAGTAGATTCCCTTTGACTTCTAACACCTGACCAGAACGAATAACTCTTATAATCGTAGCAGTTTGGGCTTCTTTTTGTAAATTTTCTGCCTCTTGTTTCGTGATAATGTTCGATTCTATTTGGTTTATTACAAGCTTTTGCTGATCACTAATAATTGATATTAATTGTTCCTTTTGGGGCTCTGAAAGATAACGATTCCCAACCGAAACTTTTACATGTACAGCTGGCCCTTCTGAAATTTGTGGATAATTTGAGGAAAGCTTCTCTTCAAGCTCACTGACAAGTTCAGAAAACGAACACTCGTCGTCCAAATATAAGATTAGGCCTTCTTTGGTTCCTCGAATTGTTACATAGTTTGTTTTTAACATGGCCAAAGTTCACCTCTAACTTTCTTTTATTCAACGTTGCCATCTAAAATCCTTTTTTCTTTTATTGATTTTTTCTTCAATATCGTCTTTATTTTGTAAAAAGACTAATAATTTTCGTAAAGGATACGCAAATATGATTAAAAACACACTATTTACGAGTAAGCTTGGCAAAAGTCGTTCATAAAAGAAGTTTTCATGAAGAAGATTTGTAATATTAACCATAGAGTAAATTCCATAAACTAAATATTCAAGGAGAATCGTACCGACGATCGTAGTAATAAAGAGTAATGATAAGTTCTTCTGAAAAATCTTGTACGAAAATCCAAGTAAATATGTAATAAGAGCCATACTAAAAATATAGACACCCAAAACGTGAGTATAAATAATATCTTGAAATAGTCCAAGAAAGAGAGCATAAATTGTACCTGTAGTTCTCCCCAAAAAGATAGCTATTACAATCACAACGACGAAAGCAAAACGAGGGATTATGATGAACTCTGAACCAAATCGGTCAGGGGCAATCACTTGCATGACTGTTCCTTCGATAATAAAGAGAATAAATATAATAGAGGGAAGGAGAAATCGTAACATCGCTAATTCTCATCCCCTTCCTCTATTATGCTTTCATCAATTACTGCAGCAGTTCGATTAATGATCATCACATAATCTAAATGATGAAAACTAGCCGAGGGCTCAACGTAAGCATTCTTTGTTAGCCCATATTCATCTGCCTCGATCTCAATGACTTTGCCTATTAAAAGTCCTTGTGGGAAAACACCACCTAATCCTGAGGTTACCACTGTTTGACCTACTTCGATCTCTGCATCAGCTTCAATCTTTCTGAGCATTAAAGCACCTGTTTGTTCATCGAAGCCCTCAATAAAGCCAAAAACTTCTACATCCTCAGCATCAACCATCGCTGAAATCCTGTTGGTACGATCATGATCGCGGAGCAGTTGAACAGTTGCTGTAAATTGCGAAACATGTAAGACCTTACCAACTAGTCCTTTAGAGGTGATAACAGCCATATCTCGTTCGATCCCATCTTGTTCGCCCTTGTTAATTCCAATATATTCATTCCAACGATCTGGGGAACGATGGATAACTAAGGCAGGGGTCAGGCTATAGTTATATAAACTTTCTTTAATATCTAATGCTTCTTTTAAATGTTCATTTTGCCGACGTAGCACATTTACTTCAACAGCAATTTGTGCATATTCATCTAAATGAGCTTTTAACACTCGATTTTCTTCGTATAAGTTGCTCAATTCATTAATATTCTCAAAGAAACCCGCTACATAAAGAGCGGGTTGTTTAAATACTTGTTGGACCCATCCTACAGAGTCTTTCATAAACTGTTCCGGCCATGTTAGGCTTCTTCGATCACTCATGGAATAGCCAATTAATGCCACCAAAAGAATTATACTAACGAGAAGCACTATTAGTCTCTTATTTGAAAAAAATTGGGGCATTCATCACACCTACTTACTTACGATTTGAACGAACTGTAATCCCAGCCTTTGATCGGAATAAGTGAAGATTTTCTAACGCTCTTCCTGTTCCTAAGGCTACACAATCTAACGGATTTTCTGCTACTAAGACAGGCATATGAGTTTGATCAGCTAAAACGCGATCAAGATTACGTAATAATCCACCACCGCCTGTAAGAACAATTCCACGATCCATAATATCAGCAGCTAATTCAGGTGGTGATTTTTCTAACGTACTTTTCACTGCTTCAATAATTGTGGTAACTGTATCCTCAAGTGCTTCAGCTATTTCACTAGCCGTAATTGTTATTGTTTTTGGTAAGCCTGTCACTAGGTCACGACCGCGAATATCCATATCCTCAATGCCTTCAGGAGTTCCAGCTGAACCGATTTCAAATTTAACAGCCTCTGCAGTTCGTTCCCCAATCATTAAGTTATATGTTTTCTTGATGTAATGGATAATAGCATCATCCATTTCATCACCTGCCACACGAATTGACTGACTCGTGACAATTCCTCCAAGCGATATTATCGCAACTTCTGTCGTACCACCGCCAATGTCAACAACCATGCTTCCTGTTGGCTCCCAAACAGGTAGATCAGCTCCAATTGCTGCAGCAAACGGCTCTTCAATAGTATAGGCCTCTCTTGCACCAGCTTGCTTTGTAGCATCCTCAACTGCTCTTTTTTCAACAGCAGTAATTCCTGATGGAACACAAACCATTACATTAGGTTTACGTGTGAAAATCGAACGATTTCGTAGGGCTTGTCTTATAAAATATTTCATCATGGTTGCCGTAGTATCAAAATCAGCAATAACTCCATCTTTCATTGGGCGAACTGCTACAATATTTCCTGGCGTACGACCAATCATATTTTTCGCATCATTTCCAACTGCCTCAATTGTTCCTGTATCTGTTCTAATCGCAACTACAGAAGGTTCACGAACAATAACACCTTTCCCCTTCACATACACCAGCGTATTAGCTGTACCTAAATCAATTCCTAAGTCTTTTGAAAAACCACCAAACATCTATGTAATCTCCCTTCAATGGAAAGCGTAAAACGCTATTTAAGTAATTTCTAGTTGTAGTAATGAAAATCCATAACCTTTATTATACTGAAAAAAAATAAAAAATGATAGTGTTAAGTTATGAGTATTGAGTTTTGAGTGTTGAGTTTTTATTTGTAGCGCTTTGAAGTCTTACCAAAAAACAACTTATCACTCATAACTCATAACTCATAACTCATAACTTAAACGTAGCCTTTCTCCTTCAAACTAATAAATTTCTTATCACCAATAATGATGTGATCTAATAATTCAATGCCAATGACTTTACCACTCTCGACTAGACGCTTTGTTACTTCAATGTCTTCTTTACTGGGAGAAGGATCTCCACTTGGATGATTATGAAGACAGATAATTGAAGCTGCTGAGTGACGAAAAGCTTCTTTATAGATTTCACGTGGGTGAACAATGGAAGCATTTAAACTACCTATAAAAATTGTCTTTTTATGGATCACATGATTTTTCGTATTTAAGTATAATGCTACGAAATGCTCTTGTGTTAGAAAACGCATTTCCTCCATCATAAACCGCGAGACATCCTCAGGAGAACGAATGATTATTCGATTTTCTTGCTGAAGCTTATGTACACGGCTGCCTAACTCTAATGCTGCTAACAATTGTACTGCCTTCGAGTTACCAATCCCCTTTATTTCTTTTAATTCTGTTGCCGAGGAATCCTTTAATAGTCGTAACCCATGGAAATGGTGCAAAATTCTTTGTGCTAATTGTAAAACTGATTCTTGCTTTGTACCTGTTCCTAATATAATTGCGATTAGTTCTTGATTCGATAACACGTGAGCTCCTTCTGAAATTAAACGTTCCCTCGGTCTTTCACAATATGGAACATCACGAATCATTAATGGCTTCCCTTCCATCACTACTCCTCCTTTTTTTACGGGAGGAGCATCGCGGTTGTGCTACTCCCGATTACGAAATCACATGTTGAAAGTTTTTTAATTCTCTCACTGTCCTCGCTAACGGTAAGCCAACAACGTTAAAGTAGTCACCTATAATCTTTTTTACAAATAGCGCACCAAGTCCTTGAATTCCATAAGAGCCAGCCTTATCAAACGGCTCGCCACTTGCAATATAGTCTTCAATTTCTTTTGAAGTAAGTTGCCAAAAAGTAACGATCGTTTTTTCATGAAAGACAACCGTTTTTTCTTTCGCGATGATCGCCACTCCAGTATAGACTTCATGATCATTGCCTGCTAATTGTTCTAGCATTCGGAAGGCCTCTGCTTCGTTATTAGGCTTTCCTAAAACCGTTCCATTTATTGAAACAATTGTATCAGCACCAATGATTATTGAATCGTCATTACGGCTAAGCACATCGTTAGCTTTTTTGAGCGCAAGTTGTTCTACTAGTTCATAGGGAGACAAGGTTTCAGTGATTGTTTCCTCAACGGTACTTGTGGAAATAGAAAATTGTAGCTGCGCTTGTTCGAGCAGCTGTTTACGGCGAGGTGAGCCGGAGGCTAAAATGAGTTTTTTCACGGAGATTCTCCTTTGTAAAATAAATTCTTTTCAATCTAATGTATTTCATCATTCTTTATTTTCGCTATGATCTTATGCAGTTGAGTAAAAGACATTCACCTACATATAGTTTGATATAGCTTGACTAATTATGAAATTCATTCAATAGACAAAAAAGAAAAGAAATTTTTTCCAAAGGTTACTACTAGAATAGCAAAATTTGTTCAAAAATTCCAATTCTTTTTTGTTAAAGAAGCTATAAAAAAATTTACTTTCCGAATAATAAATCTGATCCTGCAATCCCTGGTGCAGTCATTTCATTAGGATCTAGGATTACATTTAATTCTTCTTCCGATAAAATTCCTTTTTCAATACAGATCTCACGTACAGGTCGCCTTGTTTGAATTGCCTCTTTAGCAATCCGTGCAGCAACTTCGTAACCTACATGAGGGTTAATGGCGGTAATAATGCCAACACTATGCTCAACCATTTCACGACAGCGTTCAATATTTGCTGTAATACCTTCAATACAAAATTGTTTAAAAACCCTTATCCCATTTTGAAGAATTGATAAAGATTGTAATAAATTAAAAACCAATACTGGTTCCATTACATTTAACTCTAATTGCCCTGCTTCTGAAGCAAGTGAAATCGTATGATCATTTCCAATAACTTGAAAAGAAATTTGGTTTATTACTTCAGCCATTACTGGGTTTACTTTTCCAGGCATAATTGATGAACCCGCTTGACGTGGCGGGAGATTAATTTCATTAATTCCAGTCAAAGGACCAGAGCTCATGAGCCTTAAGTCATTGGCAATTTTTGATAGATTAATCGCTAATATTTTTAAAGCACTTGAGAGCTCTGTATAAGCATCCGTGTTTTGTGTAGCGTCAATAAGGTCTTCAGCATTTTTAAACGGCATGCCAGTATGCTCTGCAAGATATTTTACAACAAGAGTTATATACTCTGGTAAAGCATTTAATCCAGTTCCAACTGCAGTTGCTCCCATATTAATTTCAAATAAGTGATCTACCGAATTTTTCACACGATTTAAGTCACGAGTAAGTACTTTTTTGTAAGCTCCAAATTCTTGCCCAAGACGAATTGGTACTGCGTCTTGTAAGTGAGTACGCCCCATCTTGATTACTTGGTCAAACTCATTCGCTTTTTGATCCATTGCACCTATTAGTTCCTCTAAAGAAGTGGTTAAACCTTCTGCCAAATGCAAACATGCTATATGGATTGCTGTTGGAAAGGTATCATTTGTTGATTGAGCCATATTCACATGAGTGTTAGGGCTCACCATCATATAATCTCCTTTTTTTCCACCTAGGATCTCAATGGCTCGGTTTGCAATTACTTCATTAGCATTCATATTAAAAGAAGTTCCAGCTCCACCTTGAATTGAATCAACTACAAATTGATCGCTTAATGCCCCTGAAATGATCTCATCACTTGCTTGAGCGATTGCATGAGCAATTTTTTTATTTAATACACCGACATCACTATTTGCCATTGCCGCCGCTTTTTTTACGTATGCAAATGCGCGTATCAATTCTTTGTGTGGCGGAATTCCTGTAATTGGGAAATTCTCAATGGCCCTGGCAGTTTGAATTCCGTAATACGCATCTTGTGGTATTTCCTTTTCTCCCATTAAGTCTCGTTCAATTCGAACTTGTGACATAAGTAACCCTCCATCTCTCTTTTAGGCTTGTCAAAAATCTAGGCGCTTTTCGTAACCATTGTTGCGATAAAAACAAATCGGTTGCAAAAAACAACAATCTTCGAAAACAACCAAATATAAATAACAATGCCACAGTTTGTACTAAAAAAGGTTAAAAGACTTTTTTCTCTCTAATTATTATGTACTTCATTAATAGTTATAAATATTAAAGATGGAAATGTCAAAGCATATATAGTAAAAATAAGAAAAGCGCAAGCGCCCTGCTTTGCCCCGACAAGCAAATGTTCTTCGAGAAAATAGTGTGCTCTTTCACTTTTATTCTCGAAGAACATTTGACCTCGAGGGGCTGGGCGCTGGAGCTAGACAGTTTTTACGTTGAAATTTTATGCTTACTTAAACTATAAGAAAAGCCCAAGTCCCCCGCCTAACGGCGACATGCAAATGTTGTCAGAATAACAAAATTACTCATTATCTTTTTTCTAAGCCCACTATACTAACTACGTTTCGTTCTGCAAATCGAATGTGGTTGAAGTTCCGAAATGGCTCAAGTTGAAATCTAGTAAAGTATTCAGAACTTAGTCCATGTTCGGAATACTCCACGGTTATATTCAGAAAAGTTTTCCGAACCTACGGTGGACATTCTTATAGGACCGTATGCATGGTCTATTTAACCCAGTAGATGGCGCCTGGTGCTAGACATTAAGTACTAAAAACGGTTGTGCTTTCTTATCTTAATAGAAGGCTGTTTTCGTAAACTTTGTTGCTTTTAGGTCGTCTTTTGAGAATTAATAAGCTTTTTGGGACAAATTTATTTGTCCCAATGGCTTATTTATTCTCAAAAGCTTCACGCAAAGCGTGAAGAACCAAGCATTCGCTTGGTTACGACCTAAAAGCTAATAGCAACAATCTTAGAAAAGAGCGTAATAGAAAAAAGACTAACGAACGATAACGTTAGTCCTCTGCTTCTTAAAATGTTTTTGTAAGTTCTTCATATGCGACTAATCCATTTAGTAAAAACTGCTGAATTTTCCATAGCTCAGTAGCATCTTTTGAGTTTGCATAGGCTTGCATCTTTTCGTAAGCATTTGTTATAGCATTCTGAAAAACAAGTACCTTTTGCTCTTGAGTTTCATTTCCTTCAAATGGAGTAGTAGTTAATTTCTCATGTTTTGTACTTAATTCACTTAACGTTTCTTCTGTGAGTAAAGTCCCTCCGTTAGCTAGTCCATTCACCGATAAAAGAGTCAGTTGTTGATATAAGTCTATAGCTGTCTCTAAAAAAATGGCTTGATTCTGATTTTCAACCATTCCATTGGAGGTAATTGCGTACGGTTTTAAGTAAATTTCTTGTCCTTTATCCTTATAGACATCTCCGATAATTGACGCCTGTTCACGGTCTAAACCAATTCCGATAAATAGAAATGCTGGTTCTGTTGAGGTTGTAAGGGTTGCCGCATATCCATCAGCCTGGATTTCATTAACTTTTTCATTTCCCTTTTCGATGACCGTATAAGCCCCACCTTGCACTACTTCAACACCGAGGATTGGAATTTGTCCTGGTGTAACGGAAACAGGTGCTTCTGTCGGAGAAGTACCCACTACTGTCGGCTGAGCCACGATCTGATCAGTCTTATCCCCAGTAAATATAGTAATCATCATAAAGCCAAAGCTTAAACCTACAATAATAGCTGAAAAAACAATTCCAATTATACCTAAAGGTAATGATTTAATATCAAATCTACGTCTCTTTTTTCTTTTTATATGTGGAAGTTTTGGTGAGGTATCACTTTTACCATCATCCCAATATGGACCACCAAGCTTCTTTTTATCACGGCGCCGTTCTCCTAAGTCAACAACCTTAGGTGATGATTGATTTTCAGAGGGTTCAGGAAGGATCCATTCAAATTCCTCGGAACTTTCTTCTTCCTTCATTGCCGAAATCTCTTCATTTAATATTTCTTCATATACCTGCTTGTCCTTCACTAGCTCTTCGTATAATTTCTCTTTTCCATTTAGCACGATTGAAATTCGCCGGTCATTCTTCTTCGTATTGTCCATCCATTGCCAGCTCCTCTCTATTTTTCAATTTACTATAGTCTATTAATATAGATTGATAGATAGAACTAGAATTATGTAAGAAAAGAAAATAAAATTCGTAAACATTTTGGCTTTAGGTGGGATCCATTCTACTGAGTTTACAACGTTCGAATGTTGGAAAAGATGTCCTTACCCTTAATATGACTTGTCATTACTAGCTATTTTAAAAGCAACAATCTTTGAGATAACAGTCTTTCTAAAGGAATCTTGTTAGAGCTGTTGAAGTTGTATTCAAGTGAATGTCTTATAAAAAATTAAATAATAGAATGTAGAATGTTTGTATCTAGACTTAGGCTAGTGAGAAAATAAACTAAATATTCCCAAGACTCTATAATCTAGTGCCATGTGTGAGAAAAAAACAACAAGACGTTTTGACGGTCTTGTTGTTTTTAATAGAGTATTTATTATAAATATAATCTTATTACTAATCATTTTACCTTATTTTAGTAATCTGAAACAGAGTTTATTTATCTCTAATGGTATTTTTGCATAGATCGTTGTTTCCAATCATTGAGTAACAGCCGTGAAAATACTAACGTCTCAGTGCTACTATCCTAACTCCCCTACTTTGTATCTATTTTGAGATTTCGATTAAGTTGCCAAAGTGATTAAAATATAAATTATTATATTTTCAATTCATTCCGCACATGGCTTAAGAAGTAAAGTGAACCAGTAATGACAAAAACGTCATCCGCCTTTAGGTTTTTTTCTATCAAGCGGTACGCCACTAACCAATTTTCAATCACCATTGCGTTTGGTAGTGGAAACGCTAAATTTACCTCTTTTGGATCCATGACACGATCGTATGAAAAACTAGTTAACACAATCTCAGTCGCAACCTCACTTAGTGGTTGTAACATCCCTTTGATATCCTTATCCTTCATCGCACAAAAAAGAACTTTTATTTTCCTTCCTGAAAAATTTACTTTTAGTGTATTAGCTAGTGCTTCCATTCCCTCAGGATTATGACCACCGTCTAAAATAACGGTTGGCTCATTTTTAATCATTTCAATCCGGTTAGCAATTTTGGCTTTCATTAAACCATTACGAATTGCGAGTTCTGATATAGCATAATCCTGTAATTCTTGTATAGTCATTAGAGCTAATGCAGCGTTTTCTTGTTGGTGTTTACCAAGCATACCTGTTTTCAGATTCGAATAATGAATATCCTTCCATTGAAACGAAAACATGCTCTGGTTAGATTCACAAAGAAAGTCTTGCCCTAATTGAAAAAAAGGCGCCGAAAGCTGATTTGAACGTTCTATCATCACACCAATCGCTTCTGGTTGCTTACATCCTGAGACAATCGGAATACCTTCTTTAATAATACCCGCTTTTTCGAATGCAACCTCTTTAATGGTGTTCCCAAGGAGATCCATATGGTCATGGCCAATATTCGTAATGATTGAAACAATAGGAGTAACTATATTTGTGGAATCAAGTCTTCCACCAAGCCCAGTTTCGATAATAATAATATCCGGCTTGGTAACTGTTGCAAAATATTGAAAAGCCACAGCTGTCAACAATTCAAATTCTGTTGGCGGGCCAAACTGCGACCCACTAACTTTTTCAATGATAGGCTTCAATTGCTCAATAATTAATGAGAATTCTTGATTAGAAATTTCGATACCATCTATTTTTATTTTGTCATTTAATTTATTGATTGCAGGAGATGTATAGGTACCAACTCTGTAGCCTGCTTCCATAAAAATAGAGGCTAGATACGTTAACGTCGAGCCTTTTCCATTTGTACCTGCAATGTGGATAGCGGGGATTCTTTGTTCTGGATTCCCTAACTCTCCTAGCATTAATTCCATCCGATCAAGCCCTAAAGAAATGCCAAATTTTTTTGCTGAAAATACTATGTCACATGCTTCTTCATAAGAAATCATGAAAAAAACTCCTTTTTTCTCGTCAACTTTATACTAGGCTCTTTTCGTAAACTTTGTTACTTTTCAACCTAAAATATTCGGAAAAATAACTTAGATGAAGATATCACCCAATAAATTAAGTTAGAAAAGAGCACTACTTACTAAATAAGTGGTCAATTCTTAGTATTTTGTGTAAAAATCCGGCTTTTGGGATTTTTACGAAAGCAACAAATTTTGCGAATACAGCCTTATACTATTTAGTAGTGTATAATATGAAGGAAGTTTCATCAAGAAAATCACAAATAGAGGTGCCCAAAACAGCTCAAAATGTAGGCTTTGATCGTTTTCGTTGGACTAGCTCTATGAAAAGGTAGGTTTTAATAATATGAAAAAAATAGGATGGCTAATTTACAATCAGGAAATGGCAGAAATCAATCAAGGCTTTATCACTTGGTTCATGGAAGAAGCAGTAAATCTAAATATTGAGCTTCATCTCTTACTAAAAGAAAATCTTAGTTACGGTATTATAAACGATGAATTATACATTTTACATAAAAATAAAAAAATAACATTTCCTGATTTTGTCATTATGAGAAATAATGATCCGTTACTTAGTAAACAAATTGAAAATCTAGGGATCATGTTATTCAATTCAGCTTTTACATCTGAAATTAGCAATCATAAAGGAAAAACACATCAGTATTTAGCAGGAAAAGGTATTCCCATGCTAAATACTGCTTTTATTAACCGAACTGAGTTTACCCCTAACTCCCTCCCATTTACATACCCTGTTGTTGTCAAGGAAGTCGCTGGTAAAGGTGGGAACGAAGTATTTGCTGTAAGTTCCGTACAAGAGCTTGAAAAGCTTCTTGAGACAATTCATTCAAAAGAATTAATTATTCAAGAGATGGGAGAAGTTCCTGGAAGAGACGTTCGCGTTTTCGTCGTTGGAAATGAAATTCAGGCAGCAATACTGCGATACTCGGATGATGATTTTCGAGCGAATTACTCATTAGGTGGAAATGCAAGACTCTATGAGCTCTCGAAAAAGGAAAAAGAACTGGTAAACAAAGTCATCGACCAATTTAACGGTGATTTAGGTTTTGTAGGCATAGACTTTTTGTTTTCAAAAGATGGTTCATTTGTTTTTAATGAAATTGAAGATGTAGCTGGTTCGCGAACACTTTATGCTAATTCTAATGTAAACATTGTGAAGCTCTATTTAGAGTTTGTATTAAAAAGGTTACGAGCAATTTAGAGTTTTTCCAATTGATTAGCACATACTAACTTTAAAAAGGGTGTGTAAGAAATGAAAAAACTCATAGTTTTCGCCTTCCTTTTGGTAATGGCGTTAGGTCTGCCTGTTGAAACGACGGCTGAAAATGATGCTCCAGCATATGCAAAATGGGGCAATATCGCAGTAACAGAAACAATTAAGAAATATCCTTATGCAGATGTTGTCGACTATCTGCATATTGGCAGAGAAGAAAAAGGCGATGGAATAGCTGTAGAAAAATTTAAACTTTGGCTTCGTCATGACAAAAAAGAATTCGGCGTTTTTGTTAATGTCGAATTCGAAATAAATACAAATCAGTTTAAATCAATCTCGTTTCAAGAAACAGATAGGTAAATAACCATAGAAAAACGTCAAAACACTAGGTGTTTTGACGTTTTCGTTTTATTATGCTCTTAGTTCATCAATTCTGCCTTGAACAGTCGCACGTTTTTCAAGATAATCTTGCTCTTTTGCTTTTTCTTCTTCTATAACTGCTGCAGGTGCTTTTGCTACAAAGCCTTGGTTGCTTAGTTTCTTTTGCACACGTTCTACTTCGCTATCGAGTCGTTTCACTTCTTTTTCTAAACGAGCAATTTCTGCATCAATATCTAGTAATCCTGCAAGTGGTAAATAAAGTTCCACACCCGTTAGGATTGAAGACATCGACTTTTCAGGAGCTTGTAACTCAATACCTAATTTGAGTTGTTCTGGGTTACAGAACTTCTCCAAGTAGCTACGACCTTCTTCAAGGTTGCTTAAAACAGTCTGATCTTTTGTCTTGATGAGAAGTTCAATTTTTTTACTCATTGGAACATTCAACTCTGCTCTTGTATTACGAACAGATCTGATAATTTCTTTTAGTAAGTTCATTTTCTTTGTTGCTTCCGGGAACAGTAATTCATTATTTTTCACTGGCCAAGGGGCAACAGTAATTGATTCACCTTGGTGAGGTAAATGCTGCCAAATTTCTTCCGTAATAAACGGCATAAATGGATGTAACAGTTTCATTGTTTGATCTAATACGTGAGCTAAAATCGACCTTGTCATTTTTTTCGCTTCTTCATCTTCACCATACAATGGTAATTTCGCCATCTCAATATACCAATCACAGAAATCATCCCAGATAAAGTTATATAAAAGACGACCAACTTCACCAAATTCATAATCATCAATTAGACGAGTTACATCGTCAATTGTTTCTTGAAGTCTAGTTAAGATCCACTGATCCGCAATTGATTTTTTGCCAGACAGATCAATTTCATCATAAGTCATTCCCTCCATGTTCATGAGAGCAAATCGTGAAGCGTTCCAAATCTTATTTCCAAAGTTCCAAGTCGACTCGACTTTTTCCCAATAGAAGCGTAAATCATTTCCCGGGGAACTGCCAGTTGAAAGGAAGAAGCGTAGCGCATCTGCGCCGTACTTATCAATAACATCCATCGGATCAACCCCGTTACCTAGGGACTTACTCATTTTTCGCCCTTCGGAATCACGAACTAATCCATGAATTAATACATCCTTAAACGGACGTTCACCTGTGAATTCTAAGCCTTGGAAGATCATTCGAGCAACCCAGAAATAAATAATGTCATACCCGGTTACTAGAACGTCTGTTGAATAATACCGTTTGAAGTCAGCTGAGTTTTGATCTGGCCACCCCATCGTTGAAAACGGCCATAATGCTGACGAAAACCAAGTATCGAGAACATCCTCATCTTGTGACCAATTTTCAATATCTTTTGGCTCATCATGTCCTACATAAATTTCGCCTGTCTCATTATGGTACCAAGCTGGTATTCGGTGTCCCCACCACAGCTGCCTGGAAATACACCAATCACGAATATTTTCAATCCAATGTAAATATGTTTTTTCAAAACGTTCTGGAACAAAGTTAACCTTTTCTTCTTTTTGCTGTAATTTGATTGCTTCTTCAGCAAGTGGTCCCATCTTAACAAACCATTGA
The DNA here is from genome assembly GCF_025377685.1 of Anaerobacillus sp. CMMVII. Classification (NCBI taxonomy): domain Bacteria; kingdom Bacillati; phylum Bacillota; class Bacilli; order Caryophanales; family Bacillaceae; genus Anaerobacillus; species Anaerobacillus sp. CMMVII. Next base: position 618,043 of record NZ_JACEHK010000002.1, on the reverse strand, counting down.
GTAGATAAGTATGGTTCAACAACTGCCCCACTACGCTCAGAATGTCCAACTGAATGCATATGCTCTTCAATTTTGAAGAGAACGCCTTCCTCTTGAAGATCTTTAACAATTTGTTTTCGACACTCAAAACGATCCATTCCCTGATACTTACCGGCATTTCCGTTCATTTTCCCTGATTCATCCATCACAAGAACACGTTCTAAATTATGTCTATTCCCTATTTCGAAGTCATTAGGATCATGTGCAGGTGTGATTTTAACAGCTCCTGAACCAAATTCCATATCAACATAGTCATCTGCAACAATCTCAATTTCGCGACCTACGATAGGAAGTTTTACCTTTTTACCGATTAAATGTTTATAACGCTCATCTTCAGGGTGAACGGCCACAGCAGTATCTCCAAGCATCGTTTCGGGACGAGTTGTTGCTACTTCAATAGAACCACTACCATCAACCAGCGGATATCTCATATGATAAAATCCACCTTGAACATCTTTATAGATAACTTCAATATCCGAGAGGGCAGTCTTTGTTTGTGGATCCCAGTTGATGATGTACTCACCACGATAAATTAACCCTTTTTCATATAGCTTTACGAAAACTTCACGAACTGCTTTTGATAGACCTTCATCTAAAGTAAAACGTTCACGTGAGTAATCTAATGATAGACCTAATTTCGACCATTGATTACGAATAAAATCAGCGTATTCACTTTTCCATTCCCAAGATTTTTCTAGGAACTTCTCACGACCTAAATCGTAACGACTTAAACCTTCTTCTCGAAGCTTTCCTTCTACTTTTGCTTGAGTTGCAATACCAGCATGATCCATACCTGGTAACCACAAAGCATCATAACCTTGCATTCTCTTTGTACGAATTAAAATATCTTGTAAAGTTGTATCCCATGCATGCCCTAAGTGCAGTTTTCCTGTTACGTTTGGTGGGGGAATTACAATTGTATAAGGCTTCTTCCCTTCATCACCTTTTGCTTCAAAAAACTTTCCATCTAGCCAGTATGGGTACCATTTGGCTTCCGTACTCTTCGGATCATACTTGGTTGGCATTGATATCTCTTGATTTGCCATCTCTTATTTCCTCCCTTAAATGCAGTGTTGAGTTTTGAGTTTTGAGTTAATATAGGATTTGCTTCGTAGAATTACTTAACAACTCATAACTCAACACTCATAACTCATAACTAAAATAAAAAAACTCCCTCCATCCTCAAAGGACGAAGAGAGTATATTCGCGGTACCACCTTTGTTTGCAATCGATAGTCATACCTTTATCGAGAGCACACTTCATTCTTATAACGGTTACTTAACCGGCTTAATCTACTCCGAAAAGCGTAAGTGACCTAGGAAAAAGTGTAGTGCTTTTCCCTGCAAAGCTTTACTTTCAATTAAGCTGCTCCTGGGCGACCTTCCATCTTTAGCTCCAAAAAAATCTTTCAGCAATGGTTTTAGCTGATATTTAGCCCAACTAAAAACATGATTTTTCTCTCTATTGGCATTACAGATGTACTCTTCCCAATCAAAGCATGTATATTATATTAAAATATGTACTAACATTTTACATGGAATAATCAAAACTCGTCAATAGTCACCAAGAAAAATTTACTAAAAGTATTGCCCATTTTATTAAATTTATTCAAATCAACCATGTACAAACTTATCATTTAAGCCTTATTGTTATCAATCATTCCATCGGTAATCTTAACTAACGTTGTTCCCTCTCGTGCTAACTGTTTATCATGAGTTACCATGATAATCGTTGTTCCTTGTTGATGTAATTGGTGAAAGTACTGAATAATTTCTTGAGCTGTGCCTTCATCAAGGGCTGACGTTGGCTCGTCTGCAAACAAAATTTGAGGTTGTTTTATTAATGCCCGTGCCACTGCCACACGACGTTGTTCCCCACCACTTAATTGATATGGGAGATGATTGATATATTCTTTCTTTATCCCAACATCCATTAATAATTGCTTCGCCTTTTCTTCTATCGCTTCCCGTTTTTCACCCATTAGTAAAAGGGGAAGCATGACGTTATCGATAACCGGAAGAGCGGGGGTTAGGCTTGCAAACTGGAAAATAAAACTGCATAACTTGAACCGTAATTTTGTTCTTTCCTTATCTTTTATATTCGAGATTTTATTTCCAGCTAAATAAACCTCTCCACTCGTTTGTTTATCTAACAGGCTAGCTAATGCAAGAAAGGTTGATTTGCCACTACCAGATGGACCGATAATTGCAACAAACTCGCCTTTATCTATTTTAATATTTATATTTTTTAAAGCTACAATTGACCTTGATCTACTAAGATAATATTCTTTTGAAACGTCCTCGAAAAGTATCATTAACTATCACCTTCTCTTATTACCTCATAAGGTTCTCTAGAAAAAAACGAATGGATTGGAATAAAAGCTGCAATCATTGTTGCTAAAACAATAGCGATAATTGTTGCCACGCTTATAATGACAGTTGTTTGGAAATCGGGAAATATAAGTGGCAACTGAAATATCATATACAGTAATGTTTGTCTGTCATACAAAATACTCAAAGAAAACAAGACACCGACAATACTACCCAAGAATGAAATAAGCGCTGCTTCTAATAATATAAGTTGGTAGACATATCGTTTTAGTACCCCTAGGGCAAATAAGATGCCTATTTCCTTTTGGCGTTCGCGAATTAATGCTGAAAAAAGAGTCCCTACTTGTAGTAGTGTTAAGATAAGGGCGCCAGCAATCATAACGTAGCTTAATAGTTTCAGGGGGAATACTTGCTGGTTCAACTTTTCTTTTAGTCTTGTTCCTACGACTACGTCTACATCCTTTAATTCCATTTCAATTTGTTGCTTTACAAAGGTTTCAGAATGTGGCGCAGTATTGATATAAATGGCAGAGATTGCCTTAGGGGGAATATGCATGAGTGAAGGCACTTTTTGAACTAGTGTTCTTGCAGTATCCAATCTCATAAAGATTGTTTCATCTGCACCTGTCCCAGTTGGAAATAAGGCATTTTTTACGATAAATGGTTGTAAAAACAGCATGACTTTTTCCTTTATATAGTCATCGTCGTAATGATATAAAAATCGTTCACCTCCAGCGTTTATTCCTATGACAATTTCATTTTCACCAAGGTTTTGAACCCCTGGCATAAACGCTTTTAATGTGAAGTCACGTTCAGGATCAAATGCAACAACCGGAAAATCGCCCATTGTCCCACAACATGAGGTTGAAACAGTCTGGAGAAAAAGTTGTGGCGCTAACTCAGTGATATCTTTCATTGATGATAGCTTCTCCATGGCGACGTGCTCATCAAAGTAAAGCTCATTAACCGCCCCGGAGATAATATTATCTCCAGCATACGCCCCCATTCCTTTTGGGACAACAATTAGGTCCGCACCAAGCCTTCCATCAACAGCAATCATACTTGCATTTAAAGAATGTATAAAAAAATAACTAGTAAAAAGTAAAAAAGCTGCAATCGCAGTACTACCACCAAGCAAAAATGCTCTATGACGCTTTTCCTTTATGATTTTCCAAGCAATTTGCATCATTATTAACAAAATAGGCACCCCTATTATTGGTCATTTTCTTTACTTAAGACGACACGAATAATAAACCAAATAAGCCAAAGACAAACAATTCCCCACAAAACCTCATACATGACAAAGATTTGATTCACAGTCTCACTTCCTTCTTTTTCCTTATCTTACACGTTTGTGCAAAACTTATTCACAGGCCTATGGAAGGGTGCATAAGATAATACATGAATAGGAGAAAAAGGAGGTCCTTTGTGTGTTTAAAAAAGGTAAATACCGGCTTCCTCTTTGGTTACGGAGAGTTCGTGATATTGGCTATCAATTTTTAATCCCATTGACCATGTTTCAGCTTTTACGAACAATTTTATTTCCAACAACTATAGATGTTGTCCTGTTAGCCATTCTTGTCGTTCTTTATCTATCCTATGTTGTTGGTTTATTTTAGTTTGCTATAAAGCCTAACTAAAAAAAAGCAGTAACCTTATAACCTAAGGTTGACTGCTTTCTTGATTCAATAATGTTTTATGAATAAAATGGTTGACTCTTGTCATTGTAATAATTCTCTTCTCTAATAGCTGGACATATTGGAGCTCTGTGATACTACCATCTCTTTTTTTATATAAATCTAGACAATGGAAGATGAGTTCAGGGTAAATTATATAACTCGCAAATAATTTTTTCTCTTCCTCCTCAAGCAGTAGAAACTGCTGGTAGTTTTCTAACCAATCGGCCCCCTGATCTTCATTCCATAATGTATACTGAAATGACTTTCGAAACGAGATAGCTAAATCTCTTGCAGGTGTATCAAGGACTGCTTTTTCAAAATTAAATAAATAACCATAGCCATTGGGATGATAAAAAATATGGGTACGGTCTAATTTCCCGTGGCAGAGAACTGCTCGAAAGCTCTTTTTTTCAAGACATTCATCGTGCCACTCTTTTAAATAATTGCTAGCACTTTTGGCCATCATATCGAGCCTACTGTAATGGGTAAGAAAGGTGAGCTCAAAAGGAGACATGTACGTTTTTCTTTCTGCTTCCTCCGCAAAATACTCCATTTCAAGACGCCTTTTTTCCCAGCGGTTAATTAAATCCTGATATGACTTCTTGATGGTTTCCTCTGAAAATTCCTGATGTTTCACAGTTAGGCCATGAAGCTTTCCCATCTGTTTGAACAATTTCTTTTCTTTATTATCATCAGGAATTTGCGCATCTTCCTGGAACCAAGGCTGTAAATAGTACGTTTTATCCCCATAATTAATTGTTAAGTCTCCATATTTCGTCGGTATTAGAGGCAGTAATTGTTTGTAATTTAGCTTCTCTAACCTGTTCATCACATGTGAAAACCATTGAGCTTGGTCTCTACTCATTGAAGACTCTTTTAGGGCAAAGGTCCCCCTTGGTGAGACTATTTTTTTCACCTTGCCAAATTGCTCAATTTTCTCTGGATATAAATCGTATTGAAAAAGAATATGCCCGATAGAGTTTCGTGGGGCATTATTAGTTATCATTTTGCCACCACCTTTTCTCTGTCTTCCTCAATCCAATTGCCAAGGAGTATGACGAGTTTTCTAGATGTTTCCCAACTATTAAAAAATTGATTCATGACATTAGCCGTTTCTTTGTCAGTCTTCGTTTCTAGCTGTGAAACTGTACGTCCTAGTTCTGATGGTACCAAACATTCCGCTAAAAGTTGAACACCATGATCTCCTTTTAAAGAAAAATAATTATTGATTGAATTAAGTAAATCAATAGTAGAGGCTTCACCATTTTTGATATACCATTCTTCAAGTAATTTCCGCATAGGATCATATCCCTTGATTGGTTGCTCTTCACCACATACCCAAAACAGATTGAAAAATACTTCTTTGGCATCAGCTAAAGTTATAAAAGGAGTTAAGATAGGGAGCTTATTTATTTGGATACGTTCTCTCAAATCGAGCGCTTTTCTTCTTCTCTTAATCGCTTCAAAGTAACTACGCTCTAACACGAGTTTTGCCATCGGATCTAATGTTTTTAGCTTAGATATTGTTTCTTTGATTTCATTTAAAGGTTGGTCTTGCATTTTCCTAAAACGCTGACACTCATCACTTTGTTTTAGCCCAAATGCTAACGCCGTTCCGAAAAGCCTTCCCCAATCCTTTTCTTTTCCCTTTGAAGGATAAGACTCCTCAATCTCGTCATGAATAGTTGCCCAGCCTTTATCACAAATGAAAAATGGCTCTCCATTCTTTGTTCGTATCATCCGATCTAACAATATGCCCGACTGTTTACTAATTTCATCACGCCATTTAATGTGCCACTGCAACAATTGCTTATCCTTCCAAATTCGGATTCGCTTCATTCCACTTTCACTTTGAAAGATTTGATTAGCGTTAACCCACTTCAGTTCCGATAAGCCATATTCCATTTTCACCCGACGTAACATATCCATTTTATTGCACCCTATCCTATAGCTTTATTTTGTAACAGGAATATATAAAATCTGTCCCTCTGATACATTCGCATCGTTTAAACGATTTACCCTAATTAGTGTACTTTGGTTTATTTCATATCGGGAGGCAATTGTTTCAAGTGTCTCATTCTCCCGAATAATACAAAGCTTCAATTTCTTAAACTGCTCTTCTTCCCCTTTGGTAAGCATTTTCGTTAAATATAAGGCATTTTCTTCCCGATGTTTTTTCACTTCATTTTCTTGGTTTTCCTCAACTTCAGAAACTTCTCCTTCACTTCTTGGTGTTTCTTGCTGCTGCTTTTGTTTTCTTTCACCTGTAAAACTTTTTGCAACACTAAATACTTCCTTTGTAGCTTGAGGTTGTTCTGTTGTTTCAACAGCCGTTTCGGTCTTAGGACGCTCTTTTACCACCCCAAAAGCGATCGCAGGAGATTTTATCTCTTTACCTCTACCTCTACTTCCAAGACCTCTTCCGTGCCTTCCGCAATGGCTTCAACCTCTTCAGAAATTTCTGCCACTTCTTCACTTTCTTCACTACGACTAGCTAACTCTTCTCTATGTTCTGCTACTACTTGGACTTCCACTTCTTCTACTTCTACTTCTTCTTCTTCTTCTTCAACCTCAACTTCTTCCTCTTGTTCTAAAGATGGAGCAGTTGGGAACTCAACGATTGTTTCATCATGTTCAAAACGTTCCTGATCATAAGCCTCATAATGGAACGTACGGTCTTCTTGTTCTGCCTCTACATCAGCTTCCGTAATATCTCTGTTCACTTTACCAGTTGACATACCGGTTATCGAGACATCTGCTGTTAATTGGATACATCCACGTTCTGGTAAATCATAATCAAACGAATCTACAATTACATATATATCGTCTAAACTTCTAATTCTCTCTTGTGGAATGGTGACGTCGATTGGAAAGTGATGTCTGATTTCACCTGTCCCATCTTCATTTAACGTTACTTCTTCGATTGATCGAAATGCAACTTGCGTTGAAAGTGACTCATTGTCCTCCTCAGAAACGGTACTGTTACCTGATGAACGGTACTCTCCTGTTAACTTTAAACCCCCACGAATAAGTACATATTCCCCATGTTCTTGTACTGTAATTTCAGGATCTAATGATAAAGATACGATTTCGGCTACTTCCTGACCTTTATTGAGCCACACTGATTCTTCAATGGAAAATGATAGCTTTGATGAATGATCTTGTGTCAACTACCTCTCCTCCTCTATTATAATTTTAGTTGCTTCCGTAAACATAAGGAACACGTCCTGTTAAACGGACTTATACCAATACGTTACAGATGTATGACAAGATATCTGAAAATATGAATCTTTTCCAATAATACGTTTAAAATCTTTGAGAGCTGCTTGGCCATTCTCAAAACGTAACATGAAAAGTATTAATGTTTTGTTTAGTTTTGTAGCTAAAAACTTACAGCAGTTGAATACCAAAAAGGACTGCCTATAAGTCAGTTACTCTAACTTATGGGACAGCCCTCTAATTTATTACTATATTTGTTGATAGATTGAAAACATTGGGAGCATGGCAGCAAGAACAATGGTACCGACAATAATCCCTAGTATAGCAATCATTAAAGGTTCAATGATTGAACTTAAACGACTAGCCATCTGTTCAACTTCATCCTCATAAAAGTCTGCAATCTTTTCAAGCATTGTATCCATTTGCCCTGTTTCTTCGCCAACCTTAATCATATGAGTCACCATTTTTGGAAAAAGCCAACTCTTTGCTAATGGGGCTGATAGACTTTCACCACTTCGTAATGACTCTTTCGCTTCATTTAGAACTTTAGCGACTACGACATTATTTGAGATTTCAGCACTCATCGTCAAAGTTTGAAGCACGGGAACTGAACTTTTAAACATCGATGCCATTGTTCTTGTTATCCGTGCAATCATTTGTTTTTGGATGAGTACACCGAAAATTGGTATTTTTAATGTTGCATAATCCAACATATACTTTCCTTTAGGGTTCTGTTTTATTGCGATAAAAACTAATACGAAAAAGATCACGATCAAAGCAGCTAGATACCACTGGGCAACTAGAAAGTTAGATAAAGCCATAACAACCTTTGTAGGAACAGGAATTTCTCCACCCATTGCTGTTAAATTATTTAAGAGACTCGGTAAAACCTGTGTTAATAAAATAACGACGACAATGACAGCTACAATCGAAACCACAATTGGGTACATCAAGGCAGATTTCACCTTTTCCTTCACTTTGTGGCCTTTCTCATAGAAAGTTGCCATCCTATCTAAAACACCTTCTAAATCACCACTTGTCTCCCCTGCTCGAACCATATTAATAAAAACTTTATCAAATATCTTGGGGTGTTTCATACAAGCTTCTGAAAGAGGATTACCGGAACGTAATTCTTCGTAAATTCCATCTAGCGCTTTTTGGAAAGGCTTTGAAGACACCTGATCTCCTAAGAGCCGAACCGAGTCTAAAATCGATGTCCCAGCTTTAATTAATGTTGCTAATTGACGGCAAAAAATAACGAAATCTTTATTACTTACAGGCGGACCGATCACTAAGTTTAGGTCAACTGTTAATATGCTTTCCTTTTGCTCTTTCAGCTCAGCTACATAGAGCCCTTTTCCCTTAAGCTCAGAAGCTGCTACATCTTTAGAAGGGGCATTTAATTTCCCGGAAATTTCTTTACCTGTTTTTGCATCGATTGCCTTATAAAGAAAGAGCATACGATTCTCTCCCCTTCATTAAAATTTCACTACCGTTTGTTCCAGTTAGGAACAAATTCATCTGCATCTTGTCTAGTAACAAGGCCTTGGTTTACTAAATTTTCAACTGCCATGCTCATCGTTTGCATCCCAAGCGATTTTGACGTTTCTAATACTGTTAATATTTGATGAACTTTATCTGATCTAATTAGATTAGCAGTTGCTGGAACATTCACTAGTATTTCCATAGCCGCAACACGGCCGCGGTCACCAGGCATTGGCAACAGACGCTGTGAAATCACTCCGGATAGCGCCACCGCTAGTTGGGTGCGTATTTGCTGTTGTTGATCGCCTGGAAACACATCAATAATCCGATCTACCGTTTGGGCTGCACCTGTTGTATGAAGTGTTGCAAGGACTAAGTGCCCTGTTTCAGCGGCTGTTAATGCAGTTGAAATCGTTTCAACATCACGCATTTCCCCGACCAGGATAATATCCGGATCTTGACGGAGCGCAGCACGTAGACCGGTTGAAAACGAGTGGCTATCACTACCCACTTCTCGTTGATTAACAATACTTCGATTATGTTGGTGTAAGTACTCGATTGGATCTTCAAGTGTAAGAATATGCTTGTTCATCGTCTGATTGATATAATCAATCATCGCTGCTAAAGTAGTAGATTTACCACTACCTGTCGGGCCTGTTACTAACAGTAGCCCTTGAGTTTGTTTTGCAAAATGTCTACAAACCTCAGGTAATCTTAATTCTTCAAAGGTTGGAATTTTGCTATTGATGACACGACAAACGATGCTAACTGCATTTTTTTGTTTAAAGACATTAACACGAAAGCGGCAAACGTCCTCTAACGCGAAGGAAAAATCCAGCTCTCCTTGAGTTTGAAACAAATTATATTGTTCAGCAGTAGTAATTTCTTTTGCGAAGGACTCCGTCATCGCTGGTGTTAACTGAGTACTTCCGATCTTTTTTAATTTTCCATTGATCCGAACAATTGGTGTAGTATCAATCGTAATGTGGAGGTCTGATGCTCCGTTTTGAAACGCAAAGTTTAGCAGTTGTGCCATATTCATTACCAATAACCACCTTTATTCCATTGTTACACGATATACTTCTTCAAGGGTAGTCTTACCTTCAGATACCTTGATTAAGCCATCTTCATACATCGATTTAAACCCCTTTTCCTGAGCATGCTTAAGAAATTGAGCAGCTGGAAGTTTGTGGGTAATCATCTCACGAAGCTTGTCATCAGCTAGAACGGTTTCGTGTAGGCCAATACGACCTCTGTATCCCGTACTGTTACAAGCGGCACAGCCTTCCCCTTTAACAATATGGTTGACACTAAGCCCCCGGGAAATGAATAATTCTTCCTCCTCATATGCAAGCTTATGCGTAGTCGCACATGCTGGGCAGACTCGACGCACTAATCGTTGGCCAATTACCCCAAGTAAAGCAGAAGAGACAAGAAATGGTTCAATACCCATATCAATAAGCCTGCTAATCGCACTAATCGCATCGTTCGTATGAAGTGTACTTAATACTAAGTGACCTGTTAAAGCAGCACGTAGGGCAATTTCAGCTGTTTCAGTATCCCGAATTTCTCCGACCATGACGATATCAGGATCTTGCCGTAAAATTGAACGTAATCCAGCAGCGAAGCTCATGCCGATAGCTGTATTTACTTGAACCTGATTGATCCCCTTAACTTGATACTCAACAGGATCCTCAACCGTAATAATATTAACAAAATCAGTATTGATTTCCTGTAGTGCTGTATAGAGGGTCGTAGATTTTCCACTTCCAGTAGGCCCTGTTACAAGAATGATTCCATAAGCACTTTTGATCATTTTTCGAACGTTTTCCTCATTTTCTCCTGAAAAAGCCAAATGTTCAATCCCTAATGATACTGTTCCTGTATCTAACAGCCTCATCACGATTTTCTCGCCAAAAATCGTCGGTAAGCAGGAAACACGAAGATCAATCTTCCGAAAATCCACATCGATTTTAAATCGGCCGTCTTGTGGTAAGCGTTTTTCAGCAATATTCAGGTTTGACATGATTTTAATCCGCGAAACAAGAATGTTTTGCATCGTTTTTGGGACAGTTTTTTCCGTTCGTAAGACACCGTCTACTCGAAACCGAATATGTGTCTCATATTCATGTGGATCAATATGAATATCACTAGCCCCAATTTGAACTGCTTGTTGAAGTAACTGGTTTACCATTCTAGCAACCGGTGAATCATCAGATTGCTGCGCTTCAATATAGGCCTGATCATCTTCGTCAGTCGGAATATCCTTTAACATCTGTTCAATTGATTTTTGCATTCCATAATAACGATTGATCGCCAGTTGGAGTTCCTGCTTCTTGGCAATCGCAGGTTGAATATCAAAACCGGTACTTAATCGAAGATCGTCTAAGGCAAAGTAATCAAGCGGATCAGCCATGGCGACAACTAGAATATTCCCTTCTTTTCGTATCGGAATCATTTGATAGCGACGGGCCATTTCATCACTAATTACATTAATTAAATTCGGATCAATTTTTTGTTTATACAAATTAACATGAGGGATACCTAACTGAAACTCCAATACTTCAATAATTTGTTGCTCACTAACTAAATTCATCGCAGCTAACTGATCACCAAGACGATTTTTCGTCTTTTTTTGCTCAGCTAACGCTGTCATTAGCTGTGCCTCTGAAATTACTCCCGCTTCAACTAATAAATCACCTAAACGCTTCCGTTGCTTTTGAGCCATTCGCTTTTCGCTCCTTCCTTTACGTTTTTCCCAAATGGGAATGCACGTATATCTGTGGACCTTTTGTCTTAATGACTGCTGTTCAATAGTAAGACGAAATCTAATATTAGACCTTCAACTTCCCATAATAAGGAGGGGTCTTGACTTGTTTGATAATTAGTAAGGACAACTTCTGCTTGTACTAGAGAGGTCATTGTCTTTTCAAGCGTTACTTTACGGCTATGGTTTGCTGTAGTCAACAATTGGTCTGCTTTTGTTAGATAGGTTGCAATCTTTGTTGTAATTTCAGTTAATCTCTCACTTGGTAAGTGTGCTTCTCTACCGACTTCTGAAATGGCAGCAACAACATCGTATGCTTCGTCAATGACTGACTGTTCAGCTTTAAATGGGAAGGTAAATGCAAATGAAGCAAAGCCCGAATTGGTTAAGTGCTCTGCTTTCCGAATCGCGGCTGCCTCATTTACATCAATTGCTGTATAGATCAGATTCATTCTTCCCTCAAGAACCTTTGGATGAAATCCTTTGTTTACCAACGTTTGTAAAGCATAATTTAAATAATAGACGTTTGTATAGGCACCAGTTTGAACAATGTAAAAAACCTTATCCCCTTCATTACGAATTGTGTCATGTTTGTAATTATCATCCATGGATGTTTCATCATGATCAAAATGATCAGGATTAATATCATTACGATCAACCATTTCCTCTTGTTCAGTAGGGTCTTCAATTGATGGTTTAAAGCGATTAATTAAACTTGGGTCAAAGGTATAATCAAGTTCAAAACCAGTCCCGCCTTCAAAAAAAGCCGCAAAATCTTCACAATAAAATGCCCGGAAAATGATTTCTGCATTGACTCCTTCTAGATACTCGGTACTTTCTTTGAGTAAATAACTTTGAATATGAACTGTACGATCAAGTTTTTCTAGCTCACTTACAAAAACATCAACATCTTCCTCAAATCCATTGACTGCTACTGTAAACTCAACAAAAGATAATTTAACATCTCTGACGGGGTTGATTCTCTCACTTAAAATTTGATAGACAGCTTCAGGGAAAATATGCCGCCATTGCTCGGTAATTTCGGAACTTTGACTTTGCTCAGCATTTACTAAAGTCATAGGATTCGGTGCGAGGCCAATAGCAATACTATCAATCGCTACTCTAGTTTGAAGTTCTGTTTTCTCCAAATCAGCAATGACTTGTTCAACATTGGGATGGATCGGAATACTTTTTAACAAACTCGCTTGTTCTTGACCTGTTAAGTCTTGTGGCTCAAGATTGTCAATCATCATTTGGAATGTTTGAATTTCGTTTTCAATTGAATTTAATTCTGTTTCTTTTTCTACTTTCGCTAAAGACACAGGTCTAATTACATTCATATATAAGGCTAATAGACTTAAAATTAGGATAATAAAAAGATATAGTAATAATTTCTGATTAACTTTCATCCACTCACCCATTATTCTTCACCTTCCATCGTTTTAAGCTTCACCTCAAAAAGCGAAGTGTAACTTGCATCCTCTATATCACTTTTGATTGAAGTGACTAAGGCGCTCGTTACAAAATCAGCTTGTAAGAGACGATGAAGATAGATTGCCGTGTCTCCTTTTGAATGGAACGTTACAGTCACAAGAAGATCACCATCAATGGTAAAAACATAGCTTTCAACGTTCGCATTGTCTGGTAATAATTGATAAACATTTGTTTTCAAACCAACAGTGTCATTATAAATAGAATTAATAAAGTCATTTACATTTTGGTACTGATCGATAATATTATGTTCAGTAATTCCTGTGGTCTTTATGGAAAAAGCTTGCTGTAACTCGTTTTTGGTTTCAATGCTTGAAGCGATCGTTTGTTCTAACCGATCAACTTCCTTGGATAAGTTAATATATGAGTACAATAAAACCGCTGAAGCCGCAATGATCAAAATTAGGCCAGCGATCGGAAGTAGTAATAAATTTGAACTTTTTTCTTTTTCTATATTTGGTAGTAAGTTGATGCTAATTTTCAATGTCCTCACTCCAATCTAACGAAACCGTCACATGATGGCATTATTTCTTCTTGGTTCTTTCATTCTTCTCATTTGCTCGCATGGCTAGACCAATGGCTACACTACAAGTATCTAATAATTCAAGTTGATTAAAGTCTGGGGGGATGATAGCACTGTAGTCAATCCGACATACCTCAGTGTTCATCCTTTCCTTAAGTTCGCTAAAGACTCGTTCCGTCCCTTCGCCCGTTATAATAATTCGCTTAAACTCACTGTCACGTTGATCTAACGAATAGCGAAAGAAGTTCTGTGCTCTTTCAATTTCATTGACGAGATCACTTAAATACGATGCTTCATCATAACTCAAATTCGTTATGTCCGTTGTTCCGCCACTGACCCCTTTAGCGGCGTCTGTTGTAGCTGCAACATCCTCAAAGTCAACCTCCTGAAATGATAAGGTAGTCTCTAGTACTAACGACGTCGCTTCGAAATTGTCCTCACTTACAGGGCTTGTAAAGGTTCTATAGTATTGACTTCGATCAATTGGCATTGTTCTAGTAAAAATAATCAGCTCATCTTTAAAAATGTGTAAATCAATTGACTCCTCCGAAACATCAACGACCATTTCAGTTCCGGTTAACCAATTAGGCTGAGCATACATTAGTAATCTTTGAAGGGCTAGTCCACGTATCTCCGCAGACTTTGGTTTGAACCCAGCATTTTGACAAGCGTTTGATAAATCTTCAGCAAGCGACTTAGAGGTTGCAAAAATAAAATTTCACTTCTTGGCCCCTTTAGATTGGCATCGGTTGCACCCGCTAAGGATTCTAAATCCTCATCCTGCGTTTTTTCCGGTTGAATAGAACCAATTTTGACAAAATCATAAACAGGCTCTTCAAATGGCAGGTGGATACTCTCACCAATTTGAAATTGCAAAAGCCTAGAAAGTTCAACCTCTCCCAAATCTGGTAGTGAATTAATCTTTCGGACAAGTGTAAATTGTGTTGGAATTGCGATGTGCAAGAGTTTTGAAACATCCTTATTACTCAAAATTTTCCGAAGATCAGAAGTTGTAGTCTCACTATGAGTTAAACGCCCACCATCAATGATTTTATGATTAGAATCAATTGTCGTCAGACTAAGTACCATCGGAAGGTCCTTGTCCAATTTCATAGTAGCAAATGCGATTTTCCGTTCACGAAAGTCTACTCCCGAGTATTTATTAGAAAGAAACATGAAGTCACCTCAATCTCTGTCATATTATTATCTTTTGGTTTCATAATTCAGAACTTCGTCCACTTTTGAGCTCCATTGATAATCTGCTTCTGTATAGTTATCATAGATAGGGTCAAATACATGTTTATAGCCTCCAGCACCGCCCCCACCATCAAATCCACCACCAGCTGTGATTAACTTAGTTGAGCTTTCTGCACTTCCTATTTTAAATTGATTCGCAATGATGCCACCTGATATTTTATAATTACAACTACCTTGAAAAATGACTTCGTTTGCAATTAGTACTCCACTTATTTCGACTGTACTATTTCCACACCCTGTAAATTCAACCTTATTTGCGTAAGTCAAATTGCCTGGCTTGATAACTAAATTTAGGTTACCCCCACTTCCGGTTAGCTCATTATATAACCGAATTGTTCCTTCCGGATTATATACAAGAGGATTGTTTGGATAATTTGGTAGGTTATTAGGAATACTTTTCAAACCATAAAAAGTAAGAAAGTCAGCTAATGTAACAGTTGGGTCATTAGGTTTTTTACTATTTTGCTCCCAATTTGGTGTGTTATTGGCCAAATTTCTCGAAACAAGATAATTTATTCGCTCGCCAAGATTTCCAGGGAACGTAGGATAAATAAACTCCTCATCCCCTTCTTTAATAATACGAATGATTCCAGTTTTGTCTTCCACAACCGTCGTCATTGTTACTTCTCTCGTTACATTCACTTCAGGTGAGGATTTTAAACTGGCAACCAACGTGTAATCATATTTTTTTCGTTCATCACTTAGACCTTCCGATACAATGTCTACGATTGCAACCTCAATAGTGTCGCCACCAATGGTAAATTCCCTAACTCTTGGCTCTCCATAATACAAGTAATAAAAGGGGCCACTTCGGACTATTGGAATTCGTTCATTGTTATTATCTAAAACCGGCGTACCGTCGGCGTATTCAAGAAACTGAACTGGTGGGTTTTCAACAAAATTATTCATTTCATCTATCATTAAATCGATTGCACCTTCCGCTTTGTAAAACTCAGCTTGGACCACTGCATTTTTAGTGATTGTTTGCTGACTATAGAACGTTTGATTTAACAACATGGTTCCAATGATGGAGAGAAATAACATAATAAATAAAACCAAGATTAGCGATCCACCTGTTTGTGATTGAATATATTTATTAATCATCGTTTTTATATCTCCTCTTTAAAAGCGGTTATAATAAATATGACTCTTTAATTCTAGTACTTCACCTGACTTATCAATCGTTAAAATGACCTCAGCAGGATTGGGTGGATTCGTTCCTGTTTCCACTTCTATTGTTACGTGTTCAGAAAGGACATGCCCTGTATCGGCTAAAATCATTTGCTGATTACTTTCATTATAGATTAAATATATTTCTGTACATGAGCTGCCGTTAAATAAGCATAAATGTAAATTTTGACCACTCTCTATCCAATACACATCTTTATCACGCATTTTTTCTGTCATATACTCCATAATAAACCTTGCTTCACGCTGTACTTCATTTTTAGTAGATACTTGTTGTTCGGTTTTCAAGGTATAAATAACAATCATCGTAATAGGAGACAAAACAACTGCCATTAGAGTTATCGTAATGAGTAGTTCAACTAACGTGATTCCTCTATTGTTAAATTTCATTTTTGTTTCACCACCGTTATCAGTTCAATACGGTTTTCCTTTTCAACTAAGTCTCCAGTACCATAGGAAATCCTGTCATCATTTCTGACAATAACTGTAACTTCATGAAAGGACGTATTATCTGAATATGTTTCAACTACTACCTCAACGATCTGATAATCCCCTAAACCTAATTCTGTAGCAAACGGAAGTGGTAAAAGATCCTGGCATGCACTAGTATTACTAGCACAGTAGTGACCATTAGGAAGAAGATAACGAACGTTTCCACTTCTAACTTTCTCCATTACCTCTTGGGCAATATATGAATTACCTGTTTCTCTCTCCTGTGTGACAGTACGAGTTGAGGTCCCCGTCATGATCATAAGCAATGGGACAATAATCATGCCTAACAATACGATAGAGACTAAGAGTTCTATGAGGGTAACACCTTTTTCATTCTTCAATTTCCTCACTCCTACCAAATAAAACTCATATACCAATACCATATTTCCTCACCGACCAAATAAGCGGCAAGTGTTCCGATAAAAATAAATGGGCCGAATGCAATAGGTTCTTTACGCTTTAATACCCCTATGGCAATTAATGTAATCCCTACAATTGTTCCAACAAAGGACGCAAGGACGAGACTCATGATCGTCATCCATGGTCCAAGTGCGACACCGATGGCTGCATAGAGCTTAATATCTCCGCCGCCCATGCCTCCTTTACTGACAATTGCAATTAGTAGGAGCAAAGAAAATCCAACGACTCCTCCAACTAAATAAAACCAAAAAGGCTCACTGCCAATGAAAAATCGCAAAATGAGCAAAATAGCTAAAGCAGGAAATGTGATCACATCTAAGATTAGTTTCTCGCGAATATCTGTTAAGACAGCTAGTATTAGTACAATCGTTAAAATCAGTGCAGGAATTAATTCAGGTGTCAAACCGACAACCTTATACACGACAAAAATTGAGGTAGCTGTTAGCATTTCACCAACTGGATAAAGCGAGGAAATTTTCGTTTTACAATATCGACATTTCCCACGTAAGAGTAGATAGCTTACTACCGGAAATAAATCAAAAACGGAAAGTTTATGCTTACAGCTTGGACAATGAGAAGGCGGAAAGGAGACCGATTGATTTTTTAACAATCGAATAGCAACAACATTAAAAAAACTACCTAATAGTAATCCTAATACGATGACATAGATATCAATGAGTAGCATAATGTTCTTCCTTTCTTTCTCGATTCGGACTAATTTTAAAAAAGCTGCCGCTATCTAAGCGTAGCGACAGCTTTTAATAAATACTTATGGTGCAAGACAACCTGAAGGGATTATTACAGTATCAGCCACTACAAATGGAGTTGCATTTTCTGCACATGTAGGAATTGCTTCAATATAAGGACCACCATCAACATCTGCAGTTAAATCTATACCTGTAGAAGGTAGAGTAGTTACGTTATTAATTACTTTATACCTATTTACAGCATCTTGAAGAATTGCTCTATTTTGCGCATTAGTGTTAGCATTAGCAGTTTGTTGATTCCCCATCACCATCGGAATTGCAATCGCTGCAATAATCCCTAAAATAACAATAACTACTAATAACTCGATGAGTGTTAATCCACGTTGATCTTTTCTAAGACGTTGAATAAGTGCTTTAAACATGTTTTATTACCTCTCCCTTTTGTTTTAATATTTTTCGAGACTTTCTAAGCTTTACAACTTATTATATCAGCTTACTGCTTTGTTAAAAGCTATATTTAGTTAAAAACGCTCATTTTTTACAAGTTATGCACCGTTTTGCCATAACTTTACATGACTTTTTACCTACCTTTAGACAAAATACGCGCTTTTTTCGATATTCGCATCAAGAAATTTCCACAAAAAAACTGACCGTAATTAGTATCCTATACCCCAACTAATCAAATCTCATTCAAAAAATGAATAAGTTCCATTCAAGGTAGGCGACTTTTTTGGTCAGTCTTTATATTTCCTATTATTTAACTAATTTAGCAAACGCCTTGTCAGCGGCAGCAATTGTTTTTCGATGTCTTCATCTGTATGCTTGGTTGATAGGAACATACCTTCAAATTGCGAAGGTGGTAATGACACACCTTCTTCTAGCATGTAACGGAAATAAGTAGCAAATCGGTCTAGATCAGATGTTTTTGCTTTCTCGTAATTTGTTACTTCTTCATCGGTAAAGAAGAATCCTATCATGGAACCAGCCTGACTTGTGCTGTGAGCAATCCCATATTTGGTAGCTGCTTCAGATAACCCAGTAGCTAGCTTTTTCCCGAGACGATTAAACTCAGCATAATGTTCTGGAGTCAATTGTGAAAGAGTTTCGTAACCTGCTGTCATTGCTAACGGATTTCCAGACAACGTCCCTGCCTGATAAATCGGGCCGCTTGGAGCAATCATTTCCATGATTTCTCGTTTACCTCCGTAAGCGCCAACTGGTAGGCCTCCACCGATTACTTTGCCTAAACATGTAAGGTCAGGTGTTACTCCTAACACACCTTGAGCACAATGATAGCCTACGCGAAAACCTGTCATTACTTCGTCAAAAATAAGTAATGTTCCGTTTTGCTCTGTGATTTCACGAACCGTCTCTAAAAATCCTGGTTGTGGAAGGACCACGCCCATATTTCCAGCAACAGGTTCAAGAATGACAGCCGCAATATCATCACCGTATTGTTCAAACGCAAAACGTAAGCTCTCTAAATCGTTATAAGGAACCGTCAAAGTATTCATCGCAACAGCTTCAGGAACTCCAGGACTATCTGGTAAACCGAGTGTTGCAACACCAGAGCCAGCCTTAATTAGTAGTGAATCACCATGTCCATGGTAACAACCTTCAAACTTTAGAATTTTATTACGCTTCGTATACCCACGAGCCAAACGCAAAGCACTCATCGTAGCTTCTGTCCCAGAGTTGACCATTCGGACAACTTCCACAGACGGGACTCGTTCAATCACTAGTTCTGCCATCTTCGTTTCTAGTTCACTTGGCGCCCCAAAGCTTGTACCTAATTCAGCTGATTTCTTCAATGCCTCAATCACTTGCTCATCAGCATGTCCAAGTACTAGTGGTCCCCAAGAAAGGACGTAATCTATGTATTCATTGCCATCAATATCATAAATTTTTGAACCCTTCCCACGTTCCATAAAAACAGGATCCATCTTAACGGATTTAAAAGCGCGAACAGGGCTATTTACCCCACCTGGCATTAACTCCTTTGCTTTGGCAAAAGCAGCGCTAGACTTTTCAAATGATCTCATTTTAATCCCCCTTATAGTTTAAAGTGTAAAGTGTACAGTGTAGAGTTTGTAAGTTTTGCCTCGAAGCATTCTCTAAAACAACTTTAAATTCTACACTATAAACTCTAAACTAACTTAACCACTTAGCAACGTCTTTGGCAAAATACGTAATAATTAAATCTGCACCAGCACGCTTCATACTTAGTAGCTTTTCCATTACAACCGCTTTTTCATCAATCCAACCATTTAAACTCGCAGCTTTAATCATTGAGTATTCACCACTCACGTTATACGCAACTACAGGATACGAAAAATGATCCTTTACTTCACGAATAATATCTAGGTAAGAAAGAGCAGGTTTTACAATTAAAAAGTCCGCACCTTCAAGAACATCACTTTCAGCTTCGCGAAGAGCTTCTAAACGGTTAGCTGGATCCATTTGATATGTTTTACGGTCACCAAATGATGGTGCACTATGTGCAGCATCACGAAACGGCCCATAGAACGATGACGAATATTTCACTGCATAAGACATGATAGGAACATGTGCGAAGCCTGCTTCATCTAAACCGTGACGAATAGCCGCTACAAACCCATCCATCATGTTTGAAGGAGCAATAACGTCTGCACCTGCTTTTGCTTGAGAAACTGCAGTCTTAGCTAATAAGTCAAGAGTAGGGTCATTTAAGATCATATTATTTTCAATGACACCACAATGTCCGTGGTTCGTAAACTGACAAAGACAAGTATCGGCAATGACCACTAACTCATGATTTAGTTCTTTAATCTTTTTAATTGCTTGTTGAACAATTCCTGTTTCGCAATAAGCAGATGTACCAACTTCATCTTTCTCTTTTGGTACTCCAAACACGATCACTGAGACTATTCCTAGTTCTGTAATCGTCTTAATTTCTTCTTCTAATAAATCTAGAGAAATTTGGTATACTCCAGGCATTGAAGCAACCTCATTTTTCTTATTTGTTTCTCCTTCAATGACAAAAATTGGATAAATTAAATCCTCTTTCTTCAACACTGTTTCTCTAACCATTGAGCGTAGATTTGCCGTATGACGTAGGCGACGATGTCTTTTAAATTCTATCATTTATTTATCCTCCCTTAGCTTTTCCATAACACCATTTAGCATGGCTTCTATCGTATATTCTTTAGGTTGTACATGTACAGGTAAATCATGTTTCATCATTGTTCTAGTTGTAATTGGTCCAATCGAAGCAAAAATAATTGGTTCGAGGTAATTTCGAAAATTTGTTCCTGCTAATAGTTCAACAAAGTTATCGACTGTTGAGGAGCTCGTAAAAGTAACGACATCAATCTCCTGATTTTTAATCGCCTTATATAGCTGATCTTTTGATTTTTCATCAATGACCGTTTCATAGACATCTAATTCTTTTACATAGATATCATGCTCTCGAAGCTTCTTAGGTATTACATTTCTTGCTAAATTTCCGCGAGGAATTAAGACACATTCTGATTTTTTCAACACTTTAACTAAACTCTCTGCTAAGCTTTCTGCCACAAAGAGTTCCGGTAATAAGTCCGCGTTTAAACCATAAGTTTCTAATGCATCTTCTGTCTTATTACCCACAACTGCGATTTTGCATGGTAGTTGTAAATTGCCCATTAGTTTTTGGTACTCTTGTAAAAAAAATCAATACCATTCTTACTTGTAAAAACAATCCAATGATATGTATGTATTAGTTTAATGCAGTTGTGAATTGCCGTTTTATCATTCATTTCTCTACAAACAATCAGTGGCACCTCAATTGGAATTCCACCATTTATCTCTATTTGTGACGAGAGAGCAGAGGCTTGTGCCTTTGCCCTCGTCACTAATATTTTCTTTCCTTGGAGTGTCATTATTTATCTAACTCTGCTTTAACAGCATCTAGAATATCTTTTGCACCCTTTTCAAGGAGCTTTACAGCTACTTCTTCCCCTAACCTTTTGGCATCTGTTCCTACCAATGTTTCATGCAAAATTGTATTTCCATCAGGTGATCCTACAAGACCAACTAAGACGATTTCACCGTTGTCGTTTAGCTCAGCATAACCTGCGATTGGAACTTGACAACCTCCTTCAATCTTATGAAGGAAAGCACGTTCTGCAGTCACACAACGCTCTGTAACTTCATCTGTAAATTTAGCGAGAAGTTCTCTTAATTCGGCATCATCAGTACGACATTCAATTCCTAGCGCACCTTGACCTACCGCTGGCACACATAATTCAGAAGATATATATTCAGTTACAACATCTGCACTCCAGCCCATACGCTCAAGTCCAGCAGCAGCTAAGATAATTGCGTCGTACTCGCCATCTCTACATTTTTTTATACGAGAATCAATATTACCGCGAATCCATTTAATTTCTAAGTCTGGTCGTTTTGCCAAAATTTGAGCTGAGCGTCGTAAACTACTTGTTCCAAGAACTGTCCCTGGCTCAAGATCCATTAGACCTTTACCACTGTTTGAAATTAGAGCGTCACGTGGGTCAACACGTTTCGGAACACACCCGATCGTAAGTCCTTCTTGAAGAACTGCTGGCATGTCTTTCATACTATGAACCGCCATATCGATGTCCTTATCCATCATTGCTTGCTCAATTTCTTTTACAAATAAGCCTTTACCGCCCACTTTAGATAACGTAACATCTAGGATTTGGTCCCCTTTTGTTACGATTTTTTTTACTTCGAATTCAAAAGGACCGCCAAGCTTTTTTAGCTGGTCAATGACCCAGTTCGTTTGAGTTAACGCAAGCTGACTTTTTCTAGAACCCACAATAATTTTCTCATGATAAACCCCCATTTTTAAGTGTAGAGTTTAAAGTTTAGAGTTAAGAGTTTCTGAGGGCTTCTTCTTGAGAAGCTTTCATAACTCTACACTATACACTCTAAACTATAAACT
The DNA here is from genome assembly GCF_025377685.1 of Anaerobacillus sp. CMMVII. NCBI lineage: Bacteria > Bacillati > Bacillota > Bacilli > Caryophanales > Bacillaceae > Anaerobacillus > Anaerobacillus sp. CMMVII. Next base: position 595,507 of record NZ_JACEHK010000002.1, on the reverse strand, counting down.
ATAATTAGTACCATAAATGAAACTTTGAAAGTGTTCCTGATAGAAAGTAATTTATTAAGATAAGTAGGAAGCCTGCGATATTTAGTAAAACCAATGAATAGCCCCGTATCTTCTTAACAACTCTTTTATACAAATAATAACCATAAACAAGCAATACTAAAACTGAAGTAATAACCTTTGCATCAGCCCACGGAATTTGGTCTAAAGCTACAGCAGCCCAAATGATCCCCAAGATAATGCCCATTAACAGTAGTGGAAAGCCTAATATAGTAAACATGAATGCTAGATGTTCTGACTTAGACAAATCTCCAAATCTGAACAATAGCTTACTCCAACGTTTCTTTTTAAGCATTTGGTGTTGGTAGTAATACATGATTGAGAATATAAAAGCAAATGTAAACGCACCATAAGATAGTAAAACAAGAGTCACATGAATGAATAACAATTCAAAAATTAATAATTCTTGCAATGCTGGCGGAACATCTCCTGTTGGAACAAAAACACTAAATGTCATAATCGCAAATCCAAAAATATTCGTAAAAAATACAAATAAATCAACTTTAAAGAACCAATTGATGACTAAAGAGACACTAACAATAATCCAAGCAAAGAAGAACAATCCTTCAAAAGAAGTCATAATTGGAAGCCGATTGTATTCAATCATACGTAATATAAAGAAGATTGTCTGAAGGACCCAGACAATAGAAAGCAACCAGAAGGAAATACGATTAACCTTCTGGTTGTTGTTTAAGAAATCGATAAAATACCCTAAAACACTTAAACAATATAAAATTACAGTAAAAATATATAAAAAGTTTAACATTAAGGTAAACTCCCCTCTTAGGAGCGAACTACAACATCTTTTTGATAAGCAACAACTTCAAGCTTTGCTTTTGCCTTTTCCTCTACCCGATAGAGAGTTTCCGTTTCTTCAGCTTCAACCTCAAGATTAAAAATTCTCGTGAATAAAGCTAATGATTCTTCGGCGTCTGGTTCTGCTGCTAATTCCTTTGCAGCCACAATCGGATCACGTAAAAGCTGATTAACAATACTCTTCATGTGCTTACTAAGGACTTTCTTATCTCTATCTGATAGGTTAGGTAATTTCCGCTCGAGGCTAGCCATTGTTTCTTCTTGAACTGAAAGAGCTTTTGAACGTAATGAAGAAATAATCGGAACCACTCCTAACGTACTTAACCAATTTTTGAATTCCACCATTTCGTTGTCGATCATAATCTCGATCTTTTCTGCTTCACGTTTACGCTCATCAAGATTTGCCGCAACAATCCCTTCTAAATCATCAATATCATATAAATAAACACTCTCTAATTCACTCAAAGATGGCTCAATATCACGTGGTACTGCAATATCGACCATAAACAATGGGCGCCCTTTACGTTTCTTTATAATAGAGGCCACCATATCTTTTGTTACTACATAATCCTTCGCACCAGTAGAACTAATTAAAATATCAGCCTCAACTAGTGCTTCTGTTAATTCATTTAAAGGTCTTGCTTCACCTAAAAACTTATCAGCAAGCTCAATAGCTTTTGACATTGTTCGATTGATTACAGTCACCTTACCAACGCCATTCGCGTGGAGATGTTTCCCTGTAAGTTCACTCATTTTTCCAGCACCAAAAATTAGGACATGTTTATTTTTAAAGTCACCAAAAATCTTCTTCCCTAATTCCACAGCAGCATAACTAACAGACACCGCATTTTCACCAATAGATGTTTCCGAATGTGCACGTTTCGCTAGTGTGACGGCTTGCTTAAATAATTGATTAAAAACCGTGCCTGTAGCTTGTTGTTCCTGTGCAAATAGAAAACTCTCTTTAATTTGGCCTAATATCTGTGTTTCACCAACAACCATTGAATTGAGCCCACAAGTCACGCGTAATAGGTGTTCAATGGCACGGTCATTTTCATATATATCTAGATACTCCACAAACTCATCAATTGGGAGATCAAACCATTCGGATAAGAAGTTTTTCAAATAGTACTTTCCAGTATGCAACTGATCTACAACCGCGTAGATCTCTGTCCGATTGCAAGTTGAAACGATTACACCCTCTAAGATGCTTTTTGTATTTTTCAGCCTATGAATTGCGTTAGTACGCTCCTCCCCTTGGAACGTAAACTTTTCGCGTATTTCAACAGGCGTTGACTTATAATTTAAACTAGTAACTAGGATGTGCACGTTTTTTCACCCCCATAAATGGTTTCTTAAGCCATACTTTTCACGTGCGAGAAAATATATCTAGAACATATTATAACATGTAGAATATCTTGTACAAAAATTAGAATGTGAACAAGGCGTGAAATCACTGTGAATAAATTAGATCACAAATTACAGTTATTGGTTTGAGCGCCTTTTATTGTATCATGTCTGACTTGTCTAACTTTCATTCACCATTCTAACATGAAATTAAGATAATTACATTGTAAGAATGTAGAATTTTTTCCTATTTCCTTACCGTTATACCTATTTCAACATAAAGGTTGTCAAAAGAAAAGGAATGTGTTTTGATTTTAAGAGATATATCACATTTTAGGGGGATTAAAGTGAAGCGACAAGGTATTTTTCCGGGAGTCTTACTTGTTAGTGTCGGGTTGATTTTCTTACTACAAAACTATGGTATTCCTTTTGTTAACTATATTTTTTCTTGGCCATCTATCCTCGTTATTATTGGTCTAGCTTTCCTTTTTCAAGCTTACATAGGAAAAGACTATCATTCTATCTTTACTGGTGTCTTGTTGGTCGGGTTAGGCATCCATTTTCACGGATTGCAACTCTTTTCATTTTGGCCAGACCACTGGGCAATGTTCACGTTGATCATCAGTGTATCCTTTTGTTTCGTTATAGTAAGACAAAAAAAGACGGCCTTATACCTGGTGTTATCTTATTATTGGTTTCCTTAGTGTCATTTTTGTACATAGAATTCGTCGAGATATTTGGATCTTTATACACCTATGTAGAAAGCTTTTGGCCAGTTGCGTTAATTGGGGCTGGTATTTATCTGCTGTTTTTTAAAAAATAGTGCATGCTATTAATTAATAATTAGTAATTATGAAAGAACCTTGTGAAGTAAATTCACAAGGTTCTTTCATTTCCCTTATTTCAACATTCTCTGCATCATTAGCCGGGCAATTTCGTAAAAAAAAGATATGATTAACGAAAATTCTTGTTCCTTCTTATTTGAATTGTAATTTTATAAAACAATTAGTCGGAAAGTATTTCTAATTGAAACTAGGGTTTTCTTTCTACTACAACGAATGTAGGAACTTATCAAGAACGGAAAGGAGCCTTATAATGAAGCGAATTATTTTTATCTTAGTCTTTTGGATTTTAATGGGCTGCAATGTCACTGAAAACTACAATCAAGGATCGATTGAAACTCTTTATACAGAAACTCCCCTTATTAGTTCCGAAGAACTATTAGATTTTACGACTAGTGAAAATGAATCCTTTTTACGATCCCATTTAGAAAGAATAAAAAACGTTAAGGAAATTAAAAGAGGTATTTACCAAGGCGTAATTGAAGAACTGACCGAAACAGAGTACAGTATTCAATTTTTCACTTGGAAAAAAACAGTAGATTCAATTGAACTAATTGATACAAGTGAGTTTAATGATCAAATGATGAATCAAGGTATAGAAAACGGACAGTTTTACTTAGGTCTTTGGAATGAAATTGATTCATTTTTTTTAAGTTATCATGATCTTCCATTGAGTAAAGAATTTTTAGATGCCGGTATGCAAGGACACCTCCCTACCTCACAAATCAAACTAGGAATGAGTAGTGAAGAGGTAATTAATTTCCTTGGTCAACCGGTCGTAACAGACTGGTATTATGGTGGGATTTTATATTCTTACAACGACATGGCTTATGTGCTTGATGATGAGTTAAATGTAATTGCTATAAACATGCCTGGAAATAGGATTGCTAGCCTTTTAAAGGATGTGTCAAAAGAACTAGGAAAACCTACTTCGATTCAGTACTCTGAAATAGAAGACATCGTTACTTATATATATGAATTAGGTAGTTTCACGATTTCTTTTGAAGCCACTCAGGAGAACTCAAAGGTTTTAGCAATTTGGCTTTTGGAAAATAGGTAGGCATTATAATTAATACCATTAGTTGTGGTGTAGTCGGTTTACGCTAACACAACCTGAAAGATTTATAAATTCTTATCTTTTGCCTAAAAAAAAGACCTAAAGATCTTTTTCTTTAGGTCTAAATAAATATGACTCAATGGTACTCCATGCTTTTTCCTTCCCCATAGCAGTCTCAGATGAAAATACAACGATAGGGTCATTTGGATCTTTATTAAGTACTTCTTTAATCACTTTTTCATGCTTTTGCCATTTCCCTTTAGGAATTTTATCAGCCTTGGTTGCGATAATAATCACGGGTTTACCCATGTGTTTTAACCACTCATACATTGCAACATCATCTTTTGATGGTTCATGACGAATATCAATGAGCAGAATAACTGCCTTTAAGGTTTCACGAGCAGTAACGTAGGTTTCAATCATTCTTCCCCAAGCATCTCTTTCGCTTTTGGTACTTTAGCAAAACCGTAACCTGGGACATCCACGAAATACATCATTTCATTAATAATATAAAAGTTTAACGTTTGTGTCTTACCTGGTTTGGAAGATGTTCGGGCTAAATTTTTTCGGTTAATCATCTTATTAATAAAAGATGATTTACCTACATTAGAGCGTCCAGCAAGGGCAACCTCAGGAAACCCTGTGGCTGGATATTGCTCTGGTTTAACTGCACTTATTACTATATCTGATTGTGTTACTTTCATTTTTTCTCTCCTACTAACGCATGCTTCAATACCTCATCCAAGTGCGATACTGGTATAAACGTTAAATCTTTACGTACACTTTCCGGAATATCATCTATATCTTTCTCATTATCTTTAGGAAGAATAATAACTTTTAAACCGGCCCTGTGAGCACTCATTGACTTTTCTTTTAATCCGCCAATTGGTAAAACACGTCCTCTTAAAGTAATTTCTCCAGTCATACCAACTTCTTTACGTACTGCACGGCCTGTTAAAGCAGAAATAAGTGCCGTTGCCATTGTAATCCCTGCAGAAGGACCATCCTTAGGAGTAGCACCCTCTGGCACATGAATATGAATATCGTTCGTTTCATGGAACGTTGGGTCGATATCCAATTCAGCCGAACGGGAACGAATGTAAGAAAATGCAGCTTGAGCTGATTCTTTCATGACATCGCCCAGTTTACCCGTTAAGGTTAATTTCCCTTTTCCTGGTGCAAGAGACACTTCAATCGAGAGAGTGTCACCTCCAGCTGTTGTGTAAGCTAAGCCTGTTGCTGCTCCCACTTGATCTTCCTCTTCAGCTATACCGTAGCGGAATCTCGGCTTACCTAACATTTGTTCAATCGTATTGGTTGTAACAATCACTCGTTTTTTCTCATTAGAGACAATGATCTTTGCTGCTTTTCTGCAAAGAGTGGCCATTTGACGCTCAAGATTCCTTACACCAGCTTCTCTTGTGTAATAACGAATGACTTTTAGAAGCGCATCATCTTTAACCTGAATTTTCCCTTTATCAAGTCCGTGATTTTTCGTTTGCTTTGGAAGTAAATAATCCTTTGCAATATGAAGTTTTTCCACTTCGGTATATCCTGGTATATGAATGATCTCCATTCTATCCAATAGTGGTCCAGGAATTGTTCCAACATTATTAGCAGTTGTTATAAACATTACCTTAGATAAATCATATGGCTCTTCGATAAAATGATCACTAAACGTATTATTTTGTTCTGGATCAAGTACTTCTAATAACGCTGATGATGGATCACCACGGAAGTCACTGGCCATTTTATCAATTTCATCTAATAAAAATACAGGATTAATTGTGCCAGCTTTTTTCATTCCTTGAATTACTCGGCCAGGCATTGCTCCAACGTACGTACGACGATGGCCACGGATTTCTGCTTCATCGCGGACACCACCTAATGAAATACGAACAAAATTACGATCCAAAGAACGTGCAATTGACCTAGCTAAGGATGTTTTTCCAACCCCAGGTGGTCCAGCTAAGCAAAGGATAGGTCCTTTTAATTGATTTGTTAGTTGTTGGACAGCTAAATACTCAAGAACGCGTTCTTTTACTTTTTCAAGTCCATAATGATCTTCGTTTAATATCGTTTCTGTTCGATTAATATCTAAAACATCTTTTGTTTCCTTATGCCAAGGTAGATTTGTTAACCATTCTAAATAATTACGAATGACTGAGCTTTCCGCAGAAGTAGCTGGCATTTTTTCGTAGCGATCAAGCTCTTTATATGCTTTTTCTTCAATGGCTTCTGGCATACCCGCTTGTTCAATGCGCTCTTTAAATAATTCAAGCTCAGATTCCTTGCCTTCTTTATCTCCAAGTTCTTTTTGAATGGCTTTCATTTGCTCTCTTAGGTAGTATTCCTTTTGCGTGCGTTCCATTGATTTTTTTACACGTTGACCAATTTTCTTTTCAAGACCAAGAACTTCTTTTTCATTATTTAAGATTTCGATTATTTTACTTAAGCGTTCCTTGACTGAAACAGTTTCTAATATTTCTTGCTTTTGAACAATTTTTAATGGCAAATGGGAAGCAACTACATCTGCTAGACGCCCTGGTTCAACAATATCAGCAACTGATGCTAAAGTCTCAGCTGAAATCTTCTTAGAAAGTTTATATATTGGTCAAATTGAAGTAAAACATTCCTCATTAACGCCTGTTCTTCAGCATCTCCGCTAGTTTCATCTTCAATGAGTGTCATCTCTACTTCAAAAAACTCATCGTTCTCGAGAAACCTTTCGACTCGAGCACGTTGCAAACCTTCAACCAGTACACGAATTGTCCCGTTTGGAAGTTTTAACATTTGCTTCACTTTTGCAAGAGTTCCAATTGTATAGATTTCATCCTCAGAAGGCTCATCTATCGCAATTTCTCGTTGTGTAGCAAGAAATATATTATGATCATTTACCATAACATTTCTAATGCTTGGACGGATTTGTTTCGGCCAACATCTAAGTGCAATACCATTGTCGGATACACAAGTATTCCTCGCAATGGCAAAAGCGGAATAACAATAATCTCTTTCTCCATATGTACACACCTCCATATAACATCTCTAATTCGATAGAATGATGCTACCTTTACCTGTATTAGCTTTAGTCTTTCCCTTAAGCAATAAGAATCCTTTATATATGCCGATTCATTGTTGTCAACTAAAAATAACAAGTAGTAAAACGTTAATATTGTACAATTTTATCCTATAGTCCCATCTTTGTCTAATATAACTGATTTTATTAATGAATGAGGGAAACAAACATAAACAATTCTTTACATTTTTTTATAGAAGGGGCTTTATTGGCCCCTTCTATAGTAAATTAGATTGGCGTTGGTTCATTAAAGGCGCCGATACTTGCAGGGATAACTTCCTCCTCTGATGTGCTTTCTTCATAAACAAAGGAGAGATCAAATACTTCTTGTAGTGTTCGAACTGCAATGACCTCAATTTCAGTTTCATCTTTAAAGAGTGACTGGTAATTTTCCTTAGGTACGATTACTCTTTTTGCTCCCGCTTGTTTTGCTGCTTCGACCTAACAACCACACCACCTATCGGTTTTACCGTTCCATGTATACTTAATTCACCTGTCATCGCTAGAGAATTATCTACTTTGATCCCATGAATTGCAGCAGAATATATAGCTGTGGCCATTGAAATACCTGCAGAAGGACCATCAATAGGTGTGCCTCTCTGGAAAGGTCACATGAATATCGAAATCGTAAGTCCGAACGCCCCATTTGCTTTAAGACTGTCAACGACATTATCTTACTGATCCTTTGGCCATANNTTTCCTTCTAATTGAACGGCTACGATCTCCAGTACTCTCTTCTTCTGCAATTCCTGTAATATTTATTGAGCCCTTGCCCTTATTTTCATTAGCCGTAACTTCAATTTCCAATAATTGCCCCTAAATTTGGACCATAAACAGCAGTCCATTCACCAACCCAATCTTGGGGCTCTTCATGAATATTTTTCTCAGGTCGAGGCGATCGTTGGCTAGAGTGGATCACCCATTCAACAGTCAGCCACCTTAATAATTTCTCTGTTTTCAGCAGTTGCAATTCCAGAAGAAATTTGCACAATATTAACTGCTTCTCGTCCGTTTGTCCGCATATTTTGAGATAAGCTCAAGAACATCCATCTTACCATCNCAAAATTAATTTTTTCAATCGCTTTTTTTGGCAACCTTAATGATTTCAGAAGGTTTTAACGCTCTGAAGTAAACCTCTAAACAGCGAGATCGAATGGCTGGAGGTATTTCACTTGGTGTCCTAGTAGTTGCAGCACCAATTAATCGAAAATCAGCTGGTAGTCCATTTTTAAAAATATCATGGATATGTTGTGGGATTTGTGTGTTTTCTTCGCTATAGTAAGCACTTTCTAAGTAACTTTTCGATCCTCTAGCACTTTTAATAATTTATTAAATTGAATTGAGTGTAGTTCTCCAATTTCATCAATAAACAAAACTCCACCGTGCGCCTTAGTTACTGCCCCTGGTTTTGGTTGTGGGATCCCAGCCTGCCCCATCGCTCCTGCTCCTTGATAAATTGGGTCATGTACCGAACCTATTAGTGGAATCAAGCGATTCCTCTTTCATCGAAACGAGCAGTGGTCCCATCTAACTCTATAAATACACTAGATGCCCGAAATGGTGATGATGGATTTTTCTTCGCTTCTTCTAACACTAGTCTAGCTGCCGCTGTCTTCCCAACACCAGGTGAGTCCAATAAACAATAATATGTTGAGGGTTTGGACCACATAGGGGCTGCTTGTAACGAGCGAATACCATCTTCTTGACCAATAATTTCATCAAAACTTTTTGGGCGAACCTTTTCTGATAACGGTTTCACTTAATTTTACTGCTCTCATTTTTCTTAGCTGCTCTAGTTCTTTTCTTGATTCTTTATCAACTGAAACCCGTTGTGTTCTTTGATTTTTTAACAGGTTCCAAAAATAAAGGCCAATAATTATCCCAAAAAATAGTTGGATNAAACAATGCAATTCCTGTCCAATTCATGAAGTAACCTCCTACATATTTTCAAGATCTTATGCCTTTTAGTATCTCCGGTAACTGTNTGGAGTAACCTTCAAAATGTGAGAAGGGAATAATTGTTAGAAGAAATAGCGGTGGCGGCCCGATTAGTTCCGATAAGCAAATGTTCTGACAGGAAAATAGCTGCGTATTTTTCACTTTTTCCTCTGGCAGNTTATTTGACTCGACGGGACTGGGCGCTGTAGCTAGACATTAGAAAAGAACAAAGGCGACAAGCAAATGTTCTGACAAGGAAAAAGTGCGCCTTTTCACTTTTTCACTTGGCAGGTTATTTTACTCGAGGGAACTAGGCGCCTGGAGCTAGACAAAAAAAGCGAAAGCTCCCTAGGAAAAAGTGTAGTGTGCTTTTCCCTGTTTAGTCCGTTCTGACAAGGCCAAATGTGTGCTACTACGAAACAAAGAAAAAGCTACGCGATCCTAAGGAATCGCTAGCTAGCTACATTTTTATGCAGCTTTCTTTTGGTACTGGTTGTTGAACCACTTCACCGTCTTTTGTTTCTAAGATCGGATGACTGCCTTTTCTGTCACTACCTCTGGGGTGATTTTACATTTCGCAATATCATCACGAGAAGGTAATTCGAACATAACATCTAACATAATTCCTTCAATAATTGAGCGTAATCCACGAGCACCAGTTTTACGCTCGATGGCTTGTTTCGCCACTTCCACTAACGAATCTTCTGTAAATGTTAATTCAACGTCATCAAGCTCTAGTAATTTTTGGTATTGTTTTACCAAAGCATTTTAGGCTTTGTTAAAAATTTCAATAACGCAGACTCATCTAATGGCTCTAAACTTGAAATGACAGGTAAACGCCCACTAAATTCAGGAATTAAACCAAAACGAAGTAAATCTTCTGGTAGTACCTTTGCTAGGTATTCGCCAGGCTTTAAATCTTCTTGTTTTCCTTCTGAACCAAAACCGATCACTTTTTTACCTAAACGGCGTTTGATGATCGATTCAATACCATCAAAAGCTCCGCCACAAATAAAGAGAATGTTAGTAGTATCAATTGGATAAATTCTTGGTGCGGATGTTTTCTGCCACCTTGGGGTGGTACACTAGCGGTTGTTCCTTCAAGAATTTTAAGTAATGCTTGTTGAACCCCTTCACCTGAAACATCACGCGTAATTGATGGATTTTCAGATTTGCGAGCTACTTATCAATCTCATCAATATAAATTATCCCTTTTTCTGCTTTTCTACATCATAGTCAGCTGCTTGAATAAGCTTTAAAAGGATATTCTCAACATCTTCACCTACATATCCAGCTTCAGTTAGACTTGTCGCATCAGCTATAGCAAAAGGAACGTTTAAAATCCGTGCCATAGTTTGAGCTAGAAGGGTTTTACCACTTCCTGTAGGTCCAATCATACAAATATTACTTTTTGAAAGTTCAACATCGTCGCCTTTTTGGCCTGAATTAATTCTTTTGTAGTGATTATATACAGCCACTGATAGCGTCTTCTTAGCTTGCTCTTGGCCAATGACATAATCGTCTAATATTTCTCTAATCTCTTTAGGTTTTGGAATATCCTGGAAGTCAACTTCTTCTTCGGTACCCAGTTCTTCCTCGACAATTTCAGTACATAATTCGATACACTCATCACATATATAGACGCCTGGTCCGGCAACAAGTTTCCTCACTTGGTCCTGTGTTTTACCACAAAAAGAACACTTAAGCTGACCCTTTTCATCATTAAATTTAAACATAATCATTTCACCCCTCAAAGTTAGTTCTATATCTTCGCATTATAGAAAAAAATTTACTAATTTGTTGATTTCTCGTTACTTTAATAAAGTTTATTAAAGTAAAAAAGATGTTTAATAAATTGGCCGTTTATTACTTGCTTATATGTATTGCATTTTATCATATTTAACGCTAAAAGCGTTAATAGAAGCACCTGTACTTTCCCAGGTATATGTACTTAATAGTATTTTACCCAATTTCAAAATTGTTCTAACTAGAAAAACTCGGCCTTTTTTCTCTAGCTAAAAATGATATAAAAAGTATATGTATTTAGTTCAACTTTTACCTCCTTTTTCCCTTTTTTTATACAGAAGATTTTCCCATAATCTTTAGTAATGCAAAATGAGGTTAAGCGATATGTAGTTATCTTTTCAAGATTTTTACAATGACTTTAGTATAAAACAAGGCACGAATAAATCGTGCCTTGTTTTTATTTTTCAGATAAGAAAGTTTGGTATTTCAATAAGAAAAACTTATTTTCCCAGTAAGGTCTATCCTTTAACAGACCCCACTCCTTTTCTCATTAAGCAACTACTTTGCTATTTCTACAAGGAAATCTACTGCTTTACGAACTTTTAAGTCACCTTTTAATGCTTCGATGCCGCCTTGCATTGCTAATATTTGTTTTAGCTCGTCTACAGAACGCTTATAAAGTTCTGCCATCTTTTCAAGTTCTGCATTAACTTCTTCATCAGACACTTCAAGATTTTCAACTTCTGCAATAGCCTCAAGAGTTAAGTTAATACGAACTCTCTTTTCAGCATCTCCTTTAAATTGCTCACGCATACCATTTTCATCTTGACCAGAGAATTGGTAGTACATGTCAAGGCTTAATCCTTGAGCTTGAAGACGTTGACCAAACTCTTCAAACATACGATCAATTTCCGTATCAATCATAGATTGTGGAAGGTCAATCGTAGCATTTTCAGCAGCTTTTTCAACTAATGTATCACGCTTATTATGATCTGCTTCAGTAGTTTTGTCTTGGATCATTTTTTCTTTGATATCAGCTTTTAAAGCATCTAAAGTTTCAACTTCTTCGTTTACATCTTTCGCAAACTCATCATCTAGTTCAGGTAATTGCTTACGCTTAATATCATGAACAGTTACCTTAAACACTGCTGGTTTACCTGCAAGTTCAGGAGCATGGTATTCTTCAGGGAACGAAACTTCAACATCTTTTGATTCTCCAGATTTAACACCAACTAATTGCTCTTCAAAACCAGGAATGAACGAACCAGATCCGATTTCTAACGAATAGTTTTCACCTTTTCCACCTTCGAAAGCAACATCATTAACAAAGCCTTCAAAATCAATAACTGCTGTATCGCCGTTTTCAACTGTTCCATTCTCCACTACTGTTAGTTCAGCGTGCTTTTCTTGAAGACGTTTTAATTCTAACTCAACATCTTCGTCTGTTACAGTTGTTTCCAATTCTTCAATTTCTAAACCTTTATAATCACCTAATTGCACTTCTGGTTTAACTGTTACAGTTGCTTTAACAATTAAGTTTTGGCCTTTGCCCATTTGTTCAACATCAATATCAGGACGGTCTACTGGCTCAATTTTTGTTTCAGCAACAGCTGCTGCATATGCAGTTGGCAATAAAATATCTAGTGCATCTTGATATAAAGATTCTACACCAAAACGTTGTTCGAACATTGCACGAGGAATTTTCCCTTTACGAAATCCAGGTACATTCACTTTTCCTACTACTTTTTTGAAAGCTTGGTTTAAAGCTTCGTCAACTTGTGCGGCTTCTACTTCAATTGTAAGTACGCCTTGATTTCCTTCTAACTTTTCCCATTTTGCAGTCATTTATTCTTTCCCTCCAACATTTCATTCGTTAAGTATTTGTTGTTTGTTTTTGAAAAATCGGCTTGTCCTCTAAGCCTCAAATTCCTGTTACTTTATTTCATTAACTAGGTTAAAGTACATAAAGCACAAAATATATATGATATTCCACCATTTACAACCATTCTATTATACCATACCGCTTCATCATTTCAACTGTCAGAATTTACTTCCATATAGGTTGTTACCAGACAAGAAAGAAAACTACAATTTCAATATTCTTTAAAGGTTTCCTGTTCAATTTTCATGATTTTAGCAGCACAATGTAGCATTTCTTCTACCGTTACATTATATTGCTTTGCTAGCCTCAATTCATCTTCATCAAAGCCTGTCATTTCTGTACCTAGTTTATGTATTGCTGCTGCCCATGAATTTGCACTAAGGGGCTCAGGTGAAATAGGATAAAGGGCATATAAATAGTGCCACCAAATATGTGTAATCATTTCTAATAGACTTGGGTTTTCATTTTCTAATTGTTCAGCTACCAGAGCTAATGTATCATTACCAAACTTTTCATGGAAGACATTTTCAAACTCTGATGCATTGATGGTTATTACGTTGCCAAACTTATGTATTTCAATCAATTCGTCAACCTTTTTATCCTTTAACATTTGTAGAACAATGCTTTTAGAACTGGATCGTGCTTCTCTGTTTTCAAGAAAATTTTAACAGCTTCAAGGAAGACTTGATTAGACAGCTTACCCAGCATTTGAATTGCCAGCCATTGCTTTTCAGGCGAACCTTCATTTAACATATGTATTAAATCTTCAGGGGGGATTTGGATATCCTCACCTATTTCTACTGGAACACCATCGTCAACCATTTGTCGACTAAAATGTAGTAAATGATATAAAGATTCAGCCAGATTTGCAGGTAGTTTTTCTTCTGCCATAATGCCTTCTAACATCGCAACAACCTCGTCATAATAACCAAGTTGAACTAACAAGGAAATGTGCACTTGTAGTATGTCATAATAATTGCCAATGTCTTCTTTTAGCATTTTTTCGGTAACTTCTTTCGCTTCTTCTAGCCTACTCTGTTCAATCAGGCTTAAAGCAACGCCAAATCTTCCCTGAGGATGGTCTGGTTCAATTGCTAATGCTTGTTCAAAAAAGGAAAGAGCAGCAGAAAACTGCTTTTCTTTTAATGCTTCCATCCCTTTCCCTACAAGCTTATCCACAACTCCCGGAAACAAAACTACCTTTTCTTGTTTTTTTTGCTCCTCTTTCATGAAACAATCGCTCCACTCTTATTACGCTTGGTTTCCTATCAGTTTACCATTATAAAAATACAAATACAATGAAACATGCTTAGTGGGTGTAAAGGCACATTGTTGGTTTATGGACAATAATTGATTAAATAATACATAATTCTGGGTTTACAACTTTTACTGTTAGAAAAGATGCCTTGAGACCTTGATATGTCTGTCAATACTAGCTATTTTAAACCAACAATCTTTGAGAAAATAGCCTAACTAAAAAAGGAAACAAGCATGTGAGAAGGGACCCACAAATTGTCGGTCCCTTTCTTTATTATAATGAATTAACTTTTTCGTACTGTGCGATTTTCTCTTCATAGTTTAAAGTGACAGAAACTTCATCCCAACCATTTATTAACATTTCTTTCCAATAAGGATCGATTGTAAAGGTTGCAGAAAACCCCTTTCCATCAGTGACCAATTGCTTTTTTAGATCAACCGTTAACTGGTAAACATCAGCTTCAGCACTTTGTAGCAACTTTTCTACTTCTAACTCTTCAAGTTTAATTGCTAAAATTCCATTTTTCACACAATTATTGTAAAATATATCAGCAAAGCTTGGAGCAATAATGACTTGAAATCCGTAATCCTGCAATGCCCATGGAGCATGCTCTCTTGAGGAACCACAACCGAAATTATGGTTGGCAACCAAAATAGTTGCTTCATTATTATATGGTTGATTTAGTTCAAAATTAGGATTATCTGTTCCATCCGACTGAAAGCGCCAATCGAAAAATAAAAATTGTCCAAAGCCTGTTCGTTCAATCCGTTTTAAAAATTGTTTCGGAATAATTTGGTCTGTATCTACGTTAACACGATTAAGTGCTGCTACATTCCCTTTATGAACTTCAATACCTGCCATGTTTGTTGCTCCCTTCATCTATATTAGAATTAAACTGTTGCCTCAGAAAAAGTCCGTACATCAACGAACTTTCCAGCAATTGCTGCGGCTGCTGCCATCGCTGGACTCACAAGATGAGTTCTAGCACCTTTCCCTTGACGCCCTTCAAAATTCCGATTTGAAGTGGAGGCACAACGCTCTCCTTCTGGAACAAAATCGGGATTCATACTTAAGCACATGCTACAACCAGATTCACGCCATTCGAAACCTGCTTCTAAGAAAATTTGATCTAAACCTTCAGCTTCTGCTTGCAACTTAATTTTCTGAGAACCCGGAACAACCATAGCTCTTACACCTGAAGCAACTTTCCTACCTTTTGCTACTTCCGCTGCAGCTCGTAGATCACTCATTCGAGAATTGGTACAAGAACCAATGAAAACATGTTGTATCTCAACGTCCTTCATTGATATACCTGGAGTAAGGCCCATATATTCAAGCCCTTGTTCTATTGCCTTTTTTTCGGTAGAGTTTGAGGCGTCGGCAGGATTTGGTACAAATCCGTTTATACTAACACCTTGTGAAGGATTCGTCCCCCACGTTACTTGTGGTTCAATTTCTGACGCCAGAATTTCCACAGTTTGATCGAACTCAGCACCTTCATCAGTCACCAATTGTTTCCATTCAGAAACCGCTCTATCAAAATCTTCACCTTGAGGTGTGTACTGTTTTCCTCTTAAATATTCAAATGTGGTCTCATCGGGAGCTATTAATCCAGCTTTCGCACCAGCTTCAATACTCATATTGCAAATTGTCATTCGTTCTTCCATACTCATCTTGCGGATAGATTCCCCTGTAAATTCAATCACAGACCCTGTTCCGAAGTTAACGCCATATTTTGCAATGATGGCTAATATCACATCTTTTGCAGTAACTCCAAGTGGTAATTCACCTTTTACATGAACTTGTAATGTCTTTGGCTTTGTCTGCCATAACGTTTGAGTACTTAAGACATGCTCTACCTCACTTGTTCCGATCCCAAATGCTAAAGCACCGAATGCTCCATGAGTCGATGTATGACTATCCCCACATACAATCGTTTTACCAGGTTGTGTTAAGCCTAGCTCTGGTCCAATAACATGAACAATACCATTGTCAGGACTATTTAAATCTGCTATCTTTATTCCAAATTCGCGACAGTTTGCAGATAATGTATCCATTTGTTTTTTTGCAATTTCATCTTTAATTGTATAGCGGTCTATTGTAGGTACGTTATGATCCATCGTAGCAAACGAAAGATCAGGTCGACGAACTTTTCTGCCTTTCAAACGTAAACCTTCAAAAGCTTGAGGAGATGTAACTTCGTGAACCATGTGCAAGTCAATATATAATAGATTTGGCTTTCCTGGCTCGTCAAGAACCGTATGCTTTTCCCAAATTTTTTCGATAATTGTTTTCTTTGTCATCCAGAACCCTCCAAAAATAGTTTTGAGTTTTAAATGTTGAGTTATGAGTTTCTATGTAAAGCTTCGAAGCAAACAAAATGCTTTTGACTTTAACTCATAACTCATATCTCATATCTCATAACTCATAACTCATAACTCATAACTTTAATTCGTTATCGCCAAATGTATATTCTCAAGCACTTTCTCAGTCATCTCATCTGTATTTAAGATCGTTTCTCCTTTTTCAGCTATGTCGCCGGTTCGATATCCTGCTTCAAGCACATTGGTAACTGCTTCTTCGATAGCATCAGCTTCTTCGATCCAATGGAACGAAAAGCGTAACATCATAGCTACTGATAATATGGTTGCAAGAGGATTTGCGATATTTTTTCCGGCAATGTCAGGAGCAGAACCATGAATTGGCTCATAAAGTCCAGGTCCATCTCCACCTATACTCGCCGATGGAAGCATTCCTAACGAACCTGTAAGCATGGATGCTTCATCACTTAAAATGTCACCAAACATATTCTCTGTTACAACGACATCAAATTGCTTCGGATTACGGATTAGTTGCATAGCAGCATTATCAACGAGCATATGCTCTAGCTCAATATCAGGATAGTTCCCAGCCACCTCAACTGCGACTTCGCGCCATAATCTACTCGATTCGAGGACGTTGGCCTTATCAACAGATGTAACCTTTTTATTTCTAAGTCGAGCTAATTCAAACGCTTGCTTCACAATTCTTTCAATCTCGGATTTTTTGTAATAGAGTGTGTCAACCACCGCTTCTCCATCTGCTTCATGACGACGTTCTTGAGGTTGACCAAAGTATAGTCCTCCTGTTAACTCACGGACGATCAATAAATCTACCCCTTCAACTACTTCTTTTTTAAGTGTTGACGCATCTAGTAGACTCTTATGAGCCTTAACTGGACGTAGATTTGCATACAGTTGTAATGCTTTACGAATACCTAATAATCCTTTTTCTGGTCTTAATGAGCCAGGTAATGTATCCCACTTTGGTCCTCCTACTGCTCCAAGAAGAACACCATCACTATCTTTACATAGGTCAATTGTCCTTTGAGGAAGCGGTGTGCCTTCTTCATCTATTGCAACTCCACCTAATTTCGCGTATTGATACGTAAACTCGTGATTAAACTTTGCCGCAATGCAGTCTAATACCTTAATAGCTGATCTAATAACCTCTGGTCCAATTCCATCGCCTGGAATGACTGTGATTTTTTTGTTCATTCTCATCCCCCCATAAAAACTTGGTAGGCGCCTGCTTTTTAGCCAAGTATGCTAGTGCCCCTGCAGTCACGATTTGATCTACTAGACATTTTTGTTGGTCGCAGACCTTCCTAAGTCAACTAAGAAAAAAGTGGCGCCTATTGATAATACAGTCATATAGAAATTTATAAAGGTACTTTCTCTGATCGTTCTTCTTCCATTGATCTACGTGTTAACACTCGGTTAACCGCATTAATATATGCTTTAGCTGAGGCTTCTAATACATCATGAGCTGTTCCTCGACCGCTTGTTTCATTTTCTTGAAATTTAATTTTCACATAAACTTCAGCTAAGGCATCTCGCCCACCACTTACTGATTGAATTCGATAATCTAGAAGTTTAATAGGTGCATCTATCATTCTCTCGAGAGTATTATAAATAGCCTCTACACTACCAGATCCTGTGGCCGCTTCTTGCAATTTTGCGCCGTCTGGTGTTGTCATCGTAATTGTTGCAGTTGGGATATTATTAGTACCAAAGTTCACTTGTAAGTGTTGAACTTTGTAATAAGCAACCGCAGCTGCAACCCTCTCTTCTGTGAGAATTGAGAATATATCTTCTTCGGTTACTTCTTTCTTCTTATCAGCTAATTCCTTAAATGAGATAAACAGGCGATTTAATTCTTCTTCGTTCACCGTATACCCTAATTCTTTTATTTTTTCTTTAAAGGCATGACGACCAGAATGTTTACCTAACACCATTCTGTTTGAAGATACACCTACTAGTTCCGGGGTAATAATCTCGTAGGTTGTTTTTTCCTTAAGAACACCATCTTGATGAATCCCCGACTCGTGAGCAAAAGCATTTGCACCAACAACAGCTTTGTTGTTTGGTACTACCATCCCAGTAAGCTTACTAACTAATGTGCTCGTTCTCTTTATTTCATTTAGCTTTAAGCGTGTTTCAGCATTATAGTAATCACCACGAATTTTTAAAGCTACAGCAATTTCTTCTAATGATGCATTCCCAGCTCGTTCACCAATCCCATTAATCGTACATTCAACTTGACCTGCACCATGTTCTATAGCTGATAGCGAGTTTGCCACGGCCATACCTAAATCATCATGACAATGTGTTGATAGTACTGCCCGGTCAATATTACGAACATTTTCTTTTAAGTAGGAAAAAATTTGACCTATTTCTTGAGGAGAAATATAACCAACTGTGTCAGGAATGTTAATGACTGAAGCTCCAGCATCAATTACCTGCTCAATAATACGAACTAAGAACTTTAAATCAGAACGACAAGCATCTTCAGCTGACCACTGGATATGTGGAAAAAACTTAGCTGCATATCGGACGGATTGAACAGCCGTTTCGATTACTTCGTCTGGTGTTTTCTTAAGTTTATAAGTCATATGAATGGGTGATGTTGCGATGAAGACATGGAGTCTTGGTTCGACTCCACCCTTTAACGCTTCCCAAGTCGTATCAATATCTTTTTGAACAGAACGGGATAAACCAGTTACCGAACAACCTCTAATTGTATCTGAAATAGCTTTGACTGCCCGAAAATCACCTTGAGATGATGCCGGAAATCCAGCTTCAATAATATCGACATTCAATCTTTCTAACTGTTTTGCAATCTCCAATTTCTCAGCAAATTTAAGTTTACACCAGCTGATTGTTCTCCATCCCTTAATGTCGTATCAAAGACATTAATTTTTCGCACTTGTCACCACACCTTTTACTTTTGCCTTTACAAATGGCATCATCTCACGAAGTTCTCTCCCCACAACTTCAATTGGATGTTGCTTTTCCCTTGCATTAATCGCGTTAAACTCAGGACGATTTGCTTGGTTTTCTAAAATCCAACCTTTTGCGAATTTACCGGTTTGGATATCAGTTAAAATATCTTTCATCGCTTGCTTCGTTTGATCAGTTACGATACGCGGACCCGATACAAAGTCACCCCACTGGGCAGTATCTGAAATTGAGTAGCGCATTCCTTCTAGACCACTTTCGTACATAAGATCGACGATTAATTTTAATTCATGTAAGCATTCAAAATAAGCAACTTCTGGTTGATAACCAGCTTCTACTAATGTCTCAAACCCAGCTTTTACTAAGGCTGATGTTCCACCACAAAGAACTGCTTGTTCTCCGAAAAGATCAGTTTCCGTTTCTTCTTGGAACGTTGTTTCTAATACACCTGCACGAGCTGCACCAATTTGTTTAGCATAAGCAAGCGCTAGTTCTTTTGCTTCACCAGTAGCATCTTGATATACAGCGATTAAACCAGGTACCCCTGCTCCCTCTGTGTATGTTCTACGCACCAAGTGACCTGGACCTTTTGGCGCCACTAAAAATACATCCACATTTGCTGGCGGAACAATCTGGCTAAAGTGAACATTAAATCCATGCGCGAATACTAGTGCCTTCCCTGCTGTTAAATTCGGTTCAATCTCTTCTTTATAAATCTTTGGTTGATACTCATCTGGTAAAAGGACCATAATTAAATCTGCCACGGCTGCAGCATCTTTAACCGGTAACACCGTATGACCATCCGCTACAGCTTTATCCCAAGATCCACCTTTTCTTAGTCCAACTACAACATCTACTCCACTTTCCACTAAATTTAAAGCATGAGCATGACCCTGAGACCCATAGCCAATGACTGCCACTTTTTTTCCTTGTAATACTGCTTCATTTACATCTCCGTTATAATATACCTTTGCCATTCTCCAACATCTCCCTTAATTTTAATTTATAGTTTAGAGTGTAGAATTGAAGTCTTGCACTTCGCCTCTACACATTCTTTCTTAAATTTTCAAACCGATTTGTTTCATCATTGCTTTAATTAAGCTATATCAATTACATTAAGACTATAAAATAATACTTTATGAACTTCTCTAAATCTCTAAATATTGCAAAAATAAACTGCATTAGTTTATTAATGATATTCTTTGTTCACTACCAGAAAGCTTATGACCACGTTTAAAGGCAGTAATCCCTGTTCTCGCTATTTCTTTAATTCCGTATGGATGAAGCAAATCAATTAAAGCTTCAATTTTTTGTTGATCCCCTGTGACTTGAACAGTCATTGTTTCTCGTCCAACGTCCAAGATAACAGCACGAAATGGATTAATGATGGCAGCAAGTTCTCCTCGTTGTTGAGCTGTTACAAAAACTTTTATTAAGGCAAGTTCTCTCGAGACGATCGATTCATCGGTAATATCTGATACCTTCAAAACATCCACTTGTTTGTTTAATTGTTTAATTACCTGCTCAACACTTCTTTTGTTATCTACGATCACAACAAATGTCATTCTTGAAATTGCTGGATTTTCTGTGTGACCAACGGTTATGCTTTCGATGTTATAATTTCTTCTGGCAAGCATCCCAGTCACTCGATTTAACACACCAGATACATTATTTACCGTTGCTGTAATAATCCTTTTCATTCTGGTTTCACCCCAATCATTTCATGTAACCCCGCACCAGGCGCAACCATCGGGTAGACATTCTCCTTAGATGCTACACGGAAATCAACTAACACTGGCCCATCATGATTTAACATTTCTTCTACAGCTCTGTCTAAGTCTGCGACATGATCGACTCGCATCCCTTTAATATTGTAAGCTTCTGCAAGCTTTACGAAATCCGGTTGTACTGGAAAAAGTGAGTTTGAGTATCGTTCTTCAAAAAACAACTGCTGCCACTGTCGTACCATTCCTAATGAAGCATTGTTTACAACAACAAGTTTGACTGGTAAATTCATTTCTTGGAGCAATGACAACTCTTGGAGTGTCATTTGGAATCCCGCATCCCCCATTACTGCAATTACAGGGGTATTAGGTGCTGCTAATTGAGCGCCAATCGCAGCTGGAAAACCGAAGCCCATTGTCCCTAAACCACCAGAGGTAACCCAACGATTAGGTTTATTGAACTTAAAAAATTGTGCAGTCCACATTTGATGTTGCCCTACATCAGTAGTAACAATTGCCTCACCGTTTGTCTTTTCATAAATGCGCTCAATTAGCTGTTGAGGCTTGATGACAGTTGGATCTTCTGTATACCAAAGTGGATATTCTAGTTTTAATTGTTTTAAATCCTCATTCCAAACTGAATTTTGTCCTTTCAAACCATTTTGGGCAACTAATTCTTTCAAAGCTTCTTTTGCATCAGCAACAATTGGAATTTGTGTTTCAATATTTTTGCCGATTTCTGCGGGGTCTATATCAATATGTGCCACCTTAGCATGAGGGGCAAATTTTTGTAGATTACCAGTGACTCGGTCATCAAAGCGACTTCCAATACTAATTAACAAATCACATTCATAGATCGCCATATTGGCTGAATACGTTCCATGCATCCCAGCCATACCTAAAAATAACTCATGGGTTCCAGGAAAAGCTCCTAATCCTAATAATGTAGAAGCTACAGGAATTTGTTGCTGCTCGGCGTATTCTAGTAGATTTTCAGACCCTTTGGCATGTAAGACCCCAGCTCCAACTAATAGAACAGGTTTTTTAGCACTACTAACGGCTTCGACTAGCTTTCTAATTTGAAGTTTATTCGGCATGATCGTTGGTTGATATCCAGGTAAATTAACCTCTTTACTATAGTCAAACAAACCTGTTTCAAGGGACACATCTTTAGGAAGATCGATAAGAACCGGTCCTGGTCTACCTGTTGTTGCAATGTGAAAAGCTTCTTTAATAATTCTAGGGAGGTCATTCACATTACGTACTTGATAATTATGTTTGGTAATCGGCATTGTAATTCCAATTACATCGGACTCTTGAAAAGCATCTGTACCAATTACTGATGTCGCAACTTGCCCACTGAAAACAACGAGTGGTAGGGAGTCCATCATGGCATCGGCAATACCTGTGACAACATTCGTGGCACCTGGACCTGAGGTCACTACAACTACTCCAGGTTTACCTGAAATCCTTGTATACCCTTCAGCAGCATGGATGGCTCCTTGTTCGTGTCGGGCTAATATGTGACGAATACCATCCTTATAAATCTCATCAAAGGTAGGTAAGATCGCTCCCCCAGGATAACCAAAGATAACATCGACCTCTTCTTGCTTTAAGGCTTCAATCAACATTGCTGACCCTGTCATCATTTTTTCTCGTTACTTGTTAAAACTTCATTTTTCCTCAACTTGGTACTCATTTTATTTCCCCCTTACAAGTTGATAATTTTCTTATCTTACAGCACTTGGCTGATATTGATTGATATTTCAGACTTTTTTATATAAGAAAGGAGCAAGGCGCCTGAAGCTAGACATCAAGTACTAAAAACGCTCATACTTATTTTTCTATAAATAAAAAACCTTCTCACCCCATAAATAAGCGCAAAACGCTTTTAGTAAGGGGTGAAAAGGTTTCTTTCCACGGTACCACCCTTTTTCATGGTCATTCTCTCAAATAACCACCTCAGGAACGATTTCTCATTCATTTTTGATAACGAGTGACGGTATCACTCGATCAACATTACTAGGAATTTACCATTCCTTTCATATTGACACTCAGAGGTGAGTTCACATTTAAGAGGTACCACCGTTTCTCAGCAATTACGGCTCTCTGAAGATACTGTTCTTAATGCTACTTTTCCTCTTCGACGTTTTATAGTATAAAAGTGTTTAGGTAGAAAATTAGCTTGACGCTGATTATCGACGCAAGCTTACTTTCTTGGTAGTACAATTAATATTTCATAACTCCACCAGTATTTGCAGAGGTTACGAGCTTTGAATAACGAGCTAAATAACCTTTTTTCACTTTAGGCTCTGGTTCAACCCAGGATTTCTTTCGACTTGTTAATACTTCTTCTAAGACATCTAAATGAAGTGTTCGGTTCGGTAAATCGATAACGATTCTGTCACCATTTTCAATAAAGGCAATCGGCCCTCCATCTGCTGCTTCCGGGGAAATGTGACCAATCGAGACTCCTCTTGAGGCTCCAGAAAATCTTCCATCTGTAATTAAGGCTACCTTGGTGCCTAGTCCCCTTCCCATAATCGATGAAGTTGGAGCTAACATTTCCGGCATACCTGGGCCACCTTTTGGTCCCTCGTATCTAATAACAACAACATGGCCTTCTCTAACAGAGCCATTGTTTATCCCTTCTAATGCCTCATCTTGAGAGTTAAAAACGATCGCTTCGCCATCAAAAGTTTGAATACTTGGATCTACACCTCCAACCTTGATTACAGCACCATCTGGGGCAATATTTCCAAATAATATTGATAAACCACCAACAGGACTATAAGGGTTATCCTTACGACGAATGACTTCATCATTTGTAATTTCAGCATCTTTGACGTTTTCAAACAATGATTTTCCTGTAATCGTAATCCTCTCAGGGTGAATAGCCCCTTCGATTGAACAAAGCTCTTTAATAATGGCACTAACTCCACCAGCTGCATGTACATCTTGCATTGAGTAGTCTGATGCAGGACTAATTTTCGATAAATAAGGAACCCGTTCTGCTACTTCATTTATTCGCGTTAGATCGTAATCAATTTCGGCTTCATTTGCGATAGCTAAAGTGTGAAGCACCGTATTTGTTGATCCACCCATTGCCATATCTAACGCAAAAGCATCATCAATAGCTTCTTTTGTTATGATATCTCTAGGCTTTATGTCTTTTTCGATTAAATTCATTAAGTGTTTTGCAGCATCTTTAATTAATTTCTTACGATCATCTGATGTAGCAACAATTGTTCCATTACCAGGTAAGGCCATTCCAACCATTTCCATTAAACAGTTCATAGAATTAGCTGTAAACATACCAGAGCAAGAACCACATGTTGGACATGCTGATGACTCAATTTCTAACAGTTCTTCTCGTGACATTTTACCCGACTGAAAAGCGCCAACACCTTCGAATACAGAAGCAAGTGATAGACTTTTGCCATCTTTCGTTCGCCCAGCTTCCATTGGTCCTCCTGTCACAAATACTGAAGGGACATTCGTGCGAACAGCCGCCATTAACATTCCAGGTGTAATCTTGTCACAGTTAGGAATATAGAAAACTCCATCGAACCAATGAGCATTGATAACTGTTTCTGCTGCGTCACAAATGATTTCTCTAGACGGTAATGAATAACGCATTCCGATATGGCCCATTGCTATCCCATCATCGACACCGATGGTATTAAACTCAAATGGTATACCTCCAGCCTCGCGTATGGCTTCTTTGACAACCTTAGCAAATTCATTTAAATGCATGTGCCCAGGTATGATATCGATATAAGAATTACAAACACCAATAAATGGTTTATTCATGTCTTCTTCACTCACACCTGTTGCTCTCAATAAACTACGATGCGGTGCACGGTCAACACCTTTTTTAATCATATCACTACGCATAGTCACTACATCTCCCAGCTATGTCATTTCTTCCACCAAAATCCCTTACCGCTAAGTAAGTCACTTCAAGTATAAATTTGATTATTGTTGGAATTTTTAGATTTCTATAAATATAAGTATGAGCTAATTTCTATTCGTTAGTTATGTCAGTTTTTCTAACGCAAAAACTTCATGTTAGGTGCTTTGTTTTTTGTATTTGAGGATTATAATACGCTCTTTAATAGCACTGGTCAACCACTTTTTTTAAAATAATTTGATAATTTTGAACACTCATTTCCATTGTATACGCTTACACAGTTGAGGCTAAAAGGTTTATAAATTTTTGCAAAAATATATTTTTTTTTGAATTGTGTGAAACTCATAATTACCTTAATCGAGCTATATCAATCTAACTGAAGTTGTGAATGATTTTTACGCAACTACAGTTAGAACTTAGTATCGAAAATCATGAATTATGAAATTCATTGAATTGTAAAAAAAAACTTAAACGGTTAAAATAGCGCAACCTCTTGGGCTTATGGTAAAATAATGATTATAAACTCAAAAATTGATGGTGATATAAGTGCGTACAAAAAATCG
Source organism: Anaerobacillus sp. CMMVII (assembly GCF_025377685.1). Taxonomy (NCBI): domain Bacteria; kingdom Bacillati; phylum Bacillota; class Bacilli; order Caryophanales; family Bacillaceae; genus Anaerobacillus; species Anaerobacillus sp. CMMVII. The sequence goes on along the minus strand of NZ_JACEHK010000002.1, from coordinate 570,009 downwards.
TTTAGTTGCTGATGAAGTGAAGTATTTTAAACCTGAATTATCTAATTGCCCAACCTGCCAATCTAAGTTGGAGTATTGTCATACAGTTTCGAAGAAAACTATCTCTACCCTTGACGGAGTTAAAACCATCGTTAATATGGGGTATCGTTGTTCTAACGCTGAGTGCGAGAATGGTTCTACCGTATTTCGTTCAGCTCAAGCTGAGCACCTGAGTATAAAACACATTACATACGGTACTGATGTATTGGCTTTTGTAGGAGAACTTCGTTTTAAAGAGCACAAAACTCGGATGGAGATAATGAACATTCTTAACGAACATGGGGTCGTTGTATCGGAACGCCATGTCCAAAAGCTTTATGAGCGATATACTGTTTTACTCCGAGCTAGCGCTGAGGAAAACAGTAAAAAAATTCTTAAAGAAACGGTTGATGCCCACGGTGGTATCATTCTTTCCATGGATGGTGTTCAGCCAGAAAAGGGAAATGAAACACTCTACGTTATTAGAGAGGTTTTGAGTGGGACAATCTTAGCTGCTAAAAACGTGAAAAGTAGCTCCACCGAAGAACTAATGGAATTTATTAAACCTGTATTGGAATATGGTTTTCCTATACTTGGTTTTGTTAGCGATGGTCAAAAATCAATACGTCTCGCATTTGAAAAACTTTCACCTAAAACTCCATATCAATATTGTCAGTTTCATTATTTAAAAGACATCGCAAAGCCAGTTGTCGATAAAGATAGGAAATTAAAAACAAACATTAAGAAGAAGTTACGTGGAATTCGTGAAATAGAAAAAAAGGCGCTAACAGAAGATACATTAGAGTCGGAGACTACTCTAGCATACACCGCAGCTATACGTTCAGTCTTGCTAGAAGATGGTTGCCCACCTTTGGAACTTCCAGGTGTAAAGGTTTATGAACAGACAAAGCAGATTAAAGAATCTCTTGAAAAATGTCTGGATAAAAAAGGGGCTTCTTGCACTCGAAAAGATGTTCAGAATAGTCAGTAATGTTGATAAATTTACTAAAGAATATAAGCAAGTTGTTAGACTTCAAACGAGGATTAGGCGGATTACAAATATACTAGAACCCTCAAGTCGGAAGACCAGTGAATTTGTTGAAAACAGATTAAAGAGTTACCTAACGGAGATTGAAAAAAAGTTAACAAAAGATGAGGATGCTGAGTTTGTAGACAATTTAATGAGATATAGTAAAGGTTTCTGGAAAGGTTTATTTGCGTGTTATGACTACCCGATTTTACCTAGGACAAACAATGATCACGAGTTATTCTTCCGAAAAATCAAGAGAAGGCATCGAAGAATTACTGGGCTACGTTCATGGAATCGCTATATTATGCGACATGGAGAGTATATCGTATTTGCCGAAGATGCAATTGATGATCCGAATATCATTCAGAGATTGAGTATTGTAAGCCACGAGAAATATTGTAAAGAAATGGAAAGTTGGAAAGAAAGAACAGATGAACATATAAAGAGATACCAATACAAAAGGAACCCGGTTGAATATCTAAACAGGGTTGAACAAAAGTGGCTAAACCAATAATTGTGTCAGTTTAGCCGTATAAGAAAAAAAGAATATTAGTGGTTACTTTTTCATTTTTCTGTCGATGATAGTAAAGGTGATGACGATGATCTTAATAGTTTTGGAATATCTTTTTTTAACAATAATATTTATAACGTTATACTACGTCGGGATAAACCAGAAAAGAAAAAAAAGAATTATCCCGGTAAAAGATTTACGGCACAAGTGTACATGCGAGGTAGAAAGACTACTGTACGATGGATTAATCAAACATGGCGTCTATGTTACGCCAGCAGTTCAACTAGGGGTATGTTCAATCCCCTTAGCTTTAGAGCAGTACAAAGTAGCGATATTCTTTTACCCAAAACAGCCTACAGCTATTCTAAGACGCTTGATCGTGAAACATAAGGAACTATATTTGAGAAGTACAGGATGGAAAGTCTTGAAATTTTCCAATGAAGCCATTCAAGCGAATTTTGATGGTGTCATTCAAATGGTCTTGAATACCGAAAAAATCAAGAAAATATAAAGGATGTAGTCTACCATTATTGGTGGACTACATCCTTTTTTATAGGTCATTTAGTAAGAGCCCTGAAGTATTCATGCTCTAAAAGGCAACCTTTCTATAAATGCTAGTAAAGGGAGAGAGAGTAAATGGCTAAGTTTTCATTCATATAACTTTCGTTACGAAAAGAGCAAGGCTCCCTAGGAAAGAGTGTAGTGCTTTTACCCGCCTATCGGCGACATGCAAATGATCTGTCAAGCAACTTTGAATAAGGTTCAATGCAAGCTTTGCGACGAGTAATCCCAGGAGCGAGAAGTGCGATTTTTCACTTTTTCCTTAGCAATGTTCCAAAGAGCGCGGTTGGAACGTCATAAGGCATTTAAGTGCATTTATCTGTTCCAAAACGAATAGTTTAGCGCCTATTTTTAAAATTCGTTTTTTCAATCAACAGATGAAAACATATTATTTCCTTAACAACAAAAAAGGTTGATACGTTTGTACCAACCTTTTAAAAGTTATGTATAAATGGCGTCCCAGGAGAGATTCGAACTCCCGACCCTGGCATTAGAAGTGCCATGCTCTATCCAGCTGAGCTACTGAGACATTAGAGAGCGGGTGATGAGAATCGAACTCACGACATCAGCTTGGAAGGCTGAGGTTTTACCATTAAACTACACCCGCATTATCAAAATATAAAATTGAAAATTATTTTCTCAGCCTTCCTACCATGTCTCTTCCTCTTCAAGTACTTCAGAGATGTTAATGCGTCGAGACAACTCGTAGATTTTCCAGGGCAGTTTTGCTCGTGGCTGAGGTTTTACCATTAAACTACACCCGCATTATCAAAATATAAAATTGAAAATTATTTTCTCAGCCTTCCTACCATGTCTCTTCCTCTTCAAACATTTCAGAGATGTTAATACGTCGAGACAACTCGTAGATTTTCCAGGGCAGTTTTGCTCGTGGCTGAGGTTTTACCACGCATTATTATAAATAGTTAATTAAAGCGTTGCTGACATCCACATTAATTATTGAACTAATCATTAGCGACAATTAATAGTATATAACTATAATATCCATATGTCAAGAATTATATAGCGGCTAAAAAAATGTTTTTTTCATAGCCGCCTGATACATATATCTTACAACAAAACAAAACTATTTTTCAAGTCTAAAATCTCTTTACCTAAATGATCATAATAATTAACTGTTGCTTCATCTTGCTGATAATTTAAAATAGCGTAGCTTCGTTCAATCCGTTTTCTAGGTAGTCGAAAACTACCTGGATTTATATAGATAATTCCATTCTCCTGAAATGAAATTGCTACATGAGTATGTCCGTAGCAAACTAATTTTGCATTTAACTCTTCAGCTCGATAAGAAAGGTTTACTGCTGAAGACTTAACATTATGAAGATGGCCATGAACTAAAAAGATCTTTAATCCCATCACATCTGTATTTATTTCGTCATTAAAGCTAGCGTCATAATCACAGTTCCCCCTTACAATAAGCAAATTATCATAAGATATGAATGCATCTTTACTTAGCTCGGAATCTCCACAATGTATGATCTTATCAACTTCTTTTGCATGTCTATCAAATACTCCAAAGAGCTCATCTTGTAATCCATGACTATCGCTTATTATTAACAGCTTCATAAAAATTCCCCTTTTTGAAAAAGGTTTTCCTTTGTTTTGAAAATAACATTGTCGTTTAGTTCGAGTTTTATTCTAGAAAACTTCCGACAGTTGTTCTTGTAATTTCTTTAAAGCATTAGATCGATGACTGATCATATTTTTTTCTTGTTTGGTTAGCTGTGCCATCGTCTTATCCATCGAGGGAATGTACATAATCGGGTCATACCCAAACCCATGCTCACCTCTCGGCTCTCTTGTTATTACTCCTTCACATGTTCCATCAACGACAATCGTTTCTTTTCCTGGAATTGCCAATGCTAATGAACAATGAAATCTTGCTGTACGTTCTAGTTCGGGAACATCTTCTAACTCAGTTAACACTTTTTCTAGATTAGCCTGATCATCTTTCTCTTCACCTGCATATCGAGCTGAATAGACTCCTGGACGTCCATCAAGGGCATCAACAATTAATCCTGAATCATCGGCTAAAGTTGGTATTCGGAACTCACTAGCGATTGTTTCAGCTTTTTTTATTGCATTTTCTTGGAAGGTAACTCCATCCTCTACCACATCGATAGAATCACCCATCTCTAACAGTGATTGAACTTGGTAGCCGAACTTTGCAAACAGGTCCTCAAATTCTCTGACCTTTCCTTTATTTTTTGTTGCAATTAAGAGAACTTTCAAATCTATGGCACCTACCCTTCAAGTTTAGGCAGAGTGGCAATTTTGTCTGCAAAAGAACCTATTGCTTTTCTTTGTTCTATAAACAGCTCGTTAATTCCTTTATGAGCTAGATCAAGCAACTGATTAAGTTGTTCTCTAGAAAAAGTTGCCTCTTCACCCGTTCCTTGAAGTTCCACAAACTGTCCATTACCTGTCATAATGACATTCATGTCAACATCAGCACTCGAATCTTCAAGGTAGTTTAGATCAAGGATTTCTCCGATCTTTGGATCAACGCCAACGGATACTGCAGCTAAGTAATTTTTTATTGGGAATTTCACTATTTTTCCAGCTGCCATATACTTTTCCACCGCCAACACCATTGCAACAAACGCCCCTGTGATCGAGGCTGTTCGCGTACCACCATCAGCCTGTATAACGTCACAATCGATCCAAATTGTGCGTTCTCCAATTTTATCAAGGTCAACTACCGACCTAAGAGCCCTACCGATTAGACGTTGAATTTCCATCGTTCTACCTGTAACTTTACCTTTAGATGACTCGCGAATGGTCCTTTGCTCTGTTGCTCTTGGTAACATCGAATATTCTGCTGTGATCCAACCTTTCCCTTGATTTCGCATGAATGGTGGGACCCGTTCTTCTATACTTGCAGTGCAGATCACTTTTGTGTCACCAACTGTAATTAATACTGATCCTTCAGGATGTTTTATATATTCAGTTTCTATATGTACTGGTCTTAATTCATCTAATTGACGTCCGTCAACTCGCATCCAAATTCCTCCTTCTTTTCATTCATTTTCTATAATACCAATGATTAGTTCCTTCTTCAAACACAAACGTTCACTTCCATATCTTCCCCTTGTTTTTAAGGAAATAAGCAAAGTGGTTATGAATACTATCAAAAAAGTGTCAGCCACCATTAGGATACCTTATAAAAGTAATCCCAGTGGTGATCTGACACTAGTAAATTGTTAAAATATATTAGTACTTTCCTGAGTTAACTTTAAGAGGTCTTCCCACAGGTTCTGATAAAAATTCTCCTGTAGCCATTAGGATTTTATTATCTCCATTTACCTCAATTGCTACTTTTTCAACACCTGATTGTTCTGTTAAAGATAGAACTAAAAGATTTAATCGTTCTTCGCTAATAGCCGTCCCATCAATATGGTTGAGTAAAGCTTCATTAAAATTCACTGTAACTACTCCATTTGCATAACGTGGAGCCTCAATGAGCTCTACCCCCTGTAGAAAATCTGTTAATAGATTTGAAAAATTAGAAGGACCTGCTAAGAGTTGGGTTACAACAGCTTGGTATTGGTCTTCATTTGCATTAATTCTTCTCGTGACCGGAACATAGTACACATTCTCGCCATTTTGGGCAAGGAAGTATAAGGTCACACTTTTACTATTTGAAATATCAACAATGTTATTAGTTTCCATGTTAATCCCATTTGAACGACTAAAGCCTTCCCCGATCGGAGTACCGTTAACTGGCATTACCTCCTGATCATATCCATTGATACGAATTTTTACGGTTTCAACACTATCAAATTGTGTTAATGTCCATGTAATTGACTGTAAAATTTTCAGTTCATCTTCTGGCCGATATTCTTTGAATTGTTCCGAAAAATCGGCAATAGCGACACCTTCTTTAATATTGACTCCGAAAATTTCAGTTCCTGCAGGTAGAACTGCTTGAAATCCATTTGGTAATAATTGCGTTACCGGCCCGTCTTGAACTAAGTATTCTAACGCTTGCTTTGCCACTCCTTCAGACTTTGGTAATGGTAGAGCTTGTGGAGCTATTAATCCATTTTGGTCAATGAGATAAAGCTCTCTCATCGTCGTTTCAGTCACCATCTCTTTACTAGTTTCTTCGGCATCAGTCTCGACATCCGTGTCAAAGGAAACACTTTCATCGACATAACTAACAGGTGGTGGGTCAGTCTCATTCATCGTTTTTTCGGCACCAAGACTACAACCAGATACAATAATTGATAGAGCAATAAGTGCTGGTACGCCTGCTCTGTAACTTTTTCGCATGTTTTTCCCTCCTCAGGTGGTTTGTACTAATATGTATACGAGCTTTTTATAATTTTAGACCAACCCTTTTTAAAGTTTTGAGTTTTGAGTTATGAATTTTTGAGTTGGTGATTTTAACACTTCGAAGCATTTTCCCTACTCAAAACTCCTCACCCAAAACAAAAAAGCCCTGGTTAGTGGGCTTTTTTACGTAAGTGATATTGTTGTCACAAATGGAATTGTCGTTTCCAACCAGCCTTGGGCGAAGTTTTTAAAGTGAATTTCTTCACCTGTAGTATAAAAGGTGTGGTTAGGTTTTCTATTTCCAGTATAGAGCAATTGCTTATGATAAAGTAACGCACTTACTTCTCTAGCAGTTTCGTCACCTGAGGAGATAATATCAACATTGTCACCCATCACTTCTTGGATAACCGTACTCAAAAGTGGATAATGAGTGCAGCCTAAAATTAGCGTATCAATGTCAGTGCCTCGAAGGGGTCGTAAACTTTCTTTTACGACTTCATAAGCTTCCGCACCGTTAAAAATCCCCCGTTCAACAAGCGGAACAAACGCTGGGCATGCCAAACTTTCCACTTTTATTTTATTATTGATGCTTAATAACGTATTTTTATAAGCCTCACTATTTATTGTACCTATTGTCCCAATCACACCAACATGATCATTCTTGGTAACCTTTAAAGCGGAAATCGCCCCCGGATGAATGACACCAACAACGGGGATATCCAGCTTAGCTCTTGCTTCCTCTAAGACAACGGCTGTTGCCGTATTGCAAGCAATAACAAGCATTTTTATCTCTTTGTCTAGTAAATAATTAATCATTTCCCACGTAAACTGCCTTACTTCATGTTGTGGTCTAGGACCATACGGGCACCTTGCAGTATCCCCGATATATAAGATCTCTTCTTTTGGAAGCTGTCTTAACATTTCTTTTACAACCGTTAAGCCGCCAATTCCAGAATCTATTACACCAACAGCTCTATTCAATTCTTTCCCTCTTTTTCATCTGATATTTCTAGTTTGTCACTATTCTCTTTTCATTTCGGCGTACAGATGACTTAGGTTCTGTTCAAGAACATTTACCTCTTCAATTGATAAATGTTTTAGGACATCGCTCAGATATTCTTGTCGCTTCTTAATTACTTCCTGGATGATTGTAGCGCCCTTTTCTAGTAAATGTATTCGAACAACACGTCGATCGTTCGTATCCTTCACTCGTTCTACAAGTTCATTTTTTTCCATACGATCTACAAGGTCTGTAGTCGTACTACACGCTAAGTACATTTTTGATGAAAGTTCACCAATTGTCATGTCGCCAAATTCATGAAGCCATTGTAATGCTACAAACTGTGGCGGAGTTATCGGGAACTGTGTTAAAATTTCCCGACCTTTTTGTTTAACTACATCTGCAATCATTCTTATTGATTTTTCAATGTGTGCTACCTGATCGATCTCTTTGTTTTTATTCTCTACCATTTTTTCCTCCTCCAAAAATGTAATCCGCTATTCGACATTATATTTACATTTTCCTTGTTTTTAGAGTTAATTTCAAGTGTTCTCTATCATATTTAAAGAATATTTTAATCTGAAGTGAAATTATCTTAGAAAGAACCTCGATGTTAGCATTTATTTTCTGTACTAATTTTGTTGTAAACATACAAAAGGAGCTTGCTATAAGCTCCTCATTACCTTTAAGAACCAGGAGTTTTTTACTGGCCCAATTCACTTTTAATAAGCGCATCAATGGCAGAAATTGCTTCTTCAGCATCTGAACCTTCTGCTATAATCGTTACTTCCGCTCCTTTACCTACTCCTAATGACATGACCCCCATAATTGATTTTAAATTAACGGTTTTACTTTTGTATGTTAATGTAATTTCAGCTTGGAACTGACTTGCCTTATGTACTAAATGAGTCGCTGGTCTTGCATGTATTCCAGTATCTGCTGTGATTGTATAAACTTTTTCTGGCATAGTTAGCACCTCTATAATTTTTCACCATTATATCAGATATTAAAACAATAGAAAAACTTTATAGTTATAACATGTAAGAAAACTCATAGCTTTGGTAAGCTTCCTAAGAAAATTCACTTTCACCAATAAGCGATAAAAATAGAATTGATGAAGCTCATAGATAAAAAAAGTGAACTTTCGAAGTCAGATCTGTTTACAAAGTAGATCCCTAAGAAAGTTCACTTTCACCATAAGCGATGAAAATAGAATTGATGAAACTCTTAGATAAAAGAAAGTGAACTTTCGAAGTCAGATCTGTTTACAAAGTAGATCCCTAAGAAAGTTCACTTTCACCATAAGCAATTCAAAAAATAGAGTTAATGAAGAATACTTATAAAGTCAGATCTATTTACAGGGCAGACTTTTCCCACGCATTCTTATAAAAGCATATATGATTTTTGTTAACTTAAAACAATAGGAACCCTAAACTTATGATAATCCCACTTACAAACAAAACAATAATACAAAAACCCATAATGTCCTTTGCTTTTAATCCCGCAATGGCTAAGGCTGGTAGTGCCCAGAAAGGTTGGATCATATTTGTCCAAGCATCTCCCCATGCAACTGCCATTGCTGTTTTAGCAGCAGATACACCTAGATCGTTCCCCGCAGCTAACATAATTGGCGCCTGTACAGCCCATTGCCCTCCACCCGAAGGAACAAAAAAGTTAACTATTCCAGCACTAATAAATGTGAAAAACGGGAAAGTAGTCACTGTTGATATAGATACAAACCACTCCGACATCAAACCAGCAAGTCCTGAAGCAACCATCATCCCCATAATTCCTGCATAAAATGGAAATTGAATAATAATACCGCCGGCATTTCTAACTGCATTTGAAACTGAATTTAAGAAGTTACGTGGTGTTTTATGAAATAATATCCCTAAAAACAAGAATATAAAATTGACTATATTTAAATTTAGGCTAAATCCATTTTGTGACACAAAATAAATGATATAAGCTATCCCTAAGGTACCAGTTACGAATGATAAAATCATACTATTTTCTAATCTCGTCGCTGGTGTCACAACCTCTGCTTGTTCATTTTGACTTACGTCCTCGTTATCTTCTAGCAATTTTTTATCTACGTAAACAGCGTCTTTATTGTTCATCATTAACCGATTTAATATTGGTAATGTTATAAATAAAACTGCAACGATAAATAAATTAAATGAAGAGAAGATTGTATCACTTGTTGGTATAATCCCGATAAGATCCTCGGAAAAGTGACCAGGGGTGGCAATGGTCAGCGGAACAGAGCCTGCTAATCCTCCATGCCAAACAATAAAACCCGAATATGCGCTTGCAATTAATAAGCGATAATCCACTTTTGCTACTTGCCTTGCTAATTCTTTGGCAAAAAGGGCACCGATTACTAATCCAAATCCCCAATTTATCCAGCTAGCGAACAAGCTTACTATAGTAACTAGAATAATAGCTGAACCCGGTGTCTTAGCTAACTTCGCTAAATTATATAATAATTTTTTAAAAAGAGGGCTGCTAGCTAAGACGTACCCGGTTACTAAAATTAATACCATTTGCATCGCAAATGCTAGTAAGTTCCAAAAGCCATCACCCCAAAAAACAACCATGTCTTTAGGTGAGCTATTCGTCAGTACTACACCTAATCCAAAAACGACGAGGGTTAATATGATTACAAAGAGAAATGGATCTGGTAAATACCGCTGCATAATCTTGTTTGTAAATGATGTTATCCTATTCATTATCGCTTATCACCTCTCACATTTTTTTAGCCTACAAGCGTTTAGAACACTTCTAGAACATGTAACCGCTTACAAAAAAGAATGAAATTTTTTTACAAACTTATCTAAAAATGTACTTTTCGAAACAGCCCCCTTTTTCACCAATTTTAGTACCAGTTCTTAAAACCTGATACCTTGAGACACTATATACTATGATTGAAGATATTATTATAGAATGCAGAAATCGATTTTTTCCTCAAATAAACAAATTGAAGCTGGTTCACAAATGGACTCACTGTATTCCAGTGAACCACTTATGACCAGCTTCAACTGCTAAATCTTTAAATATCCTAACCGCACCAATTCAATGACTGCTTGAGAGCGCCCCTTTACTCCAAGCTTCTGCATTGTGTTAGAGATGTGATTACGAACAGTTTTCTCACTTATAAATAGCTGCTGTGCAATTTCTTTTGTAGTCTTATCTTGAACTAGTAGTTCAAATACTTCTTTCTCACGTTTTGTGAGTAGTGGTTTAGGACGGAATTCATGGTCTTTCAATAATTTCACCCTCTCTTGCACGGGCTGCAATGCATAGGAATATTTTTAGTACTTAGCTACGTTATCCTATGTAAAAAGAGGTAACCATGTGACTTAAATATTTGCTGATGTTGTTGAAGAGTGAAGTTTATTTTTGATTACTTCATCCCATTCGATCGATTTGCCTGTTTTCTTATGAACTTGTACCATTCTTCCTCTTCCTGTAATACAAATATCCCCATGTTGATTTTTGATCAAATAGTGCAAATCCACCGATGTTTGTCCAATTGAATGAATCTTAACAAAGACATCTAAACGATCATCGAAGTAAATTTGCCGTAAGTAATTACACTGCAAATCAGAGGTAACAGGAATTCCTTCTCCACCACGAGTTAGCCACTGTTGCATGACCCCTATTTCTTTAAAAAACTCTATACGACCTTCCTCAAAGAAAACAAACACCTTGGTATTATTTAAATGACCAAATAAATCTGTTTCAGAAAAGCGAACTTTAACAGGATATGAATAAGTAAAACTATTAGCCCAATCCTCAAAGTTTTCAATATAAGCTATATTTTTCATCAACTCAGCCCTTCCCTCTTTTAATGAATGATTAATCATTCATGATTATATAAAATAAAAACTGGAGTTATACATCCAGTTTTTATTAAAATTCTGCACTTACTAGCTGATTAGAGTAAGCATAAATATAAATGAGTTTTCGTTACATGTTGAAGAATTTCATACTCCTATTATTTAGTAAGTGGCACTAATATAATAGATTATGAACTTCAAATAAATTTAAATATTGTTGTCACTTCCAAAGAAGTTTTTAAATGATTGAATTGTCGTGTCACGGTTAAGAGCAGCAATTGACGTTGTTAGTGGTATTCCTTTCGGACATGCTTGAACACAGTTTTGTGAGTTCCCACAGTTCGTTAAGCCGCCTTCTCCCATAATAGTTTCCAATCGTTCAGCTTTGTTCATTTCTCCTGTTGGATGTGAATTAAAGAGACGAACTTGTGAAAGCGGTGCTGGACCAATGAAAGGAGATTTACTGTTAACATTTGGACAAGCCTCTAAACAAACTCCACATGTCATACATTTTGATAGCTCATAAGCCCATTGGCGCTTACTTTCTGCCATTCTTGGACCAGGACCTAAATCATAAGTACCATCAATTGGAATCCAAGCCTTTACTTTCTTTAACGATTCGAACATTCTAGTTCGATCTACTAGTAAATCGCGAACAACTGGGAATGTACGCATTGGCTCTAAACGAATTGGTTGTTCTAATTGGTCTATTAGCGCAGTACATGATTGTCTAGGCTTTCCATTAATAACCATTGAACAGGCTCCACATACTTCTTCAAGACAGACCATGTCCCAAGTAATTGGGGTCGTTTTATGTCCTTCAGAGTTAACGGGATTTCGGCGAATCTCCATAAGAGCTGAAATAACATTCATATTCTCACGATACGGTATTTCAAATTTCTCTATATATGACGTAGAACTTGTATCCGCTTGTCGAGTGATTTCAAATCGAATGGTTTTTGAGCTCATGCTTATTCACTCACTTTCTTTTTAGTGGTGTAGTCACGTTTACGTGGTTTGATTAATGAAACGTCAATTTCCTCATATTCAAACACAGGAGCATTATTCGTAGCATCGAACTTTGCCTTCGTTGTCTTCATCCAATCTTCATCATTACGCTCAGGGAATTCTGGTTTGTAATGAGCACCACGACTTTCGTTACGGTTATAGGCACCAAGAGTAATTACACGAGCTAAATTTAACATACCACCTAACTGACGTGTAAACGCAACACCTTGATTGCTCCAACTAGCAGTATCATTAATGTTAATATTTTTATAGCGCTCCATAAGCTCAGTGATTTTCTCGTCAGTTTTTAAGAGACGCTTATTTTCACGAACAACAGTAACATTATCAGTCATCCACTCTCCTAGCTCTTTGTGAAGCTGGTAAGCATTTTCTGTGCCATCCATTTTTAGAATAGAAGAGAATTTAGACTCTTCTTCTTTGACATGTCTTTCGAAAATTGCTTCTGATACGTCCTCTGCAGATTTCTCTAAACCAGAGATATATTGTACTGCCTTAGGGCCAGCAACCATACCTCCATAGATAGCTGAAAGAAGAGAGTTTGCACCTAGTCTGTTTGCACCATGCTGTGAGTAATCAACCTCACCTGCTGCAAATAACCCAGGGATATTAGTCATTTGGTTATAATCTACCCATAATCCACCCATTGAGTAATGAACACCTGGGAAAATTTTCATAGGTAATTTACGTGGGTCATCACCCATAAACTTTTCGTAAATTTCCATAATTCCACCTAGTTTAATGTCTAGTTCTTTAGGATCTTTATGTGAAAGGTCTAGGTATACCATGTTTTCACCATTAATTCCTAGTTTTTGGTTAACACAGACATCAAAAATCTCCCTTGTCGCAATATCACGCGGTACAAGGTTACCGTAAGCAGGATATTTTTCTTCTAAGAAGTACCAAGGCTTACCGTCTTTATAGGTCCAAACACGTCCACCTTCTCCTCGTGCAGATTCACTCATAAGACGAAGTTTGTCATCCCCAGGAATGGCTGTTGGATGTATTTGAATAAATTCACCATTAGCGTAGTAAACACCCTGTTCATAAAGCTTAGCTGCTGCAAATCCAGTGTTAATCATTGAATTGGTTGATTTCCCGAAGATAATTCCAGGGCCACCTGTTGCAATAATAACTGCATCCGCTTTAAACTGTAGAACTTCAGAAGTAGATAAATGTTGAGCTACAATTCCTCGACATACTCTTTCGTCATCGATAATTGCAGATAAAAACTCCCAACCTTCATATTTCTTTACTAACCCTCTTACCTCATGGCGGCGAACTTGTTCGTCTAGCGCATATAGAAGCTGTTGACCAGTTGTTGCTCCAGCAAATGCGGTCCGTGAATGTTGCGTTCCACCAAAACGACGGAAATCTAACAATCCTTCTGGTGTACGGTTAAACATTACTCCCATACGATCCATTAAATGAATAATACCAGGTGCAGCTTCACACATCGCTTTTACTGGTGGTTGGTTTGCTAAGAAATCACCACCATATACTGTGTCATCAAAGTGTTCTGCAGGCGAATCGCCTTCACCTTTTGTATTTACAGCTCCGTTTATACCACCTTGGGCACATACAGAGTGAGAACGTTTAACTGGTACAACCGAAAATAAATCAACTTGAACCCCAGCTTCAGCTGCTTTAATAGTAGCCATTAAACCTGCTAGGCCACCACCAACGATTACAATTTTCCCTTTACTCATCATGACCACTCCTTCAATATTTGACTACTAGATAAATGCTAAGATTGCACGAACTCCCATAAACGTTAACGCTACAAATACACCTAGAGTAACGTATGATGAGATTAGCTGTGATCGAGGAGTAATTGTGATTCCCCAAGTAACAAAAAATGACCATAATCCATTAGCGAAATGGAACGTTGCTGCAACGATACCAACGATATAGAATGCTAAAATATATGGATTAGCAACAATGTTAGCCATCATGTTAAAGTCAACAGTTGCTCCAAGTGCAGCAGCAACTCTTGTTTCCCACACATGCCACGCTAAGAAAATTACAGTGATGACACCTGAAGATCTTTGAAGTCTGAACATCCAGTTTCTAAAGTAACTATATGTACCTGTGTTATGTTTCGCTTGGAAGGCAATGTATAACCCATAGATTGCGTGAAACAGAATTGGTAGGAAAATAACAAAAATCTCTAATACATAACGGAATGGTAAGCTCTCCATAAAATGAGTTGCTTTGTTATAACTTTCCTCACCATATGTCGCAAAATAATTCACCGTTAAGTGAACAATTAAGAAAAGCCCTACTGGAATAACTCCTAATAAAGAGTGCAATTTACGTAAGAAAAACTCTCGGTTACCGGCCATACTTTGTTTCCCCCTGTTTTCGTAGTTTAGTAGAGGTATGAACCTCAGCATTTAAATTGGGAAAGCTCGAACTGTGTAAATATACGTTAGCAAAACGACTAAAGTATATTCATTTCCTTAAGACAAATTAAACCTCTGGTCTTTTTTTAATATAATTTACATCCCTCCATAGTTTCTAGACTTAACACTAGGATAATAGTTTTTTCATTTTGTCAACAAAGTAAAAAACACTATCTTTGAATATAATGTGACAATTTTATTTTACTCTCATCAACCATCCAGGTCAAGAAAACGGATACAATTATTGTTTGTAAATTCAGATTAATAGAGTCCATTATTTCCTTTTGTTACCTTTTTCACAACCACCGCTGAACCCTTGTCGCATGTATATCTTTAAATATTTAATGTTCCATATTCCCTCTTTAAATCTATATTTACGGCTTTAATATTCACAAAGTTTTAACAATTTCGTCTTTTTAACCCGATAAAAGAAAGAGACAATAATGGGAATTTTACCCAATTACTGTCTCCTTAATACTAACCAATAATAATTCGTTCTGTTGGATATTTATAATAACTTTTTGTTTCCTTTTTACGGACCGAGAATAGGAATGCTACAAGGCCAACACGACCGATAAACATTAACACCATTAACACCATTTGACTAGGTAAACTTAAATTGGGCGTTATTCCCATCGAAAGACCACAAGTTCCGAATGCGGAACTTGCTTCAAAGATAATAGCCATTAGAGCAATTTCTCCACTATTTTCAAAAGCAGCTATTAAAATGATTGCCGTAAATAACATGACGATAAAGACCGATAAAACGATAAATGATTTTTGACGATCTTCTTGATGAATTTCTCGTCCAAAAACTTTCACATCACTCTTACCCAAAGCAAAACTTCGAATCGTTAAAAACAGAACAGCAAGTGTCGTTGTTCGTATTCCACCACCTACACTCGATGGGCTAGCGCCTATAATCATCAGCCCAGATATGAGCAGCAAAGTAGCCAAGCTCAGTTCCGAAACGTCCATGATTGATAAACCACCACTTCTTGCGGTAGCTGAGTTGAAAAGTGAGTAGAAGAGTTGTTGATGCCATTCAAGCCCAGAATAATAATGACCTGCCTCCAAAATCCAAATTGAGATAAAACCAACCAAAAAGACAATAAAATACGTAGAGGTTGTAATTTTTGTAAATAAACTAAACTTAAAGTTAGGATGATCTTTTGAAAAATATTGCTTTAATTCCATTAAGACTGGAAAACCAATAGCCCCCGCAAAAATAAGTAATATGGTTACAAGTTGGACAAAATAGTCATCTGCAAACGGAATTAATGATTGTCCAGTGACGTCAAAGCCAGCGTTTGTAAAAGCACTTAATGCGGCAAAAGCCCCTTGATAATAAGCTTCCTTGGCTGTATCAAAGTGGTTCAAGAAATAGGTTCCTAAAATAATGGCACCAAGTAGTTCAATTGCCAAAGCAACAACTAAAATTCCTCGCATTAAATTTACTAACCCTGAGAAAGTATTCTGATTTTGGTCTACCATGATAAGCATTCGTTGTGACAAGATAATCTTTCTACCAAAAATCATCCATACAAATGTACCTAGGGTCATAATACCTATTCCACCTAGCTGAATCGCTATAGCTAAAAAGATAATTCCTATAAAGCTATACGTTTCGGAAACATTTACAACGGTAAGTCCAGTTACACTAACAGCACTTACTGAAGTAAATAACGCCTCTGAATAAGTAACACTAACACCAGGTAAGCTTGAAATCGGTAAATATAATAAAAAGCTAAATAAAAACATCGCAACAACATAAGACATGATAATAATTCGAAACGGGGTTAGAAACTTCCCCTTTGATAAATTCATAATTATGTACCTCCGAATTGATTCGGGGTTTAGTATACCACAAATTTATAAATTGCATATAGTGAAGTTTTGATAAAGAAGATATAATAACTTTATCATGTAATTTTTAGAATTAAGAAATATGTGAGTAATGAGCTATGGCTTTAGCTAAACTAATTTTACGATTGTAGAAGAGTGGGGGGAAATAATGATCTTTGGTCAAAAAAAGACAACTACCATAGATGAAACAGAGCATCAAATACCGCTGTTTGGCTATAACCTAATCCGAGAGGATGTTTTACCGGAACTGTTAGGAAAAGAGCATAATATTATTTTGTATTGGGCGGGTAAATCATTAGCTAGAAAGTATCCACTAAATGATATAACTGAAATTATCGCTTTTTTTCATCGAGCAGGTTGGGGAGAACTTACACTAACCAAAGAAAAGAAATCAGAATTACTTTTTGAGCTTACATCGAACTTTTTTGAAAACAAAAAAAATATCGTTCGACCACTAGAAGCTGGATTTTTGGCAGCTCAAATTGAAAATATAACTGGATTTATAACTGAAACGAATGAGGAACCCAAAAATGGTTCTATAAAAAAAGTAGTCTTTCACGTCAAATGGGACAGTCATGATCGAATTAGCGTATAATGAGAAAAGCGCAAGCGCCTTGCTTAGCCCCGACAAAAGCTACTGACCTCGTTCACAACGTGTGTTACTTCTAGAGTTTCTACATGCAGCTTTGCCTCGAGGACCTACTGGACCACAGAGGCAGCATTTAATGAAAAAGGTTATTTGACCTCGAGGGGCTTAACAGCTGCTCCTGCGCCACTACGTTTGCTCGTCGCAAGGCAGCTAGAAGCTAATTCAAGCAGTAGCCTCGCTGGAGCTAGACATCAAGTGGTGAAAACGTAAATACTTCTTATCTTTCAAAAAACGAGCAATCAAATTGATGATTTGCTCGTTTTGTTTCGTTATTAAGCAGTTGCAACTTTTACATTATCTAATTGAAATGCTTCATGTAAGGCTTCAACGGCCTTGACCATATTCACTTGATCAACAACTGTAGATACTTTGATCTCTGACGTACTAACCATTTTAATTAAAATACCCTTGTCAGAGAGCACTTTAAACATTTGTCCTGCAACACCAGGATTAGAAATCATTCCTGAGCCAACAATCGATACTTTTGCTAAACCTGTTTCATGAAGAATTTCCTCAAATCGCAGTTGATCACGGTTTTGTTCAAGTACATCTAAAGTTTCTGTTAATTTTTCAGAGAGAATTGAAAAGGAAATATTTGAATTTTCACTAGCAGCTATAGCGTTTTGAATAATAATATCAACATTTATATTATTCGTCGCTAGTGTCGTAAAAAGATTTGATAATCCTGAAATATCATTTGGCATGCCACAAACAGATATTTTCGTTACATTGCTTTCAAAAGCTAAGCCTCTTACCACTAAATTTTCTTCCACAGATACTTCCTCCTCAATAATTGTTCCTTCTTCTTCAACCATACTAGATCGAACAGTCAATTTTACTTGATAATTTTTTGCAAACTCTACTGCACGGGGATGCAATACACCAGCCCCAAGATTCGCCAATTCGAGCATCTCATCATAAGAGATTGAGCTTAGCTTCCTCGCAGTTTTTACAACCCGTGGGTCCGTTGTAAAAACACCTGTTACGTCAGTAAAAATGTCACAACGATCTGCTTTTAAGCCAGCAGCTAATGCAACAGCTGTGGTATCTGAACCACCTCTACCTAAAGTCGTAATTTCGCCAACTTCACTAAACCCCTGAAAGCCTGCCACAATAACAATTTTACCTTCCTCCAGATGTTTACTGATTTTCGCTTCCTCAAATCTTGTAATCCTTGCATTACTGTGACAATCCTCAGTTACGATCCCCGCTTGCCACCCTGTTAATGATATAGCTTCATAGCCTCTCTCCTGTAATGCCATTGATAATAAAGCAATTGTCACTTGTTCTCCAGTGCTTAATAGCATGTCCATTTCACGTTTACTTGGCTTTTCAGTAATGCCATTAGCTAAACTGACTAATTCATCCGTAGATTTCCCCATTGCTGAAACAACAACTACAACTTGGTGACCTTTTTCTACTGTTTCAATTACCCTACTTGCAACATGTTTAATTCGTTCAACACTACCAACTGACGTTCCACCAAACTTTTGGACAACTAAACCCATGCTCGCAACTCCCTTTTTAAAATTTCCTTTTCCCAAACCTATCTCAGTAGTATTTTTCTAGAACAAAGCGCAAGCGCCCTGGGTAGCCCCGACAAGCAAATGTTCTTCGAGAAAAAAAGTGTGCTCTTTCACTTTTATTCTCGAAGGTTATTTGACCTCGAGGGACTGGGCGCTAGAGCTAGACTGTCACTATAATTAAACTTATCCATAAATGAAAAAACATATAATTTCCTTAACAATAAAAAAAGCACCAATAAGGAAAACTCCTCACTGATGCTTCGACTTTTTGTGTCAAAACAAATAGAAACTAAAATAATGTTCCCGCACACGTGAGATAGTTCTCCACACAATCTTTGGGTGACTGTGTGACAGCCCTACATTTCTTAAATGCAGGTCCAGCATAAAAAGGTATGAGTTCTCTTTACACTTCGGCAAATTCCCCTTTCCGCTATCCTCACTGGACCTCATCGTCCTTAAATAACATACTCTTGGTTTTTGCTCCTCTACCACAACTTCAACTTTTGAAGTATTGGATATTTAATTAAGATTGAGTTTACCATGAAAAGTTGTTGCTTACAACAGCTTTTCAATTTGATTTTAGCGTTTATGTTCTCTGCTTCGACACATTGCCAGAACAACTCAAAACTCTACACTCTTAACTGCCTTTCAGTTTTTCCATCAAAGATTGAGCTATTTTAACTGGAATGCCAATCTGTTGAAAATCTTCTAAGTTGGCTTCCTTCATCTTTTTCACGGAACCAAAGTGCTTCAATAAGGCTTGTTTTCGTTTTTCGCCAACACCTTCAACTTCATCGAGAACAGAAGTGAACAATGTTTTACTTCGGATTTGTCGGTGAAAGGTGATAGCGAAGCGATGGACTTCATCTTGTATCCTTTGTAGTAAATAAAATTCTTGACAATCCCTTTTTAATGGGATTACCTCAGGAGGATCTCCCATTAACAATTGCGAAGTTCGATGTTTCGCATCTTTCGCTAATCCGCATACAGGTATTGCTAGACCAAGCTCATCTTCAATAACACTTTGAGCAGCTGAGATTTGTCCTTTACCACCGTCAATGACAATGAGGTCCGGTAATGGTAACTCTTCTTTAAGCTGCCTTAAATAACGTCTTCTAACTACTTCACGCATTGATTCGTAATCATCAGGGCCGCGGACTGTTTTTACTTTATATTTACGGTACCCTTTTCGATTTGGTTTACCGTCCACAAATGAGACCATTGCCGAAACCGGATCAACACCTTGAATGTTCGAATTATCAAACGCTTCAATAACATGAGGTGTCTTAATCTTTAACGCATTTCCTAAGTTTTGGATTGCTTTTATGGTTTTTGCTTCATCCCGTTCAATCAAGGCAAATTTATCTTTTAAAGCGGCATCAGCATTTTTGGTAGCGAGGTCCACTAGATCTTTCTTTGTTCCTTTTTGAGGATGGACAGTTCTAACTTGAATAAATTCGCTTGCCAGATCCTTATCTATTGTATTGGGTAAGAATATTTCTTTAGGCTTTAGGTGCTCTTTTTGACTATAAAATTGCCCTAAAAACGTTAAAAACTCTTCATCGGGTTCTTGATATACAGGAAACAGCGATACATCTCGTTCTATCAGTTTTCCTTGGCGAACAAAAAACACCTGTACACACATCCACCCTTTATCATAGGCAAACCCAAAGACATCTCGATCAATATCATCGGCAATAGTCATTTTTTGTTTTTCCATGACAGCTTCAATATGCTGAATTTGATCGCGATACTCCTTCGCACGCTCAAATTCAAGTGCTTCTGCAGCTTTCTCCATTTTTGCGATAAGGCTCTTCTTTATTTCTTTATGACCTCCATTTAAAAATCGAGTAATTTCCTCTACCATCTCACGGTTCGTACCTTTACTTACATCTTGGATACACGGTCCGAGGCATTGATTGATATGATAATACAGACAGACTCGATCCGGTATTGTAGAACACTTTCTAAGTGGATATAAACGATCAAGTAGCTTCTTAGTCTCACTAGCAGCTGCAGCGTTTGGATATGGCCCAAAATACTTACCTTTATCTTTTTTGACATTACGCGTTGTAATTAGACGGGGATGTTCCTCTGAAGTAACTTTTAGGTAAGGGTAGCTTTTATCATCTTTTAACATAACATTATATTTCGGATCATACTTTTTAATTAAATTGTGCTCCAAAATTAAAGCCTCAAAGTTTGAAGAGGTTATAATATATTCAAAATCCTCAATCTCACTTACTAAAAGTTGAGTTTTCCCATCATGTGAACCAGTGAAATACGATCGGACTCTATTTTTTAGAATTTTTGCCTTTCCAACGTATATTGTGGTCCCTTGCCTATCTTTCATTAAATAACAACCAGGCTGATCTGGTAATATTGCTAATTTCTCTTTTAGTTTCTCCAATGCAAATCACCACACTTTACCGATGATATTATATTTAGAAGAACTATAACAGTTTAGAGTGTAAAGTGTAAAGTGTAGAGTTTTGGAAAGAAAATGCTTAAGTGCAACACTCTCAATAACTCTAAACTAAAAAAGCCACCGTTCAGGTGGCTTTTTTATTATAAGTGTTTGTTTAAAAGTTCAGCTAACGCTTCTTTAGGTTGGAAACCGACAACCTGATCTACAACCTCACCGTTTTTGAATACTAATAACGTTGGAATGCTCATCACGCCGAATTTACCAGCTGTTTCTTGATTTTCATCCACGTCAATCTTAACCACTTTAGCTTTACCGCCTAATTCTGCATCAAGTTCTTCTAATACAGGTGCAATCATTTTACAAGGTCCGCACCATGGAGCCCAAAAATCTACTAATACTACACCTTCACTTGTTTCACTAGTAAAAGTTTGATCTGTTACGTTTACAATTGCCATTGTTAAATCCTCCCTATATTCCATCATTTTACCTCATAGAGTATTATACAATATTTCATTGAGGCTAGCTAGAAAATTGCTTTCAGTGTAAATTTCCCCTTTTTTAGAGTGTTTTATCCAAGGCTTAGCTCTCAACCTTTTGTAAGATTTAAGTACCATAATGATAAATACTTTATTAGATTTGATGCAAAAATTACCAAATGTCGGGAAATGAGACAATTAGAAAAGCGCGCCTTTTCTAGGCCCGCTTAAAATTATTATGAACTTACTACTTCTTTTTTAAATTCCTCTATTAGAATAGGTAATACTTCAAATAGATCACCAACAATACCATAGTCAGCAATGCTAAAAATTGTAGCTTCAGGATCTTTGTTTACTGCAACGATACATTTGGAGTTCGACATACCTGCCACATGTTGGATTGCACCTGAAATACCCAAGGCAATGTATAGGTCAGGTGTTACAACCTTACCTGTTTGACCGATTTGTAGTGAATAATCACAATACTCGGCATCACATGCACCACGTGAAGCACCAACTGCTGCTCCTAAGACGTCTGCTAATTCATAAAGCTTTTTAAAACCTTCTTCGCTTTTCACACCTCGACCGCCTGCAATAACAATTTTTGCTTCAGATAAATCTACTCCACCTGTACTTTTACGTACAATTTCTTTAATCGTAGTACGAAGGTCTTTTATATCTACTGAGATAGCAGTTACTTCTCCTGTACGTGACTCGTCTTTAGCAAGAGGAGCAATGTTGTTAGGACGAATTGTTGCTAAGATAATCCCATCTGTAACTACTTTCTTCTCGAAAGCTTTCCCAGAATATATTGGACGAGTAAAAATTACTTCTTCACCGACTGCTTCTAAATCAATCGCATCTGAAATTAATCCTGCTTGTTTTCTCATCGCAATCCTTGGGGCAAGGTCTTTACCTACCGCTGTATGGCCCATAAATACTGCATCTGGTGCCTCAGTATCAATAATTTGTAATAAGGCTTGGGAATAAGCATCAGACGTGTATTCTTTTAAACTACTACTTTCTACTGTCAACACTCGATCTGCTCCATAGTGAAAGAGTTCTCCAGTTAAACCGCTTACATTTTCACCTAAAAGAACACTTACAACTTCCCCGCCATTTACAATTCTTTTGGCAGCTGCTATGGTCTCAAAAGAAACATTACGAAATGAATTGTCTCGAACATCAGCAAGAACTAATACTTTTCTAGCCATCATAATCCCTCCAGTTAAATTACTTTTGCTTCCGTCTTTAATAATGAAACAAGTTCTTTAGCTTGATCAGCTATTTCACCTGTAAGAATTTTACCTGCTTCTTTTTTAGGCGGTAAGTAAATTTCAACCGTCTTTGTTTTCGCTTCAACATCTTCTTCCTCTAAATCTAAATCATCTAGTTCAAGTCGCTCTAACGGTTTTTTCTTAGCTTTCATTATTCCAGGTAATGAAGGATATCTTGGCTCATTTAGTCCTTGTTGTGCTGTTACAAGAACCGGAAGTGACACTTCAATTACTTCCTTATCACCTTCAACATCGCGTTCAATTGTTGCAACAGTACCTTCAACCTCAATTTTAGTAACAGATGTCACGTGAGCAATTTCTAGTTCTTCTGCAATTCTTGGGCCTACTTGCCCTGAACCACCATCAACAGCTACATTTCCTGCTAAAATAATATCAACCTCTTTATCCTTTAATAAAGTTGCTAATACCTTTGCAGTTGTAAATTGATCTTTGTCATCAACCTCTTCGCTGTCAACTAAAATGGCTTTATCTGCACCCATCGCTAAAGCTGTTCGAATTTCTTTTTCAACGGCTTCTTGACCAAAGGATACTACAGTGACTTCCCCACCATGCTTCTCACGGAGAACGAGCGCTTCCTCAATTGCGTATTCATCGTAAGGATTAATAATGAATTCTGCCCCATCCTCATTAATGGAACCATTGCTAAGTGTAATCTTCTCTTCAGTATCGAAGGTTCTTTTCATTACTACAAAAATATTCATTGCTTTAACCTCCTTAAAATTTAAGTAAATGTTTTTCTTAGGACTTTATTTCATCTCACGCATACAGCCTATCTATCCTTAAATTGTGGTGGTCTTTTCTCAATAAACGCCTTAATCCCTTCTTGACCATCCTCAGAGTCAAAAGCAATTCCAAATAATTCGGCTTCCTTATTTACTCCTTCTTCAAAACGATAGTTATTCGCATACGTTAGTAACTCTAGAGCTAATTTCATAGAAACAGCGCTCTTTTTTGTTAGCTTTTTCGCTAACTCATAAGCTCTTTCCATTAATTCTTCTTCGTTATATGCATGGTTAGCTAAACCTAAAGACACAGCTTCACTTCCAGATATCGGTTCGCTTGTTAGGAGCATTTCGGCTGCTTTAGCTACACCAACATAGCGAGGTAACCTTTGACTACCAGCAAAACCTGGAATTAACCCAAGCTGTAACTCTGGTAATCCTAACTTTGTTGTTGTCGAGACTAGCCTGATATGACAAGCCATTGCTAGTTCTAAGCCTCCGCCTAGGGCAGCTCCATGGATCGCAGCAATAACGGGCTTTTTAAATTGTTCAATTCGATCAAATAACTTTTGTCCGTACTCTGCTAATTGCGCAAAATCAGCTCCCGTCTCCACAGTCGTAAATTCTTTGATATCAGCTCCTGCTGCAAAAAATCTACCTTGTCCGTGTAAAACAATGACTTTCACTTCCTCATTGCTCTCTAGTTCATCAAACACTGTTGATAATTCACGAAGCAACGGGGATGACAGGGCATTCGCAGGTGGATGATTAATCGTAACTGTTGCAATACGATCCTCCTGTTTAACAAGGAAAAATTGATACTTTGACACATCACTCACTCCTTTGTTTTACTCAATGCTTATTCTATTAAACTATAAGTCCTAGTAGTACGAATGTAAAATAATTATTGCACAAATTCAGCAAAATTGAATATTGAGAAAATTACTTCCAAAAAAAATCATTTTAAGTTTTTGTTGGTGGATTATGACTAAGGCACGCCAGATTTACTACATAACTGCACCAACTTTTAACCTAAAACAATATGAGTACTACTGAACGAGCATTGTCTACTTCTTTAAAGCATTTAGAAGCATTGTGTGAATAAATGTTGCAAGCTGAACTAAATTATACTTATGTTCTTTCATGACCCAGTTCGTGACAACTTCATCAATCGTACCAAAGATCATTTGTCTTGCAATTCGAACGTCTATCTCTTCTGAAAAAATTCCTTCTTTAATTCCAAGTAAAATGATCGTATCAATCAGCTTTAAATAACCTCTTAATACTTCATTTATGCGGTTTCGCAACTCAATGTTAGATTGACGTAACTCTAGTTGAGTAACGATTGCTAATGAGTGGTCAGCTTGTAATTGTTGGAGGTGCATAGTTATTAATAATAATAATTTCTCCTCAATTGAAGATTCTCCTGCTAATTCATCTTCAATCTTTTGAATAAATTTACCCATTTTTTCTTGGAATAAAGAAACGAGAATATCCTCTTTGTTTTTAAAGTACAAATAGATCGTCCCATCGGCCACCCCTGCTTCTTTGGCTATTTTTGAGACTTGTGAGTGATGATAGCCATTTTGGGCGATAACCTTTACTGCCGCTTCAATGATCTGGTCATATTTTTGCCCTCTACGCTTAGCCAAAGTTTTTCCCCACCTTCTATAAAAATAATGAATGACCATTCATTCATAATTCAATTTTAGTCGAAGTGGCTCCTAATGTCAATCACCTTAAAGAAATAAGTGCTTGATGAATATGAAATTTTTGGAGAATAAGGAAAAAACTTTTGGAAATAGTAAGGGTATTGTCGATCAACTTTTTATTACAAGTTTCAATGTACATTCATTTTCAAAAGGAGTGGGATTTATGACCACACAACAAGCTACCAACGATATATATAGACCAACAAAAATATTTTTCTATTCGTCCCTCGTATGGCTCGTTGTTGGTATGCTATACGGCCTTATATTAGCATTAAAATTTATTTGGCCAAATTTCTTGGTCTGGGGACCCTTACAAGTTTACCTGCAATTTGGCAGAATACGGCCAATTCACACAAATATGTTACTGTTTGGTTGGTTATCAATGGCCAATATTGCTGCTCTATTTTATGTTATCCCGAAACTATGTAGAAATCAACTCGCTTTTCCAAAATTGGCAGTCTATTTAGCTTATGCATGGAACTTTATCATCATTGTGGGTTCTATTGCCTTGACACTAGGATACACGACAGTTGCTGAATATGCTGAATGGCCGTTATGGATCGATATTCTCGTCGTTTTAGGAGTGGTCACCTTAGCGTTAATTTGCTTTACAACCATTGCTCAACGCAACGAAAAACAATTATATGTGAGTCTATGGTACTTTATGGGCTCTCTTATCTGGTTGCCCGGCTTGTATATTATAGGAAACTTACCCTATAAACTCTTGTCTGGTGTACCACAGTTTTTAATATTTTGGTTCTATGGTCATAATGTCATCGGGCTTTGGTTTACAACAGTTGGTGTCGGATTAATATACTATCTATTACCCTATCTTTCGAAAAATCCATTATATAGTCACCGTTTATCTTTAATTGGCTTTTGGACAATTGCAACTTTTTATGTATGGAATGGTCCTCACCATCTCCAAAACGGGCCTATCCCTCTTTGGTTAATGAAAGCTGGAATTATTCCATCTGTACTATTAATCATTCCTGTGTGGGCTGTATTAGCTAATGTATTTGGAACAATGAAAGGAAAGTGGCATGTTGTCGCCCATAATACTCCACTAAAATTTCTAGTTTCTGGAGCGATTTTCTATTTAATTACCTGTCTTCAAGGCCCGTTCCAATCTTTACAAGGGCCAAGTTCTATCGTCAAATTTACCGACTGGGTACCAGGGCATGCTCACTTACCTGTTTTCGGTGCATTTTCATATGTCGCATTTGCGATGATGTACTATACTATTCCGAAAATTACTTATCAAAATATTTACTCACAAAGATTAATGGAAACACATTATTGGTTATCAACCATCGGACTTCTGCTCTTCACGTTTAGCACTTGGACGGCTGGTGTTTTTGAGGGCTTTGCCTGGATTGAAGGTGCCCAATATGGATTACAGTTTGTGGAAATGTTAGTTGCCATGAGGCCTTTCTTTTGGATAAGAGCAATCGGTGGAACCTTAATGTTTGGCGCTCAAATATTTTTTATCGTGAACATATATAAGACGATCCGATTATCAAAAGGCTCACAAAATACGAATGAGAGCACAGCGTAACAGTTTTGAGTTTTGAGTTTTGAGTTTGAGTTTTTAGGTAGTTGCTTCGTAGCACCACTTGTACAACTCTACACTTTGAACTCTGCACTCTACACTAAAAAAGTGGAGGTGAAGGAATGGGAGGATTTGCAAACGAGAGGTCAATGTTAACTTATATCATAGGTGCGTCTGTTTTATTTTAATTGGGGTTTTTGGTACTGCTTACTTGCCTTTTATGATGACCAAATGCAAGTACCAAACGAGAACGCAGAATTACGAAATTATGCTTTTGATTCTGCTGAATATCGCGGCCGTGAAGTTTATATTCGCGAAGGCTGTCATGTTTGTCATACCATGTTTGTACGACCTGTGCTTGCCGACAGTGCTCTTGGTCCAATTTCACAACCAGCAGATTATTATTATGAGGCTCCTGCAATGTTGGGATCAAAACGAACAGGTGCTGACTTAATGTGGGTGGGAAATCGTTGGAATGCTGATTGGCATCGTGAACACTTAAAAAAATCCACAAAAGATCTTACCCGGAAGCATAATGCCGAGGTACGATTATTTGAGTGAACAAGACCTGGAAGACTTAATTGCTTATCTAATGAGTTTAAAACCTTCCCCACAAACAGAAGGTAGGCCGGTAAACTGAACACAATCGCAAAAATTCGAAAGTGAGGTGTAGAGGTTTGGATACTAAGAATAATGATGATCACTCGCAAACTTCTGAGGAAAAACACCCAAAAACTGAACATGGTGCTCCAGTGGATGAACCACCAACTCCCCAAGTAGAGGACATGGCCGATGAGATTCGGATGGGGAATGCGAAAGTTCCACGCTTCCTTGTT
Source organism: Anaerobacillus sp. CMMVII (assembly GCF_025377685.1). Classification (NCBI taxonomy): domain Bacteria; kingdom Bacillati; phylum Bacillota; class Bacilli; order Caryophanales; family Bacillaceae; genus Anaerobacillus; species Anaerobacillus sp. CMMVII. The sequence continues at coordinate 542,255 of NZ_JACEHK010000002.1, read as the reverse complement.
ATCACTTATATCTTTTTAGCAGTTTGGGCATTTGGTTATTTAATTTTAGCAGTCCCTCTTAATCAAGTATCTGAAGTTGCTGCCGACGGTGAAACAATATTTTCCCAAAGCTGCTTTGGCTGTCACAATGTAACTGACGAATATAAAATAGGACCAGGCATGCAGGGTGTGAGCCAAAGGTATAACGAGGAGGAACTTCAAAAAATCTTACTTAACGGTATCGGAACAATGCCCTCATTACCCGTTCTTGGATTAAATACCGAACAAATTAAAGCAGTTAAGGAGTATATTTCAACTTTATAGTTGAGAGTTGAGAGTTTAAAGTCTAGAGTTATTGTCGCAATGCTTCGAAGCATTCTCTTACGTAACTGAATTCTCTACACTCTAAAATCTACACTTATTTCAAAAGGAGGTTACATCATGGGAAGGCCTCATATAATTGCAACATTTTATAATTTACACAATGCCGAAGAAGCTTTTCATTCATTATTAAAATTTGTCCCTCGAGACGATATTTCCTTTATTCACAGACAAGACCCTACTCGGGCTGAAGGTGATGATATGAGTAGTGATACACCACTGAATGGTATCTTAATTGGTGGTGCTTTAGGGGGAATAGGTGGAGCATTAACTGGACTAAGTTTACTTGCATTCCCTGGCTTAGGTATTTTACTTGCTGCAGGACCTATTTATGCAGCTCTAGCCGGGGCAACAACTGGTGGGTTAATTGGTGGATTTATGGATCTTGGTATAAATAAATATGAAGCTGAGGAAATTGAAAAACATGTTCAGGGAGGAGCGATTGTCTTAACGATTGAAGCTGCTTCTCGAGAACATTACGATCAAATCTTACAACTTTAAAACATTATGGTGCGGACTATATAACTGACGAGCCAATTGTTGATGATACGTTTGAGTAGACTTAATTCGTAATCAATAACAAAGTCTTGTACTTTGTTAGGAAAAGCAAAAGCGCCCTAGGAAAAAGTTTACTTTTTCCCTGCACCACAGAGGCAGTGTTTAAGTGAATACATGTTGTGGCCTCGAGGGGCCAGGTGGCTTCCGCTGGACATTTATTACGTGAAATTTTATAGTTTCTTATCTTTTAAAGGAAAGAAGCAAAAAGGTCTACGTAACCTTTTTGCTTCTTTGTGTAGGCTGTTTTCTCAAAGATTGTTGCTCATAAAATAGCTAGTAACGACATGATATTTTATAATTATTGCCCATAAAGCCACAATGATTACGAAAAGCCTTTGTTGTATCAACAAGGTTTAACCTTTATTAACTACTTTTGACCTCTTCCTTTGTTGCATGTTCAAGCTTTTTTTGTTCTTCTTCTAATAATGCTCGACGAAGAACCTTTCCGACCATTGTCTTTGGTAGTTCTTTTCTAAATTCATATACCCGAGGTACTTTATATGCGGATAAATGCTTACGACAGTAAGAATTTAATTCTTTTTCTGTCAGTTCATGATTATCTTTTAAGACAACATATGCTTTTACTGTTTCTCCACGATAAGGATCGGGAACACCTACAATGACAGCTTCCTGAATACTTTCATGCTCGTATAAAACTTCCTCAATTTCCCGTGGGTAAATATTGAAACCACCTGCAATTATCATATCTTTTTTACGGTCAACAATATAAAAATAACCATCTTCATCCATATAGCCCATATCTCCGGTATATAGCCATCCATCCTGAAGAGTTGCATACGTATCTTCAGGTCTGTTCCAGTAACCCTTCATTACCTGAGGACCTTTGATCAATAATTCACCGATTTGACCTGGCGAAGCTGCTTCACCAGTTTCGGCATATAATATTACCGCATCTGTGTCAGGCCAAGGAAACCCAATGCTACCACTAGGGCGTTTTCCCCACATTTGATTAAAGTGGGTAACTGGTGCTGCTTCTGTCAAACCGAAACCTTCAGATAACTTCCCTCCTGTCAATTGTTCAAATTTCTGCTGAACTTCAACTGGCAATGGAGCTGAGCCGCTAATACATACCTCAATTGAAGATAAATCATAGTTTTCAATATCCGGATCATTAATTAAGCCTATATACATTGTTGGAGCTCCTGGAAACATGGTAACTTTTTGGGATTGAATGGCTTTTAAAATTTGTTTTGTATCAAATTTTGGAACAATGACCATTTTAGACTTATGCATAATAGAATAGTTCATTCCTACCGTCATTCCATAGACATGGAAAAACGGTAATGCACACAAGATTACTTCATTCCCTGGGGTCATTTTATACATCCACTTAATTGCTTGGGTTGTGTTTGCAACTAGATTGTAATGACTTAACATTACACCTTTTGCAACACCAGTGGTTCCCCCTGTGTATTGAAGTAAAGCAAGGTCCTCTTTCACATCAAAGTTAATCTCAATTTCCTTTGCTTCTCCCTTTCTTAAAAGCTTTATAAAAGAATGCACAGTATCACCATAATCTACATTAATCGTAATACCTGTGTTCTTCTTTTGAATAAATGGATAAATGAGATTTTTCGGAAAAGGTAAGTAGTCCTTTATGCCAGTGACAATGACGTGTTCAAGGTTTGTTTTTGGTCGTACTTTCTTCACTCTTTGATAAACGAGGTCTAGACAGATCATAATTTTAGCACCTGAATCAACCATTTGATGTTCTAGCTCTCTTTCTACGTAAAGAGGATTTGTTTGTACAATAATAGCCCCCGCCATTAATGCACCATAGTAGCTAATGACAGATTGAGGACTATTTGCAAGCATAATTGCAACTCTATCCCCTTTTTGAATTCCTAATGTCTTTAGCTGATTTGCAAACCTCAAAGCAGAATTGTAGAGCTCAAGATATGTAAGCTCTTTACCAAGAAAGTGAAGTGCTATTTTGTTAGGATGCTTCTCCCTTGCTTCCTTTAAATAGCTTTGAAGCGTTCTTTCTTCGTAGTTAATTGAGAAAGGTATTTCCGTAGGATAATTTTGAAACCATGGTTTTTGAGACGACAATTCCATTTTTCTTTGTCCTCCTTGTTTACCCCTCTTTCTAGTTGAAAAACTAACGATTAACCCTCTCTAAAGTTAAGATGTTAGTTTTTCAGAATACTATCATCTTGATAATATTGTAAAAAAACATTCTCCTCATCCTCTATTGTAATGAAAACGATTACAATAATAAAGTAATTTGTTACAAAATTTTTAATTTTTTTATTATAGTGAAAAGTGTACTTATTTATCCGTTGACATATTGTTTTAGTGAAAATAATCACAAGTTATCTGGAACTGGAAAAAGCCCTTCACAAAAGGAAGGGCTTCAATTTATTTTTCTAAACTTTGATTTTCTAACTTTTTCTTTTCTTCCTCTACTAGCACACGACGGAGAATTTTACCTATCATTGTTTTTGGTAACTCCTCACGAAACTCGTATAATTTTGGAACCTTAAAAGCAGCTAAATGCTTACGACAGAATTGATCTAACTCGTCTTCCGTAAGTTTTTGTCCTTCTTTAGGTACAATAAAAGCTTTAACAGTTTCACCTCGATAGGCATCTGGAACACCCACAATACAAGCTTCCTGTACCTTTTCGTGTTCGTATAGAACTTCTTCAATCTCCCTTGGATAGATATTAAATCCACCTGCAATAATCATGTCTTTCTTTCGATCGACAATATAAAAATACCCTTCTTCATCCATATACCCCATGTCACCTGTCAAAAACCAATCATCCTTAAAGGTGGCCTGTGTATCCTCAGGACGACGCCAATAGCCTTTCATTATCTGAGGACCTTTGACCATTACTTCACCAATTTCATTTGGCGCAGCAACTTCTCCAGTTTCAACTGAAAAAATAGCAGCTTCTGTATCCGGCCATGGAACACCAATACTCCCATTCTTTCGCTTCCCCCATAAGAAGTTTGCTATTACAACTGGTGAGGTTTCCGTTAGCCCATACCCCTCAACTAACTTTCCGCCTGATAACTCTTCGAATTTAGTCTGAACTTCCAATGGTAAAGCAGCAGAACCACTCAACAAGCTTCAATCGAAGACAAATCGAACTCTTTTATTTGTGGATGATTTAAGAGAGCGATATACATCGTAGGTGCCCCTGGAAAAATAGTTACCTTTTGTTTCTCAATTGTTTTTAATACGTCAAGTGGATCAAACTTTGGTAAAATGATCATTTTTGAATAATACATAATAGATAGGTTCATAACAACCGTCATGCCATAGACGTGGAAAAACGGTAATGCTGCTAAAATTCGTTCTTCCCCTTTTTTTGACTATACATCCAAATAAACACACTGACTCGTATTTGCTACTAGATTATGTGTGTTAACATTACTCCCTTAGCAGGACCTGTGGTTCCACCCGTATATTGAAGTAAAGCCAAATCCTCTTAGGATCAATGTTAATCTCAGGCTCTTTAGCTACACCTTTTTCTAAAACTTTCATAAATTTAAAATCCGATCATTGCTAACGAATATCAACCTTAATACCCGTTTTTTTCTTTTGAATAAATGGGTAAATTAAATTTTTAGGATAACGGTAAATAGTCCTTAATGCCGTGTGACAATTACAGTCCTGAGTTTTGTTTTATTAATAACATTGGCAACTCGTCGGATAACAATATCTAGACAAATCATAATCTCTGCCCCAGAGTCATTTAACTGATGTTTCAACTCTCCCTCTCTGACGTAAAGTGGATTCGTTTGCACAACAATAGCTCCGGCAAACAAAGCACCAATAGTAACTAATCACCGCTTGTGGTGTATTAGCTAGCATTATCGCTACCCTATCTCCCTTTCTCACGCCTAACTTTTGAAGCTGGTCGGCAAGTTTCAAGGAAGACTCATAAAGCTCTTGATACGTAAGCTCTTTACCAATAAAGTGGATTGCACTTTTTTCAGGATACTTTTCTGCCGCTTCCCTTAAATAACTTTGCAGCGTTCTAACCTCATAGTTCAAAGTTGTTGGAATTTCTTCTGGATAATGAGCGAACCATGGACGAGAAACAATCGTCTCCACTTTTAATCTCCCCCTTTATTTTCATCTCCTTTCCAAAGAAACAAACACGTTCATAAACGCCCCTGTACTCTCTACAATACAGGACGGCATTCTCCTCATTCCTATTGTAATGTAAACGATTTCAAAATAAACATATTTTTATAATATTTTGAATTTTTTACTGGACAAAAAAAGAGGTAGACTTGAACGAGTCTAAACCTCAGACTTAATACAGCTAGGCAATAAAAAGTAAATAAACTATTCCAGCAATCATAAATATCCCACAAAAAACGAACAAACCTTCCAAAGTGTTTCCAACGGCTTTCTCTCCATTTCCTTACTAGAGTTTTGAGTTTTGAGTTATTAAAGTAATGCTTCAAAGCTATGTTAATACAAACTCATCACTCAAAACTACTTAATAATCCCTGCCACCAATGACAAAGGAAAGTCCAATCGATATGATAAACGACAATAAGCAACCGCTCGATTATCTTTGGAAATTTCTTCGTCTACTTTAAAGTTCGGTGTTAAGAATTCAAAAAATAAAATAACCGAACAACAGCAATGCAAATCCATAGGATCCCCCACATTAACATCGTTAATAAATTGAGTCATTATGTTGAATAGAAAATCGGAAGATGTTAGCTACTCCGAATATTTTCCCCCCCGGTTGCTAAAGCAACCGATACATTCCCCTTTTTTATTTCTTCCCAATTTCGATATTTTGTTACAGTTTCAAATATCGCTAAAAAAACAACTGTTTGCTAAAACTACCACACTATATGACGCTGCTGTATATACAAAGTCAATCTCAAACAAGCGATCCATGTTTCTCAGCTCCCCTAGAAACGTAACGGAAAACAGCAATAACCCTCTTCTATCTTCTTCGGTACTATTGCTAGCTTACCTTAGCGTATTCTTCAATTTTAATAAGGTTGTTTCTCAAAAATTATTGCTCTTAAAATAGCTGACGACAAGATATCTCTATGTCTCGGGGCATCTTTTCCAACATTCGTAGGTTGTTAACGCAGAAATATGGATGATTTATTGATTTATTGTCCATAAAGCCACAATGTTTGCGAAAAGAGCCTTTACTAAAGTCTTATTTAAATTCTACAATGGTATTGCCAAGTCCACCCTCATTCATTCCAGCCATTTTTGATCCTTTTACGTGAGGATGTGTTTTAAAAGCTGTAGTACACCTTTTCTTAAGGCACCCGTTCCTTTTCCATGAATGATAGAAACTTGACTGTAACCGGCAAGTAAAGCATCATCTAAATACTTTTCAACCTTAAGCATAGCATCTTCAAAGCGCTCACCACGTAGAATCTTAATTCAGGTTTACATGGTGGGAGGATCCTCGAACAGTTGCCCATTGGCTTTTGCTCGATAGGTTTGGACGATCTATCAATTGAATATCATCGATTGTAACCTTCATTTTCATAATCCCCATTTGAACCTGAAATTCTTTATCCGATAATTTTTCAACAATATGCCCCTTTTGGTTGAAACTAATGACTTTGACCTCATCACCGGGCACAGTTTCTTTAATGATATTTTTAACTACTGCTTTTTTCTTCTTTTCTTTTAATTTTGGAGCTGCTTCTTCTAAACGCTTCTTTGCATCGATCAATTGATGCTCTTTAACGATTGTTGCTTCTTTCTGAAGCTCTCTTAATTCTTCAATAAATGAATCGGCTTCTTCCTTTGCCGTTTCCACAGCTTCTAAAGCTTTCCTTTCAGCTTCCTCAATCAGTTTTTCTCGTTCAAACTCAAACTGAGCAAACTTATCTGCTAATTCTTTACGTAAAGCTTCTGCTTCTTCACGAATTCTTACGGCTTCTTCTATTTCCTTTTCAGCCAATTTTTGACTGGTCTCAAGAGAGGATATCATATTTTCCACTTTATTCGTTTCTGTAGAAATTTGCGCTTTTGCCTTTTCAATGATGTCATTATTTAAGCCTAACCGTTTCGAGATCGCAAAGGCGTTACTTCGACCCGGTACACCGATGAGTAATCGATATGTTGGACTTAATGTCTCGACATTAAATTCAACACTTGCATTAATTGCTCCGGGGCGATTGTAAGCATATGCTTTTAATTCACTATAATGGGTAGTAGCAACGATTCTAGCACCACGTTGATAGACATCATCTAAAATAGCTATAGCCAAAGCCGCACCTTCTGTTGGATCTGTTCCCGCTCCAAGCTCGTCAAACAAAACTAAGCTCTCATGATCTACACGATCTAAAATATCAATAATATTTACCATATGAGAGGAGAAAGTACTTAGGTTTTGTTCGATCGACTGTTCGTCACCAATATCTGCAAAGATAGATTTGAATACAGCCATTTCCGAGCCTTCATCAACAGGAACATGCAATCCAGACTGCATCATTAACGTTAGCAACCCCGTTGTTTTTAAAGTTACAGTTTTCCCCCCTGTATTTGGACCTGTTATTACAATAGAGCTGTATGTTTTTCCAAGTTCTAAATCAATAGGAACAACCTCGTTATGAGCAATTAGTGGATGACGAGCTTTTTTCATATTGATAAACCCAATATCATTTAGTTTCGGCTGAGTCGCTTTCATTGACTTTGCATATAATGCCTTTGCAAATATAAAATCAATTTCTGCTAATGAGCGGACGTTTTGAATTAGTTCATCACTAACTTCTGACACATTCGCAGAAAGCTGATGTAATATCTTTTCGATTTCTTGCTTTTCTTTAACTCGAACCTCTCGTAATTGATTATTTATAGCCACTACAGCTTGGGGTTCGATAAAAAGTGTTGCTCCTGATGCTGATTGATCGTGGATTAATCCGCCAAAATTATTACGGTATTCTTGTTTAACAGGTATGACATAACGGTCATTTCTAATAGTGATGATTGAATCTGATAGCATTTTTTGATTACTAGAAGATCTAATTAAACTTTCGAGCTTTGACCGAATAGATGCTTCATGACTTTTTATCTGGTGACGGATCGTCCTCAGCGCGGGACTCGCTGAGTCGAGAACATGTCCATGGTCATCAATACACATTTTGATTTCTCGTTCTAAGTCAGTTAAAGGTGTAATTGTAGCTACTAGGTTAGCCAAAATAGGTAATTCCACCTCATCTTCAACCATATCCTCGATAAATTTCTTCAACCTACGACCGCCATAAATCGTATTTGCGATATCTAGAAGTTCCATTTCATTAAGCATCCCACCTATTTGGGCACGTTTGGTACTAGCAATGATATCTCTAATTCCTCCTAAGGGAACCTGTCCTTTTAAACGTAATACTTTTGCTCCTTCAAAGGTTGAATTTTGTCCATACTGGATTTCTTCAATCTCTATCATCGGATTCAACTCTTCTACTTTTCGACGGCCGAGAGATGAGCTTACATGTTCTAGTAGCTGCTCTTTCATTTTATCGTACTCGAGGAGACGACATACGCGCTGTTGTAACAACTGCTCCAACTCCTTACTTATTTCTATTTAAGTATTTTATAATATCCTGAAGGTCTCCACTATTGATGACTGTTTCTTTTTTTAGCCAACCTTTTCTTGCGCTTGCCACTCCTATTTCCATATGTTCTAGCATCTCAAGATTATGTGCATCTGTATTAATCATTATTTTAACGCCTTTTTCTTGCGCTTTTTTAACCCAATGTGCTGACAAGTCTAGACGATGAGGGTTTGCATTTAATTCTAAGGCTGTATTTGTTTCTTTAGCTAAGTCTAAAAGTAGGTCAAGGTCGACATCATAGCCTTCCCTCCTACCAATAATCCTTCCTGTAGGATGGGCAATTAAATCAACATGATGATTTTTTAACGCTGTCGTTAATCTCTGCATGATCGTCTCACGGTCCTGAGAGAAAGAAGAATGAATGGAAGCAATGACAAAGTCAATATCCTCAATGAATTCATCCTCATAATCTAATGTTCCATCAGGCAAAATATCCATCTCTACACCAGTTAAAATCGTGAAGTCATCAAACTTTTCATTTAACTTTTTAATTTCTTCTCTTTGGGCTTTTAATCTAGCTTCGGTAAGACCATTAGCAACTTTTAAAAATTTCGAGTGATCAGTAATTGCAATATAAGAATATCCTTTTTCTTTTGCTCTAATAGCCATTTCTTCAATAGAGTTGGCCCCATCACTCCAGGTTGAGTGCATATGAAGATCGCCATGGATATCCTTTAACGAGATTAACTCGTGCGGCTGTTTCCAGGCTTCAATTTCACCATCACCTTCACGTACTTCAGGTGGAATAAATTGAAGCCCAAAATGATTAAAAAATTGTTCTTCTGTAGCAAACGTAATGACTTCACCAGTCTCGACATTCTCCACTCCATACTCACTAATCTTTTCGCCACGATCTTTTGCAAGTTGTCTCATTTGTACATTGTGATCCTTTGAACCAGTAAAATGATGCAATGCTGTGGAAAATTCCTCGTCTTTTACTAAGCGAAAATCAACAGATATGCGGAAATCCTCAAAGTTTAGTTGCAATGAAATTTTTGTGTCACCACTTGCAATTACTTCACCTACATTTTGAAATTTTAGAAGTTCTTCTTTTACTATCTGTGGTTCACTAGTGGCAATAATATAATCTAAGTCTTTAACAGTTTCCCTTAATCTTCGTAAACTACCGGCTCTTGAAAAACGACTAATTCCTTTCATTTTCGAAAGATTTTCTTCCACCTTTTCAGCTACTGGTAACACTAAGTAAATAGGGAGTCGATCTGGTTGCTTACCAAATTCCTCGATAGCCGATAATATCTTTTCTTCCGTTTTCTTTCCAAAACCTGAGAGTACTTGCACTTTTTCTTCTAGACACGCCTGTTTTAGTGAGGTAATATCTGTGATCCCGAGCTCTTGATATAGCTTGCCAATCTTCTTTCCACCCAGTCCAGGGAGTTTTAAAAGGGGAATTAGCCCACTTGGAAGCTCAGCTTTTAATTCTGCTAATAGCTTTGAAGTACCCTCAGATCTTAAATCCTCTATAACTGTAGCAGTGCCTTTACCAATACCTTTTAGCTTTGATACATCTTCAATTTGATCTAACGTTCTTTCATCCATTTCCAATGCTTGTGCTGCTTTTCGGTAAGCAGACACCTTAAAACTATTCTCACCCTTAATTTCCATATATATTGCAATCATTTCTAACGTTTGAATGACTTGTTTTTTATTCATGTTCTAATCCCTTCTTTCGCTTCTCACCCATATGATAACTAGTTTAGATAGGACAAATCAACTTATTTACAATTGAAGGGACTGACTTCGTACAAAGTGTCAGTCCCTCTCCATGTTTAAAATCTATTTTCAATCCATAAGTCTTTTATTTGATTCGATAAAATTGGCGTATAATCTAAGATTAATTTTGCTAAACTAGAGTCCTTGAGTAGATCTTGAACCAATTCAATTGGTAATAAAGCTGCTATATGTAAAATAACAACTAAAATAAGTAGTGTTTCTAAAAAACAAAGAACTCCACCGAGCCACCCATTTATAATGTTTAAGATCGGTAAGTGAGCTAAAAAGTCAAACATTGATCCAATAATTTGCATGGCAATTTTTGTTGCAAAAAATAAGATTGCAAAAGCAATTCCGCTATAATACACGTGCTCAAAATTAAATGCTTCAATTACCATAAACGCCGTACTATCAGGCGGAAACTGAGGATACGGAATCCAAAGTCGAATATGTTTTGCCAAATCTCCGGAATATTTGTAAGCTACAAAAAAAGCAACAATAAAACCTGTTAAATGAATTAATTGTAAAATGAAACCTCTCCGGAATCCCACTAGGAAGCCAGTAATCAAAAGAATTAATAACAATAAGCTTAGCATGTTTTAGTTTTCCCCATCTTTCTTTTTACTTTCTTGTCCTATTTGTTTTTTTAACCGTAAAAATTCGTCGCTAATATTTACCGCTGTTAATACTGCAAGCTGAGTTTTATCTAAATAAGGGTTTATTCTTCGCATTTCTTTCATTTTTTGATCAACAAAATTAGCCACTTCATGGATATGGCTTACATCAGCTTTACCAGCAATAACATAGTTTTGACCATTAATCTTTACTGTTGTTCGCCGTTTACCTACTTCTTCTCCCACAACGAGCCTCCTTAAAAGAAAAGCGAGAGCGCCTGCTCGCTTCAACAAGCAAATTTTCTCCTAGTAAAAAGCTTTGCTTTTTACCTGCCAGCATGAGTAAACATCTCCAACTAGAATAGTTGACGCCCGGTACTAGACGGCCAAGTCTCCTACTTCATTTGTTAAAAAATGCAATCCCTTTTCCATTAACATATGTATTTATCATAACAAAAAACCTACGTTCTATCATAACACGAACAGACCAGATTGGAAATATATCGAATGACAATTGAGAAAGATTTGGAAAAAGTTTATAGTTTAAAGTGTAGAGTTTAGAGTGTTTGTGAGCGGTGCTTCGAAGCACTACTAGAGCAACTCTACACTCTACACTCTACACTTTACACTCTACACTAAAAAAGGGGTTTTCATATTGTCTCAGCGGGTGTTATTACTAGATAGTAAGGTTATTGAAAAAATGAAGCAATTTTATCAAGATGAATTAGCGACAAAGTTACCGCCGGGGGCAATTTTTTCTGCTAAACCTATGAATTGCTCTGTTACTGCTTACAAATCGGGCAAAGTACTATTTCAAGGTGCGAACCACGAAGCGGAAGCAAAAATTTGGGAGAAATTCTCAAAGAATGAAGTCCAGCCCACAGTTATAAAAAAGGCAACGAAAGAAAACACTCCTAGTAACAAAACTCAATTTTCACATATGTCACTATTAGGCTCAGATGAAGTTGGAACTGGTGATTACTTCGGCCCTATTACAGTTGTAGCTTCTTTTGTTTCTAAAGAAAATTTTGAAGAACTTACTCAACTAGGTGTAAAAGATTCCAAAGGAATGAAAGATGAGCAAATCTGTAAAATCGCCAAACAACTAATTAAACAAATTCCATATAGCCTTCTCGTCCTCCCTAATGAAAAATATAATTCTTTACAAGCAAAAGGGATGAATCAAGGAAAAATCAAAGCGATCTTACATAATCAAGCGTTACTGCATTTAAAAAAGAAGCTAGGAGCAACTCCATATGATGGGATCTTAATTGACCAGTTTGTTGAGAGAGGTATCTATTATCGTTACATCGCTGATCAAAAAGAAAAAGTCCAAGAACAAAATATTTTCTTTCAAACAAAAGCTGAATCCCTCCATTTATCAGTTGCTGCTGCCTCAATCATTGCTAGATATGCCTTTGTCAGGGAGATGGATAAGTTAAGTGCTGAAGCAGGGTTCGAAATACCTAAAGGGGCGGGACCACATGTAGATAAAGCTGCTGCAAAGCTGATTGAAACACACGGTCTCGAAGCTCTATCAAAATTTTGCAAAGTACATTTTGCTAATACAGAAAAAGCAAAAAAACTCCTAAAGCGTTGATAAGCTTTAGGAGTTTTTTTATTGGCGTTTTTTTATGCGCAGTAGGTTCCCATAAAAACGATTTTCCTCCGCTAACTCCTGCCACTTTGATTTATTATTAACGACATGGAGATCTAAGGAAATCTCTTCTGGCTTTAAATCAATATCTGCACTCACTTGGCTTAGGAATTGCCGATTATTAATTATTCCTTGCTTAATCAGCTCAAATTCTTTGCTAGCAACAAAACAAGCAATTTTTGTTTCACCACAATAGATACAAGAATGCCCCTGCATTAAGCTTGATAATTCATGAGTAACAAGAGAATTTATTACCCACTTTTTTTCTTTTAATAAATAAAGAAAGTCAGTTGCATATTCTTGTGGCTGCTGATCCATTTGAAAAACAACATGCCAAACACAATAATCTACTTTTTTTAAGCGTACAATCCCAGAAATTGAATACATTTTGATCCCCCCTATATAAATATACAAAAAAATAGGCAAGTCCACAATTTTTCTAAAGGTCTAAAGAAAAGCGCAAGCGCCCATTTTAGCCCCGACAAAAGCTACTGACCTCGTTCACAACGTGCGTTACTTCTAGAGTTACTACTTGCAGCTTTGCCTCGAGGACCTACTGGACCACAGAGGCAGCATTTAATGAACAAGGTTATTTGACCTCGAGGTGATACCCTAAATTTGATTTTGCTTTGAAAGTTCACTTTCCTTTATCTAATGATACAACAAATATTTATCTTATTTATCGATGAAAGTGAACTTTCTTTGGAACTGGGCGGTGCTCCTGCGTCACTACGTTTACTCGTCGCAAAACCTGCAATGAAGTAACTTCATTGATGTGTCTTGGAGCTAGACTATTACTATAATTAAACTTATCCACAGGCAAAAAAACTTATAATTTCCTGGCAATAAAAAAACAGGCCGTTGAAAATTCTCAACAGCCTGCCGAAGGTTAAGTCCCTCCGTCTTTCATTTATGCTCTAAGTGTTACACCTAATTTTTCTTTTAATCCATCTAAAACTTGGTTATGCACTTTTGTTACTTCTTCGTCAGTAAGAGTCTTGCTTGGGTCGAAGTATGTTAGAGAAAATGCTAATGATTTTAAACCTGGCTCTATTTTGTCACCTTGATATAAGTCAAACAGTTGGACTGACTTTAATAAAGTACCACCAAATTCGCCAATCACATCTTTTACTGCTTGTGCTTGAGTTGTGTCCTGTACTACTAACGCGATATCTCTAGAAATCGCTGGAAATTTAGGGATTTCTTCATAAAATACTTCTTTTTCCTCATAAGCAAAGATTGCTTCTAAATCTACTTGGAAGACAAATGTTTCATTTATATCTAGCTCTTTTTGAAGTGTAGGATGTATTTGACCTACAAAGCCAACCTCTTTACCTGCTAAGGTAATCGCTGCAGTTCTTCCTGGATGAAATCCACCTTTTTTAGCAGTCTCATAACGAATATTTTCAATGACACCTAGCTGATCAAATAACCCTTCTAAAACTCCTTTTACAACGAAGAAATCACCCTTCTTTTTCTCACCCTGCCAAAGGTGACTATGCCAAGTACCAGTTAGAGCACCAGCCACCATTTCCTTTTCTTGCGGTTGATTACTTAGCTCATTTTGTTCAGTTAAGAAGATAGAACCAACTTCATAAATCGCAACATCATCAAGTTTACGGTTATGATTATACTGAATAATATCCAAAACATGTGGAATTAAGCTTGTTCGTAATGTACTGCGGTCCTCACTCATTGGCATCGCTAAACGAATTGGCGTTATATTACCTAAATCTTCAGTATAGCTATTTGCTTTCTTTTGGCTAGTTAAGGAATACGTTATAGCTTGATTTAAACCAGCACTTTCTAAATAACGGCGTACTTTACGACGACGTACTTGATACGGAGTTAGTGCTCCTGCACTAGTTAGACCAACTGGTAACGTTGTTGGAATTTCATCGTAGCCATAAAGTCTAGCAACTTCTTCGATCAGGTCAGCTTCAATTGTAATATCAGGTCTCCTTGTTGGAACATAAACAGTAAATTGGTCATCATTCTTTGAAAATAGGAATTGAAGTCGCTTGAAGATTTGTGCTACCACATCAACTGTTAACTCCGTCCCTAGCGAACGATTAATTTTTTCAACTGTGATATCTACCTGTAGCGGTTTAACATCAAGATCACTGACTTCTACACACCCTTCAACAATTGTCCCCTCTGCAAACTCACAAATAAGTTGTGCAGCACGTTCAGCAGCTAAAGCGACCCGATTTGGATCGATCCCTTTTTCGTAACGAACACTTGAATCACTACGTAAACCTAAATCTTTAGAAGCCTTTCTAACGGTTGTTCCTTTAAAATATGCTGCTTCAAGTAGGATTGTCGTTGTATCGTTCTGTACTTCAGACTTTGCTCCTCCCATTACTCCTGCAACAGCCACAGGCTCAATCCCATTGGTAATGACAAGATGTTCTTTTGATAGCTTACGGGTTGTATCATCTAATGTAATGATTTCTTCCCCTTCTGTTGCACGACGGACAACTACTTCTTTTGAACCAAAGCGATCATAGTCAAATGCATGTAATGGCTGTCCATACTCTAATAGAACATAATTCGTAATGTCAACAACATTGCTAATTGGACGAATACCTGAAGCCATTAAACGATTTTGTAACCATAACGGCGAAGGCCCAACTTTTATATCCTTTATCACCATTGCCCGATAGAGGGGGTTATCAAGAGGAGCTTCAACTTTACTTGTATATAATCTGAAACATGGTCGCTACAATTTGTTATTTTCGCAATTGGAATCGTCACTTCCCTGCTCAATATCGCTCCAACTTCATAAGCAACACCAATCATATTTAAACAGTCCGCGCGATTTGGTGTTAAATCAAGTTCTAGCACTTCATCATGCAAATTTAAGTAGTCTAACGCATCTTTACCAATCTCAGCCTGTTGCGGAAAAACAAAAATCCCTTCTGAAACTTCTTTTGGAACGAACTTTGTTTCCACGCCTAGTTCTTGCAAAGAACAAATCATACCGTGAGATGCTTGTCCACGAAGTTTTGCTTTTTTAATTTTAAAGTTTCCTGGAAGGACTGCACCCACTTTAGCAACTGCTACCTTCTGATCTTGAGCAACGTTTTTCGCTCCACAAACGATTTGGACAAGCTCTTCTTCACCAATGTCTACTTGACACAGACTTAATTTATCAGCATCTGGATGTTGTTCTCTTGAAACAACATGACCTACAACAACGTTGGATACCCCTTTATTAAGTTGATGTACAATATCAACAGCTACACCGCTTCTTGTTAAGCGCTCAGCTAAATCTACAGCTGTAATGTCACTAAGTTGGACATAATCCTTAAGCCAATTAAAAGATACTAACACTCTTGTTTCCTCCTTGTTAGAAAAGTGCATAGCGCTCGGAAATGGACACCTTTCAAATTTCAAATTTCAAATTATTTATACTTATTATTTACGCTCGTTTAAATTGTTCGATAAAACGCTTATCGTTTAGGTAAAAATGACGAATATCATCAATTCCATACTTTAACATGGCTAACCGTTCAACACCCATACCAAAAGCAAAGCCTGAGTATTTCTTTGGATCAAAACCACCCATTTCTAGGACACGTGGATGAACCATACCAGCACCTAGTACTTCAATCCAACCTGTTTCTTTACAGATGCGGCATCCATCACCATTACAGATAACACACGATATATCAACTTCTACAGATGGCTCCGTAAATGGGAAAAAGCTTGGACGTAAACGAATTTTTTGGTTGGGGCCAAAAAATTTCTTGGCAAACTCTAAAAGTACACCTTTTAAATCACTCATTCGAACATTTTCATCAATGTATAGTCCTTCTACTTGCATAAATTGATGTGAATGTGTCGCGTCATCATCATCACGCCTGAAAACTTTTCCTGGGCAAATGATTTTTACTGGACCCTGGCCATTATACTTTTCCATAGTTCTCGCTTGAACTGGTGATGTATGAGTTCGAAGGAGTATATCCTCCGTAATATAAAATGAATCTTGCATATCACGAGCAGGGTGATCCTTCGGCAAGTTTAGGGCTTCGAAGTTATAATAATCGGTTTCAACTTCAGGACCTTCAGCTACTGAAAAACCCATGCCAATAAAAATATCTTCAATTGTTTCTACAACTGCGGTTAATGGATGACTCGAACCTACTTGTGCCGGTCTACCTGGAAGGGTAACATCAATACTTTCATTTGCAAGCTTCTTTTCTACCTCAAGCTCCTCAAGCTTGGCCACCTTGTCTTCAAGTTTGTTCGCAATTGCCCCACGAACATCATTAGCTAATTGACCAATGATAGGACGCTCTTCTTCAGAAAGCTTTCCCATCCCTCTTAAAACTTCCGTAATAGGGCCTTTTTTTCCAAGGTATGCTACTTTTACATCTTGCAATTCTTTTAATGATCCTGCTGCTTCAATTTGGTTTAATGCTTCTTGTTGCAGCTCCTTTAAACGATCTTGCATTTTTTTTCCTCCTTTTTAGAAAGCGCAAACTTGCGCTAGACATTTATATGTAAATAAAAAAAGCCTTCATCCCAACAGGGACGAAAAGCTTCGCGGTACCACCCTAATTAACGAATCAAATGAAACGTTCACTCAAACTTGATAACGGTCTTTGACCGATGCAACCTTAATAAGAATACTCTTACGTTCCGGTGCCGACTCCAGAGTGAATTCAATTGCTTCTATCATTGAAACGCTTCCAGTCTAAGGCGTCTCATCCCTGTATGACGAATGGCAACTTACTACTCTCTTTCTCAGTCTTTCTAATATGAAATTCGTTTTCAATTATAATTTATTTTTATAAAGAAGGCAAATCTCTTTTATGGTTTATTTTCTTAAATGGTACAGTAGAATGCCAGTAGCAACAGAGACGTTTAGTGATTCTGCATGCCCATAACTAGGAATATACAGATTTTCATTGGTACGTGCTAGCAGATCCTTTGAAACACCACTACCTTCATTACCTACGATAAGAGCAAAGCTTTGTTGCCCTGATACCTCATTATAAGCTTTTGCTCTTTCATCTAATGCCGTACCGTAAACAGGAATGTTTGCTGCTTTAAGCTTTTCTATCCAATCATCCAACTCTGCTTTTACGACCGGTAAGTGAAACAATGAGCCCTGAGTTGAACGCAGGACTTTACTATTGTATATATCAACCGTCCCATTACCTAAAATCACACCAGACAATCCGACACTGTCTGCTGTTCTAATAATAGTCCCTAAGTTTCCTGGATCTTGAATTTGATCAATCAAAAGATACTTTCCATTTTCTTCAGGTTGTAATGGTTTTCGTCCTATTAACTCACAAACCGCGACAATCCCTTGAGGAGTTTCTGTTTCGCAAATTTCTTTCATGATATTATCATTTACAAGATAAACAGGTACATTATTTATGTCCCAACTTGAAGGAATGCGAAATTTTTCTTCCACATAGATCTCATTAATAATAACTTTCCATTTTAACGCTTCTTCTACTAAGTGTTCTCCTTCAATTAGGAAACTTCCTAGCTTTTCTCTCCCTTTACGAGTATGTAACTTTTTAGCATTTTTAATTCTAACGTTTTTTATTGAGTCAATCCGTTCCATGGTAAACCCCTTTTTTTAGTTTAAAGTGTAGAGTTTAGAGTGTAGAGTGTGTAAATGAAGCTTCGAAGTAAGCACTAAAAAAAACTATAAACTTTACACTCTAAACTATAAACTATAAATATTTTCGTCCAATTGTTGTCATACTATAACAGAACTGCCAATTGGCTCTGATTATTTTTTTATTTTACCATAAAAGGAGTGGCCAACAATGGGATTTAATTTACGTGGTGCAATTTTAGCAAATGTCGCTAATAGTACTGAAGACGATGTAAAAGCAACAATTGATGATGCCATGCAAAGTGGCGAAGAGAAAATGCTTCCAGGTTTAGGTGTACTTTTTGAAGTATACTGGAGACAAGCAGATGAACAAAGCAGACAACAAGTAATTTCATCAATCTCTCAAGGTTTACAAAGGTAAAGAAAAAGCGGTCCATAATGGATCGCTTTTTCTTAGATTATTGTTACACAACACACTCATTGACTATTTTGTATTTTTCTTAATAGCTCAAAAGCCTCATTTCCAGCTAGAACTATCAATTCCTCTAATAATTCATCTCTCATAAGATCGAGGCGAACAATTTCTGTAGCTAACTTCACAGCATCTTTTTCATATCAGCACCGCCCCAATCTTGGATAGTATTTTTATTTTAAATGCGCTATGAATATCTATCAGTCATTTTGTAAGATTTTTTCACTTATTATCTAACTCTCCATAGAAGCTAAAAAAAAACGCTCACTTGAACGTTTTTTTAGTATACCTCAGTGAATTTCATAATTTATTATTATCGCTACTAAGTTCTTAGCTCGATTAAGGTAATGATGAAATTCACTCACCTATTAATCAAATGTAATCTTCGCCACTGTGTCCTTATCTAATTTCTTAATTACTTCCACAATTAACTTTACAGCGTTCTCAAAGTCATCTCTGTGTAACATTGCAGCGTGACTATGGATATAGCGTGTTGCAATTGTAATCGCTAGGGCTGGAGCACCATTTGCAGTTAGGTGAATTGCACCTGCATCTGTTCCACCACCTGCTACATAATCAAATTGGTATGGGATTCCTGCAGCATCAGCAGTATCAGTAACAAAATCGCGTAGCCCTTTATGAGATACCATTGAAGCATCATACATAATAATCTGTGGCCCATTACCCATTTTTGCTAATGCTTCCTTGTCGGTAACTCCTGGTGTATCCCCAGCAATACCTACATCTACAGCAAAGCCAATGTCTGGTTGAATAAAGTTAGCAGATGTACGGGCACCACGAAGACCAACTTCTTCTTGCACTGTGCCTACACCATAGACTGTGTTAGGATGATCTACATCCTTTAACTGTCGAAGAACTTCAATAGCAATTGCACATCCGATACGATTATCCCATGCTTTGGCCATTAACATTTTCTCGTTTTTCATTACGGTGAATTCACAAACAGGAACAATTGCATCTCCTGGACGAAGACCAAATTCCATTGCTTCTTCTTTACTTGAAGCTCCGATATCAATAAACATATCTTTAATTTCAACTGGTTTTTTGCGTGCTTCCGGAGGTAAAATATGTGGTGGTTTTGAACCAATTACTCCAGGAACATATCCATTGCGAGTCATAATTGTCACTCGCTGTGCTAACATTACCTGTCCCCACCAACCACCAACTGTTTGGAAGCGAACAAATCCCTTATCATCAATACTCGTTACCATAAAACCGATTTCATCTAAGTGACCTGCTACCATAATTTTAGGCTCGGCTGAAGTCCCAGTTTTTTTGGCAATCAAACTACCAAGGTGATCTTGGGTAACTTCATCGGCAAATGGTTCAATATACTTTTTCATAACATCACGTGGTTCCTTTTCATTTCCAGGAATTCCATTTGCATCTGTTAATGCTTTTAGCATCATTAATGTCTCATCCATATGTAAAAACCCCCTACTAAATATTATGTATTCTAAACAATTATAACGATACTCGAAATTTTTCTCAAACAAAACCATAAAATTTGCGTAGCTAGCATACAAACCAATTTAATATCCCTGATCTTGGCGTTGATGGTTTACTTCATTTTTCCCGATATAGGCTTCCTCTATTTCTGTTAGTGTTAAATCCAAGAGATTTCCTAAATGTAGGTATTGTGTAAAGAGGGCCCTAAAATCTTCAGTATCCTTTGTTTTAGCTAATTGACCACTAAGCTGAAATAAGATACTAAATTGCTGAGTTAAGTTTAAATCGCTTTCCAATTTCACAAAACTTAAATCAGTGGCATCTAAATCAATTCCAATGGATAATAAAAATGAACCCCATCTACATACTCCTCCAAAATTACTTTCTTACTGCTAATAGGCTTAACACTCCAATATTTAAAACATCTAGTTTCATTTGCTAATTCTCCAAGCTCTATTTGAAAAGCCAAGATTTTTTTGTCGAGTAAATTTACGTTTGCTAAATGGTGTTCTTGTCTGATCCGATGATCAAGTTCTGTTTGCATTTGTATCATTCTTCTTAAATTCATAAAAACACACTTCCTTGAATTAAATATTTGAAACCTTTTTTTAGTAATAAACGTAGTAAATATTAGATAAGTATTTTTGTACTATTAACATAAAATATTATACTAAAGATAAAGTATTAGGAGTGATTGTCATGGCCGTTTTCCTTTTTCGAATATTAATTTTAATAGCCTTCTTTATTTTAGCATATAGCGCGATTAAATATTTTGTAAACCCAAAACGGAAGCTGGAATTAGCACACGAAAAGAAACTATTTTTCTTTTTGGATGATAAGCTAAATGTCAGAAAAAACTTCTTGATCACCTACCGTGGTGTCCTTTTTGAAGGTGAAAAATATCTAGGTACCACTGACAATGCCTTCGAAGTTGTGACGATTCAAGTCTGGGCAAAAAATACGGATAAATTACAAGGGTTAAACAAGGAAGACTTTTATTTTATTGAGAAAGAAATCTTATTAGCCTACCCTAATGCATCTATAACTTGGAAAAGTCCAATAAAAGATTTATTACTTCGGTAATAAGAAAAATCTAGCACCCGCTTTAGGCTGGGCGCTAAATAAATCTAGATATCAAATCCTAAAAATGTTATATGTTTGCCATTCTTCTCTAATAAAAAGGGCTGTAAACGTCGTCTAGGACATTTACAGCCTTTTTGTTTGCTTTTCTTTTTGGTATATGTTAAGAGCTAGCCTTAAAAAAGTTTTTCCACTGGATATTCGATTGCTTTTCAACAGTTTTTCTTCTTACACCAAAGAAAACGACTGATAAAAATAATAAAAGTACTATTGAATAAAATAGCGGTAAGTCAATGATCATTTGTCCAAAACTAGTAAATATAATCGAGGGCAAAATTACACCTAAAAATGAATACTTCGCATATTCCTTAAAAGTACTAGTTTGTTCCATGACATAAAGTGACAACAAATGAAAGTGAGCAAAAGGTACTATTCTGAGAACCATGATCTGATTCATCGTTAATGGACCTTTTTTAAGCATTTTTTTATTCATTTTCGCAAATTTCGAAAGAAAGTTTGGGAACTTTTTTGCGATGAAATAAAATATAATACACATTAATGTTAAACCAACTACCGAAAAAATCGAACCATAAAAAACTCCAAATAAATATCCGCCGACCATACAAACAAAAATCACAGGAAGAAACAGTAATGGACGTATTAAATGAAATAAAATAAATAATATCGGTGCTAGAATTCCGCTTTGTTCGATATAGACTGGAATGGCTTCTGATAAGTGGTCAATCATGAGTTCCCTCCTCTCTATAATGGCTTGTTTCGAAAAACACACCTCTTATAACCATTATGAAATTATTTCAAAGATAATAACCAATGAGGACAATTTGGATTAAAAAGATCAATGGGATCCCGACTTTAAATGTTACATGTTTTGTTTTATGCCGAAATGACCTCATGGCTAAGAAAATTCCAAGACTCCCACCGGCAATTGCCATGATAAAAAAGTTTTTCTCAGCAATACGCCACTGACCTTTTATTGCTTTTTGTTTGTCCACATACATAGATATAAAAGAAAAAATATTAATCAAGAAAGCATATGCAACTAGTACTTCGATTGTCACTCTAAAACCTACTTTCTTCATTTTATAGTTTTGAGTGTAAAGTTTATCGTTATACAGGAGCTTCTCAGCTTCTTTTATAACTCACACTTTAAACTGTACACTCTAAACTGTAAAAAAAGTCACCCTCATACATGAGAGTGACTTTTCAATTTATTTATAGACTTGCTTTTGCTTTTGCTGCTAATTCAGCAAATGCGTTTTCATCGTTAATAGCTAAGTCAGCAAGCATTTTACGGTTCACGTCAATACCAGCAACTTTTAATCCATGCATTAAACGGCTGTATGAAAGTCCGTTGATGCGAGCAGCTGCGTTGATACGAGTGATCCAAAGCTTACGGAAGTCACGCTTCTTTTGACGACGATCACGGTAAGCATAAAGTAATGATTTCATTACTTGAACTTGTGCTGTTTTAAACAATCTATGTTTTGAACCATGATAACCTTTTGCTAACTTTAATACTTTCTTACGACGACGACGAGCGACATAACCGCCTTTTACTCTTGGCATCGTGTTTCCCTCCTCAAATTCTCAACTTTATGTTGAAAATAATCAATTATTTTTTGTACGTTAACATTTCACGAATACGTTTGTAGTCTCCACTAGAAACAATAGCGGCTTTACGAAGCTTACGTTTTGCTTTTGTTGATTTGTTTGCAAATAAGTGACTTGTGTATGCATGCGAGCGCTTAAGCTTTCCAGAGCCTGTTTTCTTAAAACGTTTTGCCGCACCACGGTGAGTTTTCATTTTAGGCATCGGTAAATCCTCCCTTATTCATTACTACTATTTAAAATCTCATGTTCTAAACTTATTTCTCAGCCTTTGGAGCTAAAATTAAGAACATGCTTCGGCCTTCCATTTTCGGAGCCGATTCGATCGTTGCAATGTCTTCACATTCTTTTGCCAAACGCTCTAACACAACTTTACCGATCTGAGAATGAGTAATGGCACGACCACGGAAACGAATCGCTGCTTTTACTTTATCTCCTTTTTCAAGAAACTTTCTAGCGTTACGAAGCTTGGTGTTAAAATCATTCAACTCAATCGTAGGGCTCAAGCGAACCTCTTTCGTTGTAATAATCTTTTGATTTTTACGAGCTTCTTTATCTTTCTTTTGCTGTTCATATCTAAACTTACCAAAGTCCATTATCCGACATACTGGCGGTTTAGCAGCAGGTGCAACCATAACTAAGTCAAGGTTTGCATTTTGAGCCATTTCTAAAGCTTCTTGTCTTGTCTTTACCCCAATTTGATCTCCGTTAGGGCCAATAAGACGAACTTCTCGGGCACGAATACCCTCATTGACTAACATGTCTTTACTAATAACTAGCCACCTCCATGGTTTTTTAGAAAAACTTTACTTACTAAAGCATTAATATACTTAGTTGAATTGTAGTTAAGGATCCATGCAATGGAATAAACGACGTTCTCATTTGGAAGATTGACTGTCTTTTCCAAATAAAAAAGGTGTAGACGCATATTACGCCCACACCTATATTGATTTGTAATCAACTAAAGTAACCTGCAAACTCATGTAGTCAGCCAGGTGAGAAGCGGGCGCTTCTTCTTGCATTGGTTCCAATATTTTATTCACTAAGTTACTATACCAAATAAGCAATATGTTTGTCAACTTATCCTAGAAGTAACTTCTATTAGTTATCATTTCTACAAAATAATTAAAAAATCGACTTGTTCATCTTACCAAGAAACTATACTAGATATCAAGTGTTTTTTTAAAATTAATCCATGGTATTTGAAACATGTTTTTCCAGAAACGTTTTAACATCTTCACAAGGGATTGGACGACTAAAGAAATAACCCTGCATTTCATCACAATTTTCATCTACCAAATATGCTAAAGCTTCTTGATTTTCAACACCTTCAGCAACGACTCGTAAGCCTAAATTATGAGCTAAATTAATAATTGAAGATACAATAGCTCGATCTCCGTTATTTTCAGGGAGTTCCGAAACAAAAGATTGGTCGATTTTCAAAGTAGAAATCGGAAATTTCTTCAAGTAACTCATTGATGAGTACCCTGTCCCAAAATCATCTATCGCAATTTGGATACCTAAGGCTTGAATTTTTTTCAAGGTATCGATGGTTGTTTTCGTACTGTCCATTAAACTATTCTCTGTTATTTCAAGTTCTAAAGATTGACTTGATAATTGTGCAACTTCCAAGTTTCTGGCTACATCTGTTATAAAGTTTGGATGTTGAAAATGTTTAGTAGCGATATTTACACTAACTCTCAAATCAGAAAAACCTTGCTCTTGCCATTTCTTAAGTTGTGTACAGGCTTCTTTTAAGACCCAAACACCTAGGGGGATAATTAACCCACTGTCTTCAGCAACCTGAATAAAATCTAGAGGTGGAATATATCCTTTTTCAGGATGAAACCACCGAATGAGTGCTTCTAAACCAACAACTGCCTTTTTTCGAAGGTCAAGTTGTGGCTGATAAAATAGCTGTAGTTGATCGCCTAGTGCTAATGCCTTCCGAAGATCATTTTCAATTTCCAACTTCTTCAGCAAAGACTCATCCATACCAACATTATAAAATTGAAAGGTATTACGACCTTTATCTTTTGCTGCAAATAACGCAATATCGCAATTTTTCACTAGATCTTCTGGACTTTCTCCAGTGGATGGAAAAACACTTACACCAATACTAATCGTTAAATGAATATCGGCTTGTTTATATATAAATGGACTTTCAAACACGCTAAGTAAGTATTCACAAACTTGTTGAACTGTTTCTTCTGTCGTATCATATAAGACAAAAACAAATTCATCTCCGCCAAGGTGGTATAACGTTGACCTTTTGACATACTTTGATATGTGTAACTTTTGTAGGCGGTGTGCAGCCATGATTAATATATAATCCCCTACAGCATGACCGAGAGTATCGTTAATCCGTTTAAAATGATCTAAATCAATCAAGAGAACAGCTACCTGTTTATTTACTGCTTCTGCCTCAACTAGTAAATGCGAGATATCTTTGTCTAATACTCTGCGATTGGGTAAGTCTGTTAGCGAATCATGATATGCCATATGTTCAACGATTAGTTCAGAATTTTTCAAGTCAGTCATATCACTTACTGACCCAACAATTTCTTTCACAGATCCATTACGGTAGAATGGAGAGAGAGTAACAAATAAGTACCTTTTCTTATACCTCACTTCAAACTTAGTTGTTGAACCACTAAATGTTTCTTCAGCAGGAGTTAACAATTTTTTATAAATATCACTTGGAAAGATATCCTTGATCGCTTTGTTTAAATGTTCTTCTTCAATGAGTCCAAGTTCCTTAGCAAGCTTTCCAGCAATTAATGTAAAAACAAACCTACTTTCCGAACACTTTTTAAGTTTAAAAACAAAGTTATCTAAGCTTTGCATTACCTGTAAAAAATCATCTTTTAGTAATTCTCTTAGATTATCTTCATAGAGCTTTCCTTCAGTTATATCCGTACGAACTGAAATATATTTATATGGAGTTCCATCTTTATCTATTAATGGGAAAATTGCAGTTTTGACCCAATATTCACTTCCATCTTTGGCACGGTTTTTCACTTCACCTTCCCATACATTACCTGATGTAATTGTTTTCCACATATGTTTATAAAAATCTTCTGTATGGTGTCCTGATTTAAGAATATTATGGTTTTTCCCTACAAGCTCTTCTCTAGTATATTTAGATAGGTCGCAAAATTTATCATTAACACTTAAGATATTGCCATGGCGATCAGTGATTGTAACAATTGCAGAGCGGTCTAATGCATAACAAATATTGGTTAGTTCATCTAAGATCTCACTAACCTCAGCATTTTGTAACTGTAGTTTTACAAGTTCTTTTCTTAAGTCGGAAACGAGATTTGTCGGAGTAATATTTCTAGCTATGTTAATTTCCTTACTCATCATTATTCCCCCTCGAGAAGACAAGCTTCCCCTTACCTAATACTATTCATTTTATATTTGTTTTGCTTTGTCATCAATGAAAAAAATCATACTAACCCTTCTAATTGTGAACAAATCAAGATTTTTATCCACTATTTGGATAAAACGGCTTGTAACATCTCATACTTAAAAAGATATGTTTTACCATTATAAAGCGACGGTGATCTTTTTGCGAAATATAACAATAACTTTCTTAGTCTTTTTACTATTCCCAAATGTCTTTACTTATGGACAAGAAATCGAACTAAACGAGAAATTTTTACCTAGATTTGAAGAGATTGAAATGCAAGCTGTTAACAAACTCAACAATCTCATTGATGAAGCATACCGAGAGTATGTAATTAAAAAGGAGCATGGCAAAGCCACCCTCCCCCTTCTTTTTTCCTATGTCGATAAAGGAAATCAATTAGAAAAGGAAATTGATTTGGCCTTTCAAAGTTTATTAATGGAATTAAAAACTGAAATTAAGGAAAAGGGACTTCCCGAAGATATAGCTACTCATTACGAACAACAATACACAAAGTCAAAACGGAGAAATAAACTCAAAATATTAAAAAATATTACATTTGAAGGGCCGGCTATTAAGTTTCAAAGGGAGTATTAAATTTTATACTGCCCAAAGAATAAACAAAAGGTTGACCAACTAAATTGGCCAACCTTTGCTTTTTACGTTGTATTATTCTACACCATGTCCATGGAAGAACAGTGTATCGTGGCAACGTGTACAACTCATATCTTTTTCGACAACCTTTAAATGCATTGTTACAGAACCGCTATCACGTTTTGTATTTTCAATATTGTGACAAGATAAACATTTTTCACTATCAACTTCTGCCCCATATTCATGGTATGCGTTCGGATCCATTTTACCCGTAATTGTGCTCATCAGATGGCCAACACCATTGATTTTGTCTTTAACGAACCCTTCACCATGACAGCTTAAGCATTCAAGATTTCCATGAGGCGTTTGAGCCATGCTCGATGAAAATTCAGGTGCATCATGACAATTTAAACAAAAGCTACTTTTCGTTGTAGCACTTGTTGTTCCGACAGTGATAACAGATATAACGATCCCCGCAAAAACAGCGGCTAAAATGATCAACCATAGCTTCTTTTTAGTATATGTCATATCTATTCACCCTCTTCCCAAGGCTTCTCGCCAATATAGATTTTTTGTCCTTGTGCTTCATAAAGTTCAATTTCCCACGGCCAAATTGATTCCCAACCTTCTTGTTCTGCAGGGTTTCCATCTTTCAGCAGAGCCCAAACATATTGATCTGCAGTAAGTCCGAAAGTTCTCCCTTCATCGTCAAAATTGAAAATATGCTGTTTATTCCCACTACGTCCACCTTCGTTACCCCAATTTCCAAAACCAAATTTCTCCCAACCTAGAGTTCCATTTAAAACCTTCAAGTTTTCTTCTGCATCAAGTCCATGACATGTAACACAGTTAGATACTGGAGTTTCACCATATGTGCGTGGATTATCAGGATTATTTCCTACGCTATGAGAGTCATGACAGTCAAAACAAGCCATTTGTCCGTGAATAGTAGATCCGCCTTTAATATGATCCTGTAATCGGATATCCATGTCTTGCTGGTGATCACGACGTCCTTTCCCATCAATGGAAACTTGTCGGTTTCCTGTGCCCCAAGCAGGACGAGTGTATTGCATAATTTCAGTATATACATGTTCACCTAGCTTAAAGCCACGGTTGTCATTTGCGCCATTCCCGTAAAGAATGTTTGTTTGTGTTCGAGTATGACATTGCTCACAAACCATTTTACGTGTCGGATCATCCATAGCCAGTTTTGCTGGATTAATGATATTCCCTTTTCGTAATGGGAAGTCTGCATGGTCTTTACCTGGACCATGACATGATTCACAGCTAATTGATACAGTCGTGACAAAAGTATCTCTTAAATGTTCACGTTCGCCGTTAATAAATTCTTCTTTGGCTTCGTTCCATGCCTCTGGGTTAAATCCAGTTGTATGACAACCAATACAACGTTCTTGCCATGAACGAAACTCACCGTAACCTCTAATGTCATCCTCATTGTGTAATTCTAAAAATAAAAAGTTATAACCTGCACGCTCTTTGTTACCTTCAAATTGAACAGTTTGAGATTTATCTACCTCGAAACTAATACCACCATTTTCAGTGTACGCCAAGTATGCTTCCATTGGTGACCCATCATAGTAAACCAAGTAGCGTTGCTTCCGGACGCTTCCTACTGAGAAAGCCACTTCATCTAAAGCATACTTTTTAGTAGATACATAAAGAGTGTCTTTATCTTTTTGATCCAAAATCAAATAAGAATCTAGTTGATCCCATTTAGCAGGAACCCAATCCCAGATGAGATCGCCTCCCCCAAGTGCGGGTCCTTCAATAGTTTTTTTGGTATGCCATGATGTTTCCCAATTTTCCATATGGTCGTCATGACAGTCTGCACATTTTTCCGGTCCAACAAATTTGTCATAATAGGATAATTCCTCGGCTGCTACAGCTATAGGTGTTGTTGTTGTTTTTTTAGTGGTACATCCTGAAACAACTGTCGCAATAGCAACTATGAGGATTGCTAAGATTAGCAATCGACTTTTTTCATTTCTTTTCCTCCTTTTTTATTTTTGAGTAAACTTGAAATACCTTTAATGTTTAATGAGCATTTCTTGCTTAACTACATTTTCACACAAAATCACATATTTTTTATCAGTTAAATTCATGGTTATCTTCTGTAAAAACCCTTATTTTCAGGTAATTAAAATTGCGTATTCCCCCTAATCTATCCGGGAAAACCCTGACAAACGAGTTTAAATAATATGTAAAACAATGAAATGATATTTATTGGCACATATCGCTAACTTCCTTAGATCCAAATCTAATAACCTAAAAGATTAGAAAAAAAGCTAGGGAAATAAAATCTCCCTAGCTTTAATCACTAATTGATATTAGTCCTTGAGCAACTGCATAGCGTACTAACTCGGATCTCTTCTTCATGCCTAATTTTTCAGAAATTCTCGCTTTATGTGTTTCGACGGTTTTTACACTTACAAATAATTGTTCCGCAATTTCTTGATACGTAAAGCCTAAAGCAACGTATTTAAGCACTTCTTTTTCCCTTACACTTAATGGACACACCTTTTGTTGACTAGCCTTTGGTTCTTCAACAAAACCACGTAAAAGAAAGCTTGATAATGTTGGATAGATATATGTTTCACCTTGAAGGACAGTATTGACCGCTGAAATAAGCTCTGTATCTACAGCCTTCTTTAAAACGTAACCAGAAGCACCAGCCATTAACGCCTTTTTTAGATAGTCTTCCTCAGAAAACATCGTTAACATTAAGATTTTCATTTGTGGAAATATCTCTTTAATTTGCTTGGTCGCTTCAATCCCACCAATACCAGGCATAGATATATCCATTAATATTAAGTCGGGTTTCCATATAGCGGCCTTCTCAACGGCTTCTTCCCCCCGTGAGACTGTTCCTATAATTTCCCACTCATCTACTTTTGATAATAATAGTTGAATCCCGGACAATAACACTCCGTGATCATCAGCTAGCATAATTTTCGGTTTTGTCACAAGGTTCATCTCCAATCAAAATGTCTTTCACATAAACAGTCGTTCCAATACCTACGTTGGATTCAATCAATAGTTTCCCACCTAAAGATTCAATTCGTTCCTGCATTCCTTTTAAACCTAAATGATCCTTTACAAGATTTGCATTTAACATTTGATTAGCATCAAATCCTTTACCATCATCTTCAATAATAACCGAAACAATACCATTGGAATGTTTTAGAATGATACTTATATTTTCAGCTTCGGCATGCCTAGCTGCATTTGTTAAAGCTTCTTGTATAACACGATATATCGTCACCTCAATAATCGAAGAAACGCGGAGTTGATTAAACCCAATCACTTGAATATCAACGTCTAGATTAAATTTATTCATATACTCAATGACATACTTTTTAATTGCTGGTAATAAGCCAAGATCATCTAATACACTTGGCCTAAGTGACCAAGATATATAATGAATCTCCTCCAATGTTTTTTGCGATACTACTTTTAAATCTTGAATCTTTTGTTTCATCGCATCCGAAATTGAATGTTCCTCAAGTAAGGTCAGGCCAACGATGATGGAGGTTATCGATTGGCTTGTTTCATCGTGAAGTTCTCTTGAAATCCTTTTTCTTTCTTCTTCTTGTACTGTTATCACCCGTTCAAGAAGCTTCAACCTTAACTCTTCTTTATATTTTATTTCTTTCCATAACCTTGCATTTTCAGCTACAACAGATAGTTGACTAGCAAAAGAGTAGAGGAATTTTTTCGTTGTTTCATCTGGTTTATTGATAAAGCAAACGTTAATTTGACCAATTTTCATGGATGTCCCTATCGGAAGATAAAATTGTGATTCATGCAGAACTTGATCATCTTTATGGAGTTCACAATTTTCACAAGCTTTGTCTTTTCCTTTTTGACAACTATTTTTCCCCTGAAACGTAGCAATTTTTTCGCCAGCAAGGTCTAACTCAATAAAACAGCTATTTAAATTCAAATCATTTATAAGTAGGACGGCAGCATTTTTTAAATGCTTATTAAAATTATTGATATCAACTGAACTAACCGCTAATTGATGCAACAAAGAGAGCTCACTATTCCTCATCTGTAGTACATTTAAATATTGATTTTTTTCTTGCTCTTTTTGTTTTAACTTCTTTATCATCCTATTAAATTCTTTTCCTAACTTACCAATCTCGTCATTTGAATTAATATCAACATTACAGTCTAAATCTCCTGCAGCAACTTGTTTACTTTTCTCCATTAAATGCATTAAATCACGATACATAAATTTCGTTAGAAAGAACGCAATCACAAAACCAATAGCCCCAACAAAAATCGTCGATAAAATTAATATAAAGGTAATAGCATCGATTGTTTTATAGATTTGTTCCTCATTTAAACCAACTCTAACAAATCCGGCCTCTCCAGAAAATATAGGAGCTATGACATCATGAATAACCCCATTTTCTGAAGAGAAAGTCACTAACTGCTTAGTTTCAAAATGACTACCTACTTCAAGCAAATTTATATTTAAGAGATCCTCCGATATCTTAAAATCTGGTCCAAAGGTATGAATCAAAACGTTTAAGTCTTGGTCAGTAATAAAAATATATTCAATATCAGGGTTGTGTTGAGTTGTGTCTTGTAGTAAATTATGCAGACTATAAATATCTTTTAGTATTGTATAATCAATACTACGAGAACTTAAATCACTAGCGATTGAAACAGCTCGACGATCTAAATCTTCACTAAGTTTTACGACTAGAATTTCCCTGAGGATAATGGTACTCGTTATGGCCATTAGTATAACTAACCCGATTGTCATTCCTAGAACCTTCGTTTTCACGCTACTATTACTCAATACAGAAATAAATAAAAGATAGAGCCGTTTCATCCTACAGATCTCCTAAGTCTTTTAACATTTTAATAATCGGTTTAAATAGATCTTTATCTGGTACATCAAAATAATCATAACCTAACTTTTCAAGGGCTTTTCTCCCTTTCTCATCTTTATGCATCGATAAAATAACTTCCCGTAGCTTAATTTCAAGATCTGGGTCTATATTTGGATTAATCACAACTGGAGAATGTCCAACTAATTCTCCTTCTGCAATGATTTTTATTTCTGCAATAATAGGATTGTTTTCTTTTTTTAATTTATCAAACACTACACTATGGGTTGCACCTGCATCTACTAATCCATTTGCTACAGCTAAAATTGTATTATCGTGACTATATGTGTAATAAGCATTTGAGAAGTAACTATTAAAGTCAAATCCTCCTTGAACGATATTATATTTTGCAACTAAATAACCTGAGTATGATAAAGAATCCGAATATGCAAAGTTCTTTCCGTAAAGATCCTCCATTGAATTAATACTGCTATTATTTTTAGTAATAATATAAGATGTAAACTGTTTTTCCCCATCTATAACCGGCATCGCGATCTTTTTAATAATGCCTTCTCGCCTTCCTACTACTGAAAGGTAGGCACATACTATTCCAGCATCAATTTCATCACGTTCAAAAAGTTCCTTTACTTCCGTATACGTTTGTTTCTGGATTATTTCGACCGGTCGTCCTAATTCTTCCTCTAAATATTGGGCAAATTTATGAAATGTACGGTGGGTTTCACGAATCGATAAAATTGAGACAATCGCAAACTTTAGAGTTTCTTCATCATGATTTAGTGATTCATCTTCAGAATCTACTAAACTGGCTTCTGTTAACGCAATAACTGTTTCTGGGGCTTTAACTGAGCATGCTATTGAAATGCTTATAAGAAAACCAAAAATTACAATAATAAAAATTAATTTTATATATTGCATGTTTATCCCCTCTTTCCATCTCGACGCAATTGCTCTTTGACCATTTAATTAAAACAATAATCTATTTTAAGTATATTTTAAAACGGTGCATAGGAGGTAAAGAATACAACAGTTTTATGAATAAAAAAAGCCATGACGTTAATCACAGCTTTTTAACCATATCTATACTAAATTATTTTTTCTTGTAGCAATTTCCTCTTTAATGTTAAAGATAAACGTTTCAAGGCCAACTGCTTCTGAGTTTTGCTCACCATATTTACGTACGTTTACAGCACTTTCTTCAATCTCTTTGTCACCTAACACTAGAATATAAGGTGTTTTTTGCATTTGAGCTTCGCGGATCTTATAACCAAGTTTTTCGTTACGATTATCGATATGAACTCGTACGCCAGCTTCTAATAGCTTTGCCTTTACTTGTTCTGCATAATCAACATGAACTTCATTAACTGGGATTACCTCTACTTGTACTGGGGCTAACCATGTAGGGAATGCACCAGCAAAATGCTCAACTAAATACCAAAGAAACGGTCAATCGAACCGTAAATTGCTCTGTGAATGACAACTGGGTGAACTTTGTTGTTGTTTTCATCCACATACGTTAAATCAAACTTCTCAGGCATTTGGAAATCAACCCTGTATTGTCGCACATTGATGACTACGTTTAAGAGCATCTTTAATGTGGAAGTCAATCTTTGGACCGTAGAATGCGCCATCACCTTCATTTAATTGATAAGGTAATTGTAGATCTTCTAATACATTGCGAAGCGCATCTTCAGCTTGCTCCCATAATTTATCATCGCCCATTGAATTTTCTGGGCGAGTGGATAGTTCCACCGAGTATTCAAAACCAAATGTCTTATAGATTTGATCAACTAATTTAAACACTTCTTTTATTTCTGATTCAATTTGTTTTGGTGTTACGAAAATGTGAGCATCATCTTGGCAAAATGTACGAACACGGATCATACCATTTAACGCACCACTTAATTCATGGCGATGAACTTGGCCAAACTCAGCCATACGAATTGGAAGATCACGGTATGAATGAAGTTCATTTTTAAAGATTAACATATGGCCTGGGCAATTCATTGGTTTCATTGCAAATTTTGTATTATCAACTTCTGAGAAATACATGTTTTCATGGTAGTGTTCCCAATGACCAGATTGCTCCCACAAACGTTGATTCATCATGAATGGTGTACGAACCTCGTCATATCCTGCCCCACGTTGTAATTCTCTTGAAAAGTTTTCAAGTTCTGTACGAACAACTTGCCCCTTTGGTAAATAGAAAGGCATACCAGGTGATTCCTCAGAGAACATGAATAATTGAAGTTCTTTACCCAATTTACGGTGGTCACGTTTTTGTGCTTCTTCAATAAAATGTAAATACTCATCAAGATCACTTTGCTTAGGAAAGGCAGTACCATAAATACGCTGTAACATTTGGTTGTCACTATTTCCACGCCAGTATGCTCCTGCAATGCTCATTAATTTTAACGCCTTGATCTTTCCAGTAGATGGAAGATGTGGCCCACGGCATAAGTCAAAGAATTCACCTTGCTCATAGATCGAAATTTCTTCACCTTCAGGAAGCTCACGAATTAACTCAAGCTTTAAATGGTCTCCAATTTCTTCATAAATACGTAACGCCTCTTCACGAGTCACAACTTTACGTTCAATTTTAATATTTTCATTAATAATCTTTTTCATTTCTTTTTCAATTGCTGGAAGATCTTCTGGCTTCAATGGATTTTCCAAATCAACATCGTAATAGAACCCATTTTCAATCACCGGACCAATACCTAGCTTGATCTCTGGATAAGGCGCTTTAACGCTTGAGCCATTAGATGAGCCGTACTATGACGGTAAACTTCTAGGCCTTCTTTCGATTCAAGTGTTACGATTTCTACTGCTGAATCTTCTGTGATAGGCAATAATAGATCAACCACTTTGCCATTTAGTTTACCAGCAACAGCTTTTTTCTTTAAGCCTGGACTAATAGAGGCTGCAATATCCTCTGTCGTTACTCCATTAGCATATTCCCGTACTGCTCCATCTGGGAATGTAACCTTTACTTGGTTCATTTCTAAACACTCCTTTTTCATTCTAAAAAATGGTAATAACATAAAAAACACTCATCCCTAAAAAGGGACGAGTGTTATGCTCG
The DNA here is from genome assembly GCF_025377685.1 of Anaerobacillus sp. CMMVII. NCBI lineage: Bacteria > Bacillati > Bacillota > Bacilli > Caryophanales > Bacillaceae > Anaerobacillus > Anaerobacillus sp. CMMVII. The sequence goes on along the minus strand of NZ_JACEHK010000002.1, from coordinate 507,543 downwards.
TGGTTCCACCCTCATTCTCACATTTACGAATAGGTAAATGTGACTTATGAGAAAATAACGGTTTGTAGCCGTCAGTAGATACTTTAAATTTCCCTACTGAAGTTCAGAGGTGGTAAGTATTATTTCCGTGTTAGGAAGCTCCCAGCAGCACTTCCCTCTCTTAAAACCGTAAAATAAAACCCATGTCCTCATCAAGACTTTTTTGATGTATTTAGCTTATGTAGGTTATTATATGGATTTATAATTAGAAAAGCAAGTTTATTTTCTGTTTCTATTCATAGTAATGACTTCGATATGATTTATAGTTCTCTATCATCGAAGCCATCATCTTCCAATATTAGGTGATTTTATAATTATTTTTTTTAAAATGATCTTTTCTATTTAGTTTAACCCGTTCCTGGAAAATATTTTGGATAGATTGAATGACACTATTATCTACATCATCACTGTACAAGTGAACCTCCAATGGTGCAATGCTAACAAGCGGGCTGATTACCATTTCTTGAATGGGAATTCCCTTTTCAAAATGATTTCTCTATCTAGATAATGCTCAATTTTCTCGTAAGAAAGTTGGTGAAAATACTCATCATAAAAAGTAAAACTTCCATCAATAACGAGATGAACGCATGTTAATTTTGGCGTTCGCTTTTTTAAGTAAAAACGGAAATTCTCTACTAAATTTTGATATTCTTGTTCTAGTTGAAATTCATCAATTGCCATCTCAACACAATCGATTAGCTTATCTAAGTAACCTCTTAAACGGAAAGTTAAGAAAGATTCATAGCAAAAATTAATGTCTCTCGTTAGGAAGTTGGTAAAAGCGTCATGAATCATTTTTTCTGTAAAAAACATTTTTTTTACATTCGGAAGTTCTAAGCGTTCCCCAGCTAAGATTGATTTTGCCATTGCAAGAATTTGTGATTGTTCCTCTGGTACATCATAGTAGAATATATTTTGGATAACATCTAACAACCAAATATCTTCTTTTGTTTCAATTACATGCTTTTTTAAGATTTCCGTCAACACCGGCTTTATAGTCTCTTCAAAATCAAATGTATTGTCCACTTTTATAATTAATCTGTCACTAGCTAACGAAAGTTCTACTACTCCATTTTTTATAAAAGTATAAAGCCCAGCTTTAAAATTTTTGAACAAATAATACCGATCGAGCTTATTCTGTAAATAAATCTCTATCAATGAAAGCCCCTCCCACAACAATTAGACGCAACTACACCTAGTGTCCATTTTTTCTTTACATGTATATGGGGGCTTATCCTAAAAAATGCTTATTAGAACAAATTTATTACTAAAGTTAATGTTGTCAACAGATAATAAAGGATCGAAGAGCATTCTAAAAGTGCTGATAAGTACTTTTTCATAGCTCAAAAAACATACAAAAAGCCGATAAGTTACTTATCGGCTTTCACATTTAGTTTTGCATAACGAAATCTTTATCAGTTGTTTCCTCTTCTTTAAATACATGAAGGGTATTATACTTTGTATCACGCTGTGCTGGAATTTTACCCGCTTCACGAATAAGTCTTAAAATTAAATTAGAATTAACTTTATGAGTAGCACCTGCAGCAGATACTACGTTTTCTTCCATCATCGTACTACCAAAATCATTACAACCATAAGAAAGAGATTTCTTCCCGATTTCAGGTCCCATGGTTACCCATGATGATTGGAAATTTTGGATATTGTCTAAGAATAGTCTTGAGATAGCCAAATTCTTCAAATACTCATCAGGAGTCACTTTTTCGGCTTTAAGATTTGTATTGTCTGGTTGGAATGTCCAAGGAATAACGCTAAGAAGCAGTTTGATTCGTCTTGAGCATCACGGATCCGCTGAAGATGTAAAGCTCGTTCCTGAATTGATTCACCAAAACCGATAACCATTGTTGCTGTACCATGCATTCCAACAGTTTTAACCATCTTCATACACTCAATCCATTTTTCCCATGAACCTTTTTTCTTACTAATTTTTTGTCTTGTACGGTCATCTAAGATCTCCGCACCACCACCTGGAATTGAATCAAGCCCTGCTTCTTTAAGCTGTAACAGTACCTCTTTTAAGTTTAGTCCTGAAACTTCAACCATTTTCCAAACTTCAGCCGGAGAAAATGAATGCATTGTGATGTTAGGAAAACGTTCCTTAATTTTTCTTAAAAGGTTTGTATAATAGCTTAGTGGAAGATCTGGATGTGTTCCACCTTGCATTAAAATTTCCGTTCCATTTACATCTACTGTTTCTTGGATTTTATCTAAAATAAGATCATCTTCTAACACATAACCCTCTTCATGACCAGGTGGTCGATAAAAGGCACAAAAACGACAATACGTATCACAAAAATTTGTGTAGTTAATATTTCGTCCAATTACAAATGTAGTAATAGGCTCAGGATGCCACTTTTCATAACCTCGTTTGCAGCAGCACCAATTTTCTCTACCTCATTACTTTCATATAAATTAATAGCATCTTCAATTGTCAGACGCTCACCTTTAACAGCACGCTCAAGAATATGATCAATTGTCATGTAAAAACCCCCATCTCTATTAGTAGATAAGATTTATAAATCTAGTTACATCTTTTTTAAACAAGTCTAATCTATCGTAACACATTTTAAAGTAAAATGTATAATATAGAATTAGTAGCAGTAACTGCGATGCAATGCTTTCATCATTCTAATTTTTACATTTTTCCTCTTCGATTTACTCCCTCAATATAAACAGGATCAGCAAAATGACGGATACGCTCCATAATTCGTTTGGATTTAAGTTGCTCAATACCACCTTTTTGGGAGTAAGCCAGGTGTTCTTCTAGTTCATCAAAATCATAGTTTGAAGTATATAATGTCGGTAGCTTTTCAAGCATTCTATGTTGTAAAATTACACCTAATATATCATCTCTCACCCAACTTGACATTGTTTCAGCACCTAAATCATCTAAAATAAGAACAGGAACTTTTTTAACAAGATCAAGTTTTTCATTATATGATCCATCACTAATACCACTTTTTAACTCCCGGAAAAAGTCAGGTGTGTAAACCAGCATCGATGAAATATTTCTCTCTGCAAGTTCATTTGCAATGGCACCCATAATATATGTTTTTCCCACACCAAATTGACCGTGCAGATAAAGGCCTTTTCCCGTTTCCCCAGGATTCGTTGTTGTTGCAAACTCAACAGCTTTTGCAATCGCTACAATTCTAGAACGGTTATCTTGATCTAGCTGGTCGAAAGTTGCCTTCAAAATTTCTTTAGGAATGTACAAACTTTTAATCAGAGATTGCTGCTGTTTTTTTTGATCATCTTTCCATTTTCGATGACAGACATTATAACGTAGTTGTACTTGCTGTCTTTCTAGAAAAAGCTCTGGCTGATAGCCTTTCATCATGTTTACACACGTATCGAGACTCAAACATTTTGTACAATTATTCCGCTCATTTCTATACTCAAAGAACCGAGAAATATTGCGATTAATTTCAGATTCAGGAAGAGTTGGATTTTCACGAAGAAATTCTACTATCCATTTGTCAGAAAGAATATCTTCTTTTAAACGTTGGAAATTATCTAACATACTTTTTGAACTTTTCATTTTTTCTAACGTTTGTTTAATCAGTTCCAAAACTATCCCTCCTGGCGTTGTAATTTTAATAATTTAAATTTTTCTTCAAGCTCTTGTTTAACTTTTGTAATATCATCATCTTCTTGCTTAGAGGTAACTTCTTTTTTAGCTTCTATCAGCCATTTTGGAAGGCGATCTTTTCTCACATAACGATTGGTATTGTTTTGCCGCTGTTTGACTGGCCTTTCAGTGGTTGCAGCCGCCTCAGCAGTACCTTGATCCCACTGCTCACGCTTCTTGTATTCTCCCTTAGCTAAGGCCATCGCTTCTTTAACGGTTTTAACGTTTTTTCGGGCCCACTGACCAGCTATCTTTTCTACATAAGACTTTGTCAATTTCATATCATTAATTTCTAAAATAAAGTCAATAAGTACATTTGCAACACCAGGTAAAAGCTTATAATCCAATAATAGGGTTTCAACAATTTTAGCATCCCCTAAAGGAACTTTGGCCCCAGCAGCCGATTTACTTTCTAAAAGTGTCAGTGGAGATTCTGTTTCATAAAGCAAAATCATTTCTTCTTCTTCAGTTTTTGGTTCTTTCCCTGACATCGTTCTATACTTTTCAGGATGTGTTCTAAAGCCCAATCCTGGAGGTTCACTTTCATATGTGAATTTGTACCAGTTTTTCACTTTTTCTCTCATAACATCTAGGTCAACCGTATCATCATGAAGTAACGAATCTTGAATTATTTTACTCATTTCATAAGGGTCAATCCGGTAAACAAAAGCTAAGCGGACAATTGTCTCTTTAACTTTTTCAGTGAATAATGTTTTTGGATTGATCATATTCGATAGATACGTAATAAGTAATGAAAAGTCAAAAGCTTCTTCTAATATAGTGTAAGAGCTTTCTGAACTATCATTGTTAACAATATCCGATTGAGAATCAATGACTAAAGAAGTCGATAATTCCCCTTGTTGTGCCGAGATTTCTGAGTGGTGTAATGAAGTAAACACATCACTGAAAGATAACGTAATCTCTTTAAAGTTATCTTTATTTATTTTATTTATCGTAAACCGGTCTCTTAATTGAAGATAGCGGTATTTGCCAACGCGATTATACAAATAGACACTGAGAACATCATCCTTAAAGAACTCATGAGGACTAAAAGGCTTCTGTAATTCGTATAAATAGATAATATCCTCATCTTGCTTCTGCTTATAAACATTTAAGAGGCCAATACCTTCTAACTTTTTCCGTTCCTCATAAATCTTATCTAGAGGTAGACCCATCATTGTCATTAGTGTTTTGTGGGTTGTTTCAATACTCGTATATTGATCTCTTTCTAGTTCGCTCTGTAGCGCAAAGTAAAGACTATGAGCAATTGCCCCTATTAGAGGTTGATATAAAAGTGTAATTATTTTCCGATCTGCTTCGTTAATGAATGAAGTAGTTCGAACGACATAACGATCGACAGGTAACAAATGCATCCAATGTAACGCCATTCTTCCATCACCCATTCTATAAATTTACTAATCTATTTTAACATTTTTTTGGACAAATATTATAAATGTTTCAACCCAATTAGGGAAAAAATGTACATTTTTTAAGAAAAGCGCAAGCGCCCTGGGTAGCCAAGGAACTTCCTCGGGTTACTTCTCTGCTTTGCGACGAGTAACCGCAGGAGCAGCAACAAGCAAATGTTCTTCGAGGGGCTGAGCGCTGGAGCTAGACATTAACTACTAAAACTACTTTTTACGCTTTATGAATAAAAAAGAGCCAAAGATATCAATCTTAGCCCTTTTATTTGTTTCAGTTTTTTGTAATAGCTCTTTTAGTTCGTCAATAAATACGTTTATATCCTTAAATTGGCGATAAACTGATGCAAAACGCACATAAGCAACATCATCAACATCAGCTAAGTATTCCATCACACTTTCACCAACATCTTCACTCTTAACTTCGGGTGCTCCAGCGTTTCTCAAGTCTTTTTCAACTTTATCAACTATTTCTTCTAACTTTTGTAACGGAACTGGCCGTTTTTCACACGCACGGATTAGACCTCGCAGAATTTTATCTTTACTAAATTCTTCACGATTCCCATCTTTTTTTACAACAATTAACGGGGTTACTTCAACAGTCTCGAAGGTTGTAAAGCGAAAATTACATTCTTCACATTCACGTCTTCTTCTAATTGAGCGCCCTTCGTGGCTTGGCCGTGAGTCAAGTACTCGAGTACCGTTATAATTACATGTTGGACAGCGCATACCTATCATCTCCATAAGTTTGCCTTAGTTTTCACTATTAATGATATAAAAAAATAGATGTAAGTACAAGTTATTGTTTAGAGTTCTAGAAAATTTCTTTGCCTCTCGAAAAACTCATATTCATTTTGACTATAAATCTAAACTAAAGCAGCTTTGCTCCTAAGCCTGAGCCAACATATTCTAATCGTTTATCGAGTTTTTCATAAGTATCTTTTATTACTTTCGCACTATAGCCAAAGTCCATAGGTAATGCCGTTTCTGTACTTACAGCGAAATCTACCGCAGTGCGGTTAGGGGATACCATAATGACTGTTGCTACTAAGAAAAACTTTTTCTTAGTGCCACCGTTCACAATAATTTCGCCTCGTTCAACTGAATGGTCTCGGACTTCAAAATGAGGAGTTTGCTGGAATAATGTCAGAACTTCATTAAATGCCTTATCTTTCATCGCTTTATAGTATCTAGTCTTTAGCGTCTCATCCGAATGTAATTCTCTTGTCTCTGTATGTGTAGATATAAATTTGTTAAACTTGTCCTTTAAACTCATTTGTGCCACCTCTTTAGGATTTGATTGTGTATGGATAATTAAATTATAGACAAATAATATAAAAATTACTAGAAATGAAAAAAGAGATGGTTTCATTACTTTCAGAATGAAGGAAAATTTGACTTTTAAATGATTAGAAAAAGTAAATAGAGGTCTCTCGTTTCTCATTTTGCTCGTAAACCTCGCTTGGCTACAAATAAAATGCAAAAAAAAAAAATGGCTGTTGAAAATTCTCAACAGCCAAAAAGAGGTGATTAAACCTCCTTATTTGTTTGATTTATAAAGCAGTTACTTTAGGTTTCCCAACATGTATCGGTCCCATCCCTCTATAAACTTGTATGTGTTCTACAGTTTTAGCTCCGAGACCTTTTGAGATGTAATTTGAAGCAACATTTGGGTCTATACGATTACCACAAGTATATACATCTATACTTGCATAGCCCTGTTCAGGAAAAGAGTGAATGGTTAAGTGAGACTCTGAAATAATCACTACTCCACTTACTCCGAGAGGTGCAAACTTATGAAACACAACCTCTCTAACTTCCGCACCCGCCTCTAATGCAGCATCAACAAACAACTGTTCAATAAAATTGATATTATTCAATTTATCTACGTTGCAACCCCATAGTTCCGCAATTACATGACGACCCATTGTATCCAGTTGAATCCCCCCTCCGTAAGCATACTTGTATTGAATTTGCGTAATTAGCCTGCAAATTCAATACAAGTACAAGTGATTCAACTGTTACTATTCCCTTAGATCTTTAAATAAATTATTCAAAGTAAGTGTTAAGAAACACCAATTTCGTTATACTTTTTTATTTGGCTTGCTACATAATTTACCAAGTCTACTACTCTACATGAATAACCCCATTCATTATCATACCATGCTAATACTTTGATTTGTTTTTTTCCAATAACCATTGTTGATAACCCATCAATGATTGAAGAATTTTCATTACCGTTAAAATCAATTGATACAAGTGGTTCCATCGTAAAACCTAAAATACCTTTTAAAGAACCATTAGCAGCTTCTTCAAACGCTTGGTTAATCTCCTCAATTGTAATTTCCTTTTCACGGTTGCTACTAAATCAACTAATGACACGTTTGGAGTTGGCACTCGTAATGAAAGTCCATTCAGTTTCCCTTCAAGTTGAGGTAGCACTAATGATAAAGCTTTTGCTGCTCCAGTCGTTGTAGGAATGATTGATTGACCACATGCTCTTGCTCTACGCAAATCTTTGTGTGGATTATCAATATTTTTTTGGTCATTTGTATAAGAATGAACAGTTGTCATTAATCCACTTTCAATCCCAAATTTTTCATCGATCACTTTAGCAACGGGTGCTAAGCAGTTTGTCGTACAAGATGCGTTTGAAATTACATGATGTTTCTCATGATCATATTTCTCTTCGTTAACACCCATTACAATTGTTACATCTTCATTTTTTCCCGGTGCGGTAATCACAACTTTTTTCGCACCAGCTTCTATATGATAAGAAGCGGTTTCCTTAGATTTAAATTTACCAGTAGCTTCAATTACGATATCTATATTTAGTTCTTTCCAAGGAAGCTTTTTTGGGTCTCTCTCACTAATTAAATGGATGGTTTTGCCGTTTACTGTAAGCGTTCCATTCGGCTCCGCTTTAACTTCCCCCATAAACTCACCATGGATACTATCATATTTTATCAAGTGAGCAAGTGTTTCAGCTGGGTAACTTGCATTTATTGCAACAAGATCAAGTTTATTTTCAAGAATTGCTTTTCTAAACACCATTCTTCCTATTCTTCCAAATCCATTAATCGCTACTTTCACTTTCATATATGATATCCCTCCACACCAATATGTCATACTAAATATTTAAATTATAAAATTAGTATAACATATAATATGAATTATTGAAGATTTATTTTCCTATTTACGTAATAAATAGTTGAAAAATAGACAAATTAACTAAATTAGACTCTTGATTACCAATTTTATGCACAAAAAAGTTAGCGTTTTGCAAATCGCAAAAGCTAACTTTTATAACTTATATTGCTTTATTAGAGAATAGCCTCTGAGGCATACAAGCCAATCGTACTTACTTTTTAAGGAGCACCATTTGCTAGAAGCTACTAGCAACCATCTTTAGAAAACAATTTTTATAAGCAATTCCATTTTTTTAGGATTGATAATAATTGTTGTTTGGTCTCATCAATCGATCCATGATTATGGATCACTTCATCAGCAAGGGCTATTTTGTCTTTTAGTGGCATTTGTGCATTTATGCGGACTAATGCTTCTTGATCCGTAAATTGATCCCTCTGTTTTAAGCGCTCTAATTGAAGTTCGTAATCAACAAAGACAACGATAATCTTTTCGACCATGTTTGTTAACTTGCTTTCAAATAACAACGGAATATCTAAAACAATTGTAGCAAAACCTTCATTTTTAAAACTTTCAACTTTTTCGTGCATTCTAATTCGAATAGCCGGATGAACAATCGAATTTAGAAGCATTCTCTTTTTTTCGTCCTGAAAAACAAGTGCCCCTAGTTTCTTTCGATCTAAGCACCCATCATTAGTTATAATTTCTTTTCCAAAAGCGTCAACAATCTTTTGGTACGTTGCTTCTCCTTGTTCTACAACTTCCCTTGCGATGATATCAGCATCAACAACAGGGATACCTTCATTTTTCATCATATTCGATACTGTACTTTTTCCACTAGCTATTCCACCAGTTAATCCAATAATCATAACTAATCTCCTTACTAACACTACAAGCGAAAAATCCCTAGCACAATCAATAGTAATCCTGGTATAAATGAAAATTTATGCATAAATTTTGAATCAGAGAATAAGTAACCACTTTTCATTCCTAAGGTAACACAAAAAGCACTCATCAAGGCAACACTTACTGCCATAAATAAAGGTGAAAAACCTATTAAAGCTGCACCAATCCCTGCTCCAAATGCATCTAATGAAAGTGCAATTCCTAAGAAAAAAGCTTCCCTGCCTGTAATTGTCCCTGAATTATCAAAGTCGGCAACCATCGGTTTTCGTAAAATTTTAATTACTACACCTAGAACTTTAATTTCAAAGTTTAAAATCACTGCGTCTTCCTTGTTTTTTTCATCTTTTTTTGCTGGTCGATAAATTTGGTATAGTGCCCACGCACCGATCATGATTAAAATACTACCACCAATTGTTTCAGCTACACTTGGAGATAAATACTTCATGATTAGATTTCCGATAGACATCGCTATGAGAATCGAAATCGCTGAGCATGAAGCAATAAATAGTAATGATTTAACAGGAAGTTTCATTTTCCTTAAACCATATGTTAATCCAACTCCAAAGCTATCTAGACTTACTGCCAACGCTAATAAGAGTAAGGAAAGAATTTCTACCATATACAAAAGCTCCTTCCAACCACTGATAGGATAGTATATGGCAGGAGCCCATCCAATGTACTTACTTTTTTTAGTGTGAAAGTTTAAAGTGTAGAGTGTAGAGTTTTCGAAAGCTTTTGCTTCGAAGCGTAACTGACCCAACTCTAAACTCTAAACTCTACACTCTGAACTCTACACTCTTAACTGGCATTTCGGACAATAATGGGTACCTCTACCTCCGACAACGGTCTTTTCAATCGGAGTTGAACACACTTTACACGGTTCTCCTTTTCTTCCGTAAACGAACAGCTGTTGTTGAAACATCCCCATTTCTCCTTGTCCGTCAACGTAAGACTTGACTGAACTGCCCCCTAAATCGATCGCTTCTTTTAGTGTGGCTTTTATTTCAGTATGAAGCTTTTTTAATTCTTTAGTGGTTAACTCTTTACCAATTCGCTCAGGGTAAATTCCTGAGCGAAAAAGTGCCTCATCAACATAAATATTACCTAAACCAACTAATTTTGACTGATCTAGTAAGGAAACTTTTACCTTTCGGTTAGTCCCTTTCAATAATTCCTTAAGGGTTTTGGGTTGAAACGCCTCATCAAAAGGCTCAATTCCTAGCTGAGCCAAAGGTAGACTAGCGTCCTCTTCCCCCTTTAGAAACAGATGCATGGTACCAAACTTTCTTACATCCCGATATCTCAGCTCAGTTCCATCGGTAAACGAAAAAATCACATGTGTATGTTTATCTATTGGTTCATCGTTTTGATGTAAACCGTACCTCCCTTCCATACGGAGATGAGATACAATCACATAATCATCTAATATGAACTTCAAAAATTTTGCCCGTCTTTCAATATTGTGTATTGTTTGACCAATTAACAAGTGACAAAATTCAGCTACATCATCAGGCTTCTTAATGATTTTCCCCCAATGAACAATTACTTCCTTAATTTCTTTTCCAATAACAAGCTGTTGTAACGTACGCTTTACCGTCTCAACTTCAGGTAGTTCTGGCATAACTACACCCTTTCTTTTTAGTGTAGAGTCTATAGTGTAGAATGTAGAGTTGTTAAGGAGAAGCTTCGAAGCTTTCCAAAAGTTAACTCTAAACTCTCAACTCTACACTTTAAATTACTTCGCGTCATACCATGAGCTGCCGTATGCATACTCAACTTTTATCGGTACCTTGAGTTCCACAGCAGATTCCATTACTTCTGGAACAATTACTTTTAACTTTTCTAATTCGTGTTTTGGTGCTTCAAAGATGAGTTCATCGTGTACTTGTAACAGTAGCTTAGCCTCTAAACCATCTTGAGCAATTCTTTCACTGATATTTACCATTGCTTTTTTGATAATATCAGCTGCGGTTCCTTGAATTGGCGTATTCATAGCTGTTCGTTCCGCAAAACTTCGTAAATTAAAATTACGGCTCGTAATTTCAGGAAGGAATCGACGACGATTTAAAAGCGTTGTTACATAACCATTTTCCCTAGCTTCCTGAACTATATCTTCCATATAATCTCGAACACCTGGGAAACTTTCTAGGTATTTTTCGATAAACGTACCTGCTTCTTTACGGGTTATACCTAAACTTTGCGATAAACCGTAATCGCTAATTCCATAAACAATTCCGAAGTTAACTGCTTTGGCATGACGTCGCATTAAATCTGTAACAGCCTGAGCTTCTACATGGAAAACATCCATAGCTGTTCTGGTATGAATGTCCATACCTTTATTAAAAGCCTCGATTAAGTTCTTATCATTTGCAATATGAGCCAATACTCTTAATTCAATTTGAGAATAATCGGCAGCAAACATAATCCAATCTGGGTTAGATGGCACAAAAGCCTTTCGAATTTTCCGGCCTTCTTCTAATCTGATCGGTATATTTTGTAGGTTTGGCTCCGTCGAGCTTAACCTTCCAGTTTGCGTCAATGCTTGGTTAAACATTGTATGAATTTTATTGGTATCCGAATGAACAACCTTTAATAAGCCCTCAATATAAGTAGAATTTAATTTTCCTAATTGACGATAGTGTAAGATACTTGGAATGATCTCATGCTTGTCTGCTAGTTTTTCCAACACCTCTGCAGATGTTGATGCTCCAGTTTTGGTTTTCTTAATTACTGGGAGGTTAAGTTTCTCAAACAAAACTTCCCCAAGTTGCTTAGGTGAATTGATATTAAATTCAACTCCTGCAAGCTGATGAATTTCTTTTTCAAGGTTTTTTAACTGATTGCCTAAATCCTCTCCCATTAGCTTTAATTGTTCTACATCCACTTTTACCCCAGTCATCTCCATTTTTCCTAGGATAATTGATAAAGGCATTTCTAAGTCATAAAAGAGTTCTTTTAAATGGTTTGCTGTAAGTTCCTCGCGAACTTCTTGTCTTAACGTGTAAACGGTATTTGCTTTTTTTACGAGATGCTCTGCTAAAACCTCTATGGCAGGAATTTTCCGTTTCGCCCCCTTACCATATATAGCTTCATCAGAAGAAACTACTCGCTTCCCTTTCCGATTTGCAATGTCTGCTACCTCATGGGAAGCAGCAGATGGATCTAGGATATAAGAGGCAATTAAAAGATCAAAATTAATCCCTTCTAGTTCTATTCCCTTCCATCCAAGAGCAACAACAGCTCGTTTCGCATCAAAAATGGCTTTTTTAGCCTCTTTATTTTTTGCCCATGCTTTAAAAGCATCACTTGCTAAAGCTAGTTCAGTTGAAATGAAATAACGCCCAGTTTCATTTACAATAGCTAAACCAAGGATATCTGCTTCGTGATAATTGTCATCCAATACTTCCACTACGAGAGCAGAATGATCTGTAAGCATGTCACTAGAGATTTTATCAGCAATCGTAAAATCAAGTTTTTCTGTTACCTCTTCCAATTCCTCTTCCACTGTACCAAAACGATCTAACAAAGATTGAAAATCGAGTTCTTTAAACAATGGCACGATTTTCTTTTCGTCGTATCCTTCAAAGAGAAGTTCTTCTTTTGGAATACTAACCGGAACATCGCAAAAAATGGTTGCAAGTTCCTTACTCATTAAGGCCTTTTCTTTATTCTCAGTTAAATTTTCTTTTAATTTTTTTCCTGAAACTGCATCAATGGATTCAAGGACTTTTTCAACTGAGCCAAATTCTTTAAGTAGCTTAATGGCTGTTTTTTCACCTACTCCTGGTACACCTGGAATGTTATCAGATGGGTCTCCCATGAGGCCTTTCATATCAATAATTTGTGAAGGAGTAAGCCCATACTTTTCATTAACAAATTGTTCGTCATATGTATCAACATTTGAAATTCCTTTACGGGTTAAAGCAACGGTTACTTTAGGCGAGACAAGCTGAAGTAAATCTTTATCGCCTGAATAGATTTTTACTTCCCAATCCTCATGCGAACTTACTTGTTTGGCAAGCGTCCCGATGATATCGTCTGCCTCATAGTTTTCAATTTCATAGCGTTTTATTCGGAAAGCATCTAGAAGTTCACGAATAAGTTGAAATTGCTCTGATAGTTCTGGCGGTGTTTTTTGCCTACCACCCTTATATTCCTGAAATGTTTTATGTCGGAATGTCGTTTTTCCAGCATCAAAAGCAACTAACATATGGGTGGGCTTTTCTTCCTCAATTACTTTTAATAGCATTGTTGTAAAACCATAAACTGCATTTGTATATACCCCTTTATCATTGTTTAAAAGGGGAAGTGCAAAAAACGCTCGATAAGCAATACTATTACCATCAATCATTACCAATTTATTTTTCAAGTAACACACCTCGACTAATTCTTATTTATAGTTATTTTATCATGTTTACCGATGAATATAAAAAGGATGACCCTAAAATGAGTCATCCATCAGTTTTAATCTGTATAGCCCATTAATATACGTGCATAAGGTGAATCAGCAGGAAGAACTATTACAGTTTGGTCATCAATTGTTTTTTCATAACTTAAAAGTGTTCGATAAAGATTGTAAAATTCCACATCTCGACCAAATGATTGGTTATAAATTTGTGCAGCTCCAGCTTCCCCTTGACCGATAATTTCATTTGCATCTGCATTCGCTTTAGCAACAATTTCTTTTACTTCGCGGTCCGTATTTGCCCGGATACGATTTGCCTCAGCATCCCCTTGCGATAGATAATCTTGCGCAATTGAATTACGTTCGGAAATCATCCGACGGTAAACTGCCTGCTCATTTTCTTCTGGTAAATCCGTACGCTTCATTCGAACGTCTGTTACGGAAATTCCATAATTATCTCTTTCAAGTAATTCGTTTACTCGGTTTAAGATCCTATCATTAAAACTTCCTCGAGAAGAGTCTTCTTCATTAATGATTTGATCAAAATCTAATTGGCCTAACTCAGCGCGGATAACAGAATAAATAAAGTTCATCATGATTGTTTCTGCACGGTCAATTGTTTGTGCGCTAGAAATCATTTGTTGTGGGTCATCAATGCGCCATACTGCATAGTTGTCGATAAGAATTCTCTTTTTATCACGTGTATTAATTTCTGTTGGTTCAACATCTAATATCATTTGTTTTTTTGTTAAAGTTGAAACTGATTGAATAAATGGTATCTTAAACTTCAATCCAGGTTCTTGTTCCACACGGACAACTTCACCAAACTGTCTAACAACTTTAAATTCACCTTGTTGCACTATAAACAAGTTTGAGAGTAGAATCATTAGCAAACTTAGTAAAACGACAAAAATTATTCCTAGTTTCGTATACTTCTTCCACTCATCTGTTGGCTTACGTTCACTAAAATCGATAATTTTATCACTCATTAGTTTCCACTCCCTTCACTAGGCTTTGTCGTAGTTGCAGGTGGACTTGCTTCCGCAGATCTTTCAAGAGAACGAATCGGCAAATACTTAACCGTATCACTACTGCTATCCATAATATATATTTCCGTATTCGGTAACACTTTTTCCAGTGTTTCGAGTACTAAGCGTGACCTTGTAACTTCTGGATTTATTAAATACTCAGCATATAAAGCATCGAATCTTGCGACATCCCCACGAGCTCTTTCTAAACGCTCAGTACGCGTCCCCTCAGCTCTTGACATAATCGCATCTTGCTCACCTTTTGCTTCATTCATTTTTTGATTACGATATTTCGTAGCTTCATTAATTTTTGTTAGTCTTTCTTCTCTAGCATCAGTAACTTCTGTGAAAGCACGTCTAACATCTTCATTTGGTAATTCAACATCTTGGAGCTTTACGTCCATAACCGAAATCCCAATGTCATAGGTTTCAATTAATGCAACAAGGTAATCCCAAACTTGAGCCTCAATGGCAGGACGCTGATCCGTTAGGGCATCGTCTATCCTTGAACTTCCAATTACACCACGAAGAGAAGCTGATGTTGCACTGAATAAAATTTGTTCAGGATCATTAGAATTAAATAAGAACTTCTCTGGGTTTGTAATTCTCCATTGAACAACTAAATCAGCAAGTAAGATATTTTCATCACCTGTGATCATTTTTGCTTCGTCACGGTATTCGACTACTTGACCATTGGTCTCATCATAACCTACTGTTGTTGTAAACGTACCTCTTGATAAGATTTCGACCTTTTGAATTGGCCAAGGCATTTTAAACTTTAAACCTGGCTCTGTAATGTGCTCATCTACTTTACCAAAAGTAATTAAAGCAGCCTGTTCAGACTCATCAACTATATACCAGCCAGTCGTTAAAAACAGCGCTAAAATTGCAATTCCGATGAGTGAGAGGAAGCCGACAATCATTTGCTTCACTGTTACCATGTTGTTCACCACTTTCTATTTTTTTTGTTCCACTACCAATTATACTTACGTATAGAGTAAAATAAAAGTTTCATAACTTTTAATATTTACGGTGAAAATTTGAAAAGCCTACTGGCACCTAGGGAAACAACATCATTTTATTAAACTTTCTAAAAATTGGATAATACCCCATCTAAAAATCTTCAAACAAAAGCGTGAGGAGCCAAACATTCGCTTGGCTCCTCACGAATATCAATAACCTTTGCTAAAAACCTTATAAAAAAATGGGAAGCTAAAATGCTTGCTTAGGTTCGGAATACTTTTCTAGGGTCTATAGGTTGAAAACGATATTAAAAAAGCAGAAGGAATTACTAGTTCCCTCTACTTTTTCTGATGCCCATTAAATTATTGTACCTAAAACCGAACCCTACATGTTAACCCGCTTTTTAAATCGAATCGTAAAGTTAGTTCCTCTGCCAACTTCACTTTCAACGCTAATTTCACCGTGATGGGCTTCAACTAAATGTTTTACAATGGCAAGTCCTAATCCAGTCCCACCCGAATTGCGACTCCTAGCTCGATCGACTCGATAAAATCGCTCGAATACTCTTGGTATTTCTTCTTTGTTTATCCCAATCCCCGTATCTTTCACTGTAAACATAACATTTTCAATATTTTCGGAGATTGAAATATCGATATTTCCACCTTTAGGTGTATACATAATCGCATTATTGATTAAATTTATCATAATTTGCTTAATACGTAAGGGATCTCCTTCAATGACTCCAGACCCTTTACAATTTTTACTAATGAATATTTCTTTTCTTCGGCCTTGTTACTTAAGATCAAAGTACAATCGTCTGCCATAATGCTTAAATCAACAGGTTGCCAATTTAACTGAAATTGACTTTGTTCAATTTTGGAGAGATCTAATAGATCTTGAATTAAACTTTGAAGCCTTTCGCTTTCTTCCCAAATAATCTTTAAAAATCGATACAAGATTTCTTCATCTTTTGCAGCACCATCTAACAACGTTTCAGTAAATCCTTTCAGCGAAGTGACTGGTGTCTTTAATTCATGTGAAACATTTGCTACAAAATCTTTCCGCATTTGCTCGAGTCGTTTCAATTCTGTAATATCATGGAAAACAAGAACAATTCCTTTTAATCGCTCTTTACCGCCACTACTAATAATTGGTGCACCATAGACATCAAAGTGACGCATTTCCAATTGGATAGGTAAGACAATATGTTTCCTCTGTCCTTTTTCTGTTAAGAAAATCTCTTGAACAATTTTTATGATTTGCTTATGTGGAATAACATCATGGTAAACCTTATGCAAGCAATCGTCTATTTCCCCTTGAAAGATCGGTCTACAAGTTTTATTAACGATACTAATTTCACCTTTATAATTGATTAAAATTAAACCACTGCCCATATTTTCAATAAGCGTTTCTAACCGTTCTTGTTGAGCCTGATACGTTTTTGTTACCTCATCTAGGTTTTGGGCAAGTACATTCAAAGATCTACTAAGTTGCCCAGTTTCATCATTTTTCCCACGAGAAGCTCTCGCTTTAAAATTTCCCTTTGCCAGCTGATTCGCTACAATAGTAGCGTCTTCAATTGGCTTTGCCATCTCATTCGTTATCCGAGAACTAAGGATAATAATGACAAGAAATGCAATTGAAAAACTAATCAAAAGTAAGGCCCATATTCTTTTATAGACTTCATCTAGCACGTTAATTGGAAGCCCTAGGCGTACATAACCAGATAATACATTATTTTCAATCAGGGGAACTGCATAAAAGAGTAGGTCTGCACCAACGGTATCACTAAAACGAATTGCTCTACCTTCACCTTTTTCTCTTACTTCAATGATCTCAGGTCTTAGTAGGTGATTTTCCATTCTTTCTGGGTCAGTATTTGTTTCTGCAACAACCTCTCCAGAAACCGAGATGACCGTTACTCTAGCAGCAAGTTGTTCACCCATTTCCTTAACAATCACTGAGAGCTCAGGATGGTTGATACCTGTTTCATGGATGCTGATAGCAACAATTTTTGCTTCTTTTGAGACTCTTTCACTAAGTTGCTCAAAGTAAAATTCTTTAAACAACTGGCCCAACAATAATCCTAGGCCAGCAAGCACGAAAAAAATGGCGATTAATAATGATAGGGTTAATCTAATCCGGTATTTGCTCATGGAACACTGGCTCCTCCAATTTGTAACCTAACCCACGTATCGTCTTTATATAAATCGGTTTTTTCGTATTTGGTTCTATTTTTTCCCTTAGATGACTTATATGTACGTCTACAATTCGTGTATCTCCAACAAATTCATAATTCCAAACAGCGTTTAGAAGTTGGTCTCTGGTTAAGACTCGACCTTTATTCGTTGCTAAGTACAACAATAGTTCAAATTCTTTTGGGGTTAATTCAAGTTGATTTCCTTTATAAAGTACTTCATAGTTTTCTGGTAAAATGTCTACTTCCCCAATTTTTAAAGATGTTTCTGTCTTTATCTCTACTGGTTTTTCTTCGATGGTTGGGCCAACACGACGAAGAATTGCTCGAATTCTTGCTACAACCTCTCTTGGACTAAATGGTTTAGTCATATAATCGTCCGCCCCTAGTTCAAGTCCTAACACTTTATCAAATTCATCGTCTTTAGCTGTAAGCATTAAAATTGGAGTGCTAATTTTGTTTTGCCTCAACTGTTTGCAAACTTCTAAACCATCCATTTCAGGTATCATTAAATCTAAAATGATAAGATCGAACGTTAATTCTTTTGCTTTATCATAAGCTGTTTTTCCATCCATTGCTGTTTCAACTTCATAACCAGCTTTTTCTAAATTAAATTGTAACAGCGTAACAATCGATTCTTCATCGTCGACAACTAATAGTTTTTGACCCATTGTCTTTACCTCCAAATGTACATTGGTAATGCATTTGTTTTCATCTGCTAAAGTTTAGTTGCTTTAATAGTACTACCTTTTCATATTTTATTCAAAACTGTTAATGTAAATATATTGTAAAGTTTCGTTTACATTGAGTACTTAGGGAACGGATTTATAAGTAATTATTATCATAAAGGCAAATTGTTCATGAAAAAGAAACTAAGAATAAAAGAGCCTTTGAGACAATTTCATTTGTCTCAAAGGCTCTTTTATACTCTTAAGCTTGCCGCATCGTGAATGGCAAAGCTGCTAAAAATAACATATATAAACAACCATTTAAATAGAGTTAACGTAACGGATTGAACCAATATTAGAACTAATCAAACTTTCTAGAAAAAATTGAAACTAAAAATTCTCAAATGTACCGGTATTGTATGCAATCGGTTTTAGCTCGTGTGGTGGACAAATTCCCATCGTACCTTCTACAACGATCGATCCAAATTCATCTTTGCCTTCAATTCTTAATTCTATATAATGTTCATCTTCATTAACTACTGTTGTTTCAAGTAGCAATGTTAATGTTCCATAATGATATAGTGGTTTAGGGAAGCTTAAATGTTGATTTACTATCGAACTCCCAGGACCAGGAAGGTATTTTGAAATCGCGGATGAAATTATTCCTGTTATCATTATTTGTGGTACGATTGGTTTTTGAAATGGTGTTTGTGATGCATAATCGTGTTGGATAAAAATTGGATTAGCATCATCTGTTAAACCTAAATATAATAGGATATCTTTATCCTCAATTTTTTTCGATAGCTCTAGTTTTTCCCCAACCTTCATAGAATGAATTTTTCTACCTAATCTACGTTTTTTGTTAAACAAATGGCAACCCTACTTTCTTCTATATGATTAAACAACAAACATGAGATCTTACTCTCTAAAATCTTATGATCTTAATTGTTTAGTTAAAAACCACATACGATTTTAAAGCGCTTTCATATTAGTATAAGTAGAAATCCGGTTAATTAAAACCGGATTTCTAAATTTGTTTCTATTGAAGAACTGTCATTACATTTTTAACTGAGTCGACAGACTTTTGTAGAGCTGCTTTTCTTCATCTGTTAGTTCCAACTCAATGATTTTTTCGATTCCGTCTCCACCAATAATTGTTGGAACTCCTAAATAAAGGTCAGTAAAGCCGTACTCACCTTCTAAATAGGCAATCGTTGGGATAATACGTTTTTTGTCCTTTAAAATTGCTTCCACCATTTGAACAATGGAAGCTGCTGGAGCATAATACGCACTACCATTCCCTAGTAGATTAACGATTTCACCGCCACCTTTGCGAGTACGTTCAACAATTTGCTCTAAACGTTCTGCAGGAATAAGCTTTTCTAACGGAATTCCCCCCGCATATGAATAACGCACTAAAGGCACCATATCATCGCCATGTCCACCAAGTACAAATCCAGTAACATCTTCAACTGATACATTCAGCTCTTGAGATACGAATGTACGGAAACGAGCGGTATCTAAAACTCCTGACTGACCGATTACTCGGTTTTTCGGGAACCCAGATTCCTTATAAACAGTATAAGTCATAGCATCAACCGGATTTGTAAGTACAACAATATAGCAATTTGGAGAGTACTTAACTATTTCCTTTGTAACTGCTTTCATAATTTTAGCATTTGTATTAACGAGATCATCACGGCTCATACCAGGTTTTCTTGCGATCCCTGCAGTTATTACAACGATATCAGAGTCCGCTGTATCCTCATAGTTCGATGTACCGATAATGTTAGAATCGAAACCTTGAACAGGACTAGCTTCTAACATATCTAATGCTTTCCCTTTTGTAGGGTTCTCCATTTGCGGAATGTCAACTAACACAACATCTCCTAATTCTTTTTGTGCTACCATTAATGCCGTTGTTGCTCCCGTAAATCCTCCACCAATAACAGAAACTTTTCTTCTTTAATAGCCATTTGTTTTCTCTCCCAACTTTTATTAGTTTCAAGTAACAAATACTAGTAGCTTTCTAAACTTTTATCAGTCTGACATTTAATTTATAATCTTCTGATAGTAGTTAATAAATAAAAGAAAGGTAACTCATAAAGGAACCCTTAGTTTCTCAGAAAAAACTAAATCCTTTATGAGTCAACCTAACTCTCTATTATTTAGTTCATGTTATTGATTAGTGCATCAGCAAATTCAGAGCATTTTACTTCAGTTGCACCTTCCATTAAACGAGCGAAATCATATGTTACTACCTTTGAGGCAATAGTCGAATCCATAGCAGCCATTACTAAATCAGCGGCTTCATTCCATCCTAAGTGACGAAGCATTAATTCTCCAGATAATAGGACTGATGAAGGATTAACTTTATCTAAGCCAGCATATTTTGGAGCAGTACCATGTGTAGCTTCAAAGATCGCATGCCCTGTTTCATAATTAATGTTTGCACCAGGAGCAATTCCAATTCCACCAACTTGTGCAGCAAGAGCATCAGAAATGTAATCCCCGTTAAGGTTCATTGTAGCAACTACATCAAACTCTCTCGGGCGAGTTAAGATTTGTTGTAGGAAAATATCAGCAATTGTATCTTTAACGATAATTTTACCTTCTGCTTCAGCTTCTGCCTGTGCTTGGTTAGCTGCTTGTTGACCTTCTTTTTCAACAATTTCATCATACTGAGCCCAAGTGAAGACTTTATCACCGTACTCTTTTTCAGCTAACTCATAACCCCAGTTTTTGAAAGCTCCTTCTGTGAACTTCATGATATTTCCTTTATGAACTAGAGTAACACTCTTACGACCATGTTTAATCGCATACTCAATTGCTCCACGTACTAAACGTTGAGTTCCTTCTTCAGATACTGGTTTAATCCCAATACCAGAAGTTTCAGGGAAACGGATGTTTTTAACTCCCATTTCATTCTGCAAAAATTCGATTACTTTTTGAACTTCTGGAGAACCTTTTTGCCACTCAATTCCAGCATAGATATCTTCAGTGTTTTCACGGAAAATTACCATATCTGTGTCTTCAGGGCGCTTAACTGGAGAAGGAACACCATTGAAATAACGAACAGGACGTAAGCAAGTATATAAATCTAATTCTTGACGAAGAGCAACGTTAAGGGAACGGAACCCCCCACCAATAGGAGTTGTTAAAGGACCTTTGATTGCGATGATATATTCACGAACAGCATCAAGTGTTTCTTCTGGTAACCAGTTTCCTGTTTGTTCAAAAGCTTTTTCACCTGCTAGGATTTCTTTCCAAACAATTTTCTTTTCACCATTGTATGCTTTCTCAACAGCAGCATCCAATACTCGAGAAGCAGCAGCCCAAATATCAGGACCGATACCATCCCCCTCAATAAAAGGGATTACCGGATTATTAGGAACATTTAAAACCCCATCTTGTACAGTAATTCTTTCGCCATTTGCCATTACTATTACCTCCTACTAGTTCTTTTTTCTAGAATTATTATGTAATGGGAGATATGAAAATTTCAAGGATTGGTGGTACAACAAGAGTCCCCCTCCAATTTTATGTATGAAATTTCCACTCGGTACAATCTCTGTATCTATATGAAAGATTGACTGAACTCCCGAACACACTTAATTAACGTTGGTCGATTGGAATGTAAACTTGCTTGTCAGGACCAATGTACTCTGCGCGAGGACGAATTAATCGATTATTACTAAATTGTTCTAAAATGTGTGCAATCCAGCCTGACATTCTACTAATCGCAAAGATTGGTGTGAACAAATCATGCTTAATTCCTAAGCTATGATATACACTAGCTGAGTAGAAATCTACATTTGGTAATAAACCTTTTTCACGAGTTACAATTTCATCAATTTTAATAGACATTTCATACCATTTCGTTTCCCCAGTAATCGCTGTCAACTGTTTTGACATTTCCTTTAAATGCTTAGCACGAGGATCACCATCTTTGTACACACGGTGACCGAAGCCCATGATTTTCACCTTATTATTTAATGCATTCATGATATATGGTTCTACGTTGTCAACATCTTCTATCTCCATTAACATTGCCATTACTCTTTCGTTTGCTCCGCCATGTAAAGGTCCTTTTAAAGCACCAATTGCAGCAGTAACACCAGAGTACATATCAGATAATGTCGCAACACATACACGAGCTGTGAATGTTGAAGCGTTTAACTCATGATCGGCATGAAGGACCAATGCTTTATTAAAAGCATTTACAGCGATTGCATCTGGCTCTTCTCCAGTAAGCATGTATAGGAAGTTTGCAGCAAAACCTAAATCTTTACGAGGCGCTACAGGTTCTTTGCCTTCACGAATACGTGAAAACGCTGTCACGACAGTTTGCACTTGCGCTTGCAGCTTTAGGGCTTTTCTTCTATTTGCTTCCTCAGATTGATCATCTGCTTCTGTATCGTACAATCCCAAGATTGAAATGGCTGTTCGTAATGCTGCCATTGGATGAACCTCTTCATTTGGATACATCTTCATTTGGTCAATAACACCCTGTGGAACTTCTGCATAACTAGCTAATTCCTCTGTTAGTTGAACTAATTCCTCTTCCTTAGGAAGACGACCGTTCCATAGAAGGAAAATTACTTCCTCAAAGCTTGCATTATTTGCTAAATCATCAATATCAAAACCATGGTACGTTAAAACCCCATCAATAATTGAGCTTACGCTCGACGTTGTTGCAACAACACCTTCAAGACCACGAGTTGTACTCATTTCTCAACCTCTCCTTTACGAATAGAATAGAATGTACGTTACTTACACGTGTGAAACAAAGACAGCCTTCCAAAAAGTCCTAAAGCAGTGTTGCCGACGATTTTAAATCTACTAATCTCTCATTCAATAGGTTTAATGTTCTATAGTAAAATATTATTTTGTTCCTTATTGAACATATTGTTCCAAAAACGCCAGCATTATTAAAGTAATGAATTTAGGGCTTTTTGAATATCCTCTTTTTTGGGAAGATCACTTTATGTACAAAAAGAGTTTTCTTACAAATTTAATTATAAACATTTTTCACAGTTTTGTGAACTTTAATTTTAAAATAAATTCCGACTATTTTAATTCTTGTGAAAACTTTCACGAAGACTAGTCCTAAGGACCAATCGAACTAAAAAAGTTTACAACCCTCATTGCCAAATAGGCAATCCCCGCCCCTATTAACGGACCAACTGCAACACCGTTAAAAAGTGCAACTGCTAAAATCGTTCCGAGTACTAGGGCTGCGGTTATATGGGGATCTGTTTGCAATAATTCAATCCCACTTGCAGCTATAACAGCAACAAATATTCCTGCACCTAATGCAATCCAAGCATACATAGATTTCATTGAATCAAAGAGTTCCTTAAAACCTATTTGACCAGTAATAATCGGTACAAGTACCGCAATAGTAATTATTGTAACACCCGCTTGTATCCCCTTTTGCTGTATGAGAGGGAAAGCTTTGTCACCAAAACCAATCAATTTTACAAGTAATAAAAAAACAACAGCAATCATTAATGATTGATTTTTTGCAATAATACCAATGACTAATAGAATTAGCATAAAAGTTGTTGCTTGTGAAATCAAAAGTATGCATCCTTCCTTGGTAGGCCTAACCATTTTTATCTTAACATAGAAATAAATCTTTCGCCAAGATTCAAGACTATTTTGTGTCCAAATTCCGAATAAAGTTTTTCAAATATTATATTTTATCGCTTTTAACTAGTTTCTTCTTAAAAAATAATCGCTTTTTAAAGCCCAAATTCTACATTCTAAATTATGTATACAAGCCATATATATACGGTAATAGAAATTTATAGAAAGGGGGTAGAAACCTGTTGAATTCAAACTACTTTCAAATTCTACTGAAACTCATTTTCGTTCTAGTAATCATAGTCGGTATTTTCTTAACTATATTTTTTGCATTTAAGATAGCATATCCTTTTATATTCGGACTTATTTTGGCCTTTTTCTTAAATCCTCTTGTTAATTTTCTTCAAGAAAAAGCAAGGATAACTAGATGGCTCTCTGTTACAATCGTCCTTGTTTGCTTACTTGCAACTACCATTGCTTCAATAACTTTTTTGCTATCAGAAATTATCATGGGAACAAATTACTTATCACAATCTGTCCCATTCCATTTTCAAACACTGATCTATAGTTTTCAGGATATGTTCACTAGTAGAATCATTCCTATTTATGAACAGATTTCTACTTTATTCTATTCCTTAGAGAGTGATCATCAAGCAACAATCCTAGCATATATTGAAACAATTACTGTACAGATTACATCTACCGCTAGTTTAACTATTCAATCCTTATTAACTGGTATTTCTGACTTTCTGTTAGGATTACCTAATTTAGCATCTGTAATCATTTTTTCTTTATTGGCAACGTTTTTCATTAGTAAAGATTGGTATAAACTTGTTTTTATTTTTAGAAAATGGATTCCGGATGTTATCGTTGATAGAACAAAAGATGTGATGATTAGTTTAAAGAAAGCGTTCTTTGGATTTCTGTTTGCCCAACTAACTTTGATCTCCATTACTTGTTGTATCGTGTTGATTGGCTTACTCGTTTTAAAAGTTGAATACCCTATAACAATTGCTCTTATTATTGCGGTCGTTGACCTGCTCCCCTATTTAGGAACAGGATTAATATTTCTCCCTTGGATTTTTTATAGTTTTTTTTCAGGACAATTACCATTGACCATTGGATTATCTGTTCTTTATGGGGTGGTTGTTATCCAACGGCAGATCATGGAGCCCAAAATTCTCTCCTCTAGTATCGGCGTTGATCCTTTAGCTACTTTAGTTTCGTTATTTATTGGGTACAAGCTTTTTGGTTTTTTAGGGTTAATCATTGGACCGGTTCTCCTGGTCTTTATCCAAACATTGCATAATGCACACGTTTTTCGAGATTTGCGTAATTATATATTAAAAAAAGGTTGAGAGACAATGTCCCTCAACCTTTTTACATTCTATCTTCGGTTAATAATAATTGATCCATTTTTTAACATTCTATCAAATACTTTTTGGAAAAATCCTTTTGCAATTGTTCTCGTGCTCGGTATTAATAGAAAAAAGCCAATTAAGTCTGTTATAAACCCTGGGGTGAGGAGAACCACTCCTCCTACTAAAATACATAATCCATCTAAGATAATTCCACTAGGAATTTGCCCTTGCTGTAATTGGAGCTGTGCTAACCGAATTGTTTGTAACCCTTCCTTTTTTGCTAACCAGGCTCCTAATACACCTGTAAAAATCACTAATAGAATTGTCCATGGTATACCGATTGTATTACCCGAAAGAACGAGAACACCTATTTCTAGGGCTGGAACGACGATTAATAGTAAAATAAAAATTCTTAACATAACAGTACTCCTCTTCAAATAAAACTAATGTTGTAAGAATGTCGAATAGATCATTGAAAGAACTCTATTAAATAAATAACATGCTAAGATATAACTTGTCTATATATTATATGCTAGTCAGGGCTATTATGCTATTTATTGAATGCTGTTTTCGTAAACTTTGTTGCTTCTTAGGTCGTCTTTTTAGAATAAATAAGCTTTTTGGGACAAATTTATTTGTCCCAATGGCTTATTTATTCTCAAAAGCTTCACGCAAAGCGTGAAGAACCAAGCATTCGCTTGGGTACTACCTAAAAGCTAATAGCAACAAATACTAAAAAGCGGTTATATTTCTTATATCAAAAAAACGCTAAGATATTTAATCTCAGCGCTCCTAGTTACATCACTTATAAAATACTGGCATGACCTTTGTAGATATTGCCTCTAGTACTGTCTACGGTAATCTCATCACCGTCTTCAAATTGGTCTGTAGCATGGTTTACTCCAACAATGACAGGAATACCAAGGGTTAAACCAACAACAGCTGCATGGCTCGTTAAACCACCTTCTTCGGTAATTACCGCTCCTGCTTTTTCAAAGGCTTCCATCATGTCTTTGTCTGTAGCAACAGTTACAAGAATAGCTCCGTCCTTCATTTTAGCGATAGCATCACTAGCCGTTTTTGCAACAACAACTGTACCAGTCGCTGTCTTGCGCCCGATGCCTTGTCCTTTAGCAACAACTTCGCCAACTACATGAACTTTCATTAGGTTCGTTGTACCTGTTTCACCAACTGGCACACCAGCTGAAATCACAATTAAGTCTCCATGATCAATAAAATCAGTTTTTACTGCTTCTTGAACGGCAATTTCAAGCATCTCATCAGTTGAGGTAGCCTTTGTACCCAACTGCGGATAAACACCCCAAGCTAATGCTAACTTACGGCAAACTTCTTCTGAATGTGTTACAGCGACGATCGGTGATTTTGGACGATATTTTGAGATCATTCTTGCTGTATGACCACTCTCAGTAGCTGTAACCACGGCTGCAGCGTCTAAGTTAAGAGCAGTATGAGCAACCGATTGACTGATTGCATCCGTGATTGTTCTTTGACTTTCTCGTCCTTTTCTTTTTAACACTTCTTCATATTTTAACGCAGATTCTGCTCGAACGGCAATTTTATTCATAGTTTGCACAGACTCGACAGGGTACGTACCAGCAGCAGTTTCTCCAGATAGCATGATTGCATCTGTACCATCAAAAATGGCGTTCGCAACATCACTTGCTTCAGCGCGAGTCGGACGAGGGTTTCTTTGCATAGAGTCTAACATTTGTGTTGCTGTAATTACTGGTTTTCCTAGTGAGTTACATTTTTTGATTAAGTTCTTTTGCACTAATGGCACTTCTTCTGCTGGTATTTCTACACCAAGGTCACCACGTGCAACCATTAATCCATCCGAAACCTCTAAGATTTCGTCAATGTTGTCCACACCTTCTTGATTTTCAATTTTAGGAATGATGTGAATACCACTTGCTCCATTCGTTTCCAAAAGCTCACGAATTTCCAATACGTCTGTTGCACGACGTACAAATGATGCCGCAATAAAGTCAACTTTTTGTTCGATCCCAAAGCGAATATCATTGGCATCCTTTTCAGTAATACCAGGTAAATTTACGCTTACATTCGGTACATTAACACCTTTTTTATTTTTGATCGTCCCACTATTTAAAATCTTTGTTTTTAATTCAGTAGTTCCAACCTCAATGACTTCAAGTTCAATTAACCCGTCGTCTAATAGAATTTTTGAACCAACACTAACATCATTAACAAGACCTTCGTACGAAATTGAAAATTTCTCAGCAGTACCCATAACTTCTTCCATAGAAATAATAACTTCATTTCCTGCTACTAACTCTGCAACTCCATTTTCAAAATTATTTGTACGAATTTCAGGACCTTTTGTATCAAGTAAAATCGCTACGTGTTTTCCTGTAGCTGCTGCTGCTTCACGGATGGACTTAATTCTAGCTCCATGCTCTTCGTAATCACCATGGGAAAAGTTTAAACGCGCCACATTCATACCTGCATTTATTAGTTGTGTTAACTTTTCTAAACTCTCACTTGCCGGACCAATTGTACATACTATTTTTGTTTTTCTCATTATGAAAAACCTCCTACTTTCCTAAATAACATCATAAAGTTCTTTTTTTGGAAAAGTGTTATACACTTTATGGTTGCTTACGACTATAAAGTATGTCATAATTAAATTGTAAAATCCTAATTAGATCGATAATTCCTTAGATAATTGGTACATAGCTTGATCAATCTTATGTTCCTTAGCTAGAGCCTCGTCAATACCGTAGGATACAAGAACGTTATTCTCAATTCCTACTGTCTTGCCAGCCTCACCAGCTATTAGTAACTCTACTGCCTTTGCACCTAATCTACTCGCTAATACACGATCAAAACCAGTTGGTGAACCACCACGTTGAATATGGCCTAATACAGTTACTCTAGTTTCTAAGTTTGTTTGTTCTTGAATTAATTTACCAATTTCAATTCCGCTGCCTACACCTTCTGCTACTACGATAATACTGTGTTTTTTGCCACGAGCATGTCCACGCTTTAGTCGTGCAATAACATCACTCATCTCATATTCCTCTTCAGGTATAAGGATAGTCTCCGCACCATCTGCAAGACCAGACCAAAGTGCAAGATCGCCTGCATTACGACCCATTACTTCAATTACATATGTACGTTCATGTGAGGTTGCTGTGTCACGGATTTTATCAATTGCCTCAATAACTGTATTTAATGCTGTATCAAATCCGATTGTAAAATCAGTTCCTGGGATATCATTATCGATTGTTCCTGGTACTCCAATACATGGAAAACCATGTTCAGTTAATTTCTTTGCCCCTTGGAAGGACCCGTCTCCACCTATCACGACTAAGGCTTCGATCCCGAATTTATTTAACTGCTCAATAGCCTTCTTTTGCCCCTCAAGCGTCTTAAACTCCTCACATCGAGCTGTGTAAAGCATTGTACCACCACGATGAATGATATCGCCTACAGACCCAATTTCGAGCTTTTCAATATGACCAGATATAAGACCTGCATATCCATAATAAACTCCATAAACTTCTAACTCATGAAAAATCGCTTTTCGAACAACTGCGCGAATAGCTGCATTCATTCCTGGAGAGTCCCCACCACTTGTCAATACTCCAATACGTTTCATACATATTCACCTCTCTACAATTTAAAAAAATCCTAGTATTAGTTTATGTACTAAAATCACTTAAACCATTCATTGAAAAAGCAAATAGTTTTTCAATAGTATTTTCTGTACGAGTATAAAAATAACACTTCTAATTCTAATTGACAATAGACTTCAGAGGACAAAAAAAAGCCTTCTCTAATCTTAGAGAAAGCCCAACCCTTATTTCACGCTAATGACATCGTTTACAATGCCATACTCACCTATTTTGTTAAATTTTTCGTAACGATGCTCTACTAGCTCATTTTCAGAAAAGTTAGCTAATTCGGCCAATGAATTTGCTATTACTTTTTCGATGGCACTTGCTTGTACTTTAACATTTCGATGAGCGCCACCTCTAACTTCAGGGATGATTTCATCAATAACATTAAGATCCTTTAAGTCAGGAGCAGTAATTCTCATCGTTTCTGCAGCTCTTTGAGCAAGACCGGCGTCTTTCCATAGGAGAGCGGCTGCCCCTTCTGGAGAAATCACAGAGTATGTAGAGTTTTTCTAGCATATGAACGTGGTTTCCTACACCTAACGCCAAAGCTCCACCACTACCACCTTCTCCGATCACGATACAAATGATTGGAACGGTTAGTCCTGCCATTTCTAATAAATTTCTTGCTATCGCCTCACTTTGGCCTCGCTCCTCAGCGGCAATTCCAGGATACGCCCCTTTTGTATCAATGAAACAAATAATCGGTCGTTTAAACTTATTGCTTGTTTCATTAACCTTAGGGCCTTTCGGTACCCTTCTGGATGCGGCATTCCAAAGTTTCGACGTAAATTTTCCTTTGTGTCTTTCCCACGTTGATGTCCGATTACAGTTACAGGTTTCCCATGAAATTTTGCAACACCTGCTACAATCGCTTCATCGTCACCATATAATCGGTCTCCGTGTAGCTCAATAAAATCTGTAAACATATAAGATAAGTAATCCAAAGTCGTGGGCCTTTCACTATGACGAGCGATTTGTACACGATCCCAAGGCTTCATGTTTCCATAAATGTCGTTTTCTAATTGTTCTAAGCGTTCTTCAAGCTTGATTATTTCGCTCGACAAATCAATTCCCTTATCTACAGTAAACTTTTTTAATTCTTCAATTTTTAACTTTAATTCAGTAATTGGTCTTTCAAAAGGTAGTTCATTAGCCATGTGTCTACACCTCCTTTTATGTTAATACATCACTATGAATGTCGATTATCGTTGTTAACATTTGCTTCATTTCCAATCGCGACACAACTCGATCTAGCTGCCCATGTTTTAATAGAAACTCAGCTGTTTGAAAGTCATCAGGTAATTCTTGACGAATGGTTTGTTCAATAATCCTTCGTCCTGCAAACCCAATCAATGCTCCTGGTTCAGCGAAATTATAATCTCCTAGCGAAGCGAAGCTAGCAGAGACTCCTCCTGTTGTAGGATGAGTCATAATTGAGATGAAAAGCCCACCCTGGTTATCAAGCTTTTTCAAAGCTGCACTTGTCTTAGCCATTTGCATAAGGCTTAGTACACCTTCTTGCATTCTAGCTCCACCTGACGCAGAGAAAAGAATAAAAGGTGCTTTTAGTTCTATTGCTTTTTCAATAGCTCTAGTTATTTTTTCGCCAACGACTGAACCCATACTGCCCATACGGAATCTTGCATCCATAACGGCAATGACAATATTCATTTCTGACATTTTACCTTGACCTGTTACGATAGCTTCGT
The DNA here is from genome assembly GCF_025377685.1 of Anaerobacillus sp. CMMVII. NCBI lineage: Bacteria > Bacillati > Bacillota > Bacilli > Caryophanales > Bacillaceae > Anaerobacillus > Anaerobacillus sp. CMMVII. The sequence continues at coordinate 476,799 of NZ_JACEHK010000002.1, read as the reverse complement.
TTAGACCCGTTTTATTTCGGTCAGCATTAGTCTTCTCTGTATAAGTAGGAAAAGCTAATGGATCTTTAGATATCATATGTTGGTCAAACTCAATGAAAGTACCTTCGTCAACTAAGCTAGCAATCCTATCATAAGCTGTCATACGATGGTGATAGCCACAAGAATCACATACATAGAGATTTTTTTTCAATTCCTTGGTGTACATAATCGTCTTACACTTTGGACATTTTGTCATTAGTCCTTCTGGAATATCCATTTTTACTTGGTCTGAAGGAATTGTAGCGTATTTCTTTTTCTTAGAAAATAAGTCCCTTAACACAGTTACACCTCTCTTGTGGACAAGATCATTAAAATTTTCATAATCATACCATATAAAAATCAATAGTTTCAAGGCAAACAATCCAACGAATAACCCTAAATTCTCTCTAGAAACGACTGTTTTCGAGATGATTTTTTAATGCAAGAATACCCTGATCTACGTCTCTATTTTTTAATGCAGTTAGAATTTTTTCATGCTCCATGATGGATTGCTCCGGTCGTCCTTCCCTAGACAAGGATTCCCGCAAAGCGACCTTACTATACTCCACAAGTGAAATCCATATGTTAAGCAGTAATCTATTATGACAAGCTTCTACAATTGTTTTATGAAATAGATAGTCTTCTTCCACCGGAAATTTTCCATTTTGCCAGCTGTTTTTAGACTGAACAATTAGTTTTTCTAAGATTTCTAATTGACTATCATCTATTCTTTCACAAGCTAGCCGTAATCCTTCTACTTCAACAATTTTTCTCGTTTCAGCTAAATCACTTCTTGCTTTTTTCTCTCGTAAAAAAAAACTCGCTAGTACTTCTACTAGACGATGACCACCAATGCTTTTAATAAACGTTCCTTCGCCACGACGTGTTTCAATTAAGTCTAGGAGCTCTAGTGATCTAAGTGCCTCGCGCACAGAAGAACGACCGACATTTAATCGTTCACTCAACTCTCTTTCAGATGGAAGCTTGTCCCCAGCTATCAATTGATCTTCTTGAATAATGTGGTTTAATTCTCGAATAATTTCGATATAAACCTTATCTTGTTGTGATGACATTAGTTATCACCACCTTTTTATAGTTTGGCAATTCCCAAAAAGTTTTGCTTTCAAGAATAGCAATACGTACATGCATAGAGAAAATGCAGACGACTTTCGTTAAATTGAATTAGAGTTCAGAGATTAGAGTTTCAAAATTTACATGCAAACCGTCGTTTAGGAACTCTCCGCTCCGAACTCTTTTTTAGTTTAGAGTTTAAAGTTTAAAATGTAGAGTCTTTGTTTGTAGAGCTTCGATGGCAAAACATAGATGCAACTATAAACTATACCCTGTACACTCTCAACTATACTACTCAATAGTTGCAAGTTTTTTCGTTTTAGCTTCTACTTCATCCGGGTTCACTTTCCTTCTTGCCACACCTGTCTCCATCGCTGCAATCGCAACTGCTTTGGCAACTGCTGGAGCAACACGAGGATCAAATGGTGCTGGAACTACATAATCAGCATGAAGTTCTTCATCTGATACTAAACTTGCAATTGCTTTAACAGCAGCAATTTTCATTTCCTCGTTAATATTTGTAGCATGAACATCTAATGCACCACGGAAGATTCCAGGGAATGCAAGAACATTATTAATTTGGTTTGGAAAATCAGAACGTCCTGTTCCAATAACACTTGCACCAGCCGCTTTAGCGTCTTCGGGCATAATTTCTGGAACTGGATTAGCCATCGGGAATATAATTGGGTCTGGGTTCATACTTTGAACCATTTCCTTTGTTAAAGCTCCTTCTACAGAAACCCCTACAAAAACATCTGTTCCTTTAATAACATCCTCTAAAGAACCTTGAAGTCTCTCACGATTTGTTACTTTTGCAATTTCATCTTTTACTGGGTTCATGCCAACCGCACGGCCTTCGTAAATCGCACCTTTTGTATCACATAGAATTACATCTTTTACACCCATACGTTGCATTAATTTCACACATGCGATACCAGCTGCACCAGCACCATTCGCAACTACTTTTACTTCAGAGATAGACTTCCCTGTTAGTTTTAAAGCATTTAATAATCCAGCAGCTGTAACGATAGCTGTACCGTGTTGATCATCATGAAAAATTGGAATGTTACATTCTTTTTTCAAACGCTCTTCAATGACAAAGCAGTTAGGAGCTGCTATATCTTCAAGGTTTACACCACCAAAAGTTGGCTCAAGTAGCTTTACTGTTTCAATAATTTTCTCAACATCTGTTGTCGCTAAACAAATTGGAAAAGCATCTACACCTGCAAATGATTTAAAAAGAAGAGCTTTCCCTTCCATTACAGGTAGAGCTGCCTCTGGACCAATATTTCCCAGGCCTAATACTGCAGTACCATCTGAAACCACGGCTACCATGTTGCCTTTCATTGTATACTCATAAACATTGCTTACATCATTATGGATTTCCTTACATGGCTCTGCTACTCCCGGTGAATAGGCCAAACTTAAGTCCTTTGCATTACGAACTGGTATCTTAGAAACCGTCTCTAATTTCCCTTTATTTACTCGATGCATATGTAGTGCTTCTTCTCTTAATGTTGCCACAAACTTCACTCTCCCCTAATAGTCATTTAGAACCAGGTATAAAAGTGGTCTGACCACTTCTCCCCTTTTATATTATAACAGATGATCTTCTTCTGTACATACCCCTTATCCCTTTCTCACAACATTTGCTTTTCCTAACATTTGAGAAAGTTCATCTATACATTGATCAGATGCAGAAATGGTAAAATCATCCGATAATTCTACCGACTGTTTTTTATTTTCGTAATAAAGGATGACCTTTACTTTACCAGGGTATTTTTTTAACGTTTCTTTTAATTTTACAAGGTGTGTTTGAGTCGAGCGCTCTTGATCTATTTTCAAATAAACGATGTTATCAACTACCCTCTTCTGAAGGTCTTTTACATCCAGTGCCTTTGAAACAATTAATTGAGTTCGATCTGTTCCAACTTCTAATTTCCCTTCTAGAAAAACTAAATTCCCAGTTTTTAAAATAGAAAAAAACTCTCGAAATTGTCTTGGAAAAACAGTCACCTCAAGTTCTCCACTTTCATCACTCACCTTCAGGAAGGCCATTTGCTCACCTTTTTTCGTCTTAATGATTCTAATGCCCTCAATAAGTCCCGCAACCCTAAGGACATTCTTTTCAATCATTATTAATGCCTCAGCAATCGAATGACGTTGATGTGAATTTACAATATCATGATACGACTCAATTGGATGACTAGACAAATAAAAACCGAGAACTTCTTTTTCAAAATGAAGCTTTTCTGTGCCTTTAAATGGAGGTACCTGAACGATTTCTGGCTTTTTAATATTCTCTATAAACAATGGCGTTTGACCATCTGCCCCCTGCTTTTTAACTTGCTCGCCATATTCAATCGCATCGTCTAAGCTTGCTAAAAGGCTAGCACGGTGTTGACCAAACTCGTCGAAACATCCAGCAGCCACTAATGATTCTAAGGTCCTTCTATTAATAAACCTTGAAGATAATCTCGCACAAAAATCAAAAATATCTTCGTACAAGCCTCCCAGATTTCTTTCCATCACAATTTCCTCTATCGCTCTTATCCCTACATTTTTTATCGCAGTAAGACCAAACTGAAGCTGTTTGTTATTACTAATTGTAAAACCTGCACTACTTATATTTATTGAAGGTGAGCTAATTTGAAGCCCTTTCGATTTCGCATCAACAATATATTGACTCATTTTTTCATGCTGTCCAATAGCGCTTGTAAGTAAAGCAGCAAAAAACGCAGACGGATAGTTAGCTTTTAAATAAGCTAACTGATATGAAATAATACTGTAAGCTACTGAATGGCTTCTATTAAATCCATAATTAGCAAATCTAACAATTAAATCATATACTTCATTTCCTACTTTAGCATCATAGCCACGAGCTGTTGAGCCAGCCACAAATCGCTCCCGCTGCTTTTCAAGAGTTTCCAATTTTTTCTTACTGACAGCTCTTCTCAAAATATCTGCTTCTCCTAGCGAAAAACCTGCCAGTTTCGAGGCTATCTGCATGATCTGTTCTTGATATACAATGACTCCATAGGTTTTTTCTAGAATTGGCTTTAAGTCATGGTGAGGGTATGAAACTTGGTGTTTTTTCTGCTTACCAGCAATGAAGACTGGGATATTTTCCATTGGTCCTGGACGATATAGAGCATTAACAGCCACGATATCCTCAAACTCAGTTGGTTTTAAATTAGCTAATACTCGCCTCATTCCTGGTGATTCTAGCTGGAAAACACCCGTTGTATCACCTTTCCCTAAAAGCCAAAACGTTTTTTCGTCAGTGAATGGAATGTTATTCAGATCAATTTTTGTCTTATCCAATTGAAAAATGTGAGTAACTATTTCCTCCATAAAAGATAGGTTTCTCAACCCGAGAAAATCCATTTTTAAAAGACCCACTTCTTCTAGGATCGTCATTGGGTATTGAGTTACTAATACATCATAGTGACCTTTCTGTAATGGAACTTTATCAGTTAGGGGATCTTTACTAATCACGATGCCTGCTGCATGGGTTGAGGCATGACGTGGAATGCCTTCTACTCTTTTGGCTAGCTCAAACCACTCCTGGTAATGCTGATTTTCAATCAACTGCTTTTGCAATGTCGGTGTTTCCTTAATAGCTTCATCAATCGTTAGATTTGGTCTCGAAGATATTTGCTTTGCAATAGTATCAATTTCTTTCAATGGAATTCCAATAACTTTTCCAATATCTCTAAGTGCTGCCTTCGCTGCTAATGTTCCAAATGTAATAATCTGCGCCACATGATTTTTTCCATATTTTTGATATACGTAGTCAATAACTTCTTCACGTCTCGTGTCAGGAAAATCAATATCTATATCTGGCATAGTAACACGCTCTGGGTTAAGGAACCGTTCAAAAAGTAGATCATATTTAATTGGATCTACGTTCGTAATATTTAAAACATAAGCAACTAAAGAACCCGCCGCCGATCCTCGACCTGGGCCTGTGATCATACCACTATCATGTGCAAATTTCATGAAATCCCACACGATTAAAAAGTAATCATTGAACTGCATTTGATCAATAATTTTAAGTTCATACGCCAAACGTTTTTCATGTTCTTCATTTATTTGTTGATAACGACTATTTAACCCTTCATAACAAAGCTTTGCTAAGTAGTCTTTGGCATTCTCTCCAGAAGCTATTGGATATTCAGGTAATGCTTGCTCTCCAAAACTAAGTTCAACATTACATCTTTCAGCAATTACCATCGCATTTGATAACGCCTCAGGAACTTGGAGAAATAATTGTTTCATATCAGCTTTTGATTTTAAATAATACTCATCTACCCTAAAATCATGCTTAAGTTCCTGCAAAGTCGTTCCCTGGTCAATAGCCAATAAACATTTGTGGGCTAATGCATCTTCTTTTTGTACATACATTACTTGATTTGTAGCAACAAGATTTATGAGTCCCTTTTTTGAAAACTGGATTAATTGTAAATTCAACTGTTTTTCTGTAGCTAAGAAGTGATCATGAATTCCTATGTAGAAATCTTCCCCAAAATATTTCTTATACTCTTGGATTTTACTGAGGGCAAGCTCATTTGCTCCATCATTGAAAAGCTGTTGAATTTCACCTTGATATGGCGAACTAATCGCGATTAGTCCGTTACAATACGAAAATAGATGTTTTTTATCAACCTGTTTTTGCTGATTTTTTCCAAATACTTGCGCAATGCTACAAAGCTTCATTAAATTTTGGTAACCTGTAACGTTTTTGGCTAATAGAATTAACCGTGTCTCAAGTTCTTGATCACCCGCAACAGACAGTTCTAAGCCAATAATAGGTTTTATGCCTTCTTTTAAACACATTTTATAAAATGGGACGACCCCATACATTACATTCTGATCTGTTATTGCAAGTGCTGAATAATCTAATTCCTTTGCACGCTTAACAACTGTTTCAATCTTAGCGGAGCTTTTCAAAAGGCTAAACTCTGTATTTATATGTAAATGAACAAAATCCACACGTTTCCCCCCTTATAAAGTTTTGAGTTTTGAGTGTTGAATGTTTTTATGCATTTGCTTCGAAGCCATACTTTGTCTACTCATAACTCAACACTCATACACATAGAACATACGCTCCGTTTCTCTAATTATATTATGACACGCATTGAACTACAAATGAAATCATAACTTAGCTGTATGAGATATCATTGGACAATCGTTTAAAAAGAGGAGATTAGATAGAATAATAATTTACTTTGTCCCATAACTATTAGTAGAGATCAATTTAAAGTGTATGATGTTGAATTCCGAAATTCTACATCCTACATTTTACATTCTACATTAAGAAGGAAGATGCTAGCATATGGATAAAACTTTTCTAGGGACAATGATTATGGATTTCTTCGTTGCATTTGGAGTTGTTATAGGTGGTGCACTTGTTGGTGGGATTGGTGCTTTCTTAATAGGAAAACCACCTTTATCTACAATAAATGACCTTGCCGCAGGATTAAAAATTTGGGCAATGGTAGCAGCTATTGGTGGAACGTTTGATGCTATTTACAGTATTGAAAGAGGAATTTATGATGGCTCGCACATTGACATTGCCAAGACATTATTTATGATATTTGCAGCACTATCAGGTGCCCACTCTGGTGGAGTAGTGATTCAATTAATTACCCAGGAGGCGTAATCAATGCGGATTCCTCCCTACTATAGAAAGCCTAGTTGGCAGCGTTTTTTTGCGGGGTTAATCATCGGTATAATAATCGGTTGGTTTTTTTTCATCTATCAATTCGGAAATATACAAGAAAAACTAGTCACAGAAATTAAAGTGCAAGAGGCAATCATCGATGACCAAAAAAGAAACATTGAAATTTTAAGAAGCGACAAAGATGAATTAAATAAAGAAAACCAAAAAAAGTTAACGGTGCAAGAAGTCAAAGTCTATTTTAAAAATGATAAAGCATTAAAGCTAAGTGAATTATCTATTTACGAACTACGGAGTCAAATCGAAAATGAGCTTACTCCAGTTATCAATAAAAACATAGAAACTGTATCAAATACTAGTGAACTTCTTCAGCAAACTATTCAAAATAAAACCTTTACTGTTAATGAAAAAAAATATCATGTAATCATTAGAGAATTACATTTGTATACAACATTGGAGCTGTTTGTAGAAATTCGTTTAGCAAATTAACCCTCACCATACTGACTAGACCCCTTTAACTGATTTAATAAAATTTTCTGAATTTAGTCACAGACAAACACTTTTTCTGGAAATTTATTGTATAATGGATATGTACAATTAGATATGTACAATAACATTCAGAGGAGGGTTTCCGTTGATCATTAGTCGTAAAAAGTTAGCAAGGTCAAAAATTGAGCAAATCAAAGCTGGATACTCTGCTTACACTGAGTCAAAAGAAGTTGCATCGTACATGAAAAAAGAATTAGAGAAATTAGGTATTCCAGTCCACGAAGATGCCACAGATGTTGGGTATTGGTTCACCCCACAAAAAAAAGTAATGTAGCTGATCGCTTGCATTACTTTTCTTTTTTAATGGCCCTTTTCTAAAAGCTCTTTTCGTAAACATTGCTCCTGCGGTTACTCGTCGCACAAAAAAGCTTGTTGCTTTTTTACTCTAAAATAATTGGAAAAATACCTTAGATGAAGATATCACCCAATAAATTAATCAAGAAAAGAGCACTACTTACTAAATAAGTAGTGCAATCTTAGTATTTTCTTAAGCAACAACCTTTGCGAAAACAGCCTTTTTAATTGAATTTTTCGCATAGGTTGTTGTAAGGAATAGTCTTCTAAACCTGGAGTTCAAAATTCTTGTAGCATTCTGGTAATCACGGTATTTAAGAGCACTTAATAGTTCTGACAAATCTCTTGCAACCCTGCTAAAATCACTTCTGCTTCCTCCCAGGAATGAATTGAAGCACCTGCAGCCAATGGGTGACCACCACCATTAAACTTTTGAGCTAATCCATTAATTGTTGGTCCTTTAGATCTCAACCGTACTCGAATAAGTAAATCCGGCTCCTCAACGAAGAAAACCCATGCCTTTAATCCCTCTACATTGGCAAAGGTATTTACTAGTCTTGAAGCATCACTTGGTGTAACTCCATATTCCTGGAGTATAGATTGTGTTAAGTTAACTACTCCCACTCCATTTTCGAGGAATTTAAAATTATTTAAGATATAACCCTCAAGTCTTGCATCTTGTAGGCTTTTTCGTTCTAGGGGTTCGTATAGTTCCGTTGGTAGAAAGGGTTGTTTAATAAGCTCACTAGCATATCGAAATGTTCGTTCGGTTGTATTAGGATAACGAAATCGCCCTGTATCCCCAACTATTCCTGCAAATAAACACCTCGCCGCGTTTACTGTCATTTCCATACCTTTTTGTACGTGCCATTCTTCAAAAAGTTCATAAATCATTTCGCTTACTGAACTTGCAGTAGTATCTACCCAAATAATATCCCCATATGGATCTTCGTTAGGGTGGTGATCAATTTTTATGATTTTTTCTCCTAGTGTATACCTCTCATCACTTATCCGTTCAACATTAGCTGTATCGCAAATAATAATTAAAGCACCATTATAATCTTCTTCCTTAACATCGTCCATTTCTAATATAAATGTTAATGATGGCTCTTCATCACCAACCACATAAATATTTTTAGTTGGATAACGTTCCTTAAGTAAATAAGCTAATCCCCCCTGTGAACCTAAAGCATCAGGATCAGGGCGAACATGACGATGGATAATAATTTTGTCGTATTGCTCAACAGTCTCAATAATTTGTGCCTTCATACGAAGTCTCCTTTACTTATATTATTAGCTTTTTTACAACAATCACGGTACAATATCACTATGTGAACAGAAAAACTCAAGCTCCCTAGGAAAAAGTATAGTCTGCTTTTCCCCCTATTAAGCCCGACTAACTAGGGCTGAAGCAAGCATTTATTTATAGGAACGGATATTCTTTTTTAATTAAAAAATCAGCAGAGGTGTTATCAGTGATTACAACTTTCTTAATTGTCGTTTCCGCAGTCTTTTACTTGTTCTATAAAGTAAAATATTTTCAAACAAAGTCCCCTATAGAGAAAAAATGGATCTCTACTAAAGGAAACATTGCAATCGGCATATTCCTAATCTCCTTTGGTCTAAACCAAATTGTTATTACAACAACAGTAGCCCTTATTATTGGAACTATTTTCATTCTACTTGGGACAGCAAATGTCTATTTTGGTTACAAAGCCTACAAACATTACGTTCCTTTCGTAATCCAAGAGGCAAATAGTAAAAATTAAGTAAGAAAGAATGTTGCTTTGAAGTTTAGAAGTGAGTATCCGACTCCGACTAAACTTAAGAACAACATTCTTTTTTTTGAGGCTAAAGAAAAATCTGAATATTATCGATCAATAATTTGTGCCATTAATAAGGCTTTGCCAACGATTGTACCTTCATGGAAAATCTCTACATCAACTTTTCCAAACTTACGGCCAATTTCTAAAACTCTTGGAAAGATTTCAATCATACTCTCAATCTGCACCGGTTTAATAAAGTAGAGAGTAATATTTTCAACAACTAAATCACCTTTTTATGAACCCTTAAAGCTCTGCTTCCAGCTTCAGTAACAATTGTTGTAAAAACTCCATATGAAATTGTCCCTAGATGGTTAGTCATTTGTGGGGTAACCTCACACCTATAACAGATTTCATTTCCAATTGAAGCGTCTTGAAAACGACTCGTTACTAGATCTTCAATCGTTTCACCAACGTGTGGCTGGCGTTGATTCATTTGAAGTGCTTTTAGAACATCCTGGCGACTTATCACTCCAATAAGTTTTTTATAATTATCCACTACCGGGAGTTGTTCAATACCTTCCCAAACCATCAAGTGTGCAGCAGAAGCAACTGATGTCTGCCCATTTACTGAAAGTGGACTTTTCGTCATAACTTTTTCTATTTCTAAGTTTTTATCAATCCCCATGACATCTTTAGATGTAACCATTCCTTGAATTTTCATATTTTCATCAACTACTGGATAACGGCTATGGCCTGTTTCATCGTTAAAATTAAACCATTTTTCAATCTTATCTGTTGTCTTTAAATAATAGGTCTTCTCTAATTTAATATAAATATCCTCAACAAGGATAATTTCTTTTTTATCAATTGATCATAGATTGCCCTGTTGATCATCGTCGCAACTGTAAAAGTATCATAAGACGTAGATATAATTGGTAAGTTTAAATCGTCTGCTAGCTTTTTAACCTCCTCTGAGGTATCAAAACCACCAGTAAGTAGCACTGCAGCACCAGCTTGTAGCGCTAATTTATGTACCTGATCTCGATTACCTACGATCAATAAATTGCCAGCCTCAACGTAACGCATCATCGCTTCAGCTTTCATGGCGCCAATCACAAATTTATTTAGCGTTTTATGTAAACCATCTCTCCCGCCGAGAACTTGTCCATCAACGATATTTACAACCTCGGCAAACGTTAGCTTTTCAAAGTTTTCTTTCTGCTTCTTTTCAATACGTATTGTTCCAACACGCTCAATTGTGCTTACTAAACCCTGATTTTCAGCATCTTTAATCGCTCGGTAAGCTGTCCCCTCACTAACAGTCAATGCTTTTGCAATTTGTCTAACTGAAATTTTGTGACCAATCTCAAGAGATTGAATATATTGCAAAATTTGTTCGTGTTTAGTCATCAAGCTCCCCCACTTTCCACCCTGTATTCATAATTTATCTTTTCTGTACTAATACAAGTATATAGATGAGAGAGCTTGTTTTCAAGGCAATTAACTATATTGACGAACTTTTTGTTTCACTTGCGTCGTTATTCTTTTGCTAATTGTCCCACCTCTGTCTACTTTTTTTCCGTACAGTAACGCAATCATGTTACCACTGATAGCCAAGAGAGCGAATAAAAGCCAAGCTCCAGAAAAAATAACCTCTTTTAAATCTCCCTGAAAATTTAGATAAGGCACACCATAAAATACAATAGCTATTCCAAGTAAAAAACATAGTAGCAAACGATTTCTCCGCATCGTAATCCCCCTTTAGATAGGTTGTCTCAATGCAGTATATGCCTCAAAATCAGTATTGATACTATGTTTTTTAGTTTGTCTTACTGTAAGTCTAGTCATTGATTAGCACATGCTTCTGACCTCGAGCAAAGTCACACTTGAGTCAACCCCTTTGCAAAGTTGCGACGAGTAACCGCAGGAGCACCAGAGCTTCCTTGAGTCAGCTCCTTTGCAAAGTTGCGACGAGTAACCGCAGGAGCAGATCGCGTCCGATGCTAGACATTAAGTACTAAAAACGCTTTTACTTTCGTATCTTATAAAATAAAGGGCTATTAAGGTCGAAGATCACACCTTAATAGCCCTTTATTAGTTTTTTTTATAGGATTAAATGTTGCTAATGTGATGCTTATAAAAAAGTGATATCTTTAACAACAAAGAAACTTATAACTCAATTGTTTCCCCTGACACAAGAACTTTCCCTTCAATTCCATCCTCTAGCAATGAACAAAAGACTTTGGGATCTTGCTCAATAACTGGGAAAGTATTGTAATGAATTGGTACTACCTGTTTTGCCTTCAACCATGTGGCAGCTAATGCTGCATCAGTTGGGCCCATTGTGAAATTATCACCAATTGGGAGGAAGGCCAAATCAATTCTATTTCTATCTCCGATTACTTTCATGTCTGAAAAAAGCGCAGTGTCACCGGCGTGATAGATCGTCTTACCTTCTAGAGAGATAAGAAGACCTGCCGGCATGCCAGTATACACTATTTTCTTTGTCTCTTCCTCGACATACGCTGATCCATGAAATGCTTGTGTTAGTTTTACTACCCCAAAGTCAAACTGATGGGCCCCACCAATATGCATTGCGTGGGTGTTAACTCCCTGCCAACTTAAATATGTAGCAAGCTCAAACGGTGCTACTACAAGCGCATTGTTTTGTTTTGCTAACTCTACCGTATCTCCAACATGATCATTATGTCCGTGTGACAAAAGAATGTAATCTACTTCCAACTCACTTACACTAAGAGTAGTTTGACCGTTTCCATTAATAAATGGATCAATAATTATTTTTTTCTCGTTCGTTTCAATCAAAACTACTGAATGTCCGTGATATGTTACTTTCAAGATCATCACCTCTACACATTTTTTATTTCATTTCACTAACTTTAACCCACATACCTATTTACGTTCTCCTTATACATTGAAAATCCTGCTATGCCTTCCCTATGTTTTTGGAAAAAATGAAGATTTTTTCACTCCAGCCGTTTCGGAAACATACGAAGCTTCAAGAACTGCACCAGGATCAATGGTCAATACCACGTCTTTTAGTTTTGGGTACATAAATCGGTTTGTGATACAATAGATAATCTTTCTCTCCTCTTTCGTAAATCCACCTTGTCCATATAAAAACGTGATTTGAGCATCAAGATCTTTCATTAAACTATAGGCAACTTCATCTGGAATTTCAGAAATAATCATGACTGATTTCCCTTGATTGACCCCGTCTAGAATGAAATCAATAAGCTTTGAAACGATATAAAAGATAGCAATGGAAAACATCGCTTTTTCCAAAGTAAAGACAAATGCTGCACCTACTAAAATAATTGCATTAATTGCTAATAGAAAAGTACTTATAGAAATGTTGTACTTTTTATTAATAAAAATCGCCAGCATCTCAGTTCCATCTACTGCTCCTCCAGCTTTCACAACAAGACCAACACCTGTACCTAGTAATAGGCCACCATAGAGAACAATAAGTACTTCAGAGGAAGTAATTGCAGGCATCGGAGCGAGCAGAATTAGCGCTATAGAAGTAATAATATTTGCATAGATCGTTCTAAACACAAACTTTTTCCCCATGTATTTTGCGGAGAATAAAAGTGTTGGAAGGTTCAATAAGATAAATATGGACCAAATAGGGACATCCCAAACTCGATTTGCCATAATTGATAAAGCTGTTACCCCACCATCAACAAGTCCATTTGGAGCCAAAATTAATTCTAGCCCAACTGCAACTACAATTGAGCCAATCGTTAACATAATATAATCAAAAAATTTCTTCATGTTCCACTCCCCAAGAAAATAATCAATATAGTAATCTTATCATATTTACTAATTTTCTTAATAATATATTAATTCTCATAAAGTTTATTTAACAAATGGTGTGGAAAATGGTAAAGTGAACACAGATTACATATGAGTGAATTTCATAATCACCCTAATCGAGCTATATCAATCTAAGTGTAGTTGCGAATGGTTTCTACGCAACTACACTTAGAACTTAGTAGCGTAAATAATGAATTATGAAATTCATTGATATATCAAATTTTAAAAATAAGGAAGTGAAATTATGAATAAGCGCTTAACTAGAGTTATGGACTGGTTAGCAGAAAAAAATGTCGATTTTGCTTTTGTCCAAACGAAAGCAAATGTATTTTATTTATCCCAATTTTATACAGAACCACATGAACGCCTCGTAGGTATTGTTATTTTTCCAACAGAAGAGCCTATTCTAATTTGTCCTAATATGGAAAAGCCACAGGCTAAGGCTGCCGGTTGGGAACATGAAATCATTAGCTATAGTGACTCAGAAAACCCTTGGGATTTATTAGAAAAACGTATAAAAGGGCTAGTGCCAACTGCTAGTGTGATCGCTATAGAAAAAGAGCATATCTCATATACAAGAGCTACTGCATTATTAAATATGTTTCCTCAAGGACAATTAGTTTCTGTAGAAGAAAAGCTTTATTCATTAAGATTGATAAAAGAACCCTCCGAATTAGAAATTTTAAAGCAGGCAGCAAAGCTTGCAGATTTTGGAGTTGAGGTAGGGGTTCATGCACTTAAATCTGGGAAAACAGAAATGGATGTATTAGCGCTAATTGAATATGAACTAAAAAGGAAAGGCATTCGGGAAATGTCATTTTCGACAATGGTTTTAACCGGTAGGAAAACAGCAGACCCTCATGGAAATCCAGGACTTACTGAAATTACTGGTGGTGACTTCGTCTTATTTGACCTCGGTGTCGTGTTAGATGGTTATTGTTCTGACATTACCAGAACAGTGGTCTTTCAAGAGGCTAGTGAAAAACAACAGGAAATTTACGAGACTGTATTAGGGGCACAACTACAGGCGTTGGCTGCTTGTAAAATTGGTACAAGAATTGGTGACATAGATTTGGCGGCGCGAAACTATATTACAAACGCAGGTTTTGGAGAGTATTTCCCACACCGCATTGGCCACGGACTTGGGATCGAAGTTCATGAATTTCCTTCTATGAGTGAAAACAATAATGATTTACTTCAAGAGGGCGCTGTGTTTACTGTTGAACCAGGTATCTATGTACCTAGTATTGGCGGAGTTCGTATCGAAGACGATATCGTGATAACAAAGGATGGATTTGAGAGCCTGACAAAGTATCCGAAGGACCTTATTATAGTTTAAAGTTTTGAGTTTTGAGTTTTGAGTTTTGAGTAAGTGAAAGTAATGCTTCGAAGCACTACTTGCAAATAACTCTAAACTCAAAACTCTACACTCTCAACTGTTTTTATGATCCCAAACCCACGTATACAATTTATTGTCACCAGTCATCCAACGAATATCAAGATGTTCTATTTCTGGGAAACGATTTTGTTTTAATATTTCTACCATTTTCTCAATTTTTGCTTCTTCGGATAGATTAATTTCTTTTACAATTTTAAGTAATTCGTCTTTTGCTTCTTTCGTTTTTATCACTTTTTCCCCTTTTTCATACTCATACTTCCCTGGACTTGTATATTCCCATTGATGCTCAATTCCATTTTCAATAACAGTAATCTTCAAGAAGAAACTTTCCATCAAATTTAGAGCGTTACTTTGGGCAGGAAAAATTGTTAAACAGCATAGTAGTAAAATTGGCGTCAGAAACCTTCTTTTCATGGATATCACCTCATTACTACTATTAGTAAATATTGGATGTTTTATACTAGTTTAAAATGTAGACCTCAGAGTTTAAGTTAGTGGCCATTTTGCTTTAAAGGTTTGCCTATAACTCTACATTCTACACTTAAGTTATTACCGGAAACGATGCAGTACATCTACACCACCTGTTACTTCAATTACTGTTCCAGTTATCATATCTGAATTTTCGTGACAGAGAAACGAAATAACACGACCAATATCCTCACCTGTTCCAGATCTACCAATAGGTGTATTTTCATCTGGAAGCTTCCTCGATTCGGCGATTGAAGACTCTTTCATCTCTCCAACAATGTTCCCCGGACAAACTATGTTAGCCGTTATACCATTTTCAGCTTCCTCAATTGCTAGAGTCTTTGTGAGAGAGACTAATCCAACCTTTGCTGCTGCAAAAGCAGAGCGGTATAGCCAACCTGGTGTGCCTTCTGCACCTTGAAAACCATAAGAAATAATTCGTCCAAATTTTTCCTTTTGCATCATTGGAATTATTTTTTTCAACAAATGAAAAACACTACTTAAATTACCTTCTAGCATTTCGTACCATTCATCCTCGTTATACTCTATAAGCTTCTTTCTTTCAAATACATAAGGTCCTGCATTATTTATTAGAATATGAATATTTCCGAAGGAGCTTACAGCATGGTCAACCAGCAGAGACAAGTCATTTTTATTTGTGACATCAGCTCGAATAAACTGAAAACGCCCTTGAAACCTCTCCCATTCCAGGGCCAACCGTTCTAGTGCTTCCTCGTCACTACGGTAACTAATAGACACCCTATAGCCATCTTCGAGTAATGTTTCCGTTACTTTTTTTCCTAAACCCTTCGTTCCAGCTGTGATCAGAGCATGTCGCATTATTTTCTCCCCCTCCCTATATTTAAACGTACAAGTCGTTTTACGGCGATGATGTATTTTTTGCAGTTGCTTAATTTTATTAGCTTTGCATTCTGTGACAATCTAGC
Organism: Anaerobacillus sp. CMMVII; assembly: GCF_025377685.1. NCBI lineage: Bacteria > Bacillati > Bacillota > Bacilli > Caryophanales > Bacillaceae > Anaerobacillus > Anaerobacillus sp. CMMVII. Next base: position 460,767 of record NZ_JACEHK010000002.1, on the reverse strand, counting down.
TTTTGAACCTGAGCAAAGTAATGACTTGGTAGTTCAAAAGCGCACCATTGTTTTTAAACGCTTTTTTCTAAAAGATTGTTGCTATTAACTTTAGGTCGTAACCAAGCGAATACTTGGTTCTTCACGCTTTGCGTGAAGCTTTTGAGAATAAATAAGCCATTGGGCCAAATAAATTTGTCCCAAAAAGCTGATTTATTCTCAAAAGACGACCTTAAAGCAACAAAGTTTACGAAAACAGCCTTTTAAAAAAATCAATCCATTAAAAAATTATAATTAACACTTACGGTTACATTGCACAAATATGTCACTTTGTTTTCCCCATTATTATAGTGTTATGTAATAGTAAAGTAAAAAAGAATGCTTCAGAATTTTGGTTATGTAAAATAAAAACCTTGGTAAAAAACTATACCAAGGTACTTCCAGTTTTATTGGTTCTCTTGCTGATCAATGTCATCTCGCTTTTTTGTATCTGCCGTACCTTCGTAATAAGAATCTAACAATTGTTGCCTGACGATCGCATCTCCTTCCTCATCAAAAATTGTGCTTTGAAACTTCGAGTCCTTCATTCACCACACCCCCTTTTCCTCTTTAATATTATTCATCAATCATTCACCATTTATGACAGTTTCACCAAAAACTAGGAGTTTGTTCATGGTATAATTAAATTGTAAAGATTTACATTTTATAATATTAGGGGTGGAAAATATGGAAAAAAACTACTCGAATATTTTAGTTGCTGTTGACGGATCAAATGAAGCAAAAAAAGCATTATTAAAAGCTATTGATGTTGCTAAAAAAGAGCAGGCAAAAATTATTATTACACATGTTGTTGATACTAGAACATTTGCAACAGTTGAACAATATGACCGCGCTATTGTGACTAGAGCAGAAGAATACGCAAAGGACATGCTATCTGAGTATAAACAAGAGGTGGAAAAAGCCGGGGTTGCAGCTGTATGTGTATTAGATTTTGGATCACCAAAAGTAAAAGTGTCTAAAGATATAGCTAAGAAATACGAAGTGGATTTGATTATTACAGGGGCAACGGGGCTAAATGCAGTTGAACGACTCCTTATTGGTAGCGTGTCAGAATATATTGCACGAACTGCGAAATGCGATGTGTTAATTGTACGAAATTAATTATCACGCTTTGCATGAAGCATTTGAGAAAAAATGAGCCGTTGAGACAAATTCATTCGTCTCAACGGCTCTCTCATTCTCAAAAGACGGCCCCAAAAGCAACGTTTACGAAAGGAACTATTATTTGTTAGATATTACAAATTCAGCTTTTTTAATCGCTAGTCTCACTTGATCAAAGCCTGTTCCACCTGCACTATTACGTCTGGCAACAACCGTTTTGGGTTCGAGCACGTGAAAGATATCGTCTTCAAATAAAGGACTAGCTTCTTTAAATTCATCAATTGTTAAGTTTAATAGGTATTTTTTGTTTTGAATGCAATAAAGAACAAGTTTACCGACAACCTCATGAGCTGCTCGAAATGGCATCCCCTTAGTAGCTAAGTAATCTGCTAGCTCAGTAGCATTGGAAAAATCCTCATTCGTTGCTTTCTCCATATTCGCACCTAATACTTTCATTGTTTCAATCATTCCAGCAAAAATTTGCAAGCTACCTTTAACTGTATGAACTGTATCAAACATACCTTCTTTATCTTCTTGCATATCTTTGTTATAGGCTAACGGTAAACCTTTTAAAACGGTTAACAAGGAAAAAAGATTTCCGTATACTCGCCCCGTTTTACCACGAATTAACTCTGCCATATCTGGATTTTTCTTTTGTGGCATTATACTACTACCAGTTGCAAACGTATCGTCCATTTCGATAAATTGGAATTCTTGGCTCGACCATAAAATTAACTCTTCACAAAACGCGACAGATGCATCATTACCATTGAGGAGTTGCTTAAGAACTCAACAATAAAGTCGCGATCACTTACGGCGTCCATACTATTTTCATAGATAGACTCAAAGCCTAAGAGCTCTGCTGAATACTCACGATCAATCGGGAATGTTGTTCCAGCCAATGCTCCTGCTCCTAACGGAGAGATATTAATCCGTTTCATGCTATCCTGATATCGCTCATAATCACGCTCCAACATCCAAAAATAGGTCATTAAATGGTGGGCAAATGAAACTGGTTGAGCTCTTTGCAAATGAGTATAGCCTGGAATGATGGTTTCAACATGAAATTTTGCTTGATCGAGGATAGCTTCTTGAAGATGCTTAACTGATTCCATAATTTCCGTTACTTGCGTACGTAAATAAAGATGCATATCGGTTGCGACTTGGTCATTACGGCTTCTACCTGTATGGAGCTTACCACCGACCTCACCAATTTCATCGATTAAAAACTTCTCAATGTTTAAATGGATATCCTCATTTTCCACACTATATTCAAGTTGACCTTTTTTAGCTTTTTCTTGAATAACCTCTAAACCCGCAAGAATTTTCTCGACTTCTGCCTCAGGGACAATCCCACATTTACCCAACATCTTAACATGGGCAATGCTCCCCTGAATATCTTCTTTCACCAATTCTTTATCAAAGCCAATGGATGCCCCAAAGGCATCCACCCAGCTTGCTGCTTTTTTTGTAAACCTTCCACCCCAAAGCTTAGCTGTCACAGTTGATTTACTCCCTTCTTTGCCACCATGCTATGAACTTTTGTTGGCAAGCCCCACAGCTTAATAAATCCAACAGCTGCACTGTGGTCAAACTCATCTTCTGTTGAGTATGTTGCAAGCTTTTCGTCGTATAATGAAAACTCTGACTTACGTCCTTCAACAATAGCATGACCTTTGAATAGCTTTACACGTACCGTACCTGTTACTGTTTTTTGCGTTTCCTTCAAAAACGCTTGCAAAGCAGGCATCAATGGAGAGAACCATAAACCATCATAAATCATTTCAGTAATTTTCTTTTCAATGACTGGTTTATAGTGAGCAACCTCTTTTGTAAGCGTCAAGTCTTCTAATTCTTTATGTGCTTTTAGAAGAGTCATTGCTCCTGGACACTCATAAACTTCACGAGATTTAATACCTACCAATCTATTTTCAACATGGTCAATTCGTCCAACCCCATGCTTCCCCGCAATACTGTTAAGCTCTAAAATTAGGGAATCAAGATTAAACACTTTGCCGTTTAACGTTTTAGGAATCCCCTGCTGAAACCCAATTTCAACGTACTCTGGCTCATTCGGAGTATGCTCTAAAGCTACCGTTAGTTCATAAGCTCCTTCAGGAGGTGTTGCCCAAGGATCTTCTAGAACTCCACATTCACAGCTTCTTCCCCATAAATTTTGGTCAACAGAATAAGGGTTATCTAAGTTCACCGGTATTGGAATATTATGAGTTTTTGCATACTCAATTTCCTCATCACGGCTCCAACCCCACTCACGAACAGGTGCTAGCACTTCAAGGTTGGGATTTAAGGCTTGAATCGAAACTTCAAAACGTACTTGGTCATTACCTTTCCCCGTACAACCATGTGCGACTGCGTCAGCGCCAACCTGGTTAGCAATTTCTACTAGTTTCTTTGAAATAAGCGGGCGAGAAAGCGCAGATACGAGCGGATATTTTCCTTCGTACATTGCATGACTTTGTAAGGCTGTTAATACGAACTCCTCTGCATACTCTTTTGTAGCATCAACAGTATAAGATTGAATTGCCCCCACTGTTAATGCTTTTTCTTTTACAAACTGAAGGTCTTTTCCTTCACCGACATCTAAACAAACAGCAATTACATCATAACCTTGATCTCCTAACCATTTAATAGCCACTGATGTATCTAAACCACCAGAATATGCTAATACAACTTTCTTTTTACTCATTTCCCATTCCTCCATACATGAATATTAATACTTGTTTTATAATATTTATACACTTATTTTCAAAAGAAAAGAGGCTTTATATAAGCGCTCTACTCTCACCTTGAAATATAATTTTGTTGTTAATCATTACTTTAACAACTTTTTTTTGAATTTGCAATACATAATTATTAAAAAGTATAAATATTTATTAGTTATTTTCTTGTATATTATTGAAATTGGGGCAAAGAAATGAATAAAGATGGTGTAACACCGTTGTTGGATATTCTTCCATCGGAAGGTGACCACAATGTTCAATAATAGCTAAAGTTGAGTTTTTTAAATGTTTATGTAAAAACTCCCCCTCCTCTAGGATTACAACTTGATCCTCTCTGCCCCATAGTAAGTATGCTGGTTGAAAGATATCATTTAAATCTTGTTTGCTCATGTCATCTTCTCTCATTTTCCCAAGCTTTAAAACTGCCTGCACAACCTCTTTTCGCTTACAGATATCAATATATGGACGTAATATTTCCTGTTCTAGGCCCACACCACCTGCTAAAACTTTTGAAATACCAATATTCACGAATTCGTCCTGAAAGAAAAAACGGTAAGCGACCTCGTCTACATAAGGAAAATAACAAAAAAGCCTAGCTAACCACGGTGGGCGCTTTCTTACTGCTGAAGCTGCAATTAAAAATAGCTTCTGATAGAGCTCAGGTTTTTGCTTTACAGCTTGCAAAGCAATTTGTCCACCGAGGGAATGGCCAACGATATGAACTTTGCGAAAACCTAGTTCCTGGACAAAACGATTGATTGTTTTTCCATAGTTAGATAACGTAAATTCATAATCTCTACTAGCAACAGTTTGACCAAAGCCAGGTAAATCAACTGCTACAACTCGAAATTGTTTCGACAAGTGCTCAACCAATGGGTGCCAACAGATGGATGAACTGATAAATCCATGAATACAAACAAGGATTTCTTCACCATACAAGCTATCTTCATAATAGATATCCGATCCTTCAATATTAATATAGCCCATAAAAAACTCCTTCATTGTCTTCTTAATCTTAGAATGAGCAAATGAAGGAGCTTCTATGTTAGTTTAAAGTTTAGAGTCTAGAGTTATGAGAGTAATACTCCGAAGCAATATCTCAAAAAAACTCTTCACTTTACACTCTTCACTCTAATCTATTAGTGGTGGCTTTTCCCTGTAATTTCACCTTGGGACCTAAACCAAAGCCACAAATCATTAATTGTTGAAGCTAGTTCGGAAATTTCGGTATTAATTTCACAAGACCTTTTAAAGTTCTCTTCATTAAAAAGTGCTGCTTGTTTTGCATTTATTTGGTTCTCAAGTTCTTTTACTCGGTCAGGAATATCTCCTCTTATTTGTTCCCACTGAACTAATATTTCTTCTTGTGTTGCTTTATCAAGACAATTCCAATCCTTCGTTAAGTCTGGTAAAGCAATCCCTAGACGCTGGTCATATTCAAAACGATACAACGTGTACACCCCCATTATGTATCTTCATTCTACAACAACTTGATTTTGTATTGAAGAAATATGCTGGGAATTTTAAAAATTATTTATTCTCTAACAAAAAGCGTTTTTGATAAAAGTAATGAGCGATTTCAGAAACCTGTTTTGCTAAAAAATAATTTGCAGAGGCACCTACCGTTATCCCTAATAGTGGGACTCCCTGGATTAGTTTTTTACGGAGGAGAAATAAAACCATTCCCTTACCGATTTGCTTGATCGGTTGTTGAAGCCAAACAGTTGTATTTTGACTATTTGGGTCATCAAATAACAGCCACTCATCTTCGATATGATTGAGCTCAACTAATAAGTGCTCCCATCCCTCTTTTTGCAATGTCCTTGGTAAGGTAGCGACGTGAAACACTTTCAATGCTAACATTAATTCAAATGGTTTATTTAAATCATATCCATATGTCATAGCAGTTAATTGGATTGATCGTAAATTGATGATTAACATCATGGGTAAGTCTAATGCGACTGTAAAGAAACCGCCTAAGCCAGCAAACCCACCTTGCATTAAGGAGACGAGCCTTTGTTTAGCCAAGTGTTGGTTTGTGATAAAACGGAGTTGATCAATTGTTAAGCACCTCATATCTGAAACTTCGTTTATATTTTCATTAAACACTCTACCAAAGTCTAAGACTTTAGCTGTCGTCTCCTTATCATACCTACTGTTTTGAGCAATCGCATGGGTATGAAAAATGATGCTATCGATGGTTTTTAACAACTTTTTTTGGAGATCTGGCCGCCAATTTTCAATCGCTTCATTTAAATTCGTTTCAAGTGTGTAATAGCTGTTTTGATCTACTTCTACAAAGTAGGACTGTTCCCAGTTTTCAATCGATTCCAAAACTGCTTTTTCTCGAATGGTCAATACCATATCAATCACCCTTTATTCAGATTTCGAATTTTTCTCCTTAACATAGGAGAATAAACCCATTCTTCGTTTTCTCCCTTAAATAACTGCTTCATCGAATTTAATTTTGCATCAATTTGATCTAGATAATGAAAAAAGATAGCCTCAGGAACTTTCCCTGAAACTGCACTCCCATAACCTAAATCTACGTCACCGTGATGGCTTAAAATACAATGCTTTACTAAGAGAAGTTCTTCGTCTCGAGACGAAATCCCAGCTTCTCTTGCAGCATCGTTAATTAACTCAATCCCTAATACTATATGCCCTACCAATTCTCCTTCTGTCGTATATTCAGGTGCAATAGGGTCGGATAGTTCCTTTGTTTTGCCTATATCATGCAAGAGGCAAGTAGTAATGACTATATCTTTATTTAGTTGTGGGTATATTGGAAATAACTGAGTAGCGCTATGCAGAAGTGTGACAATGTGCTCCAATAACCCTGCATAATAAGAATGATGCATCTTCACTCCTGCGGGTATTGTGGTTAGTGCATCTCTAGTTTCCTTTGACAGCAAAATTGTTTTGACTAGCTTACTTAACGTTGGCGATTGAATTTCTTCAATCACCATTCTTAATTCCTGCCAAAGTTCTTCTCTTGGAATTTCGGATTTTTGCACAAGAGTTTGTATATCAATGTCATCTTCTGGCAGCGATAAACGAATTCTTTGTATTTGCAACTGTTTTTGGTTACGAAATAAAGTTACTAACCCATCGACTTTCACTATTTTTTTTACTGTAAATGACCCTTTTTGTTCTTCTGTTATGTCCCACAGTTTAGCTGTAATTGTTCCGGAACGATCTCCAAGAACAAAATCAAAATATTCACTACCGTTTGTAGCTACCTTTTGCTGTAAATCTTTAATGAGAAAAAAGCCTATGAGCCGATCTCCTTCAAATGCTTCTGTAATTAATTTCATTATGATCACTCCACGGAAACTTACTATATTTATTTTACTAAACTTATTACATGAACTGAAATATTAATTATAGAAATTGAAAAAAGCACCAACTAAAAAATTAGTAGGTGCTCTAAATTGTCATTATTTTGTTAATCGAACTGTATCTCTAGCAATCATTACCTCTTCGTTCGTTGGAATGATCATTACTTTAACTGGAGAATGAGGATAGTTTAAAAATGCCTCTTTCCCACGTACTTGATTTAAAGATGGATCCCAATAAATCCCCATGAATTCAAGTCCTTTTAATACACGAGCACGGATAACATCACTGTTTTCACCAATACCAGCTGTGAAGATAACCGCATCAACGCCATGCATACGAGCTGCATATGAACCAATATATTTATGAATTCGAGAAGTGAATACTTCTAGTGCTAGTTCCGCTCTTTCGTTTCCTTCTTCAGCTTGTTGCTCGATATCGCGTAAGTCACTCGAGAATCCAGATAAAGCTAACATACCACTCTTTTTATTTAAAACATCAAGTACTTCCGTAGCAGTTTGATCTGTTTTATCCATAATAAACGGAATTAATGCTGGATCAATATTTCCAGAACGAGTACCCATAGTTACCCCTGCTAGTGGAGTGAAGCCCATTGACGTATCAATTGATTTCCCACCTTCAATTGCAGCAATTGATGCGCCATTTCCTAAGTGACAAGAGATTAAACGTAATTGTTCAACTGGTCTCCCTAATAATTCAGCTGCTCGTTCAGTAACATATTTATGAGATGTACCATGGAAACCATATTTACGAATACCATAATCCTCATAATATTCGTATGGAAGACTATATAAGAACGATTGTTCTGGCATCGTTTGATGGAAAGCCGTATCAAATACAGCAACTGCAGGAACATTTGGAAGTACTTCCATAAATGACTTAATACCAACAATATTTGCTGGATTGTGCAGTGGAGCAAGTTCCGAAACTTCTTCAATACCGTTTAAAACCTCATCTGTAATAAGTACAGAGTCATTAAATTTTTCTCCCCCGTGAACAACACGGTGACCAATTCCCTCAATTTCATCTAGAGATTGAAGGATCCCTAACCCTGTTAACTTATCCAATAAAATTTTTACGGCTTGTGAATGATCTGGAATATCGCGAACTTCTTTTTGCTTTTCACCATTTACATCTATTTGAAAAACAGAATCTTCTAAGCCGATTCTCTCTACGATACCTTTTGTAACAACAGCTTCCGTTGGCATGTCTAAAAGTTGAAACTTTAATGACGAGCTACCAGCGTTAATCGCCATAATCTTTGCCATTTACTACATCTCCTTCAATTAAAAAATTGCTAACTTCGAATTTTGTCGATTTAATCTTATTACCTATTTTATTTAAACACTGTTATCATAAGAATTCAATACTTTCTCATGAAATTTCTTAAAAATGTTCATTTTTTAATTAGTACAGTTTATCATTACCATTATCGATGTATTGTTAAATCGGGATTTGAAACGAAAAACATAGTAACCTGTTGTATAACTCTCATACTTTCTGTATTACCAACCTTTAGACAGTGGAAACAGTAAATGTTTACTTTCTAAACGAACAATCTAAAGAAAATCTTTTTAGAAAAGAGCCTTCAATTTACTGCTCAGACAACATAAAGTTAATATTAACAACACTTGATGTAAATATATTTGATGAAGGAAAGTGAATTAGTGAAATCAGATTTCTTAACAGCCCAGACTAATGTTACTAATAAGGACATAATAGCTTTTGACATTACTAGTAGCTTTTATTAGCTTACCTTTCGTGCTTATTTTTATTTTTCTAAATAATGGTATAGCGAGTAAATCTATGTATTGATTGGCAAAACCAAACAATTAACTTAGGATCATTCAGCTTATCAATTTTTCATGGAAACGTAAAAAGCCAAGCATAGGCTTGGCTAAGATCCAAAAAGCATAAATAAATGAGCTTCACACAGAGAGGTACTTTCTCACTATTTTCACTTTATATTTAGTTCAATCCAATTATTTATACTGGTTACCATTTCTCCTAAAGCTTGTTTATTTGAGAATGTTGGTAATTCCGCTAATAAGGCCTGGCTAGGCGCTTTAATTCCTTCACCTTTTTTCCTTAGTATAAAGATACTTTTCTCGTGTTTTTTCTCTTTAAACATGGATGTTGGCAATTGTAGTAATGAATAGATATGTGCATGCTCCTTAATAAAACTATGCAATTGCTTTGCTTGATCAGATTCAAATATGAAATTCGGTATTAAAAATACTAAAAAACCGCCTTCCTTTGCATAATTTAATGATTGTTCGATCATTAAATGATGAGTGTATGACATACCTTCTTTTGATTTTAACTGATAACGATTAGCTACCTCTTCATTTGGGTAATACCCAATTGGCAAGTCTCCTACAACTATATCCACAGGATCAACTAAGATATCCATTAAACTATCTTGGTGAAAAAGTTCAATCTTATGCTGTTGCAAATTAGCACTAACGTAAGCAAGCTTTAGTAAAGTTTCATCAGGTTCCACACCAAAGCTATAGACTGGTTTTGTAGTATGATTTAAAATGGCTGTTAATAAATTTCCAGAACCTACTGCAGGGTCTAATATCCGAATAACCTCATTTTTTTCTGTTAGTTTATTCACCAGATAACCCATAAATAAGGAAACAGCATCAGGTGTCATAACATGATTCGGTTGAATAGCTTCTTTCATTCCTTTTAATATCGCCAATTGCAAGGATTTACGGATTTGTTCTTTTGTTAATTCCTCAAAATCAAAATCTAAAGACTGTTTATTTTCTTGAAATAACATTTCTCCAGTATGTATAAGAGCTTCTAAATATGTAAGATCACGATCATTTTGAATTTTTTCAGTATTCTCATCTAATTTCATAAAAAAGTTTCAAGATCTAAATTTCGAATCAACTTCTTCACTCCTTTCTCAATTTCTCCATTCTACCTCTTTTATTCCAACAAGAGAAGAAGGATATACATTTTTTTATTAAAAAGACTTTATATAGGGCTCTTTTCGTAAATTTATATAAATTAATTCAATTAAAAGCACATACCTCTGCATTAACACCTTTGGAAATCCCAAAAAACACCTGATCTATCTAAAAAAAACAGACACCTAGGCGTCTGTTTTTTTACTAATACTACAATAAAGCTTTTGCAGCGAGAATTGGTGCTTCGTAGTTTGGATGATCTGTTGCTTCTGGTACGTATTCTGCATAAGCAACCTCACCCTCTTTATTTAAAACAAAGACAGATCTAGTCAATAAACGTAATTCTTCAATAGCTACCCCGAACGCTTTTCCAAAAGAAAGTTCACGGTGGTCAGATAAGGTTTGAACTTTATCAATTCCAGCAGCACCGCACCAACGCTTCTGAGCGAAAGGTAAATCTACACTTATTGTTATGATATTTACCCCTTCAAGGTTTGCAGCCTCTTCGTTAAAACGACGAGTTTGCGCATCACAAACTCCCGTATCAATTGATGGAACAACACTAATAACAGTTACATTTCCCTTCAAACTCTCTAAAGTGACTGGTGTTAAGTCATTTGCCAAAACTGTGAAATTAGGAGCAACGTCCCCTACCTTTACTTCATTTCCTAATAGTGTAATTGGATTTCCTTTAAATGTAACATTTGCCATTTTTATGTTCCTCCTCATAAATTAACATATCTCATTGTTAAATATAGTAGCAAATTTAAAAATATTCAAGAAATATGCTTTTAAGCACTTTTTTGGTACAAACAAAGGAAGAAGTTTCATTAAGAAAAATGGAAGACGTAGACTTTAAGGAGAAATTCAGTTCTGCCAAATTGAAAGTGGTGGGCTAATCTGATAAGAGAAAGGCGCAAGCTCCTATTAAGTCAGGCTAACCTCATTCACAACATGTGTTACTTCTAGAGTTTCTCCATACAGCTTTGCCTCGCGGACCTACTGGGCAACAAGGCAGGATTTAAGTGAACAACACGTGTTTTTGACCTCGGGGGGGCTGGGCGGTGGAGCTAGGCATTATCTACTGAAAACGTAAATATTTTTTTAACTAAAAAAAACTAAGGCTAATCGCCTGGAGAGCGTTAGCCTTAACTTTTTAAAGATCTAATTTATCAGCTGAAATATTTACTTCAGTTGTTGGAGTTTGATTTTGCTTCCCATTACCATTCATCATCTGTTGAATTTTTTCAACTACCTGTGGTGCAAAATCCATTAATTTTTCATAAAGATGGGTATTTTCATCTAAATGAACCATCTTTACACCTGAAGCACTAACAATTAAGAACGCAATTGGTGTGATTGAAACACCACCACCACTACCTCCGCCAAACGGATGCTGTTTGTCATCGGTGCCTGTAGTTGTTTTATCAATTACAAACTGACTACCTCCAGCAGCGAAACCAAACCCAACCTTTGACACTGGAATGATGACACTTCCATCCGGAGTCTCAACTGGATCTCCTACGATTGTGTTTACATCAACCATTTCCTTGATGTTTTCCATAGCCGTTTTCATTAAGCCTTGAATTGGATGTTCTGACATTATTGTCTCCTCCTAACCTGATATACCGTTCTGCTCGTAGAGATTTTCATCACTTGTAAACATTGGCCTCTTTTTCCAATGTTTAATGATTTGTAAACCTGCGATTATAGCATACCCTAGCCGAAAAGAAATAATACATGTTAGCTCGGTGTGTGAAGTTAACTTTTGAAAATTTGGATGAACCTCAATTGTAGGTACAACTTTTAGTTTCATATAATGAGCTATAATTCCAAGAGTACTTCCTTTTACTGCCCAAACACCACCAACCAACGTACCCGTTAACGCTGCATCTCCTAATCCAACGATGCTTTTCCAACTAAATTTTGTTATTGACATTTTCCTGAGAAACCTTTTAACAATTTTATGAAAGCCAATAACATGCCTTAGGAAATCTTTCACTTTACGAATATCATTAATAATTCTTTCTGGGGTAAATTTTTCTATTTTTTCTTTATCACCAATTGCAGAATGCTGTTCTTCTTTTACAATGATCGAAGGTGAATCTTCATCAATTTTCAACACTGGAACATTGATTCTATAGGAGGCTAAGCCGAAGAAAGTAGATATTTTTACCTTCAGTTCATCATTATCTTGTTCATGATAATAGGTAAGATTTACAGTTATTTTTGCAAAAGGGAGTAAAATGATAAAAAGCAAAATCGAAATTACTACCCACCAAATCCAATGCATGGCAAATTCCTCCTTCTTCCATTCATTATCACCTTGTCGAATTGAAAATAAACAAAAAAAGTGGATTTTTTCAAACATGCTACATAATGATTTCCTCATGAACAACGTATGTATCACCAATCATGTCGTGCAATCCTTGTTTTTTCTTCTGAAATGGCACAATTATATAGAGAATATATGTAAGTGTAAATGCCTGTAAAATATACCTTCCAATAACTTCACGGAAAAGCACTGCTGACCAAGTTAATGGTTGTGCCGTATTGCTAATAACCTTTAAACCAAACACTCGCTTTCCAATAGTCTGTCCCCAATTCTTTGTTAACACTAGAAAGTATAAAAAAGTGACTATCGACATTATCAACATCTCTAGAGAAATGAAGCCTATTTCTATCCCTTGAATATTTGCGAAGACAAGAAATGGAGCAATTAAAATTCGGTTGATACTGGCTACTACTACTAGGTCCAATAAATATGCCCAAAATCTCATCCAGAACCCTGCATATCGATATGAAATACTATGTTCTTTTAACTTTCTTTCATCTTCTGAACTAAACTTATCCATGATCAACACCACCTATTCCATATTGTACATATACATTAAGCTTGGTGAATTAGAGTATTCTAAAAGTTGTTTCAAACCCAATGGGTCTTGTTGTTTTAAAACAAGTTTTTGAGTTGTCATGGTTAAAAACCCTGGGAAACTAAACGGAGCTTCATATCTAATTACATCTATCTCCCCTCTTCCAATATCATCTCTTAAAACCTCAATAACATGGTCAAGATTTCCAAGGTCATCTACTAAACCTACTTCTAATGCTTGCCTACCTGAATAAATTCTACCATCAGCAAGTTTAAGCACTTGGTTTCGATCCATATTACGACCATTTGCAATGACTTCAACAAATTTTTCGTAAGAATCATCGATAATTGATTGAAGAATTGCTCTTTCACTATCAGTCATTTCTCGTAACGGTGACATAATGTCTTTATAGATACCACTTTTGATTGTATCCATGCGAACTCCATGATTTTCTGCTAATTCACTGATATTTATCGTTTGCATAATAACACCTAATGAACCTGTAATTGTAGCTTCATTTGCGAAAATTTTATCAGCAGGGGCTGCAATATAATAACCACCTGAAGCTGCTATACTAGCCATAGAAATGTAAACTGGTTTGCGGTATTCTTCTTGTACTTCTAAAATTAGATCATGAATTTCAGCGCTCTCTACTACTCCTCCGCCTGGTGAATTAACACGAATGATTATGCCATCAACCTGCGGATCTTGACTTGCATGACGTAACATTGCCATAAAGTGGCGGTGATTATAGGTAGCGGAATCAAAAATAGAAGGAGCTCCTGAACCTTCTTCAATGACTCCATTTACATATAAAACAGCAATCTTCCCATTACCATTACCCTTTTCAATTGTTTTTTCAACCCAAATTTCTTCCGTTTCAGCACCAAATAAACCTGTCCAATCGCTAGTTAATCCTGAAGTCAATGAACGAATTCCAATTGAAAGAAAAAAAAGTGAAAAGGCTAACCCCAATGCAATCCAGCGTTTACTACTCATTTTAACAACCCCTTGTCATAATTTTATTAAATAAAGCAGGATTTTCCTAAAAAATAAAGAAATAATAGTGTTAGTGTTACTATATCAAAACGTGCAACCGAAGAAAAAGGAGAGAATGAAATGCCTACACGCAGAAACGTCTATTTGTTTTACAAACCTACAAAAGAAGTAGAAGAAAAGATCGCTCCATTAAAGGAGATTGCCAAACAATATAATTTCACAATTGTTTCTGATTATCGGCAAGCTAACATTATCGTCAGCATAGGTGGGGATGGTGCATTTTTACAAGCCCTAAGAAAAACTGAGTTCCAAGAGGACTGCCTTTATTTAGGAATTAATACCGGTGATCATCTAGGCTTCTATACAGACTTTTCACTTAATGACATACAGTCAATAATTGAGGCTATGGAGAATGAACAAGTTGAAGTTCGAAAAAATCCAACAATTGAAGTAAGCGTTAACGGTGAAAATCCTTTTTACTGTTTCAACGAATGTTCAATTCGCTCAAATGTTATTCGTACTTTTGTAATAGATGTTTTCATTGATGATGTTTATTTAGAAACATTCCGTGGCGATGGCCTAGTTGTATCCACCCCAACCGGAAGTACAGCATACAATAAATCTTTAGGTGGGGCAATTGTCGACCCTAGAATTAAAGCATTACAACTTACAGAAATTGCATCCCTCAATAACAATGAATTCCGTACATTAGGTTCACCTTTAATTTTGAGTGGCGAAAGCTCATTGACATTAAAAGTCGTTCAAGACGGTAATGATCATCCGATTATCGGAGCAGATAATGAAGCATTAAGTATCAGGCATTGTCATGATATTAAAATTTCATTGGCTGAAAAACAAATTAAAATGTTAAAGCTTAAAAATAATTCATTTTTCCAAAGAGTTCAAAAGACTTTCTTGAAATGATCCCTAATACTTCAAAAACGAAAATAAATAACAAGAGCAGGTAGCCAGCTACCTGCTCTTGTTATTTATTTTTTCAATGCCTGTTCTTGTTTCCTTAACTCCACACGACGGATTTTCCCCGAGATTGTTTTTGGAAGGTCGCTAACAAATTCAACTTTTCTTGGATATTTATAAGGAGCCGTTAGAGTTTTAACATGTTCTTGCAGTTCTTTTACTAGAGTATCACCGGCAAGATCAGGATTCCTAAGAACAATAAACGCTTTTACGACATTTCCACGAACTTCATCAGGACTTGCAACAACCGCACATTCCTTAACTGCAGGATGCTTTGTAAGAGCGTCTTCAACTTCAAATGGGCCAATTGTATATCCAGAACTAATAATAATGTCATCATTTCGCCCTTCAAACCAGAAGTAGCCATCCTCATCCATTCTCGCTTGGTCACCAGTAACATAATAATCCCCGCGATACGCCATGGCAGTTCTTTCAGGATCCTTGTAATACTGCTTAAATAAAGCAGGTGCATCTTTATGAACTGCAATATCTCCAACTTCGCCAATGGCAACAGGTACACCATCTTCGTTAATAATCTCCACTTGATTACCAGGTGTCGGTTTTCCCATTGAACCAGCCTTAATTTCCATTCCTAATAACGTTCCAACTAATAAAGTATTTTCCGTTTGCCCATAACCATCACGGACATCAACATTGAACTCTCGTTTAAACGTATCTATTACCTCTCTGTTTAGCGGTTCCCCAGCAGATACAGAGCTTCTTAAGTTATCTAGTTTATAATCACTAATGTTATCAACCTTAGCCATTAATCGATATTCTGTTGGAGTACAACACATTACGTTAACTTCGTTTTCTTGAAGAGTTTGGAGATACTTATTGGGGTCAAACTTCCCTTGATAGACCAAAGCAGTAGCGCCTAAACCAAGCGTAGAAAGGAAAGGACTCCAAATCCATTTTTGCCACCCAGGACCTGCAGTAGCCCAAACAGTTTCTCCTTCTTTAACATCTAGCCACATTTTTGATGCAACTTCGATATGAGCAAATCCCCATCCATGTGTATGTACAACCCCTTTAGGATTGCCTGTTGTTCCAGATGTGTACGATAGAAATGCCATATCATCGCGACTAGTCTTAGCGCATTCAAATTCCAGGCTCTCATTACTTGCAAGTTGATCTAACCTTAACCAACCTTCTACATCATTTCCAACCACAAACTTATAAGCCAAACTTGGTATTGCCTCATCAATCTTATCAACTTCGTCAACATATAAATGATAAGAGATAACTGCTTTTGCTTCACCATGATTAATACGATAAGTTAAATCTTTCGCTCTTAACATTTCAGAACAAGGGATAACAACAATACCAGCTTTTAAACAAGCGAAATAGGTAATATATGCATCAATACTTCTTGGAAGCAGAACGAGCACTCGCTCACCTTTCTCAATGCCTTGATTAATTAAAGCGTTTGCAAATTGGTTCGCTTTTTCAGTTAGTTCTGCATAGGAGATTGTTTTAACCTCTCCGTCCTCAGCTATACATTTTACAGCAAGCCGGTCAACAACTTTAAACTTCTCAAATTCTTGTGATATATTGTATGTCTCTGGAGCAATTAACTGTTTTCGTTCCATATAATTCTCCCCCTTAGATTAACACTCCCCTTTATTATACAGAATATAATGATTTTTTTGAATATTATTTTTTATAAATTTAAATTTTTTTCCTTTATAAGAAAAATTAGGACAGCAAAGTAAGAAAAGCGCAAGGCGCCCGCCTATCGGCGACAAGCAAATGTTCTGTCAGATTAAAAGTGCGCTTTTCACTTTTATATCTGGCAGGTTATTTGACCTCGAGCCGATGGCGCCTGAAGCTAGACACCAAGTACTAAAAACGCATATACTTTCTTATCTTTTAAGAAAAGCGCAAGCGCCCTGTTAAGCCCCGACTAGCAAATGTTCTTCGAGAAAAAAAGTGTGCTCTTTCACTTTTATTCTCGAAGGTTATTTGACCTCGAGGGGCTGGGCGGTGGAGCTAGACAGTTATTACGTTGAAATTTTATACATTCTTATCTTTCAATCAAAACCACCCGTGACAACGGGTGGTTTGTTCTGCGGCTGAAAGCCTTTGTTACTGACCAGGCCCTAAAGGGCTACTGAACGGTTCGCCATTTGTACTACTTCTACTGGCCAGACCTCAAAGGCCTATTTTATCCTCTTCTTTCCTTTGTTCACTTCTTCTCCTGTAAATGGATCAACGTACTCTAATAAACTTAACTGTTCTGCGACTATATCATCTTGTATTTGATTTTTAATGTATTCTTAAATGACTTTCTTATTTCTTCCTACCGTATCTACATAAAAGCCAGTACACCAAAATTTCCGATTTCCATATCTATACTTCAAATTTGCGTGCCTATCAAAGATCATCAAACTACTTTTTCCTTTTAAATACCCAACAAATGAGGACACACTTATTTTGGGTGGAATACTTACTAGCATATGTACATGATCCTTACATGCGGTTGCTTCGATTATTTCAACTCCTTTTCTTTCGCATAATGTTCTTAATATTTCTCCTATATCTTTCTTTAATTTTCCGTATATTACTTGTCTTCTATACTTTGGTGCAAATACAATGTGATACTTACAATTCCATTTTGTATGTGCTAAACTGTTAATGTCTTTTGACATAAAACTCCCCCGTTTGCTTGATATATTGGTTGGCGAACCAAATATATTTTAGCACCACGGTGGAGTTTTTTTAATACCTCGCTGGAAGCTTTTTGGAACCCTAGGCCGAGCCTAGGGTTTTCATTTTCACAAAAAAAGAGAGATGACCATTGGTCATCTCTCACAGCCATTTATTTAATTATTGTTGGTAACCGCCGCCTAATTGTTGCTCAGCCATTTGAACTAAACGCTTCGTAATTTCCCCACCAACTGAACCGTTAGCGCGAGAAGTTGCATCTGGTCCTAATTGAACACCAAATTCAGAAGCAATTTCATACTTCATTTGATCTAGAGCTTGTTGAACTCCAGGTACTAAAAGTTGGTTTGAACTATTGTTGTTAGTTGCCATTGTATCTCACCTCCCTTGTAAACATATGATGTGTACAAGAAGGCAAATCAATACTTCTTTTTTGTTGGTAATTGTTTCAAGTTATTATATAAGCTCTTTTCGCAAAGTTTGTTGCTTTCGTAAAAATCCCAAAAGCCGGATTTTTACACATACACACTTAAATTTCACTACTTATCTAGTAAGTATTGCTCTGTTCTCACTAAATTTATTGGATGATATCTCCATATAAAGAATTTTTCCAATAAATTTAGGTTAAAAAGCAACACTGTTTTAGAAAAGAGCCTTTATAATAAGTCTTCAAATTGCTTACTTAGTTCGACTCCAGGAGATATGTCAAAGCTATCTAGATTAGCTATAGCTTCCTCAATTAGTCCTTCAATATCTAATTTCTCTTCATACCTATTAGCTTTATCCCTCAATGGTTTTGTACTGGTCTCAGGCGGTAAGAAAATCGTACAACAATCTTCATAAGGAAGAATTGATAAATCAAATGTCCCAATTTTCTGAGCCACATCAATGACCTCTAACTTGTCCATCGTAACTAACGGACGAAGAACAGGCATGTTTGTCACTTCGTTTATTGTATGCATACTATGCAATGTTTGGCTAGCTACTTGTCCAAGACTTTCTCCAGTTGTAATTGCAAATGCCTTTTGTTGCATAGCAATTCTTTCGCTAATTCTTAGCATCATTCTTCGCATAACTGTCATTGTATAGTTACCTGGTACAACTTTATGAATTTCCATTTGTGTTTTTGTAAAAGGAACTACATGAAGGCGGATTTTTCCGCCATATTCAGTTAATACCTTTGTTAAGTCAATAACCTTTTGTTTTGCACGTTCATTTGTATATGGTGGACTATGGAAATGGATCGCTTCAATTTTTACGCCACGTTTCATCGCTAAATAACCAGCAACAGGACTATCAATTCCACCTGATAGCATTAACACGACTTTTCCACCTGTACCAACTGGTAAACCACCGGACCCTTTATAAACACCACAAGAGATGTACGTGGCTGTTTCACGAACTTCAACCTTAACTTCTATATCTGGATTATGAACATCTACAGTAAGTCCTTCTGTATGTTCTAATAGATAGCCACCTACTTCAAAATTTAACTTTTGAGAATTTATTGGAAATCCTTTATTTGCACGTTTAGCAGAAACTTTAAACGTTTTCTTTCCAGATAATACTTCTGTGAGGGCCCTAAGAGCACCGTCCTGAATCTTTTCTAACGTGTTTTCAACTTTCACTGCAATACTAAACGAATGAATACCAAAGACTTTAGAGAGTTTTTCAGCTATCAGTTCGTGGTTTTCACCATTCAAATGAATAAACATTCTTCCGTATGTTCGTTCAATTTTTGCATTCGGAAATGGCTTTAACGCAATTTTAATATTCTCTTGAAGTCTTCTCTCGAATTGAGACCTGTTTTTTCCTTTTAGAGCTAGTTCTGCATAGCGAATCACAATATGATTATAGTTCATTTGATTACCTCATTACTTCTTTTAATTGTGAATAAATAATTTTTAATGCTTCAACAAATTCTGTTACTTCTTCTACTGTATTTTCAAATGAAAAACTTGCTCTAATGGCACTTATTGCTCGTGCTTCTCCTACTCCAGTGACCATTAAGATGCGACTTGGTTCAGACAATTTAGAAGAACAGGCGGATTTCGTTGACACATACATTTTTCGTTCTCCTAAAGCTTGAATGACAACCTCTGGCTTAATTCCAGGCAATGAAAAATTAACAATATGTGGGGCGCCATTTGTTGGACTATTGACGACAACACCCTCTATCTCATTAAGAGAGTCAACTAATTGTTGGCGAAGTTGGACTAAATGGAGCTTTTTTTCAACATATTTTTCCATTGAAATTCTAAGCGCTTTGGCCATAGCAACGTAACCAGGTATATTTTCTGTTCCCGCACGGAAGTTATGCTCTTGTACGCCACCGGTAAATAATGAAAATAATTTAATACCTTGACGAATGTATAGTACACCAGTTCCTTTTGGCCCATGAAATTTATGCCCTGAAATCGTACATAAGTCAATATGGCAATCTTTAAAGAATAGAGGTACTTTTGCCATTCCTTGTACGTGATCAACATGGAAATATACTTTAGGATACGCTGTTAATAATTCACCAACTTCTTTTATAGGTTGGATTGATCCAAGTTCATTGTTCACATGGATCATTGAAACAAGAATTGTATCGTCCCTTAGTGCATTTTTTAATTCATCTATTGAAATTTCTCCTGATTCATTTACGTGTAAATAAGTTACCTCATAACCTAGTTTTTCCAATTGAGCGAACGCTTCATAATTAGAAGCATGTTCGACGTGAGTCGTAATTAAATGCTTCCCACGATTTTTATGCTCAAGAGCTATTCCTTTGATTGCTAGGTTATTTCCCTCTGTTCCACCAGAAGTAAAGACAATCTCCTTTTTATTCACTTTAAGAAGCTTGGCTATTTGATCTCTTCCTTGATCCAACAGCATTTCAGCCTCTTTTCCGAGAGTATGTAGAGAAGAGGGATTACCAAAATAAACTTCTGACACTTTGCTATATGTTTCGAGCACCTCTTTATAAGGCTTTGTTGTTGCACTGTTGTCAAAGTATATCATTATAATTAAACTCCTTTAAACTTCCATTGCATTTAATTATAATATCATAACTAAATCGCGATTAAAATAAAACTTGTATATGAGAAAAACAATGTTTTCTCATTAAGCGTGAACTCAATATGTAAAGCTCTTTTCTAAAACATTGTTGTTTTTTAACCTAAAAATAATTGAAAAAATCTCTTAGATGACGATATCACCCAATAAATTTAGTAAGAAAAGAGCACTACTGACTAAACAAGTAGTTAATTCTTAGTATTAACGTGTAAAAATCCGGCTTTTGGGATTTTTACGAAAGCAATAAACTTTGTGAAAACAGCCTTATGTAAAGAGAAAGCTTAAGATTTCGTTGGTTTTTAAAAACAATAATTATATGGAAAAACCAATTGAGGAGATATTCTATATAAAAAAAGGCTAGCCTATGAGAGTCCTGATAAAAGTCCTTCTTAAACGCTGACTTTTTCAGGACTCTTCCTGGGGCTAAACCTTTTCCAATGTGTATGAATTTATCCTTGCTAGAACTTGTGGGTCAATTTCCTTAATCGCTCTTAAAGCAATTTCCAACGCTTCTTCATATTGATAAAATCTAAAAGCTTCCTCAGCCCTTAGAAGTTCTACGTGGATATAGGTATTATGACTTCTAAATCGATTTCCGTATTGAATGACCCGTTCTGCCGAAAGGGCTTGTTCAATTGTTTTTGAGATTAAGTCGTAAACTTCATTTACTGTTTCTAGAACCTCTTCCATCGAATCACTCACATCACTCATAACCAGAGGGATTTTTTCTAGTTTTTCAGTAGCAGTAAGTAAACTCGTCTGAGCTTCATCCAATTTCTCTAAAATCACTTCGGGTAGACCTGGGATATTGCTTTTTTTAATTAAGCGTTGCCCCTGGCGAATTTTACCTTTTAATTCTTTTAACATTTCTTGTGCTTTAAGTTCATCACTTCGCAAAGACGTCAGTGCTTCGTTACACTCTTCAAGCGTAGCTTGGCGCTCTTCTAGTTCGAGGTTAAGTTCCTCAATTGATCTTTTAATCGTAATATTTGATTGTTTATTGTTAGCTGCTGTATCTTCAATAACACATAGCTTATTTAGCAATTCTTTTATTTGCTTTTCTAGCTTTAAATGAGTTTTCAATTCTTCCTCTGGAATTCGATAGCTTTGTTTAATCGTCTCAACATCGGCCTTTAACTCATAGAATTCCACTCTTAAAGCTTCCGCAGCTTCCCTCAAGGTTACAATTTCGTAATTAACAAATTGTTTCGCCAAGACCTCTTGCTCAAGGACATCGTAGATATGATCAATTTCTTTATACATCTCTTGAATTACTTGACCAGCATCTTCCGTGTTACCTTTTTCTAGTACGGGTAGAAGCTTATATAATTGGCTTTGCATTTCCCTTATGTCACTCTTGAAAGTAAAATGTTCAATAATATAGCCTTCATTTTCCATTTCAATTATACCTTGAGATAGTTCCTCTAATTGTGAAGGTACTTCTGTTTCAATTTGCACAAGGATTTTAGGAACTTCATCGATTTTCGACTTTTCGAGAGTAATTTGCTCTTTCATCATCAGCAGTATTTCTCGAGCCTCAAAATAGTTCCCTTCTTTCGTTGCCGATTCAAAATCAGTAAATGACTTTTCAATCTCTCCAAGCCTATTTTCAAATGCATAAGCTGTTGACCCTAGAAGATTTTTATTCTGATTAAAATATTTTTTTAGTTCCTTGTAGACTTTTCGAATATCATCAATTTGTTGACGATTGTCTTCTTCACTATTAATTAAGTGATTGACATCAGCTAACATTTCTTGTAGTCCTTCTTCAATATTACTTAACTCATCAGTAATGTTTCTTAACATATTTTTCGCTTTGACAAAGCGATATTTATTGGCTGCTTCTTCTACATCAAAAAGTCTTTCTTCTAGGTCAGGTAATTTTAAGGTTAGAATTTCATCCCACTTGTTGCGCCAGGTTTCAAACTTCTCTTCTGTCTCACCCGACATGTTCAAGCCCTTTATTTTGGCAATTTCATCTGTGACAGGTTTATTCATGATCTGAATTTTCCAGGCCTCAAGCCGATCGACATCACTATATACTTTTTTTCTTGAAATTGCGCCATATATAATAATAGCTAAAATCACTATCAAAATTGCGTAAATAAAATATTGCAGCATGATTAAGCCTCCATCTATATCATTGTTTATCTATTATTTAAAAACCGAGTTTACTAGTTTCATCCAAAATTCTATGTATTTATTTATGATGGTATATAAATCGATAATTTTCGATAATAACATGATACCACGAATAAACAAATTTTGACTTATTTTTTTAAAATGTTTTTGTAATTTTTGTATATCGCTTACTTTTACATCATTTAATTAGTTTAAAATTTTTATTTCTCTACCAATTTGATTGAATTACATTAAACTAAATCAAGTTAACATAGAAAATAATAGTGAAAACAAATAAAGCTTATAGCAACAATCTTTTAGAAGAGAGCGTTATTCAAACAAAAAAAGACAAAGGAATTTAGCTTACCATATCTATACTTACCTCTATAGATTGTAAGGAATCCTTTGCGTTATTTCGCCGAAACAATATTAAGTTGTTTTTTATAAAGTGTTTCCTTATATAAAAACTCATTTAACCATTTTTCAATATGCTGTAAATACTTTTGAACAAAGTAATTTTCATTTGGACTTAAATGGTAGATCTCGCGAATGTATTGAGGTTGAGAAAAAGGCATTGTTACTAACGCTCTTATTTGTATAGCTACGAAATCACTAGAAATGTGGTTAAATTCTTTTCGTTTTATACCAGTTTCAATTACTGCTTTAAGATAATGTTTTTCTCTCATAAAGTAGGTCATCATCAGTTCTCTAACCAAGGTGGAATCTAACGTTACTTCACGGTGAACAAACCTCGCCAGGTGATGATTTTGCTGTTGATATTTCAGGAGATTTTCTACAATAACGTTCAAACATTGCTTCGCAGAGGAAGAATTCAGATTTTGATATTCTTTTTCGATATTCATCGTATAGCCTTCCAAAAACTCGATCATCAATTTTTCCATAAGTCCTTGTTTGTTTCCAAAATAATAGGAAATTAACGCTACATTTACCCCCGCTTTTTCTGCGATGGCCCTTATCGACGTTCCACTGTACCCCTTAACATTAAATAAGGATACCGCTGCTTCCATCACTTTACGTTTCGTAATTTCGCCTTTTTCCATAATCATTCACCTACCTTATTTTTTATTCCTGTATGTTTTTCGCTGCCGTGTTTACCTACCTATTAATTTTCAAAAAATAATCGTTATATCCTGCTATTTTTTCTCGACAGTCACAAAAGATATTTCTACAATTAGTGCTATTTTTACGGACTTTCTGCAAATAAAACTGGTATCCACTAATCTAACGTCGAAAAAAGACGAAAAAAGAACAATGTTGAATGCTTTCTACCATACAACATTGTCCCTATGAAGGCTCTTTTCATTATTGTGTCTAATTAAAGCGTTAGTTGCATATTCAGATTTACTTTCCCTTACAAGTCAGAAGTAGGGAAAAGATTTCCCGGACCTTAGCGTTTCAGGTGCAAAACTCCTTAATCAAAAAGCTACAATCTTTGAAAAAACAGCCTTATGAAATAACCCTAGTCCACTTTCTCATCATGAATGACCACCAGGTTTTTACCTGAACGTTTAGCCATATATAAAGCTTTATCAGCCTGATTGAACAAAGATTTCAATGATTTCTCATTATGAACCTGCCTCCAGTCGGATATGCCACAGGATATTGTGACTGACGGACTTGTCTCTTCAGCCACCTTACGACGGATTCTTTCTGCTACAACTTTCCCTACTTTATGGTCTACTTTTGGGAGATAAACTGCCAGTTCTTCGCCTCCCCATCTTGCAGCTATGTCGGTACTTTTAATATTCCTCTTTATAATATTTGCTACTTGAATAATAATGTCATCACCCACTTGGTGACCGTATAGATCATTTATTTGTTTAAAGTTATCAATGTCAAATAAAACGAAGCACCCATATGCATCTTGTTCCATAAAAACCTCAATTTTTTCATCCAAAAAATTTCTAGCATAAAGTCTAGTTAGATGGTCAGTAATCACTAATTTCTCCAACTCTTCGTGTAACATTGAATTTGTGAAAGCGAGCGTAGAGTGGTGAATAAGCGACTGCAATAATTTAAATTTATTAAAAGAAAAATGATAAGCATGTTCGTGAACAATAAAAACAGCACCTTTTAGTTCACCACTTTGTACCATTGGCACAGCTAGAAACGAGCGAAAAGGTCTCAATAGGTAAGGTACTTGAGCTGTAAGATCACCGATAAATAGTGCATCTTTGTCTCTCTTTATTTGATCACAAAATGCGTTGATCTCATTTAGACTTGTTTCCTTTAGGAAATAGTTTGTGCTACCATCTATTACTTCAATATCACCATTTGGTCGGAACATGAAAAATCCAATCTCTTGTGCATGAAATGATGATTTAATTTGCTTTGTCATAAAGCTAATAGTATCTGATAACCGCAAATTAGAATTTATTTGATGCGATGTCTTATTTATTAACTGAAGGTCTTCAACCAGCTGTCTAGATTGTTGGTAAAGTTCCGCATTTTCAATGGCGTTACCACCAGTATCCGCTAACACTTCAATAAAATCGATTTCATGCTCAGGAAAAACAAAGGAATCACTGGCTATTATTTTCAAAATACCGTAAACACCTTGTTTTCCACGCAACGGCGCATAAACAATTGATCTCCGTTTTATTATGCTATCCTCAATTTGAATTTTTCCGGTTAGGTACGCATTCGTTGCTACCTCATTTTCCTGATCCTTGCTATAACTCAATTGCATAATTGGTAAATCATCACTGACCTCCCATTCATGAGATAGCAATAGATGAATGTCGAAAGAGGGAAACACTTCGTTTAAAGCTTCAATGATTTCTCTTAAAATGGCACTAACATCCATGGATGAATGAAATTTTTTTGTTACCTGAAGCAAAAGTTCCCTTCGCTTTTGTTCCTTCAATACATTCTCAAACGTTAGTAACTTATAGATAAGACTAGCTGACTCGTAAATCAAATCTAGTACACAACTTTTCAACTGACCATAATTCTTTCCTTGTTGAACACAATTATGATAAATTAGCACCCCAAATAGTTTTCCGTTTTTCTCAAGAGGAACTACTTCAAAATTTTCAAACTTATCTTTTAAAGCGGCTAATTTAATACCCGATGTATTCGTCAGTACCCGAACCTCATCATTTTCAAGTCGATTTACAGCTTCAATGATCTCATTATATGGAAGGATATAATCTTGTTTATTATCGAGTATGCTTGAATGCGTAGCAAATCTCGGGATAAGCAAATCTTCATTCCGGTTTGGAAGCAATAGTGCAAAGTCACCAATAGTAACTATTTTTTTCAATTTCTCTAGTAACGCATATACAAAAATCTCGAGACTGTCTGTATATTTAGTTTCCTTTAATAACTTAGCAAGCATTTGATCGATATTTTCTTTTTTCTGCAGAACATCTAAGTCCTGTTTAATTTCAAGGTAACTAGTAGTCATGATAAGGGATTGCTTAAAGCCTAATAATAATGAACGAACAATTTCAGTATTGCCCTCATCTTTGGATAAAACCAGTCCAAAATAACCAGTCCAGCTTTCACCGTTTTGTTGAAGTGTAATTGGAACTGCATCAATAAGATAATTATTCGTTTCAAAAGGTAGTTGCTCCGTAATTAATTTGCTACCTAAACCATAGATGACCTCGATTACTCCAGAGGCGTACCCACCTACTTCGCGCATCGTAATTAATTGACCATCAATATTGGCTAAAAAGAAAATAGCAGATGAAAATCTTTCTTCCATTTGTAAATCTAGGTCAAATGTCACATGGAATAACTTGGAAAAATTAATATTACTTTGATATCCTTTTATCATTAAGCTCACCACCCATCATTTCACAATCATTTCACTTTGTTTTCATTATATTTTAACTAGTCAATTTTTACTATAAAAATCTATTTTTTTACAGATTCTAAAACCTCATATTCTATATCTACTGTAAAAAGATTATGTAATTTCTATTATACCTACTTTACAAATATATTTCATTTATGGAAGTTGGTTAATTTTCTTTTTCTCTGGTGAAATTTTTACTTTTTAGAAAGTAAGTAATATAACAGGCTCTTTTAATAATCTTGGTTGCTATTTAATAATAAATGTATTCTATATTGAAACCCAAAGTTCTAAGTTAGAAGAGACGCCCGCGACAGTGAATCATCACTTCATAACCCGAATTTAAACACAACAATTTTTGCTAAAACGTCCGAAGCAAAATGCAACATCTTTTACAAAAATATCTTTATCAAACACTCTTTTCTAATAGATTGTTGCTATTAGCTTTTAGGTCGTAACCAAGCGAATGCTTGGTTACGACCTAAAAGCAACAAAGTTTACGAAAACAGCATTATCAAATTATTTAAGCTAATATTTTGCTGAATTACCCTTTTTATTAAATCATTATTCTTAAGTTACTTGACTTTCGATAATAATAAACATATACTATTCTTTGTGTAAAATAAGACAGCCAAGGTAAACTTCAATTGACACTCTTCTCATTTTATACCTCATTAACAGCGGCTGAAACTCTTATGAGGTGCATTGTGTAACTTCCAGCTGTCGAAGCGAAAGTGCATGAATATAAATGAGCTTTTGAAGGGATTACTAAAAACTGTTGTTATTTTATCAATACTAAAATAACAGAGGAGGAGTCATTCATGGCTCGTTATACAGGTCCATCTTGGAAATTATCTCGTCGCTTAGGGATTTCATTAAGCGGAACAGGAAAAGAATTACAAAAGCGTCCATACGTACCAGGACAACACGGTCCTAACCAAAGAAAAAAAATCTCAGAATATGGTCTTCAACTTCAAGAAAAGCAAAAGCTTCGTCACATGTACGGAGTAAACGAGCGTCAATTCCGTCGCATTTTTGATGATGCTGGTAAGATGGCTGGTATCCACGGTGAAAACTTCATGATTTTACTTGAGTCTCGCTTGGATAACCTAGTTTACAGAATGGGATTAGCTCGTACTCGTCGTGGAGCTCGCCAATTAGTTAACCACGGTCACGTAATGGTTGATGGGAAACGTGTAGATATTCCTTCTTACCGTGTAAGACCAGGTCAAACAATTAGCGTTCGTGAAAAGTCATTGAACCTAACTGCAGTTAAGGATGCTTTAGAAGTAAACAACTTCGTGCCAGCATATCTTGATTTCAACGAAGAGAAACTTGAAGCAACTTATACACGCTTACCAGAGCGTTCTGAGTTACCTGCTGAAGTTACAGAAGCTCTTATCGTTGAGTTCTACTCACGTTAATCAAAAAAAGTCACGCATCCGCGTGGCTTTTTTTAGTTTAGAGTTCAAAGTGTAAAGTCTAGAGTTATGCAAGTATTTCAGGGAAGCCTGTAAGTCCCGAGAGTACAACTGATTTTGTTCACTTCAAGTGTTACTCTTTACTTCCAGCCTAATCCTTTACGAACTTTACCTAGGTTCAGAATGAATTTCTATTTTCTAGCCCGACCCTTTCCGAAATTGGCTCGGGTTATGCTCGATAACACTTTGCCTCTGGGGCTACGCGTTGAAAATAGACAAAAAGGAAAAGATTCGCATGGTTTAGAGTGCAAAGCGCTAAATCTAATCTTGCCTCGTAGCATTACTTTCAAAAACTATACACTCTAAACTCTAATCTCTACACTGTTTGTAAACTTTACACTCTACACTTTTCTTTAAAGTGCTGGTACAATTTAAGAAAATGTGAAAAAGGTAGTTGAGGTGTATTTTATGAAAAAAACTGTTATTTTAATTTTTTGCAGTATCTTCTTAGTGGCTTGTCAAAGTGAAGCTGCTATTCAAAGAGAAAATGAGACAATTACACTGTTTAACAAGAATTGCGCGGGGTGTCATGGTCTGGAGTTAAATGGAACAGGATTAGCTTCTGGGATACGTGGTTTAAAGAAAAAAGACATTTTAAATAGTATTCATAACGGAGAAATAAATATGCCTGCCAACATACTTACTGGCGAAAATGCAGAAAGAGTAGCAACCTGGGTTGCAAAACAAAAATAGTTTTGAGTTTTGAGTGAAAGGTTTTGCTCCGAAACAAAACCTTTCACTCAAAACTCTCCACTCATAACTTACTATAAACTGTACTTAATTAAGTAATACTTCTTCTTTCCACGACGGATAATTGTAAATTCATCGTCAATACGATCAGCTTTAGAAATAACTTTTCTAAATCTGTGATCCGCTCACCGTTAAGGTAGACTGCACCATTTTGAATGTCTTCTCTACCTTGACGCTTTGATGGCGCGATTTTAGCTGCTACTAATAGTTCTAACAGGCTAATTTCTGTTTTTGCACATTCATAGGATGGAACATCTTTAAACCCTTGTTTAATCTCAGCGGCGTTTAGGTTTGCAATTTCTCCACTAAAAAGCGCCTCGGAAATTCGAATGGCTTGCTGCAATGCTTCTTCACCATGTACTAGTTTTGTAACCTCTTCTGCTAATTTACGATGTGCACTTCGCTTTTCAGGAGCTGTCGCAACTTCCTCAGCTAAGGTATCAATTTCTTCATGGGACAAGAACGTAAAGTATTTTAAAAACTTAACAACATCGCGGTCATCAGTGTTAATAAAAAATTGATAAAGCTCATAAGGTGATGTTTTTTCTTCATCAAGCCAGATAGCGCCACCTTCTGTTTTACCGAATTTAGTTCCATCACTTTTTGTTACTAATGGAATTGTAAAACCAAATGCTTTCCCTTCCTCATTAGTAGATTTTCGAATTAATTCTAAACCTGCGGTAATATTCCCCCACTGGTCACTTCCTCCAATTTGCAGGCGACAATTTTCTTGCTCAAACAACTTCAAAAAGTCGTATGATTGTAAAATCATATAACTAAATTCAGTGAATGAAATTCCTGATTGAATTCTAGATTCCACTGAATCCTTTGCAAGCATGTAGTTAATACCAAAATTCTTTCCTACATCACGTAAAAATGTAATTACATCTAGTTTGCTAATCCAGTCATAATTATTAACAATTTTCGCTTGATTTCCACCTTCAAAATCTAAAAATTTTGATAGTTGATTTTTTATTCGATTACTAAATTGAGCAACAATTTCTTTTTCATTTAGTGTTCTTTCTGCTTTTTTTCCACTAGGGTCTCCAATTAATCCAGTAGCACCCCCAACTAGTGCAAGTGGCTTGTTTCCAGCAAGTTGAAAACGTCGCAATGTTAGTACAGTTAGTAAGTGACCAATATGCAAGCTATCTGCAGTCGGATCAAAACCACAATAAAGAGTCATTTGCCCTTCTTCTAGTTGCTTTGATAAACCATCAAGGTCTGTTACTTGATTAATCAAGCCGCGATACTCTAAATCATTTAACAAATTCATTTCTTTCGCTCCTTCTCTTTTACTCATAATAATAGACTCTATTAGAAAAACTGGGCTATTCTCTTTGATGAAGTACGCCTTAGTTTATTCTTATACTTTAATGTGTTACCAAGTTTCGTTTAAAGTATAAATAGAAAAAAGCCCATCCCTAAAAAAGGGACGAGCTTATTGTCGCGGTACCACCCTTGTTGAAAGTAAATTTTTACCTTCCACCTCGGAAATATAACGGTTTGTTCCGTCCTTTGTTACTTGAGCTAAAAACTGTTCACAAAGGAAGCTCTTGGAGGTAATTCACACACAATTTTGTACTGGTTTGCAGCTACCACCAGCTCTCTTAAACAGGGAATTGCATATTACTGTTTTCCATTCATAGCTTTTTTATTTTAATTTTATTATTGGTTCATTTTTATCAAAAAATCTACCTAATGTCAATCTACTTTTCTTAATGCTTTTTACAAAGAGAAATTGGTTGCGAACTAAATGCTCTATCAAAAAGACATTTTCTAAAACCTGGTAACTACTATCATTTGATTATAGCCATGGCTATTCACACTTATCGGGATGCTTTCAAGAAGCGTAAATTTACGAAATCATCAAAAAAGAGTTACTATATAAAGGTAACGCTATTCCCCATCCCCATAAAGTTACTATATATGCTATAATAGAATGTGATTAAATAGGGGGTAGTATGAACATGGATAATAAGCGCTCTAGCAAACGAGTAACATTACATTCATTTAATAATTTTATAAAAAAAATAAAGTTACTTAAATGCTTTAGAATCACATATCAAGTTGTTTGGAATTTAGTCCTTATCTTCTTTATTATTTTTACTTCAGTTGCTTTATTTGTAAGTGCAGCTGGTGCTGGCTATTTTGCCTCATTGGTGAAAGACGAACCTATTAGAAGTAAAGAGGAAATGATAAAAGATATTTATGACTATGAAGAGGTTTCTGAAATATATTTTCGAGATGGTCAATTACTTGGAGAGGTTCGTTCTGATATACAACGTAGAGAGATTAAATTAGACGAAGTATCAGAGCACTTAATTAATGCAGTTATTGCCACAGAAGACGAATATTTCTTTGAACACAACGGTATTGTTCCTAAAGCGATCATGCGAGCAACTTTTCAGGAATTTACCAACTCATCCGTTCAAACAGGTGGTAGTACTTTAACTCAACAATTAATCAAAAATCAAATACTAACAAACGAGGTTTCTTTTGAACGTAAAGCAAAAGAAATTTTACTGGCTATGCGTCTTGAAAATTTCTTTGACAAAGAAGAAATTTTAGAAGCTTACTTAAACATTGTTCCTTTTGGCAGAAATGCAAATGGTTGGAACATTGCGGGGGTTCAATCAGCAGCACAAGGAATTTTTGGGGTAGATGCAAAAGATTTAAATCTTCCACAAAGTGCCTACATTGCTGGTCTACCACAAAGTCCATTTGGGTACACACCTTTCATTCGCAGAGATAGTAAGCCTACAATAAAAAATGATATAACCCCAGGCTTAAATCGAATGAAAACAGTTCTTACTAGAATGAGGGACAAAGGCTATATTACTGAGTCTGAATACAAAAAGGCATTAAAATATGACATCCTTGCAAATTTGGCCGAGCCAACTCCTGAAAGTAAAGAGGAATATCCTTATTTAACTGCTGAAATTATTAACCATCGTGCGGTAAAAATAATAGCCGATCATTTATTAGAGAAAGATGGTATTGTGCTTAGTGAGATTGAAGATAGTGAAGAAAGAAAGTCTCTACAAGCTCGTTACACGGCTTTAGCCGGCCGCGATTTAAAACGTAATGGTTATAAAATTTATACAACAATCGATAAAGATATTTATGACGCTCATCAAGTAGTTGCGAAAAATGACGCACTTTTTCCAAATACAAGAAACCATGCAAACCAAAAGGTTGAAGTCGGAGCCGTTTTAATTGAAAACAAGACAGGAGCTATCATCAGTTTTGTTGGTGGCAGATATTTGAACGAAGGCGAAGAATTTAATAGAGCTACTCAAGCAAATAGACAAAACGGGTCAACGATGAAACCAATCCTTGCTTACGCTCCAGCAATAGAATTAGGACTTGTTCAGCCTGGGCATATTATTCCTGACACGAAATACCATTACTTAGCACCACCACAACAAGAAGTATCTAACTTTGATAAAGACTGGGCTGGGTTAATTACTGTAAGAGAATCAATGGTCCGTTCAAGGAATGTCCCGGCTGTAAAGAGTTATAATTTGGTACCAAGAGAAGTATCTCGAGAAAAACTTCATGCCATGGGCATTTTTGAAGAACCAACTGAAGGGGCTTCTATCGGTGGAAACGCTGGTCTTACTGTCGAGCAAAATACAGCTGCATATGCAACATTTGCTAATAGTGGGAATTACATTCAGTCGTATATGATTGAAAAAGTAGAAACAAAAGATGGCGAAGTTATTTACCAACACGAAGCTGAACCTGTAGAAGTCTTTTCTGCACAGACATCTTATTTAATTACTGATATGCTTCGCGATGTATTAAAGGGCGGAGGAACAGCAGCTGCTCTACCTGGTATGCTTAAGTTTAATTCAGACGTTGCTGGAAAAACTGGTACAACCAATGGGACAAGAGATTCATGGTTTGTCGGATATAATCCAAACTTTACTCTTGGAGTCTGGATTGGTTATGATACCGAGGCTTCCCTGCCAACTAGATTCGATGGTAGAGGTATCGGATATTTTTCACAACGCATCTGGGCACATCTTGCAAATAGTGCTTTTGACGTTAATCCTGAATTTATTGCTCCAAAAGATCCGTTTAAAATGCCTAGTGGAATTGTACGTCAATCTTTCTGTGGAATATCTGGACTTTTAGCTTCTGATCTTTGCCGTGAAGCAGGATTTGTTCGAACTGATTTATTTAATGCTAAATTTGTACCAACGAAAGTTGATGATAGCTTAGAACGAGTGAAATATGTAATCGTGAAAGGCGAACCGTTTATTGCACTAGATCAAACACCATCAGAATTTGTAAGAAATGGTGTGTCAATCAAAGAAGAAATACTAGAGGATGAAAAGGTTGCAGAAAAATTACTAGAAAAGTTTAAAGATTTAATTCCTAGCAAAGAAGTTGAAAATAATGGGAAAACACCTAGTGCTCTAACCAATGTTGCAATTAGTGGCAATAAGCTCTCATGGACAGAACATAATGACAACGATATCGTAGGTTATCGTATCTACCGTGCACCTAATGGTAGTGAAACATTTACTACGTTAAGAAGCGTTAGGTCAGATGAGCAATTTGTTTTTAATGTAGATAAAAACCCATTCGCTTACTATATTACTGCTGTTGATGCCGCTGGAAGAGAGTCGAAGCCTTCAAATATTGTGACAACTGGAGGATGGGTAAAAGAGATTCCAAAGGAAGAAGAGAAACCTGATCCAAAGGATAACGAAGAACCAAAACCACCGAAAATACCAAAGCCACCGAAACCTAGCAATGGTGATGATGATGAGAGTGGCAACGATTAATGAAAGTAGAAAAAGCTTCCGCTAAAGTTTAGCGGAAGCTTTTTTAAAATTAGGTTATGTTCTTCTAATCACTGTGTTATTAATCTTCCATCGTCGATAAATCACCTGTCGGTAAATCTAATTCCCACGCCTTTAATACTCGCCTCATAATCTTACCACTTCTTGTTTTTGGCAGCTTATCGCGAAACTCTATTTGTCGAGGTGTCGCATGTGCCGAAAGTTCTTTTTTCACAAAAAGACGAATTTCCTCTTTCAGCTCTTCGCTTTGTTCAAATCCTTCCCTTAAGGAAATAAACGCCTTAATAATTGTGCCCCTTACAGGATCAGGAATACCAATTACTCCTGCTTCTGCAATTGCTGGGTGCTCCACTAATTTGCTTTCAACTTCAAATGGGCCAACTCGCTCGCCAGAGGTATTAATAACATCATCAATTCTCCCCTGGAACCAGAAGTACCCCTCTTCGTCCATGTAAGCAGAATCGCCTGAAATGTACCAGCCATTATCTGTGAAATATTCTGAGTACTTTTGAGGATTGTTCCAGATCGCACGCATCATCGACGGCCAGCCTTTTTTAAGGGCTAAATTCCCCATTCGATTTGGTGGAAGAACATTTCCATGATCATCAATGATAGCTGCTTCTACACCTGGAATCGGTTTGCCCATTGATCCTGGTTTTATCGGTAATGATGCGTAATTGCAAATCATCATTGAGCCGGTTTCAGTCATCCACCATGTATCGTGAATTCTTAAGTGAAATACCTTAACTCCCCATTTTACTACTTCAGGATTTAACGGTTCACCAACACTCAAAATATGGCGAAGTGATGTTAGATCAAAACGGTGAATTAACTCTTCACCAATCCCCATTAACATTCTAAAGGCAGTAGGCGCACTATACCAGACAGTGACTCCGTAGTCTTCAATCGTTTTATACCAATCCTCTGGATTGAAGCGCCCGCCTCTAACTACGTTGGATGCGCCATGTAACCATGGCCCAAAAACACCATAAACCGTACCAGTTACCCAACCTGGATCTGCCGTGCACCAATAAACATCGTCCTCTTTTAAATCTAAGACCCATTTTGCTGTTTGATATTGCTGAACCATAGCATTATGAACATGCAATACCCCTTTAGGTTTACCTGTTGAACCTGATGTATAATGAAGTAGCATCCCATCTTCTCGATCTACCCATTCAATTTCTAACTTCTTACTGGCTTGTTCAATCGCTTTGCCAAAATCTACAGTTTTATCATCTTCAACTACTCCATCGCCAACTAGGACAATTTTCTCTAGGGAAGGTAAGTTGTCTCTAGCTACACGTCCTACTAATTCAGGAGTTGTTACTAATACTTTTGCTTGACTGTCATTTAGTCGATCATACACAGCAGCTTCCATAAACGCCTCAAAAAGTGGACCAACAATTGCACCAAGCTTGATCGCACCTAATAAGCAAAAATAAAGTTCTGGAGATCTTGGCATAAAGATAAATATACGATCTCCTTTTTCAACACCTTGCTGTCTTAACACATTACCAGCTTTATTTGTAAGTTCCATCATTTCTTTAAACGTGTATTTTTCACGTCTCGTGTCGTCTTTATAATAGAGGGCAACTTGATTTTTCTTTTCGCTTTGGGCATGACGGTCAATCGCCTCATATGCTATGTTCATTTTTCCGGTTTTGTACCATGAGAATTGTTCCTCTACTTGACTCCAGTCAAAATTCTCTACTATTTTGTTATAATCTTCTAAATGATAATCTCCTTTTACTGCAGGAATCGCTTGTACTTGCATTTTTTCTTTGTCCCCCTTTATTTTAATTTATAATATTTGGAAGTAATAAGGTAATTGTAATATAACTTTTGAATTTTCTCAATTATTAAAATTTTAAATGTCTTTATGATATAAATTCTCTAAAATCGCAAAAAATCCTTTTTTTTATTGTATAATAATAATTATTCCTACTATATCTTTATTTAAAGGTGGTGTGCTTATGAACCATAAAAAAACTTATAATGCACTAGAATTGAAAACAGGTCAGCATACGTTGATTATAGAAGGACCAATCGCTGCAAAGGAGCTAGAAGCTTATAGATTTCATGAAGGGTTAGTTGCCTTCAGACCGCCTGAAAAACAATTTAAAGCCCTACTAAGTATTGCCGATCTTCCAGAAGGCCGAATTATTATTGCTAGAGATCATGATGTAATTGTTGGGTATGCTACTTTTATTTATCCTGACGAACTAGAAAGATGGTCTGAAGCAAAGATGGATAATTTAATAGAATTAGGAGCTATAGAAGTGGCGGCTGCCTACCGTGGAGCTAAAGTTGGTAAGAATATGCTTAAGGTTGCCATGATGGACGACGCCATGGAGGACTATATTACCATCACTACCGAATATTATTGGCATTGGGATTTAAAAGGAACTGGCTTATCTATATGGGATTATCGCAAAGTAATGGAAAAGATGATGAATGCTGGGGGCTTAGTTTGGTTTGCAACAGATGACCCTGAAATTTGTTCCCACCCTGCAAATTGCTTAATGGTAAGGATCGGAAAGCGAATTGATCAAGAGTCCATTCAACGATTCGATCGTATTCGTTTTCAAAACCGGTTTATGTACTAAGCTCTTTTCTAAAACATTGCTCCTGCGGTTACTCGTCGCACAAAAAAACTTGTTGCTTTTTAACTTAAATAATAAATAAAAATACCTTAGATGAAGATATCAACCAATAAAATTAAGTAAGAAAAGAACACTACTTACTAAATAAGGAGTCAAATCTTAATATTTACTTAATACTAAGCTGTTTACAATGTAGAATGTAGAGTCTGTTCGTCTCGCTTCGAAGTGCTTCCCGCTTCTATTCTATAATCTACATAATAGTTAATTTCTCATTTTAGGGGAGTGATAGAAATGATTGTGGAACAAATAATGAAACGAAACGTCATAAAAATACTCGATACAGCCTCGATTAAAGAAGCGCATGAACTTATGGACAAAAATCGAGTTCGCCATTTACCTGTCGTTAACGAAAAAGAGGAACTAGTAGGAATTATCTCAGATCGAGATATTCGTGACGCTAGGCCCTCGGTTTTTGATACTGAGGAACACTTGGAATACTTCGCAAATCCAGTTTCAAAAATCATGGTGTCAGATGTCATAACTGCTCATCCTCTTGATTTTGTAGAAGATGTCTCGTCTATTTTTTATGAACATAATATTGGATGTCTTCCCATCGAGGTAAACTATAAATTAGTAGGAATCATAACAGAAACTGATATTTTACACACACTTGTCCAATTAATGGGAGCCCATCAGCCAAGTTCTCAAGTTGAAGTTCGTGTTGAAAATATTGCTGGCATGCTCGCTGAAATTGCAACGATAATTAAAAAACGCAATATTAACATTACTAGTGTGTTAGTTTATCCATGTGAAGATTTACAAAATAAAGTCCTTGTTTTTCGGTTACAAACGATGGATCCACGGGGTGTGATTGCTGATATTGAAAAAAATGGCTACAAAGTCCTTTGGCCAAACCTACCAGGAATGACACCATGAAAAATGCTGCTTTTATCTATTCGCAAGAGCAGCAAACCTATCGATTTAGTAGTGACCACCCCTTTAATCAAAAACGTCTTGACTTAACTTTTGACCTCTTAAAATATAGTGGTGCAATTCAAAACAATGATATTATTGCACCTAGAATGGCAACCGATGAAGAATTATTTTTAATTCATGATAAGGATTATGTCAATGCTGTTAAGCTTGCCGGTATGGGCGAATTACATCCATCCATTGCTACAAACTACGGTATAGGAACAGATGATACTCCAATGTTTCCTAATATGCACGAAGCAGCAGCACTTCTAGTAGGTGGCACACTAACTGCCGTTGACTTAGTAATGCAAGGAAAATACTTGCATGCATGTAATTTAAGTGGTGGGCTGCATCATGGATTCAAGGGCCGAGCTTCCGGTTTTTGTATTTACAATGATAGCTCTATCGCTATTGAATATATGCGCAAAAATTACCATGCAAGAGTGTTATATGTTGATACTGATGCACATCATGGAGATGGTGTTCAGTGGGCTTTTTATGATGATAATGATGTTTGCACCTTATCCATTCATGAAACAGGGCGTTTTTTATTCCCGGGAACCGGTAACATTAATGAGCGTGGTAGTGGCAAGGGCTACGGGTATTCCGTTAACATTCCTGTGGATGCGTTTACAGAAGATGAATCCTGGCTTCATGCCTATAGAACATCGCTCAGAGAAGTAGCTGAGTTTTTCAAACCTGATGTTATCATTACTCAAAACGGAGCCGATTCTCACTACTATGATCCACTTACTCACCTTTGTTCAACCATCGAAATCTATCGCGAAATTCCAAAGTTAGCGCATGAAATTGCCCATGAATTTTGTGGTGGCAAATGGATTGCTGTTGGTGGCGGTGGCTACGATATTTGGCGAGTAGTGCCAAGAGCGTGGGCAATGCTTTGGCTTGAAATGACTGACAACCCTAGTGCTAGAGGCACCCTTCCTAAAGAATGGTACACAAAGTGGCAAAAAAAAGCTCCAGTTCAGTTGCCAACTACCTGGGAAGACATTTTACCAATTTATCCTGAAATCCCACGTCATAAAGAAATTGCTGAAAAAAATGCCCTAACTGTTGAAAAAGCCCTTTCTCACCTAAGAAATGAAAAAGAAAAAAGAAAGGAGCAACTGGGATAGTTATTTGTATTGATCGTTTGCAAATTTTATTATCTGAACATTTTTATTTTTAAGTTTATTGATCCGACCTTCTTGGAAATAAATATTGTTAACGCTGTTTTCTCAAAGATTGTTGTTTTTATACTAGCTAGTAATGACAAGTGAGTTTTAAATAGAAAAGCATCGGATTCAATCCCGATGCTTTTTCCTATGAACTATGAATTACATTTTATCAACCATTGAGTTTACAATTGAGAAGGATCTTTCTGAAGCAAGTTTTGTAAATTCTGCAAAATTGACGTTGGCTTCTCCATTTGCTTTATCTGACATCGAACGAATAACGACAAAAGGAATATTATTAAGCATTGCTACATGTGCAACAGAAGCCCCTTCCATCTCAACACATTTCCCCTCAAAAAGCTCACCTAACTCTGCTACCTTTTGGTGATCAGCAATAAATTGGTCGCCACTCAATATTCTCCCTTTTATTACATTCACACCTTCAAGAGCTTTTGCCGCATCTTTTGCAAGGTTGATTAAAGACTCATCTGCAGGAAAGTCAGAGGAGTAAGCAAACATGGGTACTTCTCCTTTTTTAAATCCTAGGGCGGATGCATCTAAATCATGTTGAATTGCACTAGTGGATATGACGATATCACCAATATTTAAATTTGGATCAACCGCCCCTGCTACTCCAGTGAATATTAGTTTAGAAACAGAAAAATGGTCGACCAGAAGTTGTGTTGTAATAGCCGCATTAACTTTACCGACACCTGACTTACAAATAACCACTTCTTTCCCATGAAGTGTCCCTACATAAAACGTGATAGTTGCTTTAACAACCTCTTCCTCAATCTCTATATTTTCCTTCAATAATTTAATTTCCTCATCCATTGCACCAATAATTCCGATTATCATTTACTACATCCTTTCAAAATCAATGTAAAGTTCAGAATATAGAGTGTAGAATTACTGAAGTATGTGTATGCTTCATAGCCTTTACTAACATAATCCTCAATTTCACATTTTACATTCTTTATTATTGTACAGTTTTATTATATAAAAGAAAACCTAGGAAGGATTTCCCAGGTTTTTAAAGTAAGGCTGGTATCGTCATAGATGTTTTAGTCGAAAGTACCTTTTCTACCTATTTACTAAGGAAGGAAAAAAGAGAATTTACTAAAGATCACTTTGCGGGTTATTAGGGTCAGTAATAACGATTACGACACGTCTATTTTTTTGAAGGTTTTCAGATGTTGTATTAGGAACTATAGGTCTTGTATCTCCATATCCTACTGCAAGGAAACGGTAAGGTTCGATCTTATTTTCATCAATAAGGAAACGTATAACACTACTAGCGCGAGCGCCAGATAACTCCCAGTTTGAAGGATAACGAAAGGTACTAATTGGACGACTGTCAGTATGACCTTCGACTTTTACTAGATTAGGAATGTGTTCCAATAAGGTCCCCACTTTTATTAAAAATGGTTTTGCACCATCTAGTATCTGGGCTTCTCCTGATTCAAATAGTGTTCGTTCCTGTAA
The DNA here is from genome assembly GCF_025377685.1 of Anaerobacillus sp. CMMVII. Classification (NCBI taxonomy): domain Bacteria; kingdom Bacillati; phylum Bacillota; class Bacilli; order Caryophanales; family Bacillaceae; genus Anaerobacillus; species Anaerobacillus sp. CMMVII. The sequence continues at coordinate 420,795 of NZ_JACEHK010000002.1, read as the reverse complement.
GACAAGCACAACGCCACGATCATCTCTAAAAGCTGAAATCACATCATGCAACTGATTCTCGACTAAAAACTCTTGGACTTCCTGTAGAAGTCGATCTAGTTCTTGATTACTGTCTTTTTCTTGATTGTTAACATCTCTTAACGGGTCATGAACATTATCCTTCGTTTTTTCCTTAACATCATTGTCTTCATTTAAGCTATCAAATGGGATTATTGAAGGATAAAAATCAAAAATAGCCCTATTTTGAAACGAATCCGCTACAGCTCGAAATTTTGTTGCATCTACTACTGACATAGAGAATAGAAGAATAAAGAATACTAGGATAAGAGTCATTAGATCTGAAAAAGTTACCATCCATTTTGGAGCACCCTTCTCTTGTTTAGGTTGTCTTCTACGCTCCATCAACTACTACTCCTTCTCCTTCTATTTCAATATTTTTCTTGCCATTTTCAGGTAGGAAGGCACTAAGTTTTTCTTCTAAGATTTTTGGATTTTGACCAGATTGAACACCAATAACACCTTCGACGATAATTTGTTTCACGAATACTTCTTCTTCAGTCTTATTTGCTAGTTTACTAGCCATAGGAATAAAAACCAAGTTAGCAAGTAAAGACCCATATAGAGTAGTCAACAAAGCAATCGCCATATTTGGACCTAAAGTAGCTGGGTCATTTAAATTTTGTAACATTAACACTAATCCTACAAGGGTACCAATCATCCCCCAAGCGGGAGCATATTCTCCACACTTTTCAATAATAGCTCGTCCCTTACGATGTCGTTCTTCCATGGCGACTACTTCTGCCATCATAATGTCTTTAATAATATCGGGTTCAATTCCATCTACGGCAAGCAAAACGCCTTTTTTAATAAATGGATCATCAACTTCATCTAAAGTAGATTCAAGCGCTAATAACCCTTCTCTTCTAGCCTTAGTTGAAAGCTCCACAAATGTATTTATTAAAGTCGGTAGATTTTGACGATCTTCACGAAATGCTTCCTTAAAAACTTTAGGGACTAGTTTAATCTCTGGTAATGTGAAGTTAATTAACAGCGCTGCTATTAAACCACCAAATACAACAAAGACTGATGCTGCCTGGATAAAATAGATTACACCATCTAAGCTTTTACTACTACTGTAAATAGCAAACAAAACCATCGTTAAACCTAAAAATATCCCAATTGGTGTCAACAAATCAAATCTTTTCATAACCCTCTCCCTAACTGCGATGCATAGCTTCTCTTTTTATTTATTTTGTAGAATTTCTAAACTCAATTCGATGTGGTAGCAAGACCACTTCGTCTGATACTTCTTCTTTGTTCATATACTTTGTTAGTAAACGCATTGAAACAGCTCCAATATCATACATCGGTTGAACCACTGATGTTAGCGTTGGGCGAACCATTGCAGCTAATCGTGTGTTATCAAATCCAATTACTTCTATGTCTTCAGGTACATTTAATCCCTTGTCCTGTGCGCCATGAATAATTCCTAATGCCATTTCATCTGTTCCTGCAAATATTGCTGTTGGACGCTCACTCAATTCAAGGAATTTTTCCATTGCCTCGATTCCTGAATCGTATGTATAGTCACCTACAACCACATAATCTTCATTAAAAGTAATATTTGCATCTTCAAGTGCTTTTCTAAACCCAGCATATTTTTGATAACCATTTACTGGGTCTTCCAACGAACCCGTTAGCATTCCGATCTTAGTATGGCCATTATCTATTAAGAATTTGACTGCATCGTACGCAGCTTGTTCATAGTTAATATTAACCGATGGAAATTCTTTTTTCTGATCAATTGTTGCTGACAAAACAATTGGTACAGGCGAACGCTTAAACTCTTCTACATGATCATCTGTTATTTGCCCACCCATGAAAACAATTCCATCCACTTGTTTCTCTAACAACGTATTAATGAGGTGGATTTCTTTTTCTTTATTTTGATCAGAATTACACAGGATAATGTTATATTTATACATAGTTGCAATATCTTCAATTCCTCTCGCCAATTCTGCAAAGAAGATACTTGAAATATCAGGTATGATAACTCCGACAGTTGTTGTTCGTTTGCTTGCCAAACCACGAGCTACTGCATTCGGACGATAACCTAATCTTTCAATTGCTTCTAGTACCTTTTTCCTTGTTGTCGGTTTGACATTTGGGTTTCCATTTACTACACGTGAAACTGTTGCCATTGACACTCCTGCTTCTCTTGCTACATCATATATCGTTGTATTCACTTTACATAAAGCCTCCTCTATAATTTCCATAAAATGGTTTTCATTTTTTCGTGATTTTAATCCTATCATACGACACATTTAGGAGGTCTTCAATTACTTTCGATTCTTATATCGACAAAAACCTAATATATTTAAACTATTCTACACAGTTTTGTCGATTTTTTTCTCCTAAATAGCCTTATAAGTTATTGTACACTAATTTTAATCAAAGGATATTTCTTTTGCGCCATCTCAAAAAACTGAAACTAATTATAAAGAACTGTTTTTTGAACGATTTTAGGATTTTCTCCTAACCTATTTTTCATAATCGTGTATTGGATTCGAGTATTAGGATTTTCTTTTAAATCCATTTCAACGACACTTTGAACAGTTGTATGCTGAATGACCTTAATAGAATTAGGATCTGCATCGTATATACTAAACCACTCAATATCATCATTTGATAAAGCTAAATATTGATAATCTTCACTTATACTTAAATCACTTACTTTTCTAGACATTGTCTCTGCTAGCTCATTTGATAAGTATGTTTGATAGTAATTAAACAAATCATTTTCGTTTGAATTGGTGCTGAGAATACTTTATTCCATCAGCATTCATTGTTGCCTCTTCAATAGGCTTTCGCATCATAAGTTCTGCTTCGTATAAGAAACCAATAAGTTGCTTATATTCATACTCATTTACAACTGGTTCTGTAAACTGAGAGTATTCTAGAGGAGTATCCATTTGACCTTGAAAATTGCCCCCATTACAGCCACTGCAGGCCAATACTATTAGAATAAACGTTAAATAACTTCCCTTCATCACTTCAACTCCTAACCCATTTTTTGTTAGGATATCTCCACATCTGGGGAACTATACTTTATAGTTTTGAGTGATTGAGTGTTGAGTGTTGAGTTAATGAAAATAATGCTTAGAAGCAATGAAAAACAACTTAAACCTCTACAGTCAAAACTAAGAAACCTCCCACATTGAATGTAGAAGGTTTCTAAATCTTAAAGTTTGTAGAGCCCTGATTCGCGTAAATCGCCAATAAATTTGTCAAATTGAGCAAAATCCATTTGTTGCGCTGAATCGGATAGGGCCACTGCAGGATCTGGATGAACTTCTGCCATTACCGCATCTGCGCCAATCGCTAATGCAGCTTTTGCAGTAGGTAGAAGCAAATCACGGCGTCCAGTAGAGTGTGTTACATCAACGACAACCGGTAAGTGTGTCTCTTGCTTTAAAATTGGAACAGCAGAAATATCTAGTGTGTTACGCGTAGCTTTTTCATAAGTACGAATTCCACGCTCACACAGAATAATGTTTCCGTTCCCTTTAGAAATAATATATTCTGCTGCATTAATGAACTCTTCAATTGTTGCTGATAAGCCACGTTTTAATAGTACCGGTTTATTGACTGACCCTGCTGCTTTTAACAATTCAAAGTTCTGCATATTTCTGGCTCCAATTTGAATAACATCAATATATTCAACTGCTGCCTCAATATCTTTAGGATCAACAATTTCACTTATAACAGCCATATCGTATTCATCTGCTACACGCTTAAGAATTTGAAGACCTTCAAGTCCAAGACCTTGGAAGTCATATGGAGAGGTTCTTGGTTTGAACGCACCACCACGTAAAAGTTTGAGACCTTGTTCTTTTAATACTTTAGCAACACTTGCAACTTGCTCATAACTCTCTACTGAGCATGGGCCACAAATTAAACGTTGCTTGCCATCTCCAATTGTTTCGCCTTTAATATTAACGATAGTATCTTCAGGATGCTTTTTTCTGGAAACTAAAAGAGCTTTACGATTATCGTCTTCTTGAAGCTCTAAGCTTGCTTTAAAAATTTGCTTGAATAAATGCTGTAATGTAGCCGTTTCAAATGGACCTTCATTGTTTACAGCAATCAAGTCTAACATTTTGCGTTCACGAACAGGATCGAAGCGATTAACCCCTTGGCTACTTTTCACTTTCCCAATTTCCTGAACTAATTTTGCTCTTTCATTAATAGTATCTAATAACTTAAGGTTTACCTCGTCTAATTTACCTCTCAGCTCTTCTAACTGTTCGTTACCCATTCTTACTCCACTCCTCGTTTAGTTATTTAAATGTTTATAAAAATATGATACATTTCTTATAAGTTAGGGATTATTATAAACGATTATACAAAACTTGTCACGACTTTTTTCTTTAATAATTAAACGCTTTTAAGTGTTAAAGTGAAATAGTTGCTGAAAATTATGACTTTTTATTATATATTCCTACTTAAAATAAATTTCATCCGATAAAGAAGGTGTTCAAATGGAGCAACCACCGATTTTTGGACTAGATATTGGAACGCGCTCAGTCGTAGGTCTTCTTTTAAAAAACAATGAGACAAACTACGAAATACTCGATATGGTCATTCAAGAACATGACGAGCGCTCAATGGTTGATGGTCAAATTCATAATGTTATTGCTGTCACTAAAGTCATATCTTCGATTAAACAAAAATTAGAAGAAAAACATGGGTCTTTACATAAAGTTTGTGTTGCTGCTGCAGGACGCTCATTAAAAACAAAACGGGCAAAAGTTGAAGTCGATATTACAAAAAGCCGATCTTCGAACACCAAGACATTTTACACTTAGAGCTAAGCGCTGTACAAAAGCACAATATGAAATTGCCTTAGAATATGAAGGGCATGACAGTATTAATTACTTTTGCGTAGGTTATTCGGTTCTATCTTATCAACTCGATGGTGAAGAGATTGGTAGTCTTGTTGATCAAAGTGGTTATGTTGCAGCAGTTGAGGTTATTGCGACATTCTTACCGAAAGTTGTTGTGGATTCTTTACTAGCCGCCTTGAACCGAGCTGGCCTAGAGCTTGAAGCCTTAACTTTAGAGCCAATAGCAGCTATTAATGTCTTAATTCCTCCAACAATGCGGCGCTTAAACGTAGCTCTTGTTGATATAGGCGCAGGAACGTCTGATATTGCGATCACCGATTCGGGAACGATAACAGCTTACGGAATGGTCCCGGTTGCTGGAGATGAAATTACCGAAGCGATTAGCGATCATTTTTTACTCGATTTTCCCGAAGCAGAAATTGTAAAAAGACAGCTATACACAAACGATGAAGTCGTAATTAAAGACATCCTAGGCTTTGAAACTGTTTATAAAAGCCAGGAAGTCATAGAATTAATTTTACCTGCTATTGAAAATCTCGCGAAAAGTATTACAACAGAGATCCTAAATCTTAATAAAAAACCACCTAAAGCAGTGATGTTAGTTGGTGGTGGGTCAATGACGCCCAACTTAGCAAAAGTCCTTGCGAAATGTTTGCAACTACCAGAAAACCGGGTTGCTATTCGTGGAATCGACGCTATTAAGTCACTAAAACTCACTGAAAACGTTAAAGCTGGACCAGAACTTGTAACACCCATTGGAATAGCTATAGCGGCCAAAGAAAGCCCAGTTGAATATCTAAGTGTCAAAGTAAATGATCAAACCATTCGCCTCTTTGATATTAAACAATTAACGGTTGGGGACGGATTACTAGCAGCTGGAATTGAAATATCAAAACTCTATGGAAAGCCAGGTTTAGCGATCATGGTAAAAGTGAATAACCGATTAATCACTATCCCTGGTGAACACGGGAAAGCACCAAGACTCGAAAAAAATGGACAATCCTGTTCATTAGATATGCCAGTTAGAAACGGCGATACAATATTTGTTCAAATTGGCGCCGATGGAAAGAATGCTGAAGCTATAGTTGGGGATGTCTTCGATTCCTTACCTAGTAAAACAATCATAATTAATGGGCGAAATTATAGTCTTCCAGCTTCGGTAATAAAAAACGGCAAGAAGGTTCATTATCAGATTCAATTCTAGACCGAGATGAGCTTTTCCTTGAAACTTCAGACACTATTGAGAGTGTGTTAGCTGGATTAGAGCTATACGATCTTATACACTATATTAAGCCGCTTGTTGTAAAATTAAATGGGAAAACTGTCTCCATTGTAGACGAAAGTGTTATTTATAAGAATGGAATGAAGGCAAAGGCATCTTCTGCAGTAAAAAGTGGAGATACTATTGTCATCAATAGTTCTCTCCAACAACCATTTACAGTTCAGAACCTACTCACCCAAGAAGAAATACCATTCGTTCAATCTATTACTGTAAACTTTAATGGAATGCCAGTGTTAATTTCTAGACCCTTAGTAGAAGTTAAACGAGGAGTTGAGCAATTAAATTTACAAAGCCCTATTCACTCTGGAGACACTCTAACAGTAACTATGAAGCAAAAACATCCTTTTATTTTTCAAGATATTTTTCGCTTTATTGATTATAATTTTACTGCCCAAGAAAATAAAACAATTAAAATATTGCAAAACGAGACGAATGCCACTTTTTCGACCCCTATTCATACAGGCGATCATTTGGAAATAAAGTGGGTGGAAAAAGTAAAAAGCTAGGATGGTATCCTAGCTTTTACTTTTTCCGTAATTGAGTTTTGAGGGATTACATGTATTTGTTTTCAGAAAGCGATACATCATAAAAATAACTCAGTACTGCTCCTTGAGCTTTTTCGTAGTGATCTCCCAATGGGAAGCATGCCAAGTTACTTCACCATTTTTAAAGAGCAGTACTTGGGGACTTTCGTGTTTTACATTAAATCTTTCAGCGATCTCATTAGAAAATGATCTAGCTTCTTGAACGTTCAGATAATACATGTTCTCTTCCATCTCATTTGCGAATTTCTCATACTGTCGAAATGCTTCATGACTAATTGGGCAAGTTGTACTGTTCTTTAAAAAGAGCACCTTGTCCTTTTCTTCGATTACCTTAACTAATTCATCGATTACTGTTAATTTTTCAAGTGCCATAACTATACTCCTTATTGATGAATTTTTTACATAAGCTGTTTTCGTAAACTTTGTTGCTTTTAGGTCGTAACCAAGCATTTGCTTGGTTACGACCTAAAAGCTAATAGCAACAATCTTCATTAGAAGGTTGTTAACGCAGAATTTATTGAACTGTTGTTCATAAAGCCACACTGTTTAGAGTCTTTACATAAAATAAAGGCTTCCCTTTATAGGGCTAGCCTTTATTTTCTAAAACTCTACGGTTTAAACTAAGCTCTTGTAGGAGCTACTTCTTCTTCGCTAACCTTTTCATCTTGTAGAATTTCCTCATGAAGTTCTGCTACTTCAGCTTTTACAGTATTAGCGATTTCAATACCTGCTTCCTCAAAATTCGCTGTAAGATCGTCTGCCGATTGGCTTAACTCCTCTACATCTCTTCTTACACTGTCAGTTAATTCTTTTACTCGATCTACTAATTGTGAAGATTGCTCAGAAACAGTTTTTGCAATAGTTGTTGACTTCTCTTTTGCAATATGTGCATATTGACTACCTTTTTCTAAGGCTGTTTGTGTAAATCCTGAAGTCTTTTCTTTGGCTGTAAGAGCTTGATTGTTTAAATCTTCTCTTAACTCTTTGCCTGATTTAGGTGCTAATAGTAAAGCAGAGGCAGCACCTACTAACCCTCCAACTAAAGCGCCAATTAAAAAATCTTTTGTATTCATGTTGTTATCATTACTCATTATTCTCTTCCTCCCTTATCTACATTAATGTTTATTCAAAAATAGGCAAATGGTGTTAGTACAATTGTAGATTGCCTATACTTTCACTTAACAATTGAGGTCTGTCTTTTTTTGCTCTGCTTCCTTTTTAGCTTTCCACTTTGAATACAAATCAATAAGGACATTACCCCATTGTACAGTTTGAGCAATATTCTCGCTTTGTTGGTCCGTTGTTTTTGCAACCGTATCAGATACTTTACGGATTGATCGATTTAGTCCACTTAATGAACCACCCAGCTCCTTAACGGAATCAAACACCGTATTTAAGGATTTGGATTTTTCCTGAATATCTTCAGCTAATTGATTCGTTTTATGTAATAGTTCAGTTGTTTCTCTTGTAAGTCCGTCCATTTGTTTATTTAAGCCTTCCATAGTGTTAGCAACATTAAGTAAGGTTTTTTGTACGGCAGTTAAAGTTTTTGCAACATAAATAACTAGTACACTAAAAGCTACCGCTACTAGCGCGATGCTTAAATATAAGATGATCTCCATTTTGTCACCTCCTTGGTAACTGATATAACTTTATACCCTTGTCCTAAAATTATGAAACCTATTAAAAGTTTTACTACCAAAGTTTTAAACCCTTAATTTCCCTTTTATTTTAGCATTTCTTTAACTATTCTACAAAGTATCTACATATCCTTTAAATATTATTGAGAATAAAATTTACTTAAAATAGACGTAAGCCTGTAGTTAAGGTTAAACTATTTTTATATATGAATTATTCATTAGGAGGATTTTTTATGAGAGACCCAAGAATTCAAATACTAGCTAGAAATTTAATTAATTACTCAGTTAGGCTACAAAAAGGTGAGAATGTATTAATTGAGAATTTCGGACTCCAAAAAGAGCTTGTAAAAGCCCTTGTTGATGAAGCCTACAAAGCTGGTGGTAATCCCTTTGTTTCACTTAAGGATCATGAGGTAGACCGTGCTTTGTTACTAAATGCAAATGAAGACCAAATGAATCTTATTGCTGAGTTTGAAGCAACAGTCATGAAAAAAATGGATGCCTATATCGGACTTCGTGCTGGAGATAACATTAGTGAATTATCAGATGTTCCTTCTGAAAAGATGGCTTTACACGGAAAAACTGTTGGGACAAAGGTACATAGAGAAATACGCGTTCCAAAAACAAAGTGGGTAGTGCTTCGCTATCCTAGTGCGTCAATGGCTCAACTAGCAGGAATGAGTACAGAAGCGTTTGAAAACTTCTATTTTGATGTCTGTAACTTAGACTATGGAAAAATGGATAAAGCTATGGATACATTAGTTGAGTTGATGAACAAAACAGATAAGGTCCGGATTACTGGTGAAGGCACTGATCTGACATTTTCTATTAAAGATATTCCAGCAATTAAGTGTGCAGGAGAAATGAATATACCTGATGGGGAAGTATATACAGCCCCTGTCAAGAATTCAGTAAATGGAACAATTACTTATAATACACCATCACCTTACCAAGGATTTACATTTGAAAACATTAAACTTACATTCAAAGATGGAAAAGTAGTTGAGGCTACAGCTAACGATACGGAAAGATTGAATAAAATATTTGATACCGATGAAGGTGCACGTTATATTGGTGAGTTTGCAATCGGCGTAAATCCTTACATTCAACATCCAATGAAGGATATCTTATTTGATGAGAAGATTGACGGTAGTTTTCATTTTACACCTGGACAATGTTATGATGATGCGTTTAACGATAATCATTCTTCAATCCATTGGGATATCGTTAACATCCAACGTCCTGAATACGGTGGCGGCGAAATGTACTTTGACGATGTTCTCATCCGTAAGGACGGCCGATTTGTCATTGATGAGTTACTGGGACTAAATCCTGAAAACTTAAAATAATGTAGAATGTAAAATGTAAAATGTAGAATGTAGAATTTACTTAGGGAAGTGCTTCGTAGCTTTCTGAAGGTAATTTTACATTCTACTTTTTTATTTTTATCTTTCTGTTAAAAAGATGTTTGCTTTTAGGTCGTAACCAAGAGACGGGTTGGTTCTTCACGCTTTGCGTGAAGTTTTTGAGAAAAAACAGTCTTACTAGAAAACACCAATCAAAATGAATTAAATAAAAATAGCTGTTGAGACTTTCTCAACAGCCAGAGGATGACTATTGTCATCCTTTTATCGTTTATTTTCGTATGCTTGTTGGAATTTTTGAATGTCACCTGCACCCATAAATAACAATACACCTGAATCATGTTGTTTCAATTGGTCGATTGTATCTTCCTGTATAAGTTTTGCATTAGGGATTAAGTTTTGCAGATCCTGAATTGTTAACGCACCACCATTTTCCCTAGCTGATGCAAAAATGTCACATAAATACACTTGATCTGCTTTACTTAAACTTTCAGCAAATTCAACCAAAAACGCCTTTGTTCTTGTAAAAGTATGTGGTTGAAAAATAGCGACAACTTCACGTTGTGGATACTTTTGCTTAGTCGCTTCTATCGTTGCAGAAATTTCAGTTGGATGATGTGCGTAATCATCAATTAATACTTGTTCACCAAATATTTTCTCACTAAAACGACGTTTCACGCCCTGAAATGAACGCAGCTGATCTGCAATAATTTGGATCGGTACATCTTCATAATGACAAAGTGCAATTACTGCTAAGGCATTTCTTACATTGTGGTTACCGTATCCTGGGATTGTAAATGAACCGTAAAAAGTATTACGAACAAAAACATCAAACGTAGTACCCTCAGTTGTTGCTTGTATGTTTTGTCCTTGGAAATCATTATGATCGTCCAATCCATAAAATACAACAGGAACCTGCGCTTGAATGCTCTGTAAGTGCTCATCATCACCACATGCAATAATTGCTTTTTTCACTTGCATTGCCATCTCTTGAAATGCTGAAAATACATCTTTAACATCCGAAAAATAATCAGGATGATCAAAGTCGATATTTGTCATAATCGCATAATCAGGCTTATAGTTTAAAAAGTGGCGACGATATTCACAAGCTTCGAATACAAAATATTCACTATTTTCTTCACCCTTCCCCGTACCATCACCGATCAGGAAAGATGTAGGCTTTGCAGCTCCTAATACGTGAGACAAAAGGCCAGTGGTTGACGTTTTCCCGTGCGATCCGGTTACTGCTACGCTAGTAAAATTTTGAATAAATTGCCCTAAAAACAATGGGTATTTATGAACATCCATTGATTTATCGAGAGCCTCGGAGATCTCTTCATTTTCCTCATTATAAGCAGGGGAGGCAATTAGAGTTTGCCCTTCCTGAATATTCCCTCTGTTAAAAGGAAATATTTCAATGCCCTTTTCTTCTAGGGGTTTTTGGGTAAAAAAGGTTTTATCAATATCTGAACCTTGTACCTTAAATTTCATATCATGTAACACTTGAGCAAGGGCACTCATTCCAGACCCTTTAATTCCAATAAAATGGTAGACTGTCATACGTTGGACCTCCACACTTCTGTATTAACCTATTCATTGTTGCTATGCATCCAAACATTTTAGGAACGTGTAGTTATTATATTGGCTTTTTTAACGTGTATTACGACCTCAATTAAGTATATGCCTAATATGTATAAATGTTATTTTTTTGAACACATCCTGAATTATTATAACAGAAAATCTAATTCATCACCAAGAAAAACGTTAAAATGCAAACCAGCCTTAATACTCATACTCATCTACTATTGGAAAATGTTCTTTTTTATTCTATCCAACCTCGGGTAATTAAATGAGAAGTAATTTAGTCCTAATTTATTCTTCATGAGAAAAGGTAGCTACAGCGAGGTAGCTACCTTTTCTATTAAGGTGAATGAACATCCCTTACAATTGCAACAAGATACCAACGTTTATCCTCTCTTTCCTCAAAAACAAAGCGCAGAGCTTGCCAAAGGTGTTCCTGTTCTTCACTTTGTGGCGGAGCAAAAAACTCAACATATTTCCCCTCTGGAAAAGCTTTAGAAAGGTTATTAATAATACCGCCACTTGGCTGATATGTCTGATTAAACGTTGTTAGCTTGTATGATACTTTCTTGTTTAGATACTCGTAATTGATTAAGATCGAACGAATAAAATCTTTTGGTGTATTTTCATAAACAGAGTCATCTTTAGCATAATGGTGGCCAAATACATACTTATTTTCATTTGTGGCAAAGGCTGCAACCTCTTCCCTAGTAAATGTAACATTCTTATCTTTCTCTACATAGGCATATGGTGAGAATAATAAGCCTTTTTCTGGATGAACAGACCTCATTAACAATTCCCAGGACTCATTTTCTAGGTGAGTAAGAATTGCATTTGCATTTGTGGTAAGCATCGTTTCTATTGATGTTTCTAATAGTTGTTGTCCTAGTTCATCAAAATTATTAATTCGAATATGATCTAGGACTCCATTAAACAATAATTCTTTATTTAAATAAATTTCTGCTTGTTCCAGTTCTGTTTTTTCGCGAAGATTTGCTCCTACCCCATGAATGATTAAATTCTTTAAACTTTCTTTATCCATGTGGTTTTTTTCATAGGCATCTTCTAAATCACCTATTAAACGGATCACCGTTTTATCTCCGCTTTCCTCAACACTTTCTAAAGAAATTATCGATAAATCAATTGCTGATTCTGTCATCAGAGGCTCATGATAACTAAAGAACTCAGCAAGGGCCTCTTCAATAGTATCAATTGAAGGATAATATTGTCGAAGAAAAATACCTTTCTCTAAATGAACAGGAAGATACACAATATTAGTATTTAGCGGTACATCAATGATCCCAAAGCCTTCACCCTCGTGATAAAATGGCTCACCATCCCCATAAGCTGTAAAATGCGTTACTTGATCACGAAAATTTGAGGCAAACGTACGAATGGTGAAAAATCCCATGCTAGAACCTGTTGAACCTCTTAAATTCATTAAATCTTCTTTTTGAAAATATAAGTGTAAATGCCCATTCTTTATTTCATATGACTTTAAGGGAATATCGGATCTAGCGTGTCTTAACCCAGTTTGAAGTGCTAGAGAACCATTTAAATCTTCATACTGAAAGTTTATGCGTTGAATTAAATCAATATCTGATTTCCCAGTCATTGGAAGAAAATACATAACATTTTGATCCGTCATAGCCCACAACATGTGTTCTTCATCATCAATAGTTCCGAAATATTTTAATTTTTCTTTACCTTCAAGAACAATTTCTGGCTCATTATCCTCAATACTATCTAATTCCTCTTCCAAACTAACAGCAGGACTTTGTTCATCATTCATAAAGAACTGAAACCCAACAAAAATGACGATCAGAAACAGCGTCAGACTGGTTGCATAGACAAAAATATGTTTATATCCTGTTCTTTTCTCCATTTTATCAATTTCCACCAACAGCTTTTGGTGACCTTTTTGTTTTCTTTCTTGCCTCCAGATCGTTTGATCCAACTCATTAAAACCACGGTCATCCCATTTTTTTCTCATAATCATAGCCCTCCTTCAGCAATACTTCCTCAAACTCTACTAATGCTCTTGCCAATGTCGACTTAACTTTACTTTCAGACCAGCCTAAAATTTCGGATGTTTCTTTAATGGAAAAACTCTTAATTTTTCTTAAAATAATAACTTCACGGTAACTAGATTTTAGGCATTGCAAGAGTTTATAGATCTCTTTCACGCCTTCTTTTATTTCAACTACCTCTTCAGGTAAGGGTGAGACGTCTATAGTTAAAAATAAATTTTTAATGAAAAATAGCGGTTTATTTTTTCGCAAATAGTCAACAGTCACATTATGTGCAATTCGAAAAAGCCATGTTTTTGGACTAGAATTGTGTTGAAAGGAGTCATAAAACTTATACGCCTTAATAAATGTTTCCTGTGTTAAATCTTCTGCTTTTTGATAATCATGGATCATCATGACGATAAATTTGAAAATAGCTTCACTATGATCTACATACCATTCACTGATCTCATTTTTCTTTTTAGACAATGCTCCCTCTCCTTTCTTAATTAATTCTCTATTTAGACGCAAAAGAAAAAGAAAAAGTCGCAGAAAATAGATAAAATGTAAAATAAAAAGTAGCAACCTAATAAGTTACTACTGTAAAATCTCCCTTAAATAATGTTAGTATTCCATGCGAAATAACCTAAACCACCAATAATTAAAAGGCCAAGAGTTACATTTAGAATGATTTGTTTCCAAAAACCTTATCTTCCCTTTGTTGTCGATAGGCATCAATCAGGTGCAACTGAAGCTCCTCCATTCGATACGATCGCCACACCTTTTTAAACGTTAGTTGATAATCCTTCTTCTCTTCTCCAAGAATGCCACCTTCTACGGATATCTTTGTCTGTTCTTCTACTAAGTGAAATACCGTCTCTTCATTATGAAAGCCTGATTTTTCTTCAAAAGGTATCTCCATATCTGTTAATGTTTTCTTTAGGATTGGAATAACATCTTCGCTAGTTGTCTCATAAATTGTCACTTTTTTACCACCAAAATAAGCCCTAAGTCCTAAGCCAATCATTAAAATTATACCTAACATCCCATACCAAAGAATTGGATCAATATCCATACGCTCCATCATCAGAAATTGTAAAATGGAAATAAAGATCAAGGTAATAAACACAATTCTTGACTCAGTAACTACTCCCTTTTGTTTTTGAATCCGAAACGCCTCATACAGGGTAATGATCCCCCAGGTAAAACCAACAATAAATAGCCCAAAGACCTTAAACATGAGTTCGTCAGTCAACATTACCACCTAATTTTCACTTTTTTCTATCAATTTTAACATTAATTAGTGAATTTTTGTTAATAAATGGCTGTTCGCTACCAACTTTTTTGAGTCAAGTATCCAAGCATACTAATAGAGACACTTTCCCTAATAAATAGAAGAAAAGCGGTCTCACTAGAGCCGCTTTACGAGTTTTCTACGATTGCTTCTGGTTTCTTGTTAGCGTTTTTCTCAATGTAAATACTCCTAGATGGGAATGCAATTGAAACGCCCTGTTTTTGCAAGATCTCAAGTATTTTTAAGTTAATATCTTCTTTTACTGCTAAGTATTCGCCCCAGTCAGTTGTTTTCGTAAAGAAATATAAAAAAATATCTAGACTACTTTTGTTAAATCCATCGAAACGAACAAAAATTGTCTCTTGATGGATTTCAGGATGACTTTTTAATAGCTGATCAATTTCGGTAATACAAGATTTCAGCTGATTTTTTGTAGTACCTAATGCCACCCCAATGTGAAACGTAATTTGTCGTTTCCCCATCTTTGTCCAGTTTAAAATAGCTGTATTTGCTAATGCAGAGTTAGGTACAGTTACTATCGATTGACGAAATGCACGAATTCTCGTACTACGAAAGTTGATTTCTTCAACTGTCCCTTCAACGTCCTTTGTCTTAATCCAATCACCAATTGTAAAAGGCTTTTCTGTCATAATAATAAATCCACCAAAGAAATCCTCAATCATTTCTTGAGCCGCAAATGCTAAAGCAAGCCCCCCCAGACCAAGGCCAGCCACAAATCCATTAATATCATAATTCCACTCTTGAGCAATGACACTTAAACTAATCGCAACAATAAAAAAACGTAAAATTCTAGAAAAGATCGGAATTAGGATTTTATCAACCTCGACATGCAGTTTTTCACCGAATTTCTCAAATAACAATGACGTTGAAGAAGCTAAGTTATATAATCCTGACGTAATTAAGACAATCAATAGCGTGCGATAAACTTGAATAACCTGTGCTTCATACCCATGATCATACGGGAGATTGATAATCGCTAAATACAAACCTAATAGTACAAAAAACCACCTTAACGGTTTTTCGAAAGCTACAAAGATAGTCGTAAAAAACGCTGTTGGAGACTTTTTGGCCATTCTTAAAATGAGTTTAAAAACATATTTCGTAAACAGCTTCCTTAATAGCAAAAAGAAACTAAAATCAGCAAAGAAATGCCGATGTCCACCCAGATCGGTAAGGTTATTAATATTTCAATTAATTCCATTTTTTCTACCTCATAAAATTGTATTTCAGTATATTATCTATTATTTTCAAGTATTTGAAAAGTAAAAGGTCGCCCGAAGGCAACCACATTAAGAATTATTCATTTGATAGATAGTCTATTTAATACGTTCTTTTCTAAAAGATTGTTGCTATTTGCTTTTAGGTCGTAACCAAGCGAATGATTGGTTCTTCACGCTTTGCGTGAAGCTTTTGAGCGTAAAGAACGTTAGAACTAACATTTGAAACAGTTCCTATGAAAAAGCTTTGATCCCGATAACAAAATGCACAAATAAAAAAACAAAAATCATTAAGAGCAATCCAATTAGCAATCCATTTAATGACTCTTTTACAAAAAATTTTGCTTCAGAATCTTTTTTGTCTTCAATATTATGGTTCATCTTTCTCCCACCCTTCCTCTAGATTGGTTAAGAGGAAGCAGTATAAAAAGATGTATTATATTTAATTACAATTAATAGCTCAAACCTCTTGATCAAGTAGATTGCAGATGATAGATAATTCTCCTCAAACTGAAAAGCTAATGTGTTAGCATAGTTATCTTTTTGTCGAAAACCAGTATGATGGTGTTCGTTATCACTTGAAGAACCAAGCAGAAAAAGATCATTATCTTGGTCTTGTGCTTCGATACTTAAATTTTGATCATGATAATCTTTGAGATATTCAGGATAAGACAAAGCTAATAGAAAAATAATGATTAGGTTAAAAAGCCTCATTCAACTACCCTCTTTACGAATATGTGGAAACAATCTTGAAATCAATATATATAATTATGAATAATAATTCAAGTAAATAATTAATAATGAAACCTTTAAACATCAATCTCGAAGTTCATTAAAGTACCCGTAAACATTTGTGTCGTGTGGGACACCATTTTGATACATATATTGTTTTAACACCCCTTCTCTTACAAATCCTAAGCTTTGTAATAACCGATTTGATGCAGTGTTTTCAATAAACACGACAGCACCAACTCGTGTAAGTCCCATTTCTTGAAAGCCGTAGGAAAGCACTTTTTTTATTGCTTCTGTTGCATAGCCTTTTCTCCAATGGTTTGGGTGCAGTTCATAACCAATCTCTGCCCGCTTATGTTTTAATGATAAGGAATTAAAGCCAATAGTACCAATTAATTCATTCGTATCCTTACGTACAATTGCCCACCTAATCCCCTTTTTTTCTTGATAACTTTTCGCAAAAAATTTAACAAAGTCCGTTGCCTCTGCCTCGTTTTCCAGCCTATCCTGACCATAGTATTTAATAACCAGATCGTTAGAAAAGCATTTAAAAATTCCTTCTGTATCTGACTCAGTAATTTCTCTCAAAATAAGTCTAGCTGTCTCTAATTTTGGAAACATCTTTTTCTCTCCCAACTTATATTCTTCTTAAAAAATTCTAGATAAGTCTTTTTCTCAAAGTTTGTTGCTTTAATGATAGCTAGTAATGACAAGATATATCAAGGTCTAGGGGCATCTTTTCTAACATTTGAAGGTTTTAAACGCAAAAAATGGATTATTTATTGAATTACTGTCCATAAAGCAACAATGTTTACGAAACGCTCTTTCTAAAGATTGTTGCTATTAGCTTTTAATCTTAAGAAAAAGTGAGGGTACGTTTTCACTGGCAGGTTATTTAACCTCGAGGGACTGAGCGTTGGAGCTAGATATCAAGTACTAAAAACGGTAATAATTTCTTATCTTTCAAAAAAACGCACCGTCTCAGTATTGAAACGGTACGTTTTTTATATTTTAGTCTATTTTTTCTAAACGAGGATTAGGTCTGTATTTACGGCCCGTTTTTGCTTGGTGCTTCCCATTTAACAACACATTATCACCAGTAAAACCAATGTGAATTTTCAATAAGTTACTACCAACACCATAAATATCTACAGGAACTCCTCTTTTTTCATATTCCTCAATCCTCTTTGCATCAAACCCACCAGATCCGATAATTTTCACATGTTGAAATCCTTCTTCATCTAAAGCTTTTCGAAGAGCAAAGATAAGTTCTGGATTTACACCACGGGGATCAAATGACCCTAATACATCAGGATTCCTAAAAAAGTATTGATCGACCATCGTTCTCGATGTATCAATACGCACCCCTTGCAACTCGCTACCAAATTCCCTTGCAACCTTAAGGGAATCTGTAATAACATCATTGTTATAATCTACGAGCGCCATGAGATCATCTTCAGGAAACGTTTCTTTATAGGCGTGTGTAGCAGCTACGACATCCCCCTCGAACAATTGAATTAAAGCATGTGGCATCGTGCCCATACCTTTTTTCCCCCACCATTCATTCATTGCGTGAGTCGCCTGAGCTATCGAACCGCCTATATATGCGGCATAACCGTCTCCGGCTTGTTGAGTAAAATGATCATCGCGATCCCCCATGAAGATCACAGGCTTTTTTACCCCAGACAAACTAGCAGCTTTAACAACATTGTAGACATTTGTTGCCACTGAAGTCCGTCTAGCTAAAATACCATCAATAATGCCTTCTAAATAACCAAAATTTTGATACGGTCCTGTAATCGTTAAGACAGTTTCAAATGGCTTAATTTTGTCTCCGTCTTTCAGAGAGTATATTTCAAGCTTGTCCGCATCTTTCGCAAATGTTTGAATTAACGCAATAACCTCATCTGTTCCACATAGAACCGCATCCGTCTTTTGAAAAAATTGCATGGTGACAATATTCTCTTTTTTAAATCGTTCAACGATCTCTTTTGTTTTCAGAAAATATACGGCTGAAAACCAACCTTCACTAATACGTTCATCAAACTTAAACGTTTTATTGGTTAATCTTTTTAACTTTCCTTCTAACTTTAGTTTAATTTCTTTCATTCTAATACCCCTTATTATTTGAAGATAAGATCTTATTTTATTATGTATACGTTAGAAATGCCCGTGACGGACAACACATCCTGTCACAGGCACTGTAAAGACACTTAATGAAAGAGAACCCCTTTATGTTGCTCTAGTATTGCTGCTTCAATAATCTCTTTGACATCACATTCGTTTAAATTGGCAAATCCATGCTTCAGTACGATGAGCATGTTCAGTTCATCATCCGTCAATAAGGAAAGCCATTGAGGAGAAATAGTTTTTACTAAGCTTGATAATTGAATCTCTTGCATCGTGACCACTCCTTAATTAAAAGTATGGTGTAGCTAGACTCATATTACGTTGTAACTTAAAGTAAAACTTGCTTTTCTTCCTTACATTACATCCCTTATTAAATTATTACCAATAAAACACCAACATATTAATCATATATAACTCTTTTAAAGAAAACAAGGTATAACTTTTGTAGACATACCTTATTTAATTCTATTTTATACATAATAAACTAGAATGTAAAATCAGATCTTCAAATCAACTTTGAATGATGAATATCTCATCATTCGTACTTAGTTTACATTCTATCAGATAGCTCTTCTTCTGAGATGAGGATGTTTCTTGGTTTTGAGCCCATCGCCTCCGAAATAATTCCCCTTGCTTCCATCATATCGATAAGGCGTGCTGCTCGGTTGAAGCCGATACGAAATTTCCTTTGTAAACTTGATGATGAGGCGCCTCCCTGTTCTAACACATAATAGCAAGCTTCTTCAAAAAGGTCGTCTTCTTGATCACCAACTGCTTCATAAGTTTTAATTAGGTGTTCTTTATCAAATAGATAATTTGGCTTTCGTTGTTCTTTTACTAAGGCTATGACTCGATCAATTTCCTCATCAGACACAAAGTTCCCTTGGACTCGAACAGGCTTGGAAGATCCATTTTCAAATAAGAGCATATCGCCTTTTCCAAGCAACCTTTCAGCACCACCTGAATCAATAATCGTTCTTGAATCTGCTTGTGAAGATACAGAAAAGGCTATTCGGGAAGGGATATTGGCTTTTATTAGGCCTGTAATAACATCAACTGATGGTCTTTGTGTTGCTAACAGCAAATGAATTCCACAAGCTCTTGCTTTTTGAGCAATTCGACAAATAGCTTCTTCAACATCCTGTGGCGATACCATCATTAGATCGGCAAGTTCATCAATAACAATAACAATATACGGCATCGCAGGTACAGAGTCGTTCTCTGGTTTCATAACATCATTGTACCGTTTAATATCTCTTACTCCATTTTGGACGAATAGCTCATAACGACGTTCCATTTCCTCCACTGCCCATTTCAAGGCAACCGTTGCTTGTTTTGCATCAGTAATTACTGGAGTCACAAGATGGGGGATGTCATTATATGGAGCAAGCTCAACCATTTTTGGATCAACTAGCATTAGCTTTACTTCATCAGGTGTCGCTTTAAACATAATACTAATTAAAATTGAATTTATGCATACACTTTTTCCAGACCCTGTGGCCCCTGCTATCAAACCATGTGGCATCTTTTGAATATCTGTAACAATTGGCTTTCCTTCAATATCTAATCCAAGAGCAACCGTAAGTGGTGATGGATTTTTTTGAAACTCACTACTTCGTAAAATTTCTCTAATGACAACAGGGTCACTTACATCATTAGGAACTTCAATGCCAATTGCATTTTTTCCTGGAATTGGCGCCTCAATACGAATATCCTTCGCTGCAAGACTAAGTTTAATATCGTCTGTTAACCCTGTAATCTTACTTACCTTTACCCCAGGTTCCGGCTGAATTTCAAAGCGGGTAACTGCTGGACCTTTAGTAACACCGACAACTTTTGCTTGGACATTAAAATTGGCCAGTGTTAACTCTAAGATTTCACGCTTATCTTGAAGCCATTGATTGCTATTGTCTGGCTGTCTCGGTGGGATATTCAATAACTGTAAGGTAGGAAACTGATAGCTTTTTACTTGCTCTTTAGTGGCCAGTTTCTTTTGAGCAATGCGATCTTTCTGAAACATCAACACATTAAACGGCACAACCGTTTTTCGAGGAGCCACTTCCTCTACATTTTTTGTTTCATAGTTTATTGTATTCGACTTACTTGTGATTTGTTCAAGCTGTTTGGTTTCTTCAATTATTTCCGGTTCAACTTTTAGTTCTGGGACTTCAGCATGGTCTTCAACAGTTGCAGCTACTTCCTCTTGAAAAGGGGCTATCTCCCAGCTATGCTCTCCCTCAATGATTGGTTCAATATCATCAGAAGTATCAATAATATCAACTTCGGCTTCTTCAACTAATTCTGTTTCTACCTCACCTTGGGGTGAATAGGAAAAAAACTCTAGGTCAGAAACATTCTGCTCATTCTCTTGTTCTTGGTCAACTTTCATAGTTTCGAAGTAAATTCCTTCATGAAAAAGTTCCTCTTTAAATAGAACATGATCACTCCCAAAGTTTTCAACCGACTCATTATTACTTCCAAGGTTAATTGGTGCTAGATCGACTGTAGCGGCTTTTTCTAAGGAATTATAAGGTAACTCCTTAACAACTGTCTCAGCTTCTTCCTGTAGTGTCGATGGTGATTGATGGTTAGTCTCCGGCGGCTTGCCGAAAGCATATACAGGAGAAGGAATATTCCTTGCTTTAAAATTGACACCCTGGAACTTTTTTCGTTCCTGAACGTTTATTGGAACAACAGGTGGTTCATCTTGTACTTTTTGCTGAACATTTCGTTGTTTGGTAGATTGTTTGATTGGAACCTGCTGACGATTTGTTTGTTTAGTTGATTTGTTTTCTTTTGGAGGTATTGACCTTTTATCGTCATCAATAAGCGGAAAGCGAAATTTTCCTTCCTTAGGATATTGACGTATCATCCTAGCCTCTGCTTCTGTTTCCGTTTTAATTCTGCCGTAATATTTTTTTACTTCATCACGAGTATGTAAATGTTCAATTTCTTGACCAAATAAAAAAGAGTGCACTTTCTTATATGCTATTTTTAATTGTTTAAACATGATAATCACCTTTTCTTGAATTGATGTAGAAGTAGAATTTTGAATTGAAGCTTTACACGATGTTTTCTTCCATCTAATTCACAAGTTCAAAAATCCCTTAAGCTAGTTTAATAATAACGCAAAAAAGGAAAAAACAACTAGTTTTTTCTAGGAAGAACTTTAGATTGTGAAATAGTACCTAAAAATTAGTTCTAGTAGAATTGGAAAATACCAGTAAAACCTTTTTTGAAAAGGCCTTTTTCGTATACATTATTGCTTATGGAAAACAATGCAATAACTAAATATCATTGCGTTTGCAAGCTCCTTATGAGATGCAACGATACCTTGATATCTAGTCTGTTATTTAAATGCAACAAACCTTCGAAAACGCGCTTTCTAAAATTTGTCCCCATTACCTTTTAGGTCGTAACCTAGCAAATGCTTGGTTACGATCTAAAAGTAACAAATTTTCAGTAAAATAGTTTTTGAAAAACAGCCTTCCTAAACTCGATGTTATTACTCCTGTTCAAAATAGTTCTTAAATGTTTCAGTGTCTTTCTTTTGACCTTTTCGATAATATGGATTATCTTCGGTCACATCTTTTGGATCTAGATTTGTTTTCATGACCAGAAACGGAGTATCTGCAGGTTCAGCAATAATTCGATCATTCAACTTATCAAAATTAGGCATATCGGCATTTCCACCTTTGTTTTTTTCCATCATTACACCTCCCTTTAGATTAGGGTGTGATTTCTTTCAATATTTATGAATCAGAAAAGGTGAGTAGGATCACTCACCTTTTTCACTGCTTATTCTTTTGTTTTTTTTTGAGCTAAGATAAATACAGGCTCAAATTTTCCATTTTCATAAATGAATGGTAATGCCGTAATCGGAGTTCTACCACTCGAGAAGAACGAAAACACCATTTGACCAAGGACATCATAGCCTGTTTCATTTTTTATATCAGCTATGATTAGAACGTCCTGGTGAGGTACTGCTATGGCAAGCTCACCTTCTGCAGCAGTTGCATACTGCTTTAGTAACTGCTCATTTAAAATTTTACTTGCATCGTACCCATCATTTTGATTAATAAAGTAAAAAGTATTTCCGGCTACTACATCTATTTTTGCATCTGTTTTTAAAGAACGAATATTAAAGAGCGCCATTTCTTTTATTTTTGACTGCTCTAGTTGTTCTTCTTCTAGCATTTCCCTTGTGAGGAGTGTAAATGTCACACCTCGGTCAATTGCGTAATATACTCTTGTTTCAGCTGTGTGTTCATCAAACACTAATTCTTTTTCGTCTCCAGAATGAGTTGGAAATGAAGTCGAACGGATAACAGGAAAAATGTTTTTTTCATTTCCCTTTAGCGAAACCGGCGTAGCCATAGCTTCTAGCGCTGACTCTAAATAATGAACGGCCTCGTCAATTGCCTGTTCTTTCTTCTCAGCCCATTTAGCTGCTAATTTTGAAACGGATAGGGTAACTCCCTTATTTAGGTTAATGTCTTCAATTCTTAGTCTTTGTTCATCTCTATCATATGAAATTCGTCGATTTGGATGTTGGAGTCGCTTTTCTAATTCTCTTTTTAATTCCAATGGCTTCATCTTAAACAAGCCTCCTTTTTTGTTTGCTATTTTATTTTACCATGACAAACACTTTGTTCAAAAAATTAAGCCTAGGGTGTTCACTTTTCATAATTTCTTTATGTTAATGTTGCGCCTACTTTCGTAACAGAAGGTTGTTTTTGCAAAGTTTGTTGCTTAAGTAAATACTAAGATTTCACTACTTATTTAGTAAGTAGTGCTCTTTTCTTACTCAATTTATTGGGCGATACCTTCATCTAAGTAATTTTTCCATTTATTTTAGGTTAAAAAGCAACAATGTTTTAGAACCGTTCTTATCTAAAAGATTGTTGCTATTAGCTTTTAGAAAAGAGGCTAACAGAAAAAAGGTAGTCATCATAAATGACCACCATAATTACGTTTATTTAGATACCTTTTGTAAGGATTGCGACAAAAAACTTTCAATTTCTGCTTTTGATTTACGCTCTTTACTTACAAACCGATCAATTTCTTTCCCATCATGATAGGTAATAAAGCTTGGAATTCCATAAATGTCTAATTCGCCACAAAGATCTATCAGTTGATCACGATCGGCATAATAAAAGATAAAATCTGAATATTGCTCTTCAATCTCTGGTAGGTCCGGCTTAATCACAACACAATCTGGACACCAATTTGCTGAAAACATAACAACAGACAGCCCTGAAGCAATTTCCTGTAAAAACATTTCTTTTGACTCGATTGATTTCAATTTATTTCCTCCTAAATGTATTTCTTACCGCCGCTAATACGTTTACCCAAAAGCTACGGAATTGTCTAAACTTATTGCTCAATTTTCATATCGCCAAATTTAATTAGTCCAGCTTTCCTTAATCCTTCTGATAAAAGTAAACTTATGACAGCAGGACCAATAAAATGAAGCATCACTACACCAATTAAGACATCTCTTGAAAACCCCATCACTGTAAATGTCATTATCTGCCCTACTAAACCGCTCGTCCCCATTCCTGCTCCTGCCGGATTATTGACCATCTGAAACATCATCGTAGCAAATGGGGCTAAAACCATTCCCGCCACGGTCGGAGGAATGAGGATGATTGGATTTCTTATTATATTTGCCACTTGCAACATTGAAGTTCCTATTCCAAGTGCGATAAATCCAGAAAACCCATTTTCACGATAGCTACTTGTCGCAAACCCTATCATCTGGGCAGCACATCCAACTGTCGCAGCACCGGCTGCAATTCCTTCTAAACCAAGCATGAAAGCAATTGCTGCACTTGAAATGGGTGCAGTTAAGGCAAGTCCCATTAGTAATGCAACTAGAATACCCATTACGAAAGGTTGGCGTTCCACTGACCACATAATTAGCATTCCAAAATAATCAATTCCACTGGCAATGATTTGGCCAAGTGTATTGGCAATTGTGTAGCCCGTTGCAATCGTTACAAATGGAGTGATAATAATATCTAAACGTGTTTCTTTAGAGACCAACTTTCCTATCTCAGTGGCAAATAGGGTCGCAATGAATGCACCTGCCGGACCACCTAATGCCGCTCCAGCTGCACCAATAACAACCGCAGGAAAAAGGACAAGTCTTGGTGCTTTTAAACCATAGGCAACTGCTACACCAATTGCAGGACCCATCAAGTCCATTGCCAATTGTCCCATTGGGACTAAAAATTCGAGAAACTTTATCTGTTGACCAACTGTACGAATAATTAATCCAATGATCAGCGAAGAAAATAACCCTAAAGCCATAAAACTAAGTGACGTAATAAAGTACGTCTTTAAAGAGAGCGTAACGCCTTTTTTATGTAAAAATCCCTTCAAAACCAACACCTACCTAATATCTTATCTATTCATTATTTACCTTTCCATCTTATTTAATTTCTTTACAGTTGACAAGGTAAATGTAAAGGCAATAAAAAACTCTGCTCACTCCAACTTAATTGGGAGAAGCAAAGTTTTTTATCGTTCCTCACTATATGCTTATTCTTAGTCGGTTTCACGAAGTTTATGATAATTCTATTAGGCTGTTTTCCTACAGCTTGTTGGTTTTGAGTTGTGTTCTAAAAGAAATGAGCCTTAAATTAACGATTTAAAACATTTTAGAAATTTGAACTTTTTCTAGAAAATTTTCACATCATAAATTTTAATGAATTTCATCATTCATTATTTTCGCTATTAAGGTAATTAAGAAATTCACTTATTTAGTAAAAGATTAGAACCAAAGTAAAGCCAATAATTAATGAACTAACAGTCGTAATTAGTCCAGGAGTCATGAAACTATGGTTAAAAATATATTTCCCTATTTTTGTTGTTCCTGTTCGATCCATATTTATCGCCGCAAGTAATGGACCATAATTCGGCATAAAGAAATACCCATTTACAGCAGGGAACATTGCGATCAAGAAAAATGGAGATATCCCCAATGTTACACCTAGCGGTACTAAAGCCCGAACGGTTGCTGCTTGAGAATTTAGAAGAACAGATAGTATAAATAATGCAAATGCAAATATCCAAGGAGCATTCGTTACTGCAAATTGAATTTGCTCCTGTATAACACCGATGTTCGCCTGGAAGAATGTATCGCCCATCCAAGCAATCCCGAAAATGGCGACAACAGCTACAACACCAGCTCTAAAAACATTACCAGTTACGATTTTTTCTACATCAGCTTTACACAATAAAATGATGATTGCTGCGACAGCTAACATAATAATCTGAATGGCAAAGGGCATTGATAATTGTGATACCTCACCATTCACTTCAAAAGTTGGCCGTAATTCTGGAAAACTACCTAAAAGAACAACTAGGATAGCACCGAATAGAAACAGAGCTACAGATATTTTTGATTGTTTTGTTACGGTTCCTTTATCTCTTTCTTGTTTCATTGGCATTAAGCCATTTTGTAAGCGGCGCTGATATTCAGGGTCATCCTCTAACTCATATCCTCTCTTACTAATAAAAAATGCTGAAATCATAATACCTAAAAAAGTTGCTGGAATTGAAATTGAGAGAATTTGTAATAAAGTAATATTAAAAGGTGCTAGTATTGCTAGCAATGCCACAGTTGCTGCTGATATAGGACTAGCGGTAATTGCCTGTTGCGATGCGATTACGGCAATTGACAGTGGTCGCTCAGGTCTAACCTTAGATTCCTGGGCTACTTCAGATATTACCGGTAACAGACTATACGCCACATGTCCTGTTCCTGCAAAAAATGTGAATATATAGGTTGTTATTGGTGCCATAAAAGTTATTCTACTAGGATTTTTTCTAAGCATTTTTTCAGCTAAATAAACTAAGAAGTTTAAACCACCCGATGCTTGTAAAGCTCCTGCGGCAGTAATTACTGCTAAAATCATTAACATAACATCGATTGGGGGGGCTGTAGGTTGCAATTGAAAACCAAAAGTTAAGATTGCTAAACCAACACCACCCATTACCCCTAAACCTACTCCGCCAATCCTAGCACCTACTAAAATACAAACTAAAATAATAATAAACTGTACCCAAATCATTCTTCCACCGCCAATCCAATTTGATGTAATTATTTCTAGCTAAGTATACATTTTTTAAATTAGTAGTAGACCAGTTTGTGATACATTTCACAAAAACTTCGAAAATGGTACAAAAAAGAGACTTCTTAAGTAATTCCCCATCGCAACTTAAGATAAGCCTCTCTTTAAACTAACTAATAGTTAATTGATTTAATAATCTCTAACATAGTATCGACACTATCTTTTAGATTCTCCAAATCTGTGATGGTTGTCCCTTTTTCTCCACCAATTCCGACAATCACTTTATATTCGTCTTCTTCAAAAGGAGAAACAATAATATAACTGAACGCCCCATCAACTTCGAGTGTTTCAAGTAGAAGCGTGTTTTCTTCTAATACTTTATCTTGTTCGTAATTGACTTGGCTCGTTTTTGTTTCTGCCGGGTTAGAAAATACTAAATACAACTGATTTCCTTTACTTAAGATAAGATTATTTTCAGAAACTTCTTCTAAACTTAAGGTGGAGGGAAGATAGTAACTAAACATATCAGTTTGTTCATTTGGTGCTTGGGGTTCTGCTACAACGCCAGTTTCAAAGGCTTCTTTTGCAGATTCAATGGCCTGTTCTTTTGTAATACCGCCGCAACCCGTGATTAGTATAACCGCTAATAAGATACTTAAATTTAATAACACTAACTTTAGTTTCACTTTTGCACCTCCTCCGTAGTTTTTTTGTTGCTCCGAAAATTCTCTTAAGATTAATTTTTGGCACTTTTTTGTATTAAAAGCTATAAACATCCTATTTAATGATACCTTACACAGTACATTGTGACAACCCTTGACATAGTTCGACTTTCTGAAAATTCTATGAATATTTTCGAAAAATAAAATTGTGGCATCTTTAAGCCATTCATGTTATCTTTATAATAATTTGTTATTAGACGAATTACTATAAATTATCGAGGTGGAAAAAGTAATGAAAAAAGTGTTATTTTTGATATTTTTTGCTCTTATTCTAGTAATAACAGCTTGTGGTGGCAATACTGAAGAAAGCAAAGAAACAGAGGGGAAAGAAGCCTCAAATGAAACAGAGATTTCTGAAACCACAGAAAAAGGTGAATTAGTAATCGGGTTAATTCCTTCACAGTCTGAAGGTGAAATGGAAACTGCCATAAATAAGCTTCAAGATGAGTTAGAAGAAAAACTTGGTCGTTCTGTAAAAATTGACCACTACCCTGCCTACAATGGTGTTGTAGAAGCACTAAATTATGAACATATCGATATGGCATATTTTGGTCCATTAACGTATGTTATTGCTCACGAACGTAGTGGAGCACAAGCAATCATTACACAATTAGTAAATGGCGAACCATATTACCATTCGTATTTTATTACGAAAGCCGATGCTAAGTGGGGTACACTAGATGAATTGTTAGAAGATAAGGCAAATATTGATTTAGCATTTGCTAGCCCATCTTCAACTTCTGGTTCTTTAATTCCAGGTGTTGAACTTAAAGAACGTGGCGTTTTCCGTGATGCAGATGATCATGATTTTGCCACTGTAACTTACACAGGTAGCCATGATATTACAGCTCAATCTGTGTTAAATGGTAGTGTACATGTTGGTGCAATTGACAGCGCCATCTTTGAAGCGAGAATTCGTTCAGGTGCTATAAATGAAGATGACTATAAAATCATTTGGAAATCAGAAAGAATCTTCCAATATCCTTGGGCAGTTCGTCCTAATATGGACGCTGCAACCATTAAAGAATTGCAAGACGCATTCATTAGCATTACTGATGAAGATATTTTAAATGCATTTGGTGCAACAGCATTCACAACAGCAACAAATGAAGACTATGCTGCTATTCGAAATGCTGCTATTGTTGATGGTCGCATGGATGACGATCTAGACGCAAAGTAAGAATAAAAAATAGTGCTATACTAAAGGGGAATGCTTAGGCGTTCCTCTTTCACTCATTAATCTTTAAAAGGTAGCAAACGTAAAGAAAGCGGTGAAATTATCACCACTTACGCCTAATAGATAATCTAAACAATAGGGAGAACAAATAATGGTTTG
This sequence comes from Anaerobacillus sp. CMMVII, assembly GCF_025377685.1. Classification (NCBI taxonomy): domain Bacteria; kingdom Bacillati; phylum Bacillota; class Bacilli; order Caryophanales; family Bacillaceae; genus Anaerobacillus; species Anaerobacillus sp. CMMVII. Next base: position 391,934 of record NZ_JACEHK010000002.1, on the reverse strand, counting down.
GTTAAAACCGAAGTATTTTTTTATTGGACTTATTCTACTCGTAGCTGTTTGGTATAGTATGGAAGCTACTCAATTTCAGTTTGAAAAATTTAAGAACATTCCTAATATGTATTTTTTTATTCGCGATCAGTTTTTTCCACCGAATTGGTCAATCATGCCACGATTAATCAATGCTTCTTTTGTAACACTTTCGATGGCGTTCTTAGGTACTTTTATTGCCCTAATTGTATCAATACCGTTAAGCTTTATGGCAGCCAGGAATACTAGTCGTCATCCAATTTTTTGTTGGTTTAATCGAACAATGCTCAGTGGCCTTCGTTCGATCCCAGAAATAGTCTTTGGGTTAATGTTTGTAGTTTCACTTGGCCTAGGACCTTTTCCAGCTGTATTGGCAATTATGCTACATAATATTGGGGTATTAGGAAAACTAATTTCTGAACTTATTGAATCTGCCGAACCTGGCCCACAAGAGGCAATGAAGTCAGTTGGAGCTACAAGGTGGGTCGCGGTATTATTTTCAATCCTTCCACAAATTTGGCCTAATGTTCTTAGTCATTTTTTCTACCGCTTTGAGGTAGCAATTCGAACCTCATTAATTTTAGGGTTTATAGGAGCAGGTGGAATTGGACAGTTACTTTTTAACCATTTCCAAACGTTCCAATATAAGTCGGTTGCTAGTGATATTATAGCTATTATCGTCCTAGTGATTGTCGTTGACTTTATTGGTGGAAAAATTCGCGAAAGGGTTATTTAAGGTGATGCCAATGCTGCAAATAAATGATCTATATGTAAAATATCCAAAAGCAAAGGAACATGCCCTTACAAATGTGAATATAGCATTCGAAAAAGGTGAATTTGTTTGTATTTTAGGGAAAAGTGGCGCAGGAAAGTCTACCTTTATCCGCTGCTTAAATGGTTTACAACGTCCTACATCAGGCTCTGTGCTTTGGAACGAGCAAAATATTTTTCAACTACCTGAGGGAAAACTCCGAAAAGTTCGGGTAGAAATGGGGATGATTTTTCAACACTTCAATCTAATTCCGAGACTTAGCGTATACCAAAATGTTTTAACAGGGATGTTTGGAAAACGTTCACCGTGGAAAAACCTTTTAGGTTTGTTCTCAAAAGAAGAGAAAGAGCTTACAAATAAAATGATAGCTAATGTGGATTTAACTTCCCATAAAAACAAGCGCGTAGAAGCTTTAAGTGGTGGACAGAAACAACGGGTTGCAATCGCTCGAGCACTGTTACAAAATCCAAAAGTGTTTTTAGGAGATGAGCCTGTTGCAAGCCTAGATCCTGGCACAGCTAATCGAATTTTTTCATTGCTACAATCCATCCACCGTGAATACGAATTATTAACAATAATAAATGTACATGATGTCGTATTAGCGAAACAATTTGCAACGAGAATTATAGCCTTAAAAGATGGCGAAGTGGTCTTTGATGATACACCTGATAAATTTACTGATGAAATATATGATTTAGTATATTAAGAAGTATCGAGCAGCAATCTATCCTATGGAAAAAATGAGCCGTCAGGACGATTTGTCCAACGGCTCATTTCCCTTTCAAAACTTATATTGATTGTCCCTTATGGAATTCATATTGTCCAATTAGTACTTTGACTACGTGTGAAAACATTTCATCACGATTAATGCGACTATTAGTAATAATACCCATGGCACCTTCTAACTTACTTACTCCCAACCTTTTGGTGTATAAGTCCATGGCCTCTCCCAATGTTCGACCGTCGCGAACTAAACTAGCGACTTCATCTGGAAGAATCGCTCTAGCTCCACTAGCTATATACTCATTTCCATCTCGATCAACAAGGGCACCCCAATTAATAACCAACATGCCGTACTCTGTCTCTGCGACTCCACCCTCTAAACCAATAGCAAAATCTGCTTCACATACTTCTAAACAAGTTTTTGCCCGATTAAGTGCTCCTGTTACTGTTTCTTGATCACCAAATGGTTGTTCTGAAACATCTGACGGAACCTTTAATGGGATAACTTCAAAAAGATCACCTACTACATTATGTACGGCCTTAACTTTTGTAGGATTTGTCGAACCAACGGCTACCTTCATTTTAACCTCCAGAAATTCGTATATCTTAACATATATAAAACAGACTCGGCTGGCTTCCGAGTCTGTTTTCCGCATTTTACTATTTAGTATGATCGTGCAGATGAATAAGTTCACCTATAGGATTATTTTAACTGTTATTTCTGATAGTTTCAACAGCAGTTTTGTCAGTTGTTTTCACAAGTTTTACTAAAAGTTCTTTTGCAGCTGCGTAATCATCAACATGGATAATTGAAGCAGATGTATGAATATAACGTGAGCAAAGGCCAATAACAGCAGATGGTACACCGCTACCAGATATGTGAACTCGCCCTGCATCAGTTCCTCCTTGAGAAATAAAATATTGATATGGTATGTTATTTGTTTCCGCAGTATCAAGAATAAAGTCGCGCATGCCACGATGTGTAATCATTGAACGATCATAAATACGGAGCAATGCACCTTTTCCTAAATGACCGAATGAGTCCTTATCGCCTGTAGCATCGTTTGCTGGACTTGCATCTAATGCATAGAAAATATCTGGTTCGATCATATTTGCCGCTGTTTGGGCTCCTCTTAGACCGACTTCTTCTTGAACCGTTGCTCCTGAGAACAAGATGTTGGGAATTTTTTCATCTTTTAGCTCTTTTAACAATTCAATAGCTAGTCCACAGCCGTAACGATTATCCCATGCCTTAGCTAAAATTTTCTTTTCATTTGCCATTGGTGTAAATGGACAGATAGGGACAATTTGTTGCCCAGGCTTAATGCCTATCTTTTCGGCATCCACCTTATCGTCTGCACCTATATCAATATACATATTTTTAATCTCCATTGGCTTGTTACGCTTTGCTTCGTCTAGTAAATGTGGAGGAATTGAACCAATGACCCCAATGACTGGTCCATTATCGGTCATGATCTGCATACGTTGGGCAAGTAATACTTGACTCCACCAGCCTCCAAGGGGTTGAAAGCGAATTAAACCTTTATCAGAAATTGAAGTTACCATGAATCCAACTTCATCCATATGACCAGCTACCATAACTTTTGGCCCGTTCTCATCCCCACGCTTTACACCAAAGATACTTCCAAGACGATCTTGAATGATTTCACCTGTATACTTTTCAAGTTCACTACGGACAAACTTTCGTACCTGGTGTTCAAATCCTGGTGCACCTTGAAGTTCTGTTAATGTTTTAAACAACTGTAATGTGTCTTGATTCATTTTTTACTCCTTTCGGATACCGTAATATTATGTACAATTCTATTCTATCGAAAATTCTTGAACCTCGCCACTTATTCCCCTTCTTTTCTTTAGAAAGTTAACAACTGTTTGGTGATTTAGGAAAAATTAGTTATAATATTTGTAAGTGAGTGAATTTCATAATTACCCTTAATTGAGCTATATCAAGCTAAATGTAGTTGCGAGTGTTTTTACGCAACTACATTTAGAACTTAGTAGCGTAAATAATGAATTATGAAATTCATAAAGTAACTATTTACTATTTCGCCAAGAAAAGTTATTTAGAAAACGTTATCATGTAAAAGGAAAGAGGTGGCAAAACATGAGCTGGAAACGATTTTTACTTGGGGCTGGAGTTGGCTTTATTGTTGGGGCAGTTCTTAAAGATCAAATGACCAAAGAACTCATCTCACCTGAAAAAGCTTTACGGGTAGTAAAGCAAAAGTTAGGAAAGCAAGGCGTTATTGAAGGATCTTGGATTCATATGATCCCCGAAAGCTACGAAAAAAATCTTTTAGATTACACTGTCTATCGTGGTGGTGTCTCTTGTACAATTGAAGGTGAGTTTTATCAATTTGACTTCATTGTAGACGGAAATACTGGGGCAATATTAGAATTAACCTCACAAGATTAAATTCGATGTGTAAGAGCTTGCAAATGGCAGGCTCTTTTTCATTTTGTAAGCACTTTTCGTAAGTTTTTGTTGTTTAATTTCTTAAAAGTTTAGTGAAATGAAACTTAGAGTTAAATTGAATCGTCATATCAGTAGATAAAGAAAAGAGGTGGGACAGCCAATTTATCCTAGTTAAAATTAATATAGGGAGGTCTGATACCTTTGTATGCACAAAATCATAATAGAAATGATGATGATCAATTCAGGAACGTCGACAAAGAAGAAGCCATTGAACAACTCATGATTCAATACGGTGAAGAAATCAAACGGCTTATCTTCACCTATACAAAAAATTGGGCGCAAGCAGATGATCTAACCCAAGATGTATTTTTAACGATTTATTTAAAGCTTGATCAATTTACTGGCAAATCGGCAATTAGAACTTGGATTTATTCGATTGCTATCAATAAATGCAAAGATTTTAAGCGGAGTTGGCATTTTCGAAATATCGAGATTGTTGAAAAAGTCATTGCCTTTACAAGAGCTGATACTGCCACTCCCGAAATAAACGCTATTCAAAAAGATGATTGTGCTTTTTTGATGGAACAAGTTATGTCACTACCTATTAAGTACCGTGAAGTAATCCTATTATTTTATTATAAAGACTTTACGATTGAAGAGATTGCCGGTTTAACAGGGTTAAACCAGGGGACTGTTAAAACGCGCTTAAAACGTGCACGAGAAAAATTACACACCATCTATATGGGAAAAAGAGGTGAGTCTGTTGAATAAAGAATTAAATCAATTAAGAGACCAGTTTGACAATTATTTATCAACAAAGCCCGTGTTTAACGAAGAAGATAAAAAAAGAATTCGTAAAAAAATTGCCCAGAATAGAACTCATTCCCGTATTACCCGAAATTTCATTCCTCATTTTTTAACGGCAGCTTTAGTTATGGTTGGGATCTTTTTTATAGGAAATTTTGTAATAAATGAACTTAGTTTCACGCAAAACCAAAACTTTAACATGCCAGGAAATGAAAGTACCCCAGTACTATTTACTGCAAATGATCATCGAGCAGATGGTCTTGAAAGTCGTACTATGAATGATAGCAATTGGCTCTCGTTAGAGTTGCTTAAAACGTACCAACAATTTGCCGATACAAAAGATGAGGAAATCCTTCGGGGGCTAAGCCCTATTGAAATTTTCAAATTTTATTTCTACGCTCAAGAACTACAAGACTATGAAACACAATATGCATTCTTTATTCAGGATGAAATGTATATAAAAATATTCCCTACTGTCTCCGATTTTGTTTCTGCCATTGAAAGCGAAAGCCGTGAGGAACATCTACAGTTAATTGAGGAGATAAAAAGCACCGAAAATCTTGAAGAGATATTTTACAACGAAACGAGTGCTGGGATCTTAATATCGGAAGAAAAAGCAATCAGTTTTGGATTAACCAAAAGTGAAAATGGTATTTGGAGAGTTAATTGGTTGCCGTTTCAATGAAAATAGTTAGCCACTTGAAGTCATCAAGTGGCTTTTTAAGTAGTACTACGCGACCTGTCCATCCTATTAAATGTACAATATAAGGGGATGGTTCTATGTGATCCATACTCCTAATAATTGTAAAATTAGGTCACGTAGAAAGCTCCTCCCTAACCCTTTTTTCAATTTTAACAATATGTTTGAGTCATTTTCCTAATTCTTTTTCAAACATCACCATATCGATTGCTCTTATTCCATCCTCAATAATAGGCTCTGGGTATTGTAGAAAGAAATTCTTTTTAATCGCACTCATTCTAAAACCAGCTTTCTGGTAAAAAGCTAGATTTGATATGCTAGAATTGGCCGTTCCGACTATCATTTTACTAAAACCCTTGCTTTCATACATTTTAAAGGCTTCGTTAATAAGTGCTTTCCCTATTCCCCTTCCCTGAAATTCAGGTGAGATTGCCATATTTTTTATTTCGACTACATTATTTGGCTCGAATGTGAAGAACATTACTCCTACCAATATCTCCTCCAAGTAAATGGAAAACATATCGCCCTGGTGAATATATGTTTCAACTACTTCTTCACTTTCATCTGCTAATAGTAAATAACCCAAAAATTTGTGTCGGTTATTTACCTCAATTTCAACAAATATAATTTTCTGCAAATACCTTCCTCCAAATTTCACATTATCTTAAGTTTTTTCTATAGGTTATTAAACTCTTTCGTTTTCATCAACCTTTGAAAAAAAGCATGCTTTGCTTCGCGGTAATCTTCCATCTCTTTCCCTTCAAACTGTTTCTTTAATTGATCATATTCATGGCGATATTGCAAATTCATTAATAGAACTTCACGAAACTTCCAAAAATCATCAAATTCAGAACCAATGACAGTTAATTGCACACCAAGTGGGGGGACTGCATGATCATCTTTAAATGATCGAAAAAAGTCTGTCTTAATACTCCCTTCGTTACTTTCATATATTGTAGAAAGAGCTTTTACAGCAGTTAAGAAAGCTTCAGTATTAACTCTCACTTGAATATCTAAGTCACCTTTCGTGAGACTATTTGGTATGGCGGAACTGCCGACATGTTGGATATCAGCTTCAGGAAGCAGTTCATGGATTTTCTTTTTATGAATTTGAAAGGCAAATTCAGCTGCTTCAAAGAGCGTATCGCTTGAAAAAAAATAGACTTTTTCCATTACGGTTCATCCCTTCTATACTTCACTAGGAGCTACTAACTCGACTTTAATCCTGTCAGGATCCTCAAAAAACACAGCATAATAATCTTCTCCACCTGCAAAAGGATGCTTATCCTCATAGAGAATAGGTACGCCCAAATCCTTAAGTTTTATAGTTACCTGATCAACGTGTTCTTTAGACTTTGCATGAAAAGCTAGATGGTTTAAACCAACTCGACAGCGGTGATAGGGAACATCTAAAAATCGGTCTTCAGTCTGTACAAAAACTATATAGGATTTATCTAATTTAAAGCTATGTCCCTTATCCCACTTTTGATAACTATGAAATCCTAAGTCCTCTAATAACCAGCCCCAAAATTTAATTGAATTTGCTAAATTTGAAACATACAGCTCAATATGATGAATCATATGTGTTTCCCTCCAAAGTTTTTCTTTTTTTCCTAGGCTCTTTTTGTTGTTGCTTAATAGTGTATTTCTGCGTTTACTACCATCGCATGTTAGAAAAGATACCACTGAAACCTTGATATATTTTGTCATTACAAATATCTTGAGAAATACCTTCTATGCTAACTGCCCTCACCCGGCACGGCATTTTCACTAATTTTTAAAAAGATAGGCAGACCTCCATCCTAAATCCAACGTTTTTCATAAAGTAATCTTGTAACACAAAAGGAGGTGTTATTGAATGCATAACAATTTCTCATTAATCGTTGTGTTGTTCATTCTGTTAGTAATTGTTGGTTCCGCTTATATTGGCTACTAAACAACTAAGAAAAGCGCAAGCGCCCTGGGTAGCCCCGACAAGCAAATGTTCTTCGAGAAAAAAAGTGTGCTCTTTCACTTTTATTCTCGAAGGTTATTTGACCTCGAGGGGCTACCCAGGGCGCTGCTCCTGCGTCACTACGTTTACTCGTCGCAAAACCTGCAATGAAGTAACTTCACTGATGTGTCTTGGAGCTAGACAGTTATTACGTTGAAATTTTATACTTTCTTAAACTATTAATAAGACCACTCATTTTATTTTGAGTGGTCTCTTCCCTTTTCAGGTCGGGAGTTTATTCGCCTAAATCAACATTATGGTACACTTGTTGAACGTCTTCTAGATCCTCTAATGTATCAATTATTTTTTCGAATTTTACTTGTACGTCCTCTGGGAGAGTTACATCATTTTGAGCAAGCATTGAAAGTTCCGCTACGGTAAACTCTGTAATCCCAACGTTTTTTAATGCTTCTTGCACAACATGGAACTGATCAGGTTCAGCATAAACGATAACCGCTTCATCCTCTTCAATAATGTCGCGTACGTCTATATCAGCTTCCATTAAAATTTCAAGCACATCATCAGCTGTTTTCCCTTCAATTCCAAATACTGCTGTAGCATCGAACATATACGAAACAGATCCGTTTACTCCCATGTTCCCACCATTTTTACTAAAAGCAGCACGCACCTCTGCAGCTGTACGGTTAACGTTATTCGTTAATGTATCAACGATAATCATTGAACCATTTGGACCGAAACCTTCATAACGAAGTTCAACGTAGTTTTCTTCCGAACTTCCTTTTGCTTTTTCGATCGCACGATCAATAATTGCTCTTGGTACACTGTACGTTTTCGCACGCTCAAGTACCACTTTTAATGCTTGATTTGATTCTGGATTCGGTTCACCTTGTTTTGCTGCTACGTAAATTAATCGTCCAAACTTTGCATAAATACGACTTGTATTTGCATCCTTTGACGCTTTTTTTTCTTTAATATTGTTCCATTTACGTCCCATTATTGCTCCACTCTCTTTCAGCTTTATCTCAAGTATAGTTTAAGCCAATTCTTCACCAATTTAAATTGGAAAAGATGAAAGGCAATGATTCACTAAATAATTATACACCAATTATCTCTCATGTTACGAGTTTGATAATAAAAAAGGCGATATTTTCAAATAGAATTAACACAAATATGTACTGGGCTTGCTATTTTAAGGAATACATAGCTAATTGTTCTCCCCAAGGAGCCACTTCGGTTTCTGTAAACCCCGCCTTTTTATAAGCCATTTTTGCTTGAAGATTTTCTGGATGGTATCCAATCATTATTAACGGAATATTTAAAGCATTATCTCTTCTAATCTCCTCAATTATAAGTGAGATTGCTCCTTTGCCAATGCCTCTACCTTGATATTGTTGGTCAACCATTAACCGATAAATCCAATAGTTGTTATCATCAGGGTCAATACCAAACATTGTAACCCAACCATCTTAGACTCTAAATAAACCCCCATGGCCTTGAAGGTATCTAAGAACTGAACTTCAGCGATCGAATAAAGGTTAGAGGCAATGTAAGACTTTTGCCCCTCCGCTATTGATAATTGGATTGCTTCTTCCCAGTTCTGCTTATTTATAGATTTTAACGATAATTTCATTAAACCACTCTCCTTCATTTGTGCTATGTGGTCGAGGAATAGAAGATACAGTTCAAAAAACGAGCAGCAACCTAATTAGTTATTTTCGAGGAGTGCAGTAGCTTGTTCAGAATTTAGGTTTACAAGTGGTAAATGTATTTGAAAGCTTGTCCCTTGATTTACCTTGCTTATTACATTTAATCTACCGTTCATTAACTCAATAATTTTCATAACTGCCATCATTCCAAGACCAGTTCCTTCCTGACCTTTAGTAGAATAATAAGGTTCTCCTAGTCTTGATATTTGTTCTTGTGTCATACCTTTACCGTTATCAATAATCTCAATCATAACTTCAGCATTGCTTTTCTTGGTTATGATCTGTAATTTCCCACTATTTGGCATTGCCTCTATGCAATTCTTCGTGATATTTAATAAACATTGTTGTAAAAGTTGAGACTCTCCTTTAATAAAAAACTGAGCTAAATTTGTTTGAATTACAACACAATTCATATTAGCTAACGGCGTTATTATTTCAATGGCCCTCTGTAACTCTTTTTTGATATCGAGAACTTCTAAATGATCAGGCGAAGGTTTAGCAAACGTTAAATAGTTACGAATTATATCATTTGCACGGTCAATTTCTGAAATTGAAATTTTTAGAAAATCTTTTCTTTTCTCCAAAGGTAAATCAGTTTGTTGCATCATCTGCAAAAAACCCCTGACTACCGCAAGAGGATTTCGAACTTCATGAGAAATTGAAGATGCTAAATGACTGACAACCTTCATTTTCTCAGCATTAATAATTCTCTTATTTATGTACGAAGTCTCACTAACGATTTCTAGAATATAAATAATTATCACAATAGAACATAATTGTAAGATAAAATGGGCTACATCAGCAATTACAATTCCTGTAAGGCTAAAAAAGATCGACGTAAAACCAATGACAAAAAAGCTAGTAATTATCGAAAACCAAGTTCCAATTAGTAATTTTTTCTTTTTTGATGCTAGATGAAACTTGGAAGTATAGAGAATTGTTAAAATTAAAATTAGTGTTGAAACGATAAACGTTGAGTAAACACCCAACCCACCAAATATTGCCCGATAAGATACGGTAACTACCCAAAAAATAATACTTGCAGGAACTCCCCCGTACAACCCACCTACGATTTGAGCTACAAAACGTGGGTCGTAATAAAAACCTTCGCTATAATTAATCGGAAATGTGATACAAGTAATAATTGCCAAACTAGTAGAAGAGATAAAGATCCATTTTTTGTAACTGTGGGTCGTTGTCTTAAAGTTTCTCATTAATAATAAAGGCACGAATAATAGAAAAAAGACTACTAACAAAACGTTTAATAGTAACCCTTCGATAGAATACATAAATAGTTCTACCCTCCTTACTCCAAATAATTACACACTATTAGAATAGTTTAAATTATAAAAAATGGAAGTTTCTTTTTGATATTTTTCAATATTTATCCACATTTACTTACTTGACAATTTTTTTATTACCCTTACAGAAAAATCCACCATAGCCATTAACCATAAAGATCTAGGAATTGTTCGAAAGCCCTATGAAACTATTCCAAATATCACTAAATTTTGTGACAAAGAAACACAAAAAGAGTAAGAAAATATATGTTGACAATCGACCTTTTGAGGAGTAAATTTACATATCATAAACCTATAATCGCTGAGTCAATTTTTGAGCGGGGGAACCAACTCGTCAGTAATTCTTACTGATTTTGGGGTGAATCTTACATTAAGTAAGAGGGGATACTCTTTGTCCCTAATCCGACAGCTAACCTCGTAAGCGTTTTGAAGAGGAGGGTCAAATAGGCAAACTATTGGATCATTCTTTGTAATGGTCTTTTTTTAATCTCAAAAACTAACATTTTACTTAAAGGAGTCTTTTCAATGAAAAAGCAATTTGCTGTTATTGGCCTTGGTCGTTTCGGTGGGAGTGTTTGTAAAGAACTTTATACAATGGGTCATGAGGTATTGGCGATCGATTTAAATGAAGATAGAGTTAATAATTTTGCAAGATTCTCAACACATGCAGTTGTTGCAAATGCAACAGATGAAAATGCACTGCTTTCATTAGGCATTAGAAATTTTGAATATGTTGTAGTTGCGATTGGTGATAACATCCAAGCAAGTATTTTATGTACACTTTTGCTAAAAGAAATGAATGTGAAGCAAGTTTGGGTAAAGGCTCAAAATCCATATCATCATAAAGTAGTTGAACGGATTGGAGCCGACCGTATTATCCATCCTGAACATGATATGGGTGTAAGAATTGCCCATTATTTAGTATCGGAAAAAATTATCGATTATATTGAGCTTTCTCCTGAATACAGTATTATGGAATTAATTGCATCTAAGAAAGTGAGTAACAGGACAATTGCTGAATTAGATATCAGGGCAAAGTTTGGATGTACAATATTAGGAATTAAACGTGGTGAAGCTGTTATCATTTCACCTACCCCCGATCAAGAAATTTACGAGAATGATATCTTAATAGTCATAGGTCATAACAAGGATTTAAAACGCTTTGAAGATGAGGGACTCTAATGTTTAGCCAACGTAAGTGGTTTAACATTAAACTTACTTCAGTTCAGATGATTGTCTTGTTTTACCTTGTTGCAGTAATTACTGCAACAATCCTATTCAGCTTACCAATTTCTCATAAACCTGGTGTTGAACTAAGTTTTCTAGATGCGATTTTTACGGCAGTAAGCGCTGTTAGCGTTACTGGATTAACTGTCGTCTCCACTGCTGATACGTTTAGCGTAACTGGAATCTTTATGTTAGCCTTCGTCCTTCAATTTGGCGGAATTGGAATTATGACTCTTGGCACGTTTATTTGGTTAATCCTCGGAAAAAAAATTGGTTTAAGAGAACGGCAGCTAATTATGACTGATCAAAACAGAGGAACGTTTTCAGGGCTTGTTCAATTAACCCGAGAGATATTCAAATTAATTGTAATTATTGAAGCCATTGGAGCTGTTATTTTAGGTTTATATTTTCTGAAGTATTTTCCAACCTGGCAAGAAGCATTCTTACAAGGATTTTTCGCGTCGGTTAGTGCAACGACAAACGCTGGGTTCGATATAACTGGTACTTCACTCATGCCATTTGCTGATGATTATTTTGTACAATCAATAAATATGATTTTATTAATTCTAGGCGCCATTGGATTTCCAGTCCTTATGGAAGTGAAAGAATTTGTCAGAAATCGTAAGCATAAGAAAAAATTTAATTTTTCATTGTTTACCAAGCTTACAACGATTACATTTTTCGGCTTAACGATTTTGGGTACAATTTTTATCTTGATCTTTGATTGGTCAAATTTTTTACTCGATAAATCTTGGCATGAGAAGTTCTTCTATGCTTTATTTCAATCAGTAACAACGCGAAATGGTGGATTAGCAACTATGGAGGTTAGTGAGTTCTCAACTCCTACCCTATTAATAATAAGTGTCTTAATGTTCATTGGCGCTTCACCAAGTAGTGTAGGTGGTGGAATTCGAACAACAACATTTGCAATTGTCCTTTTAGCAATCTTCTCATTTTCTAGAGGGAAAAAATCTGTGAAAATTTTTCGACGCGAACTCGATCCTGATGATGTGATTAAATCATTTGTTGTTATCAGCGTCGCCATCTTTATTTGTGGATCTGCAGTTATCTTTTTGTCTGCTTACGAGCCATTTCCATTGTTGCATATTATTTTTGAAGTAGCTTCGGCTTTTGGAACAACTGGTTTATCTATGGGAATTACTCCCGATCTAAGTCCACTAGGCAAACAAATCATTATTGTATTAATGTTTATCGGCAGGATCGGTATTTTCTCATTTTTATTTATAGTAAGAGGCAAAGAAACACACGAGCATTATCATTTCCCTAAAGAAAAAGTGATTATCGGTTAAAGAAAGGAGCCATTTGGCTCCTTTTGTCTATCTTATAATCTTCTCTGTATTCTCCACTCTAGTTGAAACGATTGCACCACAGGATAGTTGCTTACTCCGTACCCTTCATCACTATGTCAACTCGTTGTTTTGGTTTTTGTAGTTCAAGATAAATATCTTCAGAAACCATCCAATCATTTTCCCATTTACTACGAGCTGCTTCGCCGTCTCTTTCAATACCTCGCAGAAGCCTTGTTTCTCGTGGTGTTTCTACCCAGATCTTTAGATCGTAGCTAGTAGCTAGTTCATTACGAAGCGAATAACAGCCTTCAATGACGACAATTCCAGCAATTGGAACCACATGCCACTCAGCTAAACGATCTGACGGCCAATCATAGCGCTGATAATAGCCCTCCTGATTTTTAAGAAGCGGATCCAAAACCTGCTTAAAAACTCGCTTCCAATCAAAATCTGCCCCAACTGGTTTATCTGCTGGAGGTGATTGAATGATTTGTGCGGATGGAAGATAAAAATCGTCCATATGGACAATTGTCACGTTTTGATAGCTTTCTTTAATACGAGCTGCTAAGGTACTTTTTCCTGAGCCTCCACAACCATCAATTCCTATTAGTAAAGTTTTTTGCTTTCGTACCGTTGAATTTATTTGGTTTAGTAACTCTTCGAAAGAACAATCATGTTGCAAAAACATCACTCACTTTTTTCAATTTTTTTTGAAGCCATGTATGCAGTTGTACTAGCTACTAGTCCGATGAGAAAAGGAATGTACGAAGCACGACCAAAAGTTACCTCAGAGGTTATTGAACTTTTGGCATTTTCAATAGGTGGTGAGTACATCACTGTTAATATAAACCCTGATAAAATTTGTAGTAGTAAGTAGATCAACGTAAAACTAACAATAAAAATTAAAAATCGCTTCATAAAATCACCTCACTGTCATGTACGAAGCGTTTCTAAGGGGCTGTTTTCTCAAAGTTTGTTGCTTTCGTAAAAATCCCAAAAGCCGGATTTTTACACATAGGTACTAGGATATCACTACTTATTTAGTAAGCATTGCTCTTTTCTTCCTTATTCTACTGGGTGATTTCTTCGACTAAGGGGATTTTTCAATTAACTTAGGTTAAAAAGCAACAAGTTTTTTTGTGCGACGAGTAACCATAGGAGCAATGTTTTTTTGTGCGACGAGTAACCGCAGGAGCAATGTTACGAAAAGAGCCTTTCTAAAAAGGTTTCAATCTTTCTAGGTTTACAACCACAATCTCTGGTCTATTAAATAGTCTTTGCGGGATGATACTATTCCCTAGGCCACGATTGATGATCATCGTAGAATTGCTTTCTCGATGTACACCTGACGTATATTTCGGAAAAAAGCCTTGATTGGGTGCAATAAGGCCTCCTAGAAATGGCAGCCTAATTTGACCACCATGGGCATGACCCGAAAAAATTAAATCAAATTCAAAAGCAACATATAAAGAAAACATTTCAGGACGGTGCGAAAGTAAAATTGAAAATTGATCCGATACACCAACTAAGGCATCTTCTAAGGCTCTTTCCACCGTACTAAACTCGTCAACCACACTAGCGACTGCTGGATCATCAATACCGATGAGAACTATTTCTTCTTCAGCCAATTCTATCACTTCAAAGCTATTTCTTAGCACTTTCACACCAATGATTTTTAATTGATTTTCTAATGAACTGAAGTTCCCCGCCCACCATTCGTGATTCCCAGTAACAAAGTAAACAGGCGCTATTTGCATTAGCTCTTCCATTAACTGAAGACTCTCAAATTCGTTATCATTTTTTTGATCAACCAAATCACCTGTGAAAACTATGATATTTGGATTGGTTTGATTTACTTTTCTAGGTAATGTTTTTCCGTACGATTTATTATGTAAGTCCGACAATTGTACAATCGTAAACCCTTCGAAACTCTCAGGTAGTTTACTTGACTGTATCTCGTACTCAGTAATTGTTAAACCATTATTTTGATAATATAAAAACCAGAAGAAAAATACAGCTAAAATAAAGAGCAGCAACTTTTTAATAGGTTTCATGTTCAGACTAGAGTAATTTTGCAAATGCAACCAGTTTACCTTTATCACAAGACTCGAACCTATGCTTCTCATAAAATGACCGTACAGCAATTGAATCCTCCGTCAATAAAACTTTTTGTCTAACATCACCATACTTGGTTAAAATTCTGCTCATTAACTCTGAGCCAATCCCCTTATTTTGATAAGCCTCTAACACTAAAATATCTTGGATATAAATAATCGTAAGACCATCACCAACGACTCTAATTAATCCTACAAGTTTTTCTTCATCCCAAGCTGACACCACAGTTAACGAATGATTAATTGCTGAGACTAGCCTTGGCATATCATTCGTATAAGAAGTCCAGTTCAAATTTTGATAAAGATTATAGATTTCGTCATAAGAGATCTCAACACTTTCTTTATATACAATACCCATACTCCCACCTCCAGTATTTGTCGTCTTATTTTACCAAATATATCAATTTATTGGGTAGCCTAAGATTTTAATATGTATAAAATAATCTTATAGTAACCAAACTGATAGAGTATTTGACAAAAACAACTTTAAGCATCTTTTTTGCATTCTCGTAGTACTCAGTATATGATTTTATTGTCATAATGAAATTTTTTTTACATAAATGAAAGGAATGAATATTCATGGAATGGAACACTGAAGCAAAAGAACTATTAGAGGAACTACTTAAACCTATCCCAATTTTTGCTCGTCCAATGGCGCGAAAAGGTATTGAAAAGAAAATTAAAGATGTAGCAGCAGGAGAAACAATTACGAAAGAAGATGTTGTAAAAGGGTACATTATCGCCTCCCCTGGAGCTATGCAAGATCGAGCTGTAAAGCTTCTTAAATCAAAAAAAATTGACTTAACACCTTATGAAGAGTTGTTAGCAGAAAGTAAATAAGACAAAAGGCGGGACGAGGATTTTCGTATCGCCTTTTGTCTTATTTACTCAGTGAATTTGCGGGAAATTATAATTATCCCTAGAACTTGCTCTTATTCTCCCACACTCTAACAAATCTCGAATTTCCTTCTTCAATTAAAAAAACATCAGGGTTGGTAATTTCCTTCCACTGATGAAAGCCAAAGCCTTGATCAAAATGGTTCAAAAGTAAACTCATGAGATTACCATGTGTGACAATGATCGTGTTTTCTTCATCACCCTGAAAAACCTCTTCTACAGCACTCAATATTCGGGTCATTGCTTCTTTACTTGATTCGCCACCAGTAAATTTTAAATCAAGATCAACATACGTTGCCTCTAACTTGCTTTGCCAATTATCTAGATTCTCTGAACTTAAAATCCTTTCAGCGAGCCGGTCGTCAATCTCAACCTGAATATTTTTGTTTTCACCGAATGGTTTGATTGACTGAATAGCCCTACGAAAAGGACTAGATATAATTCGGTCTATCTCTCGGTTCTTAAAAAACTCCACTAAACTTTCAGCTTGGCTATACCCATCTTCAGTAAGGTTCGCTTCAGGAGGCTGTCCATCAGCTGTACAGTGCCGTACTAAATAAATTTTTTTCATTTTATCACCTATTTTATTTTCTTTACTTCAAATTGTTCATAATGGATTACTTCCATTCCTAATTTCCTTGTTTCCATCCATTCAATAGCTTTAAGTACTAAGGGTGAAGCATTATCCTTTGTAACTTCATCAATCGAAACCCAAAGTGCACCATTTGAATCCTGGCCTTCAAACTGTTCTGGATCATGAAATCCTCCACCGACTAACTTGACTAAATAAAACACAGCAATATGGTGAAGATGGGTAATATCTCGCCATTTCCATGGCAACATAAAATCAACAACGCCTAAGTTTTTCTTTGCTTCAATATAAAAACCCGTTTCTTCAAAAAACTCGCGATGGATCCCCTGAAGTAGACTTTCTCCATCTTCCAATTTACCACCTGGTAAATCGTAACGATGAATATAAGGTCCAACATTCTTTTTATTAATAATAATTTTCTATTTAACGGACATATCCCATAAACCCCAAAAGCACGATGATAGTTTTCTAATGTCATTGTGTCCTCCTCAAATAAAAGCAATTATCATTAACCCATGTTTTTTTAATTGAGCTTAGATGTAGGATTAACCTATTCTCTGATAAATTGTTAAGGCTTCTTTCAAAAAGGTTTGATCATACCCGGTCTTTTCGTGAAGGATGTTAACACAATGATCTAAGGTATCTAGTTTAGGATCATGAAAAATTCCTTCAGTTGTACTTAGAAAGCTTTTCCAATTGTAAAACTCCCAATGGGCAACTTCATTTTTATAGCGAGTTCGGCATTCTAATAACGGTCTAGGTTTAAGTATGTTATGAGAAAACTGTGCCGCAGTTAAAAATTCACTTACCTCTATTGGTCTAGTTTCGTATATTTGCTTTGACACCCTTCCATTTGGTCGATGATAGATTATTTTAATATGACTCGCATCTGCCTTTACTTGAACCTTTGCAGCTGGGAAAAAACCATTAAGGCTTTCTTCGGTAAAGTCTTCACTAGTTGTTTCAATGAGAATAGGCTGTAGCCACTGATCACCTAAATCACAAAGATATCTTCTGCCTAATTCATCTAAGACAATGATAGCAGCATGAGCAGACGGAGTATGTAAGTTATGTCCAATTGGGTAGGCAGTTGCCCCCGCTTTCCTAAATTCATCAAGTAACCATAAAGCAAGATCAAAGCAGTTCCCTGTAATACCGTATTGAATTCTGTGTTCCTTCATTTGCGAAACAACTCGTTGTTTTCTTTCTCTACGGCTATGTATAAGCCATGCTTTAGTTAGTGTTTCCATCGGAAAATCATCAAATTTTTTCCAAATAGTTAAAATACTTTCAGGAGCTTTGATCATGAACACCTACCTTCAATCTTATGTAATGTACGAGTGGTCCCTAGTAAACTGTTGTTCACTTGAATTAATTGCTGCTGCTACTTCACTAAATTCTTTATCTACTAAAGGTAAAAATATATAGAAAGTAGTTCCTTTTTTCAGTTTACTTTTAACATTTATCCTGCCCTTCATCATTTTTATAATTTGTATTGCTGTCATCATACCGAGGCCTGTTCCCTCACGGCCCTTCGTTGTAAAGTATGGTTCTCCTATTCGAGAGAGTTGCTCCTCAGTCATTCCTTGCCCACTATCAGTTATTTCAATTCTAAGTTCCTTATGAACCTGTGAAGTTTTAATAGAAAGTGTTCCGCCATCAGGCATGGCTTCTAAGCAGTTTTTTGTAATGTTTAGTAAACATTGTTGAATTAGTTGTGGTTCTCCTTTAATGAAATAAGATTGATCAATCTTACCTTTTAGTTCAACGCAGTTCATGTTAGCCAACGGTGAAATCATATTTACAACTTTCTCTAATTCTTCTCTTATATCCATTATTTCAATATTTTCTAATGAAGGCTTTGCAAAGGTTAGGTAATTTCTAATAATATCGTTTGCTCGATCGATCTCAGCTATCGATATCTTTAAAAATTCAGCTCTTTTTTCGTCAGACACGTTCATCTGTTCCATCATTTGTAGAAAGCCTCGCACTACAGCTAAAGGATTCCGAACCTCATGAGAGATGGAAGAAGCCAAGTGACTTACAACCTCCATTTTTTCAGCCTTTATCAATTTTTCATTTAGGATAATCGTTTCGTGGATCACCTCTATTATGTAAATTACGAGTAAGGTAGTAGATGGTGTTAAAATTAAATACACTAAAATTAACGATGGACTTATTGAAATATAAAATAAAGAATTTAGTACCACTAAAACTACTATGCCTATAACTAACGAAAAACAACTTCCAATAATCAATTTTTTCTTCCTTGAGGACTCATTAAAAGTCTTCGTTAGAATTATGAGAAATACTAAGACAACTACACCCATAATGATTGTCGGATATATACCTCCTCCACCAATCAAAATCCTAAAAGCTAACGTAATTGCAATTAGAATAATACTTGCTGGGACCCCTCCGTATAAACCACCCACAATAGCAGGAATCCACCTTAAATCAAAGAAAAATCCCTCAAGAATGGTAATCGGAAATACCATGCAACTAATAATTCCTAAGCCAGCAGAAACTGTTACGATCGTTTTTTTCTGAGTTACTGAAAGTAGCTTAGGCGATCTTTCTATAAGTAACGGTACGAGTAACAGGAATACACTGATAAAAAATATATTTATTAGAAATGTTTCAATACCGCTCATATAGGAATTGCACATCCTTCTCGGATTTAATAAATCTACTAAAATAATATACTAACTTCTCAGAAAAGTATAACTTTTTAACAAGAAAGCGCATGTAATGAATAATTACATGCGCTTTCCTTATAATTTTTTTTAGTCCATTATACTTTTACTTTTGAGAGAAATATTTTGTAGACAATGAAATTTAATAAAAGGATATAGACGAAACCGATCAGATAATATTGACTAAACGTAAGAAGCATAATCTCTTCTCCGCGGATCAGACTACTAATTGCCTTTGCTGGCCAAAAACCAGGGGCAAATGAAAAAAGCAATTCTTTCTTATCAAGAAAAAACAATGACACGATTGGAAAAATGATGATCATTCCAGAGCCTTTCATCACCGCAAATCCTTCAATTTTATTTTTGGCCAGGGCGTTGATAAAAAGACCGGTCATTGGTGCTGCTAATGAAACTAATAATGAAATCATCAAGATATTTGCGATACTTAAATCTGCAATATTCGAAAACCAAATGACATAGGCGGTAGCTACAAACGAGAGGAGTAGAACAACTGTTATTCGAAATGAAAGAAATTGATGAATGCCTAATGGTGTAACATGGATCGATGTTAGGATGTGATCATCTCGATCATCTAAAATAGAAAACCCTATCAGAGCTCCGTAGACATGTGGGACTAAAAGAACTAGGATAACGATGATTAAATCAGCAAAATACTCAATACTAAATCCTGTATTTTCCGCAATCAGCGGTAAAACATAGCGACCAATAACTCCAAATAAAATCGGGTAAAACACCATAAATTTCAAAAGCGGGTCCCTTAGCCATTTTTTCCATTCACTAGTTAAAAAGCTTTTGTACATGTTATACACCACTTTCTTTTAGAGCAAATTCATCGTGCTTTTTTAAAACAACAATCAATACTCCACTAGAAATGACAAACAAATAGATAATAGAAAGAACAATCTCCCATGTCTCAACTGCCCCAATTGAAGCATTTAGTAAGATCATCGAAGCCTTCGTGGGAATTGCATACAATAGTTTTACAAAGAAATCATTCGTTATTAAGCCGACTTGTTCGAGTAATACCGGTATGATAAAGACAAAAGCATACTTCATCATCGCCATCAGTAAATCTGTAAAATCTTTGGAATAATACGTAAACAAGAACCCTAATAAAGAATGAAAAAAGGAAACGAAAATAACTGCAAAAATAAGCCATATAATGTTTAGATCCAGATCTTTAAAGAATAAAGCATACGCATACAAAATACCTAAGGTAATTAGATTTGAAACGATGTTTGCACTTGTTTTTGCTGCAATATATTCTAGTTTATGGATTGGTGAAACTAGCAAGCTTTTCATACTTCCTTCTTGTTTCTCAAAAAACATCGTCACGCCAATCATTAAAATTGACATTGACGTAGCATCTAAGAATAATAGTAACGGAAAAATAGTACTAACATTTTGAATTTCTGTTAAGTGTAAAACCCCGATCCATAGGAAGGCGATGATGAAGCTAGCACCTAATATGTGATACTTTTTCATTCGCTGGAGTTCTCCACCGAATAAAATGAGAAAGTTACTCATTATTCTCCACCCCAGTCACTTTTATGAAAATATCATCAAGGGTTGTTTCTTTACTGTGAATTGTGATGATCTCTCGCTTTTTGACAATTTCCATAAATTCATCACTCGTGCTGATTCCATCTAAATCAAAGGACCTCTTGGCAACATCTTTATTTTCCTTATATTCTACTTCTACTCTACGATCTCCATGTTTTAACTTTAAATTTTCGGTGTATCGATTTCCGCAATTTTCCCATTAGCCATAAACGCAACTCGATCACAAAGCTCATCAACATCATTCATTAAATGGGTCGTTAGTAAAACAGTTCCGCCTTCTTCTTGGAATTGTTTAATGATTGCTTTAATCGTCCTCGCATTTTTTGGATCAAGTCCATTTGTTGGCTCATCTAAAAAAAGGATTTTAGGCTTATTTATTAATGCTCTTACAAAATTTAACCTTGCCTTCATTCCTTTTGAAAACTCATTTACAAGTTTATTACGATCTTCGTATAACCCAACTTGTTGTAGAAGTTCATCTGTATTAGCACTTGTTTTGTATAATTTTTTAAAGAATGTTAAATTTTCATTTGCCGTAAGTTTAGAGAAATGAACAGGCATCTCAAACCCAACGCCAATCTCCTGATAAAATTCTTTTCCATATGAAGTAAGATCTTGGCCTTTGTAAAGCACCTCTCCCTGATAATTTGTTAACAGTTTAATTAGAATTTTTTGCGTCGTACTTTTGCCAACACCACTTGGTCCTAATAATCCAAACACTTCCCCCTCTTTAATTTCAAAACTAATCTTTTCAATTGTATTTTCTTTATTTTTTGGGTACTTAAAGCTTAAATCTTTTACTTGGAACATTCTAAATTCCCCCATTAGGTTAGTAGTCTTTCTTTTTTAGCCCATGCTCTAGCATGTAAAGCATTTTGTCTACTTCCTGTAAATAAGCTTCGACATCATCAAGAAAGTGCTCGTGTTCTGTCTTAGCTAAAAAATTGTCTACGACAGCTAGGTTCATCGTATAAAATAACTTTGAGGCGATTTTGACATCGATATTTGGATCCACGTCTCCTTTCTCAATGCCTTTTATTAATAAACCTTCATAAAATTGCTGAGACTTTTCAACAATATCTTCCATGATTTCATTTTTGACACTCGTTTCTTCCTTATAAAACTTATTTCCCATTTGAGCTAATTTCGGATGATCACTTGCAAAGCGAATTCCAGCTTTATAGATCTCTTTCATGAACACAAAAGTATTCAATTCTTCAATTTTCCCAACAACTTCATATATATAGACGAGCTTTTCTTGACCTACTTTTTCAAAGATGTACTTATAAAGATCCTTAATATCTGTGAAATATTGATAAAAACTGCCACGCGAAATGCCCGAGGCTTCAATAATTCTAGCAATACTGGCTTGATTAAGAGAATTAGCAGCAAATTCACTGATAGCAGCACTTGTAATTCGCTCTCGCTTATCTACAGGTAAATTAAAAAATGTTTGTGTTGGCAAGACAATCCTTCCTTCCTAAGAAAAGCGCAAGCGCTCATTTAGCCCCGACAAGCAAATGTTCTTCCAGTAAAAAGTGGTTTTTTCACTTTTTAACTGGAAGGTTATTTGACCTCGAGGGGCTGGGCACTGAAGCTAGACATTTTTTAAGACGAAATTTTATACTTATCTTTTAAAATAAACGCAAGTACCGGTGCGCACGGACTATATGACAGTGTTGTCATATTTAAATTATATGACAACACTGTCATAATATCCACTAGTTTGAAAATATTTTAATGCACTACATACCATTGTGTGTTACTCTACATAAAAACTTAAAGGGGGAATGGAAATGTTTGTACACAAAATTGACGATGACATTGCGATTAGATTAATTAGCTTACTAGATGACCAAGAACTATTTAAGTTAACCGAAAGATCACGCTCCTATTTAAGAGAATGGCTTCCATGGTTAGATCAAACAACGAAAGTTGAAGATACTAGAGAATTTATTAAATTTTGTTTAAAAAATTATGCTGAAAATAAAGGCTTAAACACTGTCATTTTACACAAAGGGAACATTGTCGGGGTTGTCGGTTTTAATGAGCTTGATTGGTCAAACAAAATTGCCTATATCGGCTATTGGCTTGGTCACGAGTATCAAGGAAAGGGAATTATGACGAAAGTTACCAAATCATTAATTAGTTATGCCTTTAATGACCTTAAACTAAATCGAGTTGATATTCGCGCTGCAGAGGGTAATTTTAAAAGTAGAGCAATCCCAGAAAGACTCAATTTTACAAATGAAGGGAAAATTCGTAACGGTGAGTGGCTTTACGATCACTATGTTGACCACATCGTCTACGGGATGCTAAAAGAGGAATGGATAAAGGAAGTGTAGAGTTTTGAGTGAAGAGTTTTGAGTGATTTTTTAGTAAAGCTCCGAAGCAAACCCCGAAGGACTTCGAAGCACTACTTTCACTAACTCAAAACTCAACACTCATAACTCCCTAACAGTTATGCTCTCAAACTCGGTTCGTAGTTCTTTTGAACGAAGAGTTGCACCTTTGACAGCAGCTTCTATTGCAGTGCAACCTCCGGCATCGTCTAGTGCTTTTAGTCCAGCTTCTGTCGTACCGTTCGGGGATGTTATATTTTCTCGTAATGTTGCTGGATCAGTTCTCGTTTCAGCCAACATTTTTGCAGCCCCAACAATCGTTTGAACAGCAATCTCTTTTGCTAACGCTGGATTTAACCCCCCGTCACAACCAGCTTTTGCAAATGCTCAATAAGCTTATAAAAGTAGGCTGGACCACTCCCAGCTACACCTGTAAAAACATCCATTTCCTCTTCAGGAATGACAAATACATCACCAATCGCTAGTAAAAGTTTTTTTGCTAACATAATATGCGGCATTCCTACATACTTACCACCAGATATGGCAGTAGCTGACTCTCCAATCATGCTTGACGTATTCGGCATGACCCTGATGACAGGCGCTTCAATCCCAAGCTCTTCCTCTAAAAATGGGGTACTAATACCGGCCAAAACAGACAGTATCACCTGGTCGTTTTGCACTTTTTGTCTTAGTGCTGTAGTTACTGAAGTAACATCTTTTGGCTTTATCGCTAGAATGATAATGCTTGATTGCTCTACTGCGTAATCTAGATCATCACTAACTACTACTTTGTACTTTTCTTTGAGTTCGCTTTTACGCTGTTTATTCCTTTTATTTGTTACGATAATTTGATCAGAAGTGACAATTTCATTTTTTAATAAACCAGCAATCATTGCTTCAGCCATTGAACCAGCACCTATAAATGCAATCGTTTCGTTTTTAAACATCAACTGTCACTCTCCTATCTTTTTCCATGCTTTATCATGCTATCATGGTGTTAAACAAGAAAACAACCGGTTTTAGTGAAGTCATGTGTATTAAGTCGAGATAGTGAATGAAAACGCAACCATTTGTTGCTAATCTAAATAATAGAGCCGATACGCTAAGATATCGGCTCTCAATACTTTATTTAGCTATTTATCATTTTAGCCAGAAGAACCCCACTTCAAGGAGTTTGCGAGTAAGTGGGGGATTTATGGCTTTTTTAAAAAAATAAGAACAAGGGTTCTTATTTGTGGTATAATATGGATAAAAAAGGAGGTGAGATCTTGGGTGTACATAAGGCCTATAAATTCCGTATCTATCCAACAAAATCGCAAGCGGAGCTCATTAATAAAACGATTGGCTGTGCCCGATTTGTGTTCAATTTTTTTCTGAGCAAGCAAAAAGATAAAGATGCCTATTGGTATATTGTTGAAGAACTAAAGCAATCCGGGCAGCTTCCCTCAAATAATTGGAAAGGTGAATTTTTTCAAAAGTATGACGCAGTAAAAGGTGTTCGTTTGTTAAAGAAACAGTACCCTTTTCTAAAAGAAGTCGATAGTATAGCTCTTCAAAAATCTGTAGAGAACTTAAGTGATGCTTACACCCGTTACTACAAAAAACAGACTAATGCACCTCGTTTTAAGTCAAAGAAGAATAAGGTTCAGTCCTATACCACTAAACAGACTAACGGCAATATCGTCGTATTAGATCGTCACATAAAATTGCCAAAACTAGGTTACGTCCGTTATGCAAAAAATCGTGATATCAGTGGGCGTATTTTGAATGCGACGATTAGACGTAATCCGAGTGGTAAATACTTTGTTAGTATTTTGGTAGAGACAGAAGTAGAGGCATATCCTAAAACACATTCGTCTATTGGTGTGGATGTTGGAATTAAAGTTTTCGCAACCCTTTCGAATGGGTCTATCTATCAAAATCCAAAGTGGTTTCACTCGCTTGAACAAAAGTTAGTGAAGGCACAACGTACCCTTTCTAGAAGAACCATAGGTTCCTCAAACTGGCACAAACAACAAAGAAAAGTTGCTCAGATCCACGAAAAAATTACCAACGCCCGTACTGACTTTTTGCACAAACTTTCAACTCATATTGTCAAAAACCACGACATTATTGGGATTGAAGATTTGTCAGTCCAAAACATGTTAAAGAACAACAACCTTTCCAAAGCAATTTGTGAAGTATCTTGGTATCAATTTCGCAAGATGCTGGAATACAAAGCAAGGTGGTATGGAAAACAAGTGGTAGTTGTAGCCAAGAACTTTGCCAGTAGCCAATTGTGTTCGTGTTGTGGCTACAAACATAAAGACGTGAAACATCTTGCTTTACGTGAGTGGGACTGCCCATCGTGTAGGACTCATCACCAAAGAGACGTTAACGCAAGTATAAATCTTCGTAGCGAAGCGTTACGATTAACTGTCGGAACGGCAGGGATCGCCTAATCTATAATGAACTGTTTGGTTTATGTTCTTAGGAAGCCCCCACTTCAAATTTTAGTTAGAGCATTAAGTGGTGGGTAGTTCACTTCGTAAAACTTCTTGCACTATTTCCCTACCAGCTTGATCCCACTTTAAAGCGCGATACTTATAGTCATGATAAAAAATAAACCAAGCTTGCTTTTCTAAACCAAGCTTTACCCATTTTTCCTTTGCAAAGATTGAATCAAGAGGATAGTCATCATATGCTAGGACCCAAAGTGAATTTTGATGGGCATGTGTAGGCATTAAGTCAGCCATATGAATAAAATATTCATCATTTCGTGAGATTGTAACAATACTATGGCCATCACTATGGCCACCAGTATGATGCATTTCGATTCCAGGAACGACCTCTACCATCTCTTTAAATGTAGAAACTTGATGCTCTATTGGTTTCCAGTTTTGTTCCCAATACGTATTACGTGAACGAATGTTAGGGTTTTTACATTCGTTCCATTCAACTTCACTCGTATAAATTGTGGCATTTTCAAAAGTAGGAACAAGCTCTTCTTTCTCCCATTTGGCTATTCCACTAGCATGGTCAAAATGCATGTGGGTCATTAAGACGAAATCAATATCCTTAGTTGTTAACCCTAATTGGCTAAGGTTTTCTATGAGAGAAGCTTCCTCAGTAATTCCATAGTTGCGTTTTTGTTTATCAGAAAACTTCCCATTTCCGATACCAGTTTCAATTAAAATATTTTTACCATCCACTTGAATTAAAATCGGATCCGTTCTAAGCTCAATTTGATTTTGTTCATTGTGAGGATATGTTCTTGACCATAATGGCTTTGGGACTACTCCAAACATAGCTCCTCCATCCATATGGGTTACCCCTCCATTTAACCAAGTTAATGTTAAATCTCCTACTTTCAAATGTTCCACAGTTTATCCCCCTTTATTAAATACTTTTTTAGCTAAAAACCGAGCTATAACAATCTAAATGTAGTTGCGAAAATAATGAATGATGAAATTCATTAAAATACAAAGTTCACATAAATGTTTTCGTTAAACAGAGGTCATATCTCAATAGCTTCACGCAAAGAATGAAGAGCCAAGCATATGCTTGGCCACGACTTAAAAGGCTAAAAGTAACGTAAGAAAATTCTAGTTTTACCGGAATTGAGCTTCACAACGATAAATTCTCATCCCTTTACGTGAAAACTTTTCTTCGTACTCTGTCATTATGTTACCTTCAATATCACTATTGTGTAGATCTAGGCTGACGTTGTTTAAGATCATGCCGTATTTCGAAAAACTGTGTAATGAATATTCAAACAAAGCTTGGTTATCTGTTTTAAAGTGTATTTCACCATTCTTCTTCAAAACTTCTTCGTACATTTTTAAGAAACCTTCATGTGTTAAGCGACGTTTTTCATGACGATTTTTCGGCCATGGATCAGTAAAGTTGATATACACCCGGTCAATTTCCCCTGTTAGAAAGTAACTTGTCAAATTATTCACATCTTCATTTAATAGTTTAAAGTTTTGTCTTCCACTTTCTTGAATACGCTCTAATGCGCTAATAATGACACTATCATACTTTTCAACACCAATATAATTAATCGTCGGATGTAGTTCAGACATTCCGGTTAAAAATTGTCCTTTTCCTGTACCTACCTCAATATGAATCGGATGGTTATTTCCAAATATTTCATGCCATTTCCCTTTTCTAGTTTCAGCATTTTGAATTACGATCGTAGGATGCTGTAAAAGCTCCTCTGTCGCACCTGGTTTATTCCTTAATCTCATATTTCGTCATCCTCACTTAAAATGTAAAATTCAATTTTTTTATTTAAATTCCTGCTAAAGAAGACTGTTTTTTTACTTTTTGCTTAGTTATTACTATTCTAACCGTTGAAAACGACAACATCCCATTTAACACTAATACTAGGATCGTGATCTACTGCTGCCGTTACATAAAGCATATCCTTAATTTTCCATACAATAACTTCCTTGTAATCTTCCTCTGGATCATCACCAACATAAGAACTTTGGATATTTTGATACAATGTACTGAATTGATCCCGTTGGACTTGTTCTATAGAAACATTTTGCCATGGATGTTGTTTTACTTGAGTCATCGTAAATTCGAACATTTTTATTTCTTCAATAAGTTCATTTTGATGCATTTTGACATTTGGTAGCAATGTACCTGCTTCAGCAAAAATAGTATCGATTACTGCGTTAGAAAAAATCAAATTTTCGCCCTCACTTTCATTATTCCAAAGGTAATTTTAACATAAAGAAACAGAATGTTTAACATTTCGTTAATTACCGTTAAAATAGGAAATGATGGAAAGAGAAAGGGGCGGATGAAAATGATAAATCAACCTGATCCAGTATATAGCTATACCATTCCTTATTACACATCTCTAGAAGGAGAATTAAACGAGCTTTTCGTTTCAGAAAAACATATGAAAAATATTTACAGGCGATAAAAAAAGAAAACGTCATGATGATATCTGGGACGTTACACCCAATCTCTATTGATTTTGGTGAAATCACAACGACATTATTTGATAAAGAAAAAGCAACGATCATTATTGGAACGAAGGATTTAATCGAATATACATATGAACTTCTAGATATTGCGATTGCCCAAGAATTAGAGAAAATTCTCTTATTGGAAAAAAAGAATTTCTTTCGTTTTTATACAGCGAAAATACATCAGATACAATCCAAATTTTTATTGATGACATTCAACAAACGATGGAAGAAATCCATATTGCCAAACGGCTTAAAAAAGAGGGGTACCGAATTATCGATCGTGAAGAACTTTTAGCAACTGATATTTTAGAAAACGCTGTTCAATGGAGCGCTATTCGAGAATTCTCCCCTTATGAAAATGAACATGGGTTATTCTTATTAACTAAGCTCTTCTTCCTAGCATATGTAGATGAGGATTTGTTTCATCGATATAAAAAACAACTACAACCACACTATCCACTTCT
Source organism: Anaerobacillus sp. CMMVII (assembly GCF_025377685.1). Classification (NCBI taxonomy): domain Bacteria; kingdom Bacillati; phylum Bacillota; class Bacilli; order Caryophanales; family Bacillaceae; genus Anaerobacillus; species Anaerobacillus sp. CMMVII. Next base: position 363,326 of record NZ_JACEHK010000002.1, on the reverse strand, counting down.
CTTTATAGAAGTTGATAAGCTTTTAAAAGAAACAAAAAAAATCAATTTTCAACATTAAAAGGACGTGAACGTGCACTACTGAAAATATTTTCTAAGCTAAACTATTTAAAACATGTAAAAAAAGTGACGATTGATGACATCTACAGCTTTGATTTACAAGTCGCTTATTAGTGCAAAGCTATTTTCGTAAACTTTGTTGCTTTTAGGTCGTCTTTTGAGAAAAAATAAGTCATTGGGACCAATTTCACTTGTCCCAATGGCTTATTTTTTCCCGAAAGCTTCACGCACAGCGTGAAGAACCTAGCATTCGCTTGGTTACTACCTAAAAGCTAATAACAACAATCTTTTAGAAAGGCTGTTTTCGGAAAGTTTGTTGCTTTCGTAAAAATACTAAGATTTCACAACTTATTTAGTAAGTAGTGCTCTTTTCTTACTCAATGTATTGAGTGATATCTTCATCTAAGGAATTTTTCCAATTATTTTACGTTAAAAAGCCACAATGTTTACGAAAAGAGCCTTTAGAAAAGAACATAGTAATAAATAAATTAGGTTCACTCTTTCGTGAAAGTTATAGTATTTAAAAATCCCTTTCAAAAAAAAGTGAAAATTAAGAAACCTTTCTGCTGATATTACGTAAATGTATTATATTTATTATATTGGGAGGTGTATTTATGGCTCTAATGATTATTGGATACAAAAACTCACTGCAACTCAATATCGTGCAGGTGTTTGGAGTAGGTTTTTGGGTTTTTTTTATGATATCACTGCGATGTTTTTCTTATGGATTATGGTAGGAGTACTTACTACTACTTGGATGATAACATCTTCAAACTCTCCAAGTAATGATTTCGCTTATATCCGAGCCTACATTTTGGAAAATGAACCTCAATTATTTTATACAGGTATAGTTATTCAAATTTTAGTTTTGCTATTGTATGTATTTGTATTGCCATTAACTTTTAAAATACCACGATCATTCGGAATGATGATTGCTGGTACAAAGCTCTTAAAGGACAATGCAAGTGAAATTTCACGAATCACATATTTTAAAAGAGAAATTATTAAGTGGGTTTTGTTTCCGGGGATGATCCTTACCTTAACAAAAAACAAACAATCTCTCGCAGACAAATTAACGAAAACATATCTCACCTATTACTAGCCAGTGGATAAAAGAGCCTCAACGTACACAAACTAACATGTAAATTTAGTTACATAAAGGATGTGTATTTATGAATTATCAAAATCAATTAACTTTACTTTATGATATTTTAAAAAATCAACAACAAATGGGTTATGGAACTACAGACGAATATAGTCAATTACACCGGCTTGCAGAAGCTCTTCAAGGACAAGAGCAACTTGATACTAGCATGCAACAAACATTAGCAAATATTTCTGAGTATTGTACTAACGGAAATTGTGCTGAGTATGGACCAGATATTAATCAATGGCTTCAATCAATTGAAGACCTTACAGTTCCATATCCACATGAGTAACTTACGATGCAGAGCAGGATAATATTACCTAGGAAATATGTCAAAAATAGTCACTCGGACAAAAATAATGTTACTTTTTGGCTTTTGGCATAAAGCTTTAAAAGTTAATGAATTCAAATACAAGTAACAAAATGGCAAATAAAAACAGCAACAGTCTAATCTAGACGTTGCTGTTTTTTCCTATTTGTCCGTAATGAGGTTATCCATGCGACACCGCTTAGAATAAATACGACAATACTGGCTATAAACCATCGATTGGGTGCGATTTTTTTTGATTTATCGTTCCAACTTCCCATTCAGCTCGGTGACCAATTCCGTCATTTGCTACAACCAATGATACTTTCTTTGGATCATAAAAAAAATACCCTTCATGGTCAAGACTGCCTCTACTTAATTCATTCCCATTGGCATCATAAAGAATTACAATCGTTCTTCTTGAAAAGCTTCCATCCTCATAGACAACTCTTATTTTCCCTGCCTCTACTGTTTCAATGACCATTTTATGTGCATAGGCAAAGTCCATTTGAGAGAATATCATTCCGGTAACTAAGAAAAAAAGCAGTATGTATTTCATTTTTTATACTCCTCTTTCGTTTTTGATCCTCACCTCTATAATAGATACACTTTTCAATCAAAAGATATGCATAGAAAAAGCACTCATTTATGAGTGCTTTTGGATGATCCCTTTTAAAGAATGTCATTTATTTTTCAGCAACTGTTGAAACGTCTAAAAGTCCAGCTAAATACGAATTCCAATAATTTACTTCGTCTTCTGCACTTCGCTGCTTATGCCATATGATTGCATAAATTGTTTGGGAAATTACATACCAGCGCATTCGTTTGCATAAATCGTCAGTTAATAAAACCCCATATTTGGTTAACCATTGTCCCCAATCCTCCCTAGGGATATACCAATATAATAGCAAGCCTAGATCTAAGGCAGGATCTGCAACCATTGCTCCATCCCAGTCAATCAAGAATAGATCCCCTTCTTCACTAATTACCCAGTTATTATGGTTAATGTCACAATGACAGACGACAAAATGTTCTGGTTCTATTTCTTCTATCTGCTTCTTTAAAACTCTATTGCTTCATTAATGATCACTAGGTCCAAATCTATATTCTGTAATCTTTCAGTAAGCTCATTTACAATCAATTGGGGTGTGAGTGGTTCATTACCAATTCGCTTAAACATTTCTAGAAGTTCTTTAGAAGCATGGATTTTCCGTAAAAGTTGGGCAACTAGCTCTTCTTGCATCTCGAAAGACTTTAACTCTCTTCCGTTAACCCAACGTTGCGCAGTGATAACATCTCCATTTTCTAAGCGTCTTGTCCATAACAACTTAGGCACAATGCCTTCAGCTGATAAAACAGCTAGAAAAGGGGAAGAATTCCGTTTTAAAAACAACTTCTCTTCACCGTGCTGGGCATAGTATGCTTCTCCTGTTGCACCTCCAGCAGGAATAACCTGCCACCCTTCTCCTAATAAATGTTCCAACAACTTCACCCTCAATTTCCGATAATGTACCGTGCCTCTATGCTCAAAAACTTTAACAGTCTTGTCTTAAGTCAATCAAATGTTATTTAAAATCCTCAGTAAACTTTAATAATACTAGTATAACGCATTTTTTGTAAAGAACATATGAAAAAAAACGGAAATTGCTAAAAGATGTAATTTACATGTAGAAAAATGTAGAATAAAATTCATTTAAATACAAATTTCATTCTACATTTCAGTTTCATTATTATCCTTTTGGGTGAAAAAGTACTGTTGTACTTATTGGGAACAAAGTAATTCTTGACCCTTCAATGGAGCGAAATGGAGTTACTGATGAACGATCGTCCTCAACGAGAATATCCCACATCCCGCTTGAAGGTAGAATCAATTCTTTGGTTTCTTCTGCGCTATTATGTGCTACTACAAACATCCCGTTAGCTGTCTTTAGCATATAGGCTATTACAAAAGCTGGAGTATCTAGTAGGTACATATTTTTTTTAACTTCTTCCTTTGTCAGCATACGAAAAACAGAATGGTGTTTTCTTATTGCAATTAGACCTTTGACATACTCAACTGTATCCATATGCAACGCTTTTTGTGTCCAATCTAGTTTGTTGATCTCATCTGGGGAACAATAGCTATTTTCTACTCCTTGTTTCGTTCTGTAAAACTCTTGCCCAGCATGCAAAAAAGGAATACCTTGACTTAAGATTGTTAGCGCTGTTGCTAAACGGTGCATCGAAGCTCTAACGTTATCAGATTGTGTGGGATTTGCCAGCGTCAATTTATCCCATAGAGTGTGATTATCATGACATTCGACGTAATTTACGGATTTATATGGGTCACTAAAAATTCCGGGTACCTGATAAAATTCATTTGTACTTCCACTAACTAACATTTAAGGTCTTCTTTTAAATGCCAGTTTCCATTACAAAATCCTTTTAACTCTTGGTTGAAAATACTCCCTTTTAACGTATCACGGAATTTGTCATTAAAGTAGCCAATTCCAGATAAATGGTTTGAATTCACAATAGTTGCCTTTCTATCTCCGGCCAATGCAGTATCTAAATCCCATCCTTCACCGATTACTAATATCGACGAGTCTAATTCAGAAAGGTTCATGCGAATTTGTTTCATCGTTTCAATATCCAGAATTCCCATTAAGTCAAACCTAAACCCATCTGTTTGATATTCTTTCGCAAAATAGGTCACAGAGTCAACGATCAGTTTACGGACCATTTTGCGCTCAGATGCAATGTCATTTCCCACTCCTGTCCCATTTGCCAAACTACCGTCTAAATTATAGCGAAAATAGTATCCTGGAACGATTTTTTCAAGATTAGATTTCTCATGAATATACACATGATTGTAGACAACATCAAAGATAACTCGTAACCCACTTTGATGATAAGTCTGAATAACTTCCTTTAATTCCATTATTCTGGCTTTAGGATTAGCGGGATCCAATGAATAACTACCTTCAACTGCATTATAATGAATGGTGTCATAACCCCAATTATATGATTCAAATTGCTTCGTTTCATCAACACTGCCAAAGTCTTGAATTGGTAACAATTGGATATGAGTAACACCTAAATCAACCAAATAGTCTAAACCGGTAATGGTTTCCCATGGGCCTTTTGTACTTTTCTCGATTAACCCTTTATACTTACCCTTATGAGTAATTCCACTATTTTCATCAATCGAAAAATCTCGAATGTTAACTTCATAAATAATCGCATCTGTCATTTGCTTTAAAACCGGCTTTTCATTTTTTATCCAGTCTTTTGGGTTTGTTTCTTTTAGATTAACGACTACTCCTTTTTCACCATTTAAGGTGACCGCCTTAGCATAAGGATCAACCGCTTCTCGCCATAACCCATCTACTCGAACTCGATACATATAGGCTGTTTCATCTAAATCCCCTTCCACAATCTGTTCCCATATACCTCGATTTGATCGCACAAGGGAAAAAATACGTTCCCCACTTTCTTCATAGAGAACGAGATCAACCTCAGTTGCAGTTGGTGCCCAAAGTTTGAACGTAGAGTGCTTTTTAGAGTATTTAACACCCAAATCCTGCTCATCATAAAAAATAGATCATCAAAGGAAGGCGTTCTAACCACCTGTCCAATTTTTATTGCATAGCTGAGTCGTTGGTTTGCAATTAATTTATATTCGCGACCGAATTGAATTGGATTTTTAGATAAATCTCATAACGCCAACGATCGTCTCGCTTTTCCCAATTAATCAAAGGAATTTCCGTTTTGGTTAACGCATCTATTACCATCAAATCGGAGAGTTCTTCTTCTACTTCTGATAAGGGAATAGTAATCAACGTTATTTCATCAATATATGCATATTTTTCCACACAAACTCTCCTCTCTACTTGGATTAAATTGGTTATTTATCTCATATATTTATATGAAAATAGATTGAACATGTTTCTTTATCTTATACCAGTTTTTTCTATAATAGTATTTTTCTTATTCTCTTAAATCCATTTTTTTCTTCGCTTTCACTTGTTTCCATTTGCGTAACAGTTAACTCAAAGGTAAATCAAAATTGTAACAATTGATTCATGTGTACTTCAAAAAATTATTTACGAAAGGTGGATTAATCTGATGTTTTACGAAGCGCATTTTGGATTTGGAATCTTCTTTTAGTTATCCTCATCAGCTTTGGCTTGCTTATTTTAAATATTGTTACAAGTATTTGGGCGTATCGCGATGCACTACGCAGAGGGAACAGCAAAGAGTACGCAATAATTGTATTGATAGCGACTCTATTCTTTCCAGTTCTAGGATTGATTATTTACTTACTAATTAGAAATGATCGATAGACCAGAAAAAGAGGATCAGTTAAAGTTTATTCTTTAACTGATCCTCTAGGTTAGTAAGATATGCAAAAGGCGTTTATTTATTTGCTCAAATTCTTCTTTTGTCATGTTTGGTTCTAGATGGATAATATGTTTTTGGGATTTTGCTGGTATCGCTTTATTTTTATAACGATGCTTAAACCAGAGTTCGATTGATTCCTGTATACCTTTTTGGCTTCAGCAAATGTTTTTCCGTAACTAACACAACCCTCTAATTCTTTGATTTCAATCATATATTCTGTACCATCAAAGAAGTTGAGTTGTTTCCGAACAATCCAAGTGTATGAATGATAAGAACTCTCTTGAACTACTTGCTTTCCCATCAGATACGTCCTTCCAATAAGTAACCCTCCACAAGAGGAGGGTTACACCGCTATATTTACTTGCCTTTATTATATCTCTTATAAGTATCTATATCAAACTCCATAGGTTTCTTTCTACATGATATTTTTTGATCTAAGACAGCGAACATAACAATATTGTATAAAAGTGTTCTTAAAAATCATCGTCATCAACAATAAAGTCATCTCTTAGCTTTGAAGTTGTATTGCATACGTCCAGTAATGATTGTGAAAACTTAAGTTGTACTGATTTTATCGGGGATGAGTTATTCTTCATCTTTTCGTTCCAATCATAAACGCTTCGCTGGTCTAATAGCAAGATGCCACTTCGCTGTGCATCTACGTCTATATATCCTTTTTTCGTAAGCACTACTTTTCGTACCTTCATGTCTAAGTCTTTATCAGTTAAGATCCTTTTAACGATCGTACTCATCCTATTTAATGATAACAAAGGATTAATGATTTTCTTCTCAGTATCAGCTTCGACTTTTAGCCAATAGCGTTCTGAAAATGTTTGATAGATTGTATTTTCTGAACCATCGAGATTTACGATGCACCATACATCTGTTGGGGAGATTATCAGAATATCAAACTGAACGGTTGCTTTTGGGTACGTTACAATTGGATAATAAAGAACAAAACAGTTATCCGGAAACGATTGTAAAAACCACTTTAAAGGTTCATCATAAAAATAATCAGTCTTAATTGTTGATTTTTCCCGCAAGGTAGAACTCGCCCAATTTAGTTGAAATTCAAAAAGATCTCTGAGGAAAGAACTCTTTACCTCAGCTAAAGTTCTATATTTAAATTGAAATGGTTTAACCTCTTTAACGCTTGGTTCCCCAGACTTTCGCTTTGGCCATTTTCTAAACACAGCCAAAGGACCTTTTAAAGGTTTTCTTTGTTCCTCGGCTTCCTGAATTACAGACGGAATACCATTTTGATATGAAGCTTCCCATTCTTGTTTCAGTCTATCCCACCGTTCTCGCTTTAAGCGTGAAAATTGCCCTGGGTACCGGTACATATCATATTGATAACGAGAAACATAGTCTTCTATTTTGATTAAGTGAGCCACGGATCTTCCTCCATGTAGTCTAAAATTTAAATTCTAGAGTGTAGAATTGTTCAAGGAGCTTAAAAGCTCATTTCTGAAGAGAGTTTTGCTAATAGCTTTTTTGTGCGTAGCCAAGCGAACGCTTTACGTGACGAACCCAAAAGCAACAGTCTTTCGAAAACGTCACAATAATGAAAATCCCTCAAAAGTATAATTAAAACATAAAAAAGATTGCAATAAGAAAAGCGTATGCGCCCATTTTAGCCCCGAAAAGCAAATCTTCTTCGAGAAAAAAGTGTGTTCTTTCACTTTTATTCTCGAAGGTTATTTGACCTCGAGGGGCTGGGCGGTGGAGCTAGACAACAAATACTAAAAACGCATATGCTTTCTTATCTTTTAAAATAGTATCACAACCTTTTCCTAATTTGCAGACGTAATATAGTTTTTTTAGGCTTTATTCTTTAAGTTATTGTATTATCTTTTTGTTCGAAACTAAGTGAATGCATAACGTCACGCTTTGCGTGAAGCTTCAATAAACCTTGAAAAGATGGCCCGTGACCTTAGCGTGTTAATCATTACTAGCTATTTCAATAGCAACAACCCTTGAGAAACTTACTACAGGAACAGGTAAATCATTGCTGGTGTTAAACAAGAAACGAAAATTGCAGTTAACGTCATAGAAACTGAGCTAATCGCTCCTTCTAACTCACCAAATTCTAGTGCTTTTGATGTACCAATGGCGTGTGCGGCACTCCCTAGTCCTATCCCCTTACCAATAACGTGATCAATCTGAAAGAGCTTTAATAAGAATGGACCAATTATTACACCTCCAATTCCAGCGATCATTACAAAAATAGCTGCTAACGCGGGGATACCTCCAAGTGTTGCAGCAACCTCCATAGCCACAGGGGTCGTCACTGATTTAGGCAAAATAGAATAAATTAGAACATCCTCAATTCCAAATAGTCTCGATAACTGAACACCAGTTAATACACCTAGCAATGCACCCGTGGATACTCCTAAACAGAGTGGGAACATGTAAGTTTTTAGAACCTGCCGATGTTTGTAAAGGGGGAATGCCAAGGCTACAACTGCTGGTCCTAAGAGCTGCTCGATCCACTTGCCTCCAACCATATAAGTTTCGTATGGGATGCCGCTTACTGTTAATAACACAATGATTAGTAACGTTCCAATTACTAAAGGAATTGTTAAAGGGGTTGGAAAACGTAGATAGAATCTCTTGGAAATATAATAAATAACTAAAGTTACAACTATTGCAGTCAACGTAATTCCTAACTTCATTGGTGTTTTTCCTTTCGTATAACGACCATTTGACCAATAAATGCTGAACTCACCATAACGATCATCGTACTCATAAGTACAATGATTACTAATAGAAAGCCTTTCCCTTGAAAAATTGATAATAGTTTAACACTCCGACAGTGACTGGTAAAAACATGAGAGGCATATGGCTAAGCAACATTTGTGTTCCTTCCTCAAACCATCTTGTAGGAAATAGCCCAGTTACTAGCATGCTGAAAAAAATTCCCATGCCAATAATACTACCAGGGATCATTAACCCAAAGGTCATTTGTAACCATTCTCCAGTTAAATAAAATCCATATAAGACGGCTATCTGTAAAATAGTTTGAATAAGTTTCACGATTCTTTACACCTCATTCGTTAATATTATTTTAAGTCGAATGAAGCGATAACTTCATATTTTGGCGTTCTCTTTAGGTGAGTTTGATAAATCACAAAAGAGGAAACTGTCCAGGTTTCTTTTTTAAAAGAAGATTGAAAAGTTCTTTTCAACTGTTCGTCAACGTAGGAACCTTCTCCTAAATATTTTCGAGCTATTGTAATATGTGGACTAAACTCTCTTTTCTCAAGCTTAAATCCGAGCTCCTGACACGTTTTGTATACCTCTGCTTGAAGGTCATATAGTTTTTTTTCTTTTTCAACACTAGCCCAAAACACTCGCGGAGCCTGTTTTTGTCCAAAAGACCCAATACTCTCAAGAGTTAATAAGAATTGTTGATGTTCCTTCGCGATAATTTCTAGTTTCGTTTTGAGTTTTTCAAGCATTAGGGGTTCCACAGCCCCTAAAAATACAAGTGTAATATGGTAATCATCTTGGTCGACGAACTTTTGAAAAGGTGGTCCCTCTCTTTTAACCCAATTAGCAAGCTTTTCTTTAACTATTTTATCAGCGGGAACGGCAATAAAATAATGAGGTAACGCAGTCATTCTTCCACCAACCCTTTTTTGTTATAATACAACACTAGCTGTTATAAAACAACATCTTTTTTTAGTATACTTTTCGATAAATTACGATCTTAATTTTAGTCTACAATCGTGAGTTCATTCACGCTTTTTTCTAACCATTATTTTTAATCCCAATTTAAATGATAGGAATTATCATAATAATTATGATAAACTGTTATGTATATTAATGAATTTCATCATTCATTATTTCGCTACTAAGAAATTAATGTAGTGGCGTAAAAACGATATGGCTCGGTTAGGGTAATTATGAAATTCACTCATATAATAAAAGTAAAATAAGCTCTTAATAAAGGATGTGTTCGTTTATGCGTATTGTAGACAATATTGCAGATTTAATTGGTAATACACCATTAGTAAAATTAAATCATCTTCCAAGTAAAACGGGTGCTGATGTGTACTTAAAACTTGAGTTTATGAACCCAAGTGGAAGTGTTAAAGATCGGGCGGCCTTTCAGATGATATTACAAGCTGAAAAGATGGATTACTCCAAAAAGGTTCAACAATTATTGAACCGACGAGTGGAAATACCGGTATTGGACTAGCTATGAACGCTGCGGCTCGAGGCTATAAAGCAATTTTAACGATGCCGGATACCATGTCAAAAGAACGAATTAATATATTAAAGGCATATGGCGCAGAAGTTGTCTTAACTCCTGGAGATGAAAAAATGCCTGGGGCGATTCAAAGAGCACATGAGCTTGTAAAAGAAACCCCAAACAGCTTTATGCCTATGCAATTTGAAAATGATGCCAATCCTGAGGCGCATCGTTTAACAACAGCTTTAGAAATCAAAGATGCTTTGGATAGCATCGGAAAAACACTGAATGCATTCGTGGCTGCTTCAGGAACAGGTGGAACAATTACAGGGACAGGTGAAAAATTAAAAGAACTGTATCCTGAAGTTAGTATTCATGTCGTTGAGCCTGCTGGTTCCCCTGTCTTATCGGGAGGAAAACCAGGTCCTCATAAACTTGTCGGAACAAGCCCTGGGTTTATCCCACCAATTTTAAATGAAAACGTCTATGGTGAAATCTTTAAAATAGAAGATGAAGATGCCTACAACGTAACAAGACGACTCGCCCGCGAAGAAGGAATTCTAGTCGGACCTTCCTCTGGTGCCGCTTGTTTTGCAGCTCTAGAAGTAGCGAAACGACTATCACCAAATGATGTAGTTGTTGCCATTGCCTGTGATACAGGCGAACGTTATTTATCTACGGATTTATTTGATTTCGAGAAATAAATAATAATACTAAACACCTCTAACTGGGGTGTTTTTTTATATAACTCTCTTTTCACAAACTTTGTTGTTATTCAATCGTTTAAATCCGGTACGGACAGATAGTTGATCGGAAGCAGTAAGCCTTATACTGAGTAATTGAAAGACAACAATCTATGCAAAAACAGCCTTTCTAAAAGATTGTTGTATTAGCTTTTAGATCGTAACCAAGCAAATGCTTGGTTCTTCACGCTTTCAAAAGACGATCTAAAAGCAACAAAGTTTAGGAGAACAGTCTTATATATAGAAATATATACCAATAAAATTATATGTATATTATACTTTTAGAAAAGAAAAAAGGAGGCTATAGTATGGAGAACTGCTTTATATGTAAAAAACATGCTGGAGCCATTCAAACTTCCGGTATTCGGATCTATGAAGACGATTATGTATATGTGGGCCATATTGATAAAAGCGGTAGCCTAAACTACTTAGGTCATATTATGGTTGACTTAAAAAGACACGTCCCCTCACTTGGGGATATGACCATGGAAGAAGCCAAAGCATTTGGAATTGCCCAGGCCCGAGTAAGTAAAGCCTTACTAGCAATTGAGAAAGCTGAACACATCTATTCTTATGTTTTAGGTGATGCAGTTCCCCATCTACATTTACACATAGTTCCTCGTTACCCCAATACACCAAAAAAGTATTGGGGACCGACGGCTGTTTATGATTGGGAAAACGCTCCTTTTGGTAGTAATAGCGAAGTCGAGCAACTTTGTCAACGCGTTAAAACCTACCTAGAAAATCATTATGTTTAAAGAGTTCAGCTGGGTTGGCAGTGAAGAGGATTTTATCGATTATCCTTCCTGTCTAGAAATTAACCAATTAGTCATTGGGCGTTATGGCGGCAATTCCATAGCAGGGCAAAACAAAAACGAAGATGGCTGCTTACTGTGGTCAATGGATAATGAAGATTGGGAGCTTGCAATTGTCCTTGATGCCCACCATACAGCAGAAAGTGCTAAACTAGTTCTGAGTCATTTTCAACAAAAAAAAGAATCTGTGAAAACTATCTTATCTAGTCCTACAAATTCTCTTACTTTCAGAAAACTCGAAGCTGAAGTGTTAAAAGTTTTTCAGGATGAAGAATTCCTTTCTAGTTGTAAAAACATTAAAGGTGAAACATCTTGTTTAATTGTAGTTAGAAAACACAAGTTTGTTTGGTGGTTATCGATAGGAGATTGTCTTCTTTTTTTATTTCATCCAGAGCTTGCTGCACTTGGGCAATACCAGCTAAATCAAAGACATTTCTATGAATGGGTTGGACAAGTGAATACTTTTGCTAACAAAGTACCCTGTTACAGCACCGGAACAACCGAATTAAGGAAAGGCGTTAATCATCTTTTTTTAACGACAGATGGATTAATCGAATGCCCAAATGGACCATTTACTAACCCGAGGGAAATAGTTAAGGTATTTAAAAATAAGCATAATAAGCAAGCAATTCAGCTCTTATTTCAAATAATAAAGGAAAACAATGTGATGGATAGTACTACCATAATTAGTTGGAAGGTCGATATATCAGAAGTTGCGAGCCTACCAAGTATTTAAAATTCTAGTTACTTGAATTTATTTGAATCAACTTTACTTTTTACGAGTTGCCTTTGGCAACTCGTTTTATTTTGCGATTCCTAACATTCCTGTTTTGGTTCCTACTACGTATTTTTGAAAATCTAGTAAATAGTTCTTTTATAAACTTTTAAAATATTCGACTTTATCAGAAAATCATGAAATAATAGTTTAGGAGAATAATAAATACACTATTAGATAAGGGGTAAACAAGATGAATAGACAAGAAAAGATTGCCAATATAAAATCCTCGATTTCAACAGTCTTAGTTGGAAAAGAACAAATGACTGAACTAGTAGTAATTTCGATCCTTGCCCGTGGACATATTCTACTCGAAGATGTTCCTGGAACAGGAAAAACAATGTTAGCTAAATCTATTGCCAAGTGCCTTGATGCGAAATTTCGTCGTGTCCAGTTTACACCAGATGTGTTACCTAGTGATGTTACTGGTATCCAATTCTTCAATCCTAAAGAGCAAGCTTTTGAGCTTAGACCCGGACCAGTTATGACAAATATTTTATTAGCTGATGAAATTAATAGAGCAACACCAAGAACCCAATCTAGTTTACTAGAGGTAATGGAAGAAAGACAGGTAACCATCGATGGAGAAACACTAACTCTTCCAAAACCATTTATTGTTATTGCTACTCAAAATCCAATTGACACTCAGCAAGGTACATTTTCATTGCCAGAAGCGCAAATGGACCGCTTTTTACTGCAGATTAGAGTGGGCTATCCAACGTTTACAGAAGAAAAACAAATGCTTTCAATGTATCGTGAGTCCGAACCAATTGACTCTCTTAAAGTTGTCCTCACACTTAATGAAATTGAAGAAATGCAAAATGAACTAAAAAAGGTGACACTATCAGACGATATTGAAACCTATATGTTGAAAATCGTTGCCGCTACTAGACAATCCGAGTTTGTTGAAGTCGGCGTTAGTCCGCGGGGTACCCTAGGTCTAATGAGGGCTATTCAAGCACGTGCGTATATTCATGGTAGAGACTATTGTGTCCCAGAAGATGTAAAAGTTATGGCACCCTATGTCCTTTCTCACCGTCTTGTCCTATCTATTGAAGGGTCAATGCGTAAAACGAAAGAAGAAGTACTATTGGAGATTTTGAATAAGGTTGAAGTTCCTGTAGAAGCCGGAGCTGTTTCTTAATGGGTTGGAATCAAGAGCATAGCCTTCCGAAAAAAATTTATGGGACACTGTTTTGGTCCGTACCAATTTTATTTTTTATTGCTCTAATGCTTAAATCTCCATTAATTTTTAGTTTAGGGTTGCTTTTCGCCATCTTTATTTTGATGAATCATTACTACTTACAATATGTAGCTGAAAAAACGGATGTATTCGATGAAATTGAAGTTATCAGGATGTTTCCAAATGATACAAGAAATATTACCATACCTTTAGAAAATAAAGGGAAGCTCCCTATTTTAAATGGAGAAATATCATTTACATTCTACGACTACGATGGAGCAATTGAACTAGTCGAAACTAGTGGAATGAAGCAAGAAGCTTATATTTTTCCATTCACTCTTTTACCTCTAACAAGAAAAAAGAGAGAAATAGAAGTGAAAGCTATGAAGCGCGGGGTTGCACAAATACGCACAATCGAATTTACGGTCCACGATTTATTAAAACTCAGTCACTTACGTCTTCATTATAGGGATTATTTCCGGCGTGAGTTGATCGTTTATCCTACACCTAATCCGGTAAATGGACTTGATCAAGTAGTGCAGCAAAAGCAAGGTGATCTACCAAGGCAAAGATCACTTCATGAAGATGTCATGATGACAATGGGAACAAGAGAATATGTTTCTGGCGATCCGTTTAATCGTGTTCATTGGAAAGCTTCAGCAAGAACAAACTCCTTGCAAACCAAAATTTACGAAAAAACGACGATTTTAAAATGGACAATAGTCGTAAACATCTATCATCAGGACCGTTCAAAATTAACTGTAGAGAATTTAGAAGAAATTTTAAGTCACGTTGCCTTTGTCTGTCAATTTGCTACGAAACACCATATATCTTTTGAAATTTATATTAATACTCGAGTTCCTAAATTAATTTTTATTCATTTACCTCCTGGAAATGGGAAAGATCATCTATTAAAAGCGCTGGAACTTCTAGCTAGAGTCAGTAAATACACGATCACTACTCACCCGACCGAAGTATTGAAAATGGTCAGAAAAGAACAGGGATTAACCCGTTTATTATTCATTTTGGTTCATATAGCCAAGAAGAAGAAGGTATTTATCGAGAATGGCGAAGAACTGGCGCAACTGTGTACCGAGTAGAATCAACCGAAGCTATAGGACAAGTAGCTCCGATTGGAGGTGGAAAAAATGAAGCCCTGGCAAATTAAACTGACTCGCTATTTCCACCTTAGCCTAGAAATGGTCCTATTATTTCTAATCGCCATGCCATTTTATTTTATGGAGGGAAAAGAGCTACCGACTATTGCATTTAGTATTTTAGTAGCTACAGCTATCATATTTTACGATCCGTTTATCCAAAAGTTTAAAACTGAAAAGGTCGGCTTGTTTTTAATTCCGATCATTACAATTGTAGGAATGTCCGTTGGCTACCATTTCTTTTTTTCACTCTTGATTGCGACTATCGTTTTTGGGAGAGTATTATTTCACAATAAAGATAACGATCCAAATGAAATGAGCTTATTTATCGCTACTTTCGTCATAGGTGTTGTTTTTTATCTTCACTTTTTCTACCTAGGATCAAATGAATGGTTCTTACTCATTACGTTACTTCAATTCTTTCTAGTAATAACCTTAAAAACATTGAAATTGACTTTCCAATCATCTAAAACTAGGGCTCTGAAATGGGTTCAATTAAAATGGCAGCTTGGAAGTGTTGCAGCTTTAGGAGCTATTACTACTATTGCATTTTTTTCCTATGAGCTCATCCATAATATGATTTCCTTCATTTTAAAGATCGTTATACTAGGTATTTCTTTACTAGGAGTTCCTTTTGTCTATTTAGCCTCTTTACTTAATTTTGAACTTAGACGACAAGGACCAAAAGAAGAAGGCGGTTTTTTTAATAGTGGTGAAAATCAAAATATCCTTGATGAAGCTACAGTAACCAACCTTGACTGGTTGCCGTGGATTTTCGGGGCAATTGCTTTAATCGTCATGTTATTCTTCATTTTCAAACGTTCAGGCCCTTTTATTCTTCGTGAGTACATTAAGACGAACGATCAAGAAAATTTGGATGCTATTTTGCATGAGGACGTCAAGAAAAATTGGTTTCGTAGCAACCGACCTAAAAATGAAATCCGACGTCTTTTCTATGACTTTGAGAAATACATGGCAAAACACGGGGAAGGACGAAAATTCCACGAAACAATTGAGGATTGGTTTTCAAGAGTTAACGCGAGCCAAGAGTTAAAAGATTATGTTGCAAGAACTTATCGAAATGTTAGATACGGTAACCAAGAAATCTCCAAAGATGATAAAGAACGGTATCGACGTTCTTTAAAAGAAATAAAAAAGAAATTAAAAATGGACTTTAACAACGTATAGTTGTTAAAGTCACCATGCTAATTCTCGAGCTTGTTTTATCAAAGGCTCTTTTCGTACTATGTGGCTTTATGGACAATAATCCAATAAATAATCCATATTTCTTCCTACAAACCCTTTAAATGTTAAGAAAAATGCCCCTGATTTTTTGGGATTTTTTTCATTACCAACTAATTTAAAAGCAACTATCTTTGAAATAACAGCTATATCAAATTATTATTTGCATTATGACCGAAGCAAAGCAATGCTTGTCTCTTCACACTACGTGTAAAGCTTTACAAACTAAATGAGCCGAAAGACAAATTTATTTGTCTTTCGGCTCATTTAGTTGTAAAAACGGTTAATTAAGTCTCAACCATAATTGAGGCATACTTGAAACAAAAATAAAACATTGATTTTTTTCATTAATTGTTATCATAGGTATGAAAGATATCCAATACAGCGCAAGCTTTCTATGTTCCCACTATACTTCTGCTTTTTCCTACCAAAATTATGACTAACGTTAGAATACCCATTGTCGTTAAAACTCCAAAAAACAAATAAACAGTAAAAATATCATACTTATCTAGGATGAAGCCCGCCATAAATGTACAAAAGGAAGTACCAATTCCTCCACCAACAGAAGAATAAACGGAAACTGCAGTCGCCCTAACATCTTGCGGTGAAATTTCCCTCACATATTGTAACGCCGCCGGGATGAACAAACCAATTGATAAGCCTTGAGAAAAAGTAGTTATATAGATCAAAAATGGTGATGGTTCAAACGCATAGAAAAACCAGCGTAAGCTTGAAACGACCGTTGCAAATAGAATAATCTTAACTAACCCTGTTTTCTCAATCCAATAGCCAACCCACTTCATGAATGGAACCTCACTACCAGCCGCTAGTAAGAAAGCAATTCCGACCCCAGTTAAAGTACCTCCGGCATCTTGAATAAATAATCCAAAGTAAAAATTATTAGCAAATATCGGCCCAAAAACAAAAAATGTTGTTAACATAAACAAGATAAATTGCTTATTTTGAAAGAGCTGTGAAATCCCTTTTTTTAGCTCTACCTTAGGAAGTTGGCCCTCTTTCGGCATTTTCCTGGTAAAGAAGGCACAGAACCAAAGAGACAAAGCAAATGCATAAAAAATGACTGATAAACCGAACAAATCAGATAGGCTTCCAATCAGTAATACTGAAATAGCGAATCCGGCTGCTCCCCATAGACGAATACTTCCGTAATCTCCCTTTTTTTGATGAACATAATTTAGGGTTATACTATCCGATATTGGTACAATAGAGCCCTGAAACAAAGCCACTAAGGCTGCAACGAGAACAAAAGCTAAATAACTTGAGAGAGGTAGGTACAGAAGTGCTATGCCACCTGTAATGATCATCGTGATCGTCAATATCTCTCGTGGCTTCTGGGTATAGTCACTAAACATGCCCCACAATGGCTGAGCAAAAATCATAATTATCGGCCCAATGGAAATGATCGTACCAATCTCTGCTCCCGTTAGACCTACCTCATCTCGTAAATACACACTTAAAAGAGGAAATAATCCTCCAAAACTAAAAAATATTAAAAAATAGACCGATTTAAAAATCGTGACTTCACGCTTTTGCGCCATGAACCTCATCCTTTTATATTGTAGAGTTTAGAGTGTAAAGTGAAGAGTTGTTGTAAAGAAGGGACTCCAAAGCCTCCCTTTGAGCAACTTCTAACTCTACACTCTACGCTCTTAACTATTTTGCTAACTCGTATATCGCTTCTGCGTAAATAGCTGTCGCCTTTAGCAAATCTTCTACCTCGATGTATTCATCCTTTTGATGAGCTAATTCTGGGCGACCAGGAAATAACGCACCGAAGGCAACTCCTGCTTTTAGACTTCTAGCATAAGTCCCTCCACCAGTTGATAGAAGTGTAGCTTTTTCACCTGTTTGCCTTTCATAGACTTGTTGCAATTTTTGGATTAAGGGATGATCCTCTTTTACATAGTGCGGCTTTGCATGTGTCTTCAAATCAATGACAAGACCATTTTCAGCAATAATAGCTTCTAAGGCCATTAGTCCTGCCTCAAAATTATAGGTTACTGGATATCGCCAATTTACTCCCAATTTGCCACTATTCTCCTCAAACTTCATCGTACCCAAATTCATAGTCAGAGGTCCAGTTTGTTCATCCTCATATTCAAGTCCAAACTTTGCTCCTCTTGAATCGTTATAGAAGTGCTGATCGATAAATGCAACGAAATCTGCACCGCTCCCCTCAATTTGTAGAGATTGCAAGTAATGGGCAAGGTAAATCCCTGCATTTATCCCCTTATTAGGCTCCATTCCATGAGCTGAAATTCCAAAAAGCGTAAAGGTTAGCTCTTTGCCATTCACCGTTGTTTCGCCTTGAAGCTGATTTTGTTGCAAGAATAGCGAAAATTGCTCTCTCAGCTCTTCTGTTTTGTTAGTATGAAGAGTAGCCGTTGCAAAATCAGGTACCATATTAAATCTCCTACCTGCTTCAAAAAATCTTAAAGTACCACTCTCACTTCCGTTTGGAAAAACAATTTCAAAATCACAAATACCTTTTTCTGCATTTATGATTGGAAAATCAGCATCAGGGGCAAAACCGATTGATGGCATTTCTTCTGTTTGAAAATAACGATCGACACAACGCCACTGGCTCTCTTCATCTGCTCCGATAATTAACCGAACACGTTTCGAAAGCGGTAGACCTAATTCATTAATAATCTTCATTCCATAAAAGGCAGCCATCGTCGGCCCTTTATCATCAATAGCACCACGAGCATATATTTTTCCATCACGAATTTCTGCTCCATACGGGTCATTTGACCAACCATCCCCTTCTGGAACAACATCAATATGACCTAAAATCCCTACTAACTCCTCGCCAGCACCAAACTCAATATGTCCAGCATAACCATCTACATTTTTGGTATCGAACCCAGTTTCTTCACCTTTTTGGAGCATAAACAGAAGTGCCTTATTAATTTCTTCACCAAATGGAGCATTTGCAGTCGCTCCTTTTTCATCCAAGACACTTTTAATTTTCAATAAACCACACGTATCCTTCAATAAGTTTTCTTTTCTAAGTTCAACTTCTTCTTTCCAGTTAATATGCATTTATTTCTCTCCTGACTATATGTATTTTTTATCAGTAATAGGAACATCTAGTGAGATACACTTTCTCTTTTATTAACGCTCTTTTCTAAAAAATTGTTGCTATTAGCTTTTAGGTCGTAACCAAGCGAATGCTCGGTTCTTCACGCTTTGCGTGAAGCTTTTGAGAATAAATAAGCCATTGGGACAAATAAATTTGTCCCAAAAAGCTTATTTATTCTAAAAAGACGACCTTAAAAGCAACAACGTTTATGAAAACAACCTTTATTAATCATGTATATCGATGTATATTAATGTATATTGATGTATATTGGCGAACGTGAACTTCCATTATCTTTACCATTAATAATTTACTATGCAAACGATTTAACAAAACTGTAATACTTTAACATAACAGTAACACCCAATTCGTCGCTTTCCTTTGCTAAATAGTTGGAATTATTGTACAATTACAATGAAGATTACTTTGTTGTGAAGCAAAGGAAATTGAGATAAGAAAATATCCATGCGTTAAACTAACAAACCAGCATGAAAGTTTTACTATCAGAAAAGTGCAAAGCGCCCTGAAAAAAAGTATTGTGTGCTGTTCCCTGCAAAGCTCAAAAAAAGGCGTATAAAGCTCATGTATTCACCATAAAAATGAAGTAACCTTCATTTATGCAGCTGCCTTAAGTTGTATTAGAAATACACTGTATTTCTTTATGCTTGAAGAAATGAAAAATGATAAGGAGTGGTATTTTGGAAACTTCAACTGATCGGATGTTAAACCGAATTAAGTCCGTCTACCTCTATATTAAAAAAAGGGGAACTGTTTCGACGAATGAATTAGTTGAAGAATTTGGAATAACCCCTAGGACCATTCAACGTGATCTCAATGTACTAGAGTACAACAAGCTCGTCAGAAGTCCTAGTCGCGGCAAGTGGACCACAACAAACAAAAAAACAAAAGTGTCGTAATGTGAGTAAATTTCATAAATCCCTTAATCAAGCTATAGTAGTTGAGAATGTGTATAAGCAACTAATTATAGAACCTAATAGCAGGATTAATGAATTATGAAGTTCACTAAATGTAATATAGTAAAAAAAGCGCAAGGCGCCCGCCTATCGGCGACAAGCAAATGTTCTGTCAGATTAAAAGTGCGCTTTTCACTTTTATATCTGGCAGGTTATTTGACCTCGAGCCAAGAACTTCCATGAGTCAACCTTCTCTGCACCTTTGCGACGAGTAACCGCAGGAGCAGATGTTTTTTTGCGACGAGTAACCGCAGGAGCAGATGGCGCCTGAAGCTAGACACCAAGTTCTAAAAGCGCATATGCTTTCTTATCTTTTAAAAAACTCCCCCGACTCGTTTAGAGTTGGGGCTTTTTTTGAGTTTTGAGTTTTGAGTTTTGGTTTTGGTTTAGCTTCGTAGCCATCACTTACACTAACTCTACACTCTAATCTCTATTCACTAACCTCTCAACCTCTTCATCGGTAAGCTCACGATACTCCCCCAATTCAAGTGTGGGATCTAATTCAAGTGGACCGATCGTGAGGCGTTTTAGATATGTAACTTTTTTTCCTACGGCAAGGAACATCCTCTTTACTTGATGAAACTTCCCTTCAGTAATTGTTAATTCAATTTCTGACGTATCCCCGCTTTTTAATATTACGAGGTCGCCTGGTTTTGTTACGTATCCGTCATCAAGAGTAACTCCCTGTTTGAACTTAGCCGCATCTTCTTCAGTAACAATTCCTTGGATTTTAGCGTAGTAAGTTTTTGGTACATGTTTTTTAGGCGCTAGCAGTTCATGAGCTAATTTACCGTTATTCGTTAGTAAAACAAAGCCTTCTGTATCTTTATCCAATCTTCCTACAGGAAATGGTTCGTAACGTGCATCCTCAAACTCCAATAAATCTACAACTGTTTCATCCTTAGAATCTTCCGTTGCAGAGATAACCCCTTGTGGTTTGTTCATCATTAAGTAAATATATTCCTTGTATTCTATTGCTTCTCCGTTTACGAAAACTTCGTCCTTATCTACTTCAAGATGTGCTTTTGCATCTTTACAGTTACATCATTTACTCGAACAGCACCTGTTTTAAGTAACTTTTTTACTTCTTTTCTACTACCAAAGCCCATATTGGCCAAAAATTTGTCTAACCTCATCCTAAATCCTCTCTTTCCTAATATCAGCAACGATTTTTTGGGCAAAGCCTCCTAATTCATTGTTTAGAAAGGTTTTAATGCTGCCCCGTGTCCCTTGGCAAAGCACCTGCTCTATAACCGGCTTTTGTACCCCGGCTTCTATTAGCTTTTCTTCTAAATTAATGATCATTTCAATTGCTGCCTTGGTTGCTAATGTATTCCCTACTAATACTTCTTCTTCTGTCCCGGTCATAATTATAAAATTTGCACCAAAAAATGGACTAACGGGTCACAATTTACCCCCTCTGGCACAACAAAAAGTCCACTCTGATCCTCAACCATTTGTTTAGCATGCCCAGCTAACTTACAAGGAATAACGTTTCGTATCGTTGAGACATCCTTTGTTAGCAGTGCTGTTGCAAAAGAATAAAATATGACATCTTCTTTAAAATAGCTATGATTGCTTTCTAAAAATGGCACAATTTCTGAAGCGGGTAGCATAAGAAAGACATGACTAGCTTTGTGAAACTCATCTTTCCCTATGTAGGATACCCGCTCGTCTTCAATCTCATCTACCTTGGTTTTGGTACGTGAATATACATATATTTTTTCTTGGTACGAATTTAATTTTAAAATACTTTGGGCAAGTTTACCAATTCCAACTACTAAATACATCTTTTTCACCTTCCTTTTTAAAGATTGTTCCTACTAGTTGTTTTATACTAACCAATTCCTAAACTGAAAAAAGAAAAAGTGATAGGGAATAGTTACTCAATCAACCATTTTCAAAAGCTATTTTAGCATAGATGGTTGCTTTTCAACTATGCAGCCTATAGCATAATCCAAAGTTTGGCGGGCATTTTTTCCTAACTTGTTATTTGAATGAGTAAAGCATGTTAGCGGGAACAACAATTAAAGCTAGTGAATAGCACAAAGATTACGAAAATAGCGTAAAAAAAAGAAGAAAGGCTGCAATCATAAGATTAACAACCTTTAACTTATTCTAAGCTAATTCCTCTGAACCAAACATATAGTGTCGGGTTCGTATGTTTACATTAAGCACAATTCCGATAGCTATCATATTGGTTAATAGCGCGCTACCGCCGTAGCTAATAAATGGAAGAGCTAAACCGGTAATTGGCATAAGACCAATAGTCATGCCAATATTTTGAAAGATCTGGAAGACAAGAAGTCCAATGATACCTGCAACTAAATAGCTGCCATACATATTATTACAGCTAAAAGCAATTATGATCATCCGATAAAAAAGTAAGAAATAAATAACAATTAAAACTGTCGCACCTAGAAAACCAAACTCTTCACCAATAACTGTGAAAATAAAATCTGTGTGAATTTCTGGTACTGCACCACTTTTGGATAATACGCCTTCAGAAAAACCTTTACCATAAAGTTTTCCAGAACCTATGCCCTGCATCGCGTTTAATAATTGATACCCCATATCTCCTGGATCACTTTCAGGGTCTAACCAGCCATAAATCCTTTTTAGCTGATGGGGTTTAATGATTTTTATAAAGATGTCAAAGTAATTGTTATGCAGCCAAACCAAAGTGGTCAAAAACGTAACTATCACCGATCCAAGTACAGCAAAAATTTTCCATGAGATACCAGCCATTAATAGCATCGTCCCCATAATACTTGCGATAACCAATGCTGTGCCTAAGTCAGGCTGAATTAAAATTAGAAAAAATGGTGGGAAGCCAACAGCAAGTACTTTCAAAACAACGATAATATCCTCTTCTAGTGTGCGTTCGCGATGTTCTTTCGTAATTAAGAAGAGCAAATGCGCTAGCGCTAGCACTAAAAGATTTTTACAAATTCTGATGGCTGAAACTCGTTGCCAGCAATGCTGATCCAGCGTTGCGATCCATTTCGTTCAATTCCATAGAACTGTACGATTACTAATAAAATAATCCCAATGACATAAAGAGGGATTGTAAAATTCTTAAACATGTCGTAATCAATCACCATAGCGGCAACCATTAAAATCGTCCCTAATATAAACCAAATCACTTGTCGTTTAACAAAAGCAGCTGGTTCGACATTATATTGTCCTGCCATTGCAGCGCTGTAAATTGCTAGCAAGGATATGCACATTAATAAAAAGATTAAAAAAAGTAATGTATAATCTAACTGTTGAAAATAAGTTTTACGCTCATTCATGGCACTAGTTTCCTCCATAATTTATCAAAAACATCCATAGTGGATTGTTTAAAATTCCTAACTACTAATGTTAACATAGCCCCTTTATTTAAACAAAGGTATTTTTGAGGAAACACTTACAACATTTTGGAATTAATGCTCTTTATGATCCTACAAGAGTATAAATTCGCTTCGGTAAGACAATCTCCACAGTTGTTCCTTTACCTACTTCACTCGTAAAGTTAACCTTACCCTTATGTCCTTCAATTATTTTGTACGTAACTAAAAGTCCTAATCCAGTTCCTTTTTCTTTCGTTGAGTAGAAAGGTTCACCTAGTTTATGTAGACGTTCTCTAGGTATTCCACAACCATCATCTTGAATTTGAATGATAATATGATTTAAATCTTTTTCCTTCAATTGAATCTGGATGCATCCATTTGAATGGCATGCTTCAATAGCATTTTGGATCAGATTAAGAAACACCTGTTTCATTTCATTTTTGTTACATTGTATAACATAGTCTTCTTGAAAGCTTGTATTGATTGTCACACCTTGTAGGTGCGCTTGAGCTTCAAGTAATTGAATAACCTTTACTAATATTTCTGTTATATTAGTTTTTTCCATGTGCTTTATTTCATTAGGCTTGGCTAATGATAAAAACTCATAAATGATAGATTCTGTCCGCTCTAGTTCAGATAGAATAATATCAATATAAAAATCTTTGCATTCTTTAGTTGATTTTACTAGTTGCATAAAGCCCTTGATCGATGTCAATGGGTTTCGTATCTCATGGGCAACACCTGCTGCAAGCTGTCCTACTAATGAAAGTTTCTCTGTTTTCCTTAACCATACTTCCATCTTTTTTGTTCTGTTATATCCAAAAAATAAACTGAAACAATATCTTTCATAGGGTACATTCTAACTGCAAACGTTGCATCTAATAATTCACTGTAAATTTCAAACTTCACGGCAACATTTTGAGCCTTTACGCTTTCATAGTATTGTAGGAGCTCAGTCGTGATAAATTCAGGCAGAACATCCATACATTTATAGCCTAGTAATTTATCACGACTTTTATTCAGTAGCGATACTGCCGCTCTGTTTACATAAATAAAACGAGCTTCATTGTCCAGTGCAACAAATCCATCTGATATACTCTCTAGTATAATATGAATTCTTTCGATGGAGTCATGAAGCTTTTCCTCTATCTTTTTCCGTTCACTAATATCGCGACTAATTAGTAAGATCTCTTTACAGTCATCATCTTTTTTTATGCTTTTTATATTCGTCTCTGACCAACGATAATAACCTTCTTTATGTTGAATTCGGTAACTGATAGAAACAGTTACATTAGAGTCTATTACTTTTCTAAGTGCTTTTTCGAAAATTGGTTTATCATCTACATAGATCAAATCTAATGGTCCTAGACCTTTTAATTCGTTATTTTCGTAGCCTAAATGATCTGTTAATGCTGGAGAAACATAGTCGTATTTTCCTTCTTGAGTCAGAATGATAATTCGGTCGGATGAATTCTCTGCAATTAATCGAAATCTTCTCTCGCTCTCCACTAGTTTAGCTTCCACTTGTTTCTTCTCAGTTATATTTTCTATTTGCCCCATCATGTATAAGACTGAACTTGATTGATCATGGATTAAACTTACACTAACCATACCCCAAACAATATGACCGCTTTTGTGAACAAAGCGTTTTTCCAATTGGTAGTTGTTAATTCTACCGCTAATTAAAGCTTCTATTTTACGCTCGGTTTCCTCTATATCATCTTCATGGGTAAAGCTTTTATATGTTTCGTTAATCAGTTCTTCCTTCTTGTAGCCTAAAAATTTAGAGAAAGCCTCGTTCATATATAGGAACCTACCATCTAATCGAGTAAATACTATGGAGATTGCAGACTTTTGGAACATCGCATTAAATAAAGTTGTATCCATTTTATTTCCTCCTGAATTAACATTAACTCTATAATTAGACACCAATCGTCAATCTCCTTTATAATAGTTTGTCAATAAATAGAACTTAATATTGAAAAAAAATGCCCTTTTGTAGCTGTCGTCTAAAACTAATCTATTAAGTAGAAAAAACCAATTTAATATAAACTTATATTACCAATAATCATACTAAAAAAGATGTTTTAGTAATCTACTAAAACACCTTTTGGTTAGCCAACTTTTTCAAGTTCAATATTCTGTTTGACTTTTCTTGGAGAGCACCTAGCAATGTTAGCTAATATTCCTAAGCTTATTGCTGTTATCATTAGTGACGAACCGCCGTAACTCATAAACGGAAGAGGAATACCTGTTATCGGTAGCACTCCGGAAACTGCCCCTACATTCAGACATACCTGAAGTGCGATTTGAAATGAAATCCCAAATGCTAACAAGCTTCCAAATGGTGTATTAGCTCGGGTCCCTATCACAATCCCGCGAAATACAATCAGCCCTAAACAAGTGAAAACAAATAAAACTCCAAACATACCTAACTCTTCTGCAACAATTGCCATAATAAAGTCCGTATGAGCTTCGGGTAAATAAAATAATTTCTGTACACTTTGGCCAAATCCTGCTCCAGTTACCCCTCCATGTGCCATCGCAATATACGATTGGATTAATTGATACCCTGTCCCAGTCTCATCAGCAAAAGGGTCCATGTACCCAGTAAGCCTATTCATTCGGTACTCTTCTGACTTTGCATATGTCCAGACGACAAAACCAGAAATACTTGCTAAAGATACAAGATGAAACATTTTGGCCCCTGAACAAAATACCATTAAACCTGCAACAGCCAAGATCAAGGAAGCAGTCCCTAAATCCGGTTGTTTCATAATCAGTGCGAAAATGCCAACGATAATAATTAGTGGCGGTAATACACCTCTACCAAACTGATTTATGTACATTTGCTTTCTTGAGTAGACATGTGCGAGATAGATAATCATCCATAACTTTACAAATTCTGAAGGTTGAATGTTGGTGAAACCGACATTGATCCAGCGTGTTGCCCCTTTTACTTCCACTCCTAATGGTGTTAAGACTAAGCCTAATGATATAAACGATACTAAGACAATTAGAAAGACCAACTTTTGATATAAACGGTAAGGAAACATCATGAAAAACAAAAAGAGGATGGTTGATATCGAAATCCACTGAAGTTGTTTTTTAAAAAACCATAAATAATCACCATTATGTCGATCGTAGCCAATGACATAACTAGAACTGTAAATCATGATAAGACCAAATGAGGCTAGTAAAATAACAGCAGCAATCAAAATCCAATCATTTTCTTTTTTTAATGAAACTTCCATTCTACCACCCCTCCTTTTGACTTTCTGATTGGTTTCATTATAGCAGACTGTTATTTCTAGAAAAAGGGATTTCGTTCTACTAGATAATTAATCTGAAAAATAATTTTTTACTAACAATATGGTAAATTATTAAACAACGGCGCTTAACAATGCCCATTTCATTCAAAATTAGGCTTTTATCTAACGCCTTTCATTGTCGCTAGGCATAGACTGTTTACTGAGTGACAGATACCTATTTTAAAAGGAGAGATCTTATGTACGATTACCGACAATTTCCAGATACTCAATTCTTCCCTGGGTTTCCATTTCCACCAACACCAGGTCCTGGACCTGGACCCGGACCTGGTCCTCGTGATCTAGAGCGACGTGTAACTCAATTAGAAAGAACCGTCCAACGGCAATCGCAAGAAATTGAACGATTAAACCGCCGTCTTAGTCGTTTAGAGCGTCAACTAGGCTTCGGTATTGGTGGCCCTCAATACTAATTTTTGTATAGAGTTAAGTTGAAGGTAGCTCTATTAGCTACTTTCAACTCTCTACTCTTTGCTTCTTTTTTAGAAATTTAAATCGTGCTCCTAAAATTTGTCCAGCTAAATTCGTTCTTACCCCTAAATATAAATATGCAAGACCACCTGCACCAACTGATGCTAATAAAACAATTAGGGCATTAAGTCGATTTTCTAATGGTAAAGCAAACATGAGAAGCTCTTTGACCGCTACAACTACTCCTGCCATAATGACGGTAAAAATAAAAATTAAGATGAAACGTTTAAGGATAAAGCGATAATTATAGTTACCGTAATTGCCAATCGCCCATACGTTTACTCCTAAGGAAGTTAGATATCCTAATCCAGTAGCGTAAATTGCTCCGATTGCTTCAAATTGAGATATGAAAAGAACATTTAAAGTAAGTTTGACTAGTAAACCAGCTACCAATCCGATAACCGCAATTCGTTGCCGATTAATTCCTTGTAAAATTGCTGATGTAACAGCAAATAACGAAAATAGAACAGCTACAGGTGCATAGTACCTTAAAATTAACGCTCCAATCTGTAAATCTGCCCCTAAACCAAACAATGTTCCATAAGCAGGATATGCCAAAATGGACAAGCCTATCGCTGCTGGCAAAGTTAAGTAAAGAATGATTTGATAGGTTTGAGTTACTTGTCGTTGTAGTGATAAGTGATCATCATTTATAAATGATTTAGTTATTGTCGGTAATAGCGTAAGTGACATTGCCGTTGCGATTGAGACTGGAATTAAGATTAGCTTATGTGCTGCTTGAGCAAAAGCACCAAATGCTTCTTCTGCTGCAAATTGACTAAAGCCGATCCCCATTAATGCTTTATTAAACGTCATCAAATCTATTGTTTGATAAAGTGGAATTGCAAGCCCGATAAACGATAATGGCAACGCGTATGAAACAAGCTCTTTGTAAATCGTTCTAAGTGGCAGGTTATGATTAACCTTACTTTCAAGAAGTTGTTGTTCCAAGTGCGCTTTTCTTTTATACCAATAAATAAGTAGAACTGTTAAACCACCTAAGGCTCCAACAAATGCTCCGAACGTAGCAAAAGCTACTGCCCATCCAATAGAACCATTCAACATATAAACAATAATAAATGTTAAACAAAGGATAAAAATGATTCTAACTAATTGTTCAACAACCTGAGAAACCGCAGTTGGTCCCATTGATTGGTGTCCTTGGAAGTAACCACGAATCAATGACATGATTGGCACGATTAGGAGTGCTACGCTAACCATGCGGATTGTTAAGATGACATCTTCAATAGAATTTCCTTTTAAATCTTTTCCGTCTACTACCTGGTAAGCAATTGGTCCCGCTAATAAAAATAATAGTAGAAAAGCTATCATGCCCGTTACGGACATAACAACTAAGCCTGATTTAAATAATCTCCGACCCGTTTCGTAATCTCCAAGAGCATTATATTTTGAAACAAACTTTGAAACAGCAAGTGGTATTCCTAGTGTAGCTACGCTTAATAACACAGTATACGGTACATAGCCATATGTATATAATGCTAGTCCTTCTAAGCCCACAATAGCCTTAAAAGGAAATATGTAGATCAGTCCCAATATTTTCGAAATAAAAATTGAGGCCGTTAAAATCAATGTACCTCTTACTAACTTCGAGTCGGCCATAAGACACCTCTTTTTAGTTTATAGTGAATACTTTAAAGTGTATAGTTGTCCGTGGTTTAGCTCTAAAGCTTTTTCCGTGAAACTCTAAACTCTAAACTTCTGACATTCATTTTAGCAGTTTGCATCAGAACGTACAATCACAGACGGGATAAATTATAGTAGTAATTGTCTAGTTTTTTAAATTTAATAGAAAAGGCTATCACTTCTAGAAATTTGTACTATATAATTGAACTGTTATTTATGCTTGTTTTTTAAGGAGAGGTCCAAGAATGCTTTACAGACCGATAGCTGAAGTTACCTCAGGTGACTGTAACGGTAGAAATATTTACGGTGCCAAAAAGACAATTTTAGTGAAAGAAGATATTACTTTAACTGTAGGAATGATTTCAAAGCTTAAAAAGTTGGGCGTTAGCGGTATCTTTGTAAAAATAAAAATTTTCCTACTATCGAACTTGAAGAAAACGTCTCACAGGAAACAAAGCTTGAAACATTAGCTTGTCTTTATTATGTCTTTGATATGATTAATAGTGACCAGGAAATAGATTTGTCACATATTAAAAAAAATGTAGATAAATTAATTCAGGAAATTGAGCTCCATAAAGATCTTCTAGTTCAATTTACTGATATTCGATCAAGAGAAAATGAAGTCTTTATTCATACATTACAAGTCTGTATTGTTGCTACAACAATTGGTGCAAAGCTAGGAATGACAAAAGAAGGTTTAAAGATCGTAGCTACTACAGCCCTTCTACATGAGATGATCAAAAACAATAGTAGTAAAAAGCATTTAATTGAAATAAACAAAATCAGTGCAGACGTTTATTCCTTGTTCCGAGAGAGAAAGCAAAGAGTAGATTTCTTTTTAAGTGATCATATACCCTTTCCCCCATATAAGAGCCATCCCAATAAGGAGGTTCAATTATATGCAGAAATTCTAACAGTAGCTGATTGCATAGATAATCTTTCATCCCAATTTACGTCATATCCAACGTTAAGTCCAAACGATTCTATTGAATTTATGATGATTTTAACTGGAAAAGTTGTACATATTGACGTAATGAACGCATTTATTAGAACTTTCTCTGCGTATCCAAATGGACATGCAGTAGCACTAAGTAATGGAAAACAAGGCTTAGTTATTAGACAAAATCCCGCCTTACCAACTAGACCAGTTGTAGGTGTTTTTGAAGGTGATTTTCAAAAAGAAGAGGCTATTACATTAGATGTTCAAGAATTTAATTTATCAGAGTTACCTACCGTATTTATTACAAATATGGTAAACCAAAATTGTCTTGCCTTAGAAGATAAACAAACAAGTGTAAACGAAATTATAGATTAGGTAACCTAAATGGTTGTCTTTTAATTCTGGATTTTTTGACGAAATTTATGGTAAAGTTATTAAGGTTCCAAAACAAGGCTGTTTCTTCAGTTTGTTGTAGTTCAAATAAATAGGTTATACCAATATTTCAAGTTTTCAGGGCTCTTTTTCTAACTACAACTTGTATATCGAGCAACCAATTTGTTTTAATTCTAAACAATGATTACGAAATGAGCCTTATACAATTTAGATTGGAGTGATAAATAATGAAAAAAATAGGTTACCTACTTACCTGTTTTCTACTTAGTTTCCTAGTAGCTTGTGGCGGGTCAAATACTGAAGGTACATTAATCACGTTTTTAGATGAAACAATTACAGAAAAAGATGCAGAAAATGCACGTGTTACACCTGAAGAGACTTTGGAAGATGCTGCAAAAGATTTATTGTTTCAAGAGATGATGTTGGTAGAAGCAGAACAAGCTGGAATTAGCTTTGATCAGTTTGATCTAGATGCATTAGTAAACCAAACACAACAACTTTTTGAATACGACCAGGAAGCAATTTCTTTTCTAAATGCTAAAAGTGAATTATACAACATTTCACCAGAGGAATATATTGAAACAATATGGAGAGATGGATTACGTAAAAAGTTAATCGCAAATAACTATCTAGCTGAGTTTATTGATTTCCAATCATTGCAACCAGAGGACGTTCAGAGCGAGGTTGAGAAAATCCGCAATGAGCTGTTAGCTAAATACGAAGATCAAATTGAATATCATTTTTAAAATATCTTCTAAGACTAGTTTAGATGCGCTTCATGCCAATTGCTAGACTCCAGAACCAATCATAATGCAGCGGTCATCCTTGTATGGTCGCTGCTTTTTCTTAATGTTAGCCGTAGAAACAAATGAATTTGTCTCTACGGCTCTTTTCATCTCAAGAAGACGACCTAAAGTTTTTAAAAATTTTACTTGCAGATTGAAGCTTTTAGGGTAGTGCCTATCTAAATGTCAGGCATCTTCATTAACAGGCTAGACTTAGCTAGAGTGGAAATACTATGTTATAATACGTAAATTAATTAGAAGGAATCTGGTAGGTGGATACATATGTATGATGTTATTGTAATTGGTGGCGGTCCTTCAGGGCTAATGGCAGCTATTTCTGCTAGTCAGCATGGTGCTAAAGTTCTTCTTGTAGACAAGGGAGACAAATTAGGTAGAAAACTAGCGATTTCTGGTGGGGGGCGTTGCAATGTTACGAACCGAATGGATGAAAAAGAGTTAATTGCTCATATTCCAGGGAACGGGAGATTTATGTATAGTCCGTTCTCCGTCTTTAATAATGAGGATATTATTCTTTTTTTTGAAAAACTAGGAATTAAACTAAAGGAAGAAGATCGTGGTCGGATGTTTCCGATTAGTGATAAAGCATCTACCGTTGTAGATACTTTGTTAAAAAAACTCCGAGACTCGAATGTGCAGATGTGGACAAATACACCAGTCAAAACTGTCCGTTATGAAGATGGGAAAGTAGTAGGGATTAAAACAGAAGATGGAAAAGATATTAAAAGTAAAGCCGTCATTGTTGCTGTAGGTGGAAAGAGCGTGCCTCATACTGGTAGCACTGGTGATGGCTATCCTTGGGCTATAAAGGCTGGACACACCATTACTGATCTATTTCCTACTGAAGTACCTATTACATCAAATGAACGATTCATCAAGGAAAAAGTCCTCCAAGGAATATCACTGCGAGACGTTGGCCTTTCTGTAATTAATCCAAAAGGGAAAACCATTATTCGTCATGAAGGTGACATGATTTTTACCCATTTTGGGGTTTCAGGTCCAATCGCCCTTCGATGTAGTCAGTATGTTGTAAAGGCCTTAAAAAAATTCAAGGTTGATCAAATAGAAATGAGTAGTGATCTTTTCCCACAGAAAAATAGCGAGGAAGTGTTCCAAGAATTAAAGAACATAGCAAAGGAAGGTGAGAAAAAGTCAGTAAAAAACGGCCTTAAAGGATACATGACTGAACGCCTTCTACACTTCTATTTAGAAAAGGCAACGATAGACCCGAACCAAACTTTTGCTACTGTCTCAAATGATTCTCTTCGACAGCTTGCGGCACTCATCAAACATTTTGCTTTCAATGTTAATGGGACGCTTTCTATAGAAAAAGCTTTCGTTACAGGTGGTGGAGTTTCTGTTAAAGAAATAAATCCCAAAACAATGGAATCTAAATTAATGAAAGGCCTGTTCTTTTGTGGAGAGGTATTAGATATCCATGGCTATACAG
The DNA here is from genome assembly GCF_025377685.1 of Anaerobacillus sp. CMMVII. NCBI lineage: Bacteria > Bacillati > Bacillota > Bacilli > Caryophanales > Bacillaceae > Anaerobacillus > Anaerobacillus sp. CMMVII. Next base: position 330,880 of record NZ_JACEHK010000002.1, on the reverse strand, counting down.
GTGGTTATAATATCACGGTTGCCTTTTCTACAGGCTATACAGCTGGAAAAGGTGCTGCAGAAATTATATAGTTAGTTCACACTATTAAGAAAAGCGCAAGCGCCCTGTTAAGCCCCGACTAGCAAATGTTCTTCGAGAAAAAAAGTGTGCTCTTTCACTTTTATTCTCGAAGGTTATTTGACCTCGAGGGGCTGGGCGGTGGAGCTAGACAGTTATTACGTTGAAATTTTATACATTCTTATCTTTTAAAAAAGTATGATGGGAAAATTTTTCTTTTCATACTTTTTTGTATAATAAATTGAATTATTAGAATTTTATTGCTATATTTTAACTAGGCTCTTTTCGTAAACATTGCTCCTGCGGTTACTCGTCGCACAAAAAAACTTGTTGCTATTTAACCAAAGATAATTAGAAAAATCCCTTAGTTGAAGAATTCACCCAGTAAAATAAGTAAGAAAAGAGCAATGCTTACTAAATAAGTAGTGAAATCTTAGTGTTCACTTAAGCAATAAACTTTACGAAAACAACCTTTAACTAAAGAGTCGTGTAAGGGGGAAAAAGATGGAGAAAACTGAGTTGTTAATAAAACTAAGAGAATACTTATTTTCTGGGGAGATAGCTAAAGGTGTTTATATCGATGTAAATGTTGAAAAAGAGCCACGTTATTCTCCTGTAGGCTTTCTATTAAAAGAGTTTGGGCTATCAGATCTCGATCTAGTTTATTTAACTGAAAGTATGAAATCAACCTTAGATATTAAAGGCCTTTTAACTGGAGAGGTAAAGTTACCTGAGAGAATTGTGAACAAGGTAAAAGTACCATTAACGTTCCTAGGCTTTAACGAAGCAGATTTATCACTTCTAGAAGAAAAAAATGACGGACTTGTGCACGAAGAGCTTTATATCGCCATCTTTGACCTCCTAAATAATGACCAGTTTGATTACAATAATTGAAAGCGGTTACATTTGATCGATACCTTTCTTAGATACTAGTCAGTACACTACTAATCCTAACTAAACGCTATTAGTAATTGATAAAGTAATCGCCAGGAAGCAATTCCTGGCGATTTTTTCCACAGCTTATTCAAACGAATCGGCAATTTCAACTAATTCCGCGATGGTATATTTCTCGACGTCTCTTTCATCTAAATACATAATAATCCTGTAATTCAACTCACCGTCATCCCAGAGCAGAACTTGTGTCCGGCCATCTAAGATATAAAGTGCCTTTCTGCCGTCACTCAGTTGTACTTGTTGAAAAGATTCCCTCGGTAGTTCGTGTTCACCCGGTGGATCTTCAATTGAAATATGTGACAAAATAAAGACTTGCATTCTATTTTCTTCGTCACTATAATCAATGTTCAAATAAGAAGACCTATATGGAACAATACTACCCTCTACTTGTGTCCATGTGGGCTCAAATGGCATTATGGCAGGCTTTTTAATATCATAAGGAAAATCCTCAATTTTACTTATTGCGATAGCTCCTGACATTGATTGTTGCTGTTGTACAAAATCCATAAAACTCTCAACATCCTCTAATTCGTTGGTTGTCATGTAAATGCCAGTGTGGTCGAAACCAATAAACGTTGGAAATTCTGTCACGCCGAACGCCTCTACATATTCAGAGTCAGGAATTAATATATGAAATTCCTCTAGCCTATCAAGTGAATCAATTGTCATCAACTCTTCATAAATTTGGAATTGTCTTTTCAACTCCGGATCTAGGCTTTCATCCTCACTCCAAGATTCATACGGGATTTCTTCAAAAAAGGCAACGAGGCGAAACTCATAAAAATCCGTTGGCTTTAACTCATTAATAGCCGTTTCTTCATCCATCAACTCCGTCCCTGGGACAACTTGTTCATTCGTAAATAATAGATGCGCTCCGAACAAACCTCCGATTATCAGGAGAAACGTGGTCAGAGCCACAGGAATTGCCGAGTGGAAAAAACGAGCCAATTTTGCTTTTTTGTTTGTACGGTCAATGCTGTTTATTAACATTCTATACGTTTCTTTTTTTTCTATCTCATTTAGGTGGAGATCTTCAAAGCGTTGAAAGGTGCGGTCCAATTCATATTCAGTGTCATGCTGTTTCATGATTGTATCCCTCCTTTTCCATTTGTTGTTTTAATGCTGCCAAGCCCCGAAATAACGTATTTTTTACTTTGCTTTCATTCCAGTTTAAAATTTCGGCAGTCTCCTCAATCGTCAGTCCTTTTATTTTTCGTAATATAATAACCTCCTGATAGGGCCGCTTTAACTTTTTTAACGAACGATATAAAATCTCTTCTGCCTCTCCTAAAGTTGCTAGTTGCTCTGGACAACGTTCGGCCGAAGGATATGTCGTAAATGATTCTACAACATACTGAATTGGCCTTCGCTTTCGCTGAAAATCGATCGTCGTATTTCTTGCAATCTTATATAACCAATTTTTCTCACTAGCCTTTCCCTCAAAACTGGCCAATCCATTGTACGCCCGAAGAAACGTATCGTGCATCAAATCCTTTGCTTCGGCATGGTCACCGATCATCATTAAAATAAAGCGGTAAATCTCATCACTATATAAGCCGTACCACTGTTGAATTTTTTCCTTTGCAAGCTCCTCTTCCAAAGAATACCACCTCTCTTTCTTTATCTATGCACCCTAAAGACGTATGTCTTATAGAAAAGTTTCAATTTTTTTTAAGCTCTTTTCTAAAAGATTGTTGCTACTTGCTTTTTGAAAACAACCTTTTCTAAAGAAGTTCTACTATTTCACCTAAATTGACATTAACACTATACAGAAGTAAAGATGGGATTTTTAGAATTATTTCAAACGTAGGAATTCTTTTACCGAATGAACCCAAAACGAGCAGCAGAGCTAATAGCTAAAGTAGACAGTTTCGATTAAACAGTTTATTAGTTATTTCAACTTACACTTTCAAAAGTCCTACTCCAATCGTAAATTGTTAAGCTAAATCACAAAAAAAATGGAGGATGAATTAATAATTCATCCTCCACTTTTATTCGTTATTCTTTCATTTAGTTAGCGACGAAATTAACCAACTTATTAGGAACTGCAATGACTTTGCGAATAGTTTTCCCTGCTATTTCTTCACTAATTTTAGGATCAGCTTTCGCTAGTTCTTCCATTTCTTCACGGCTTGAATCATTCGGCATAAGCAGCTTACCCTTTAATTTTCCATTTACTTGAACAACAACTTCTACTTCATTTTCGACAAGCATCTTCTCATCAAAGACTGGCCATGCTTCATAAGCTAGCGTGGTACTATGACCTAACTTCTCCCAAAGCTCTTCAGCAATGTGTGGAGCAATTGGTGCAAGTAACTTAACAAACCCTTCTACAAACTCTTTTGGAATCTCGCTTTGCTTGTAGCTTTCGTTTATAAATACCATTAGCTGTGAAATGGCTACGTTAAAACGAAGACCTGATAAATCATCGGTAACTTTTTTCACGGTTTGATGATACACACGTTGATACGCCTCTGACCCTTCAGTTTCAGTAATTGTTGAGCTTAACTTACCATCTTCAGTAATGAACAATCGCCAGATACGGTCAAGAAAACGTCTTGCCCCGTCAAGTCCATTTTCACTCCAAGCAATGGATGCGTCAAGTGGGCCCATGAACATTTCATATAAACGAAGCGTATCAGCACCATGACTTGAAACAATATCATCAGGGTTTACAACATTCCCTTTTGACTTACTCATTTTTTCATTATTTTCACCAAGGATCATTCCTTGATTATATAGCTTTTGGAATGGTTCTTTTGTTGAAACTAGACCTAAATCGTATAAAAATTTGTGCCAGAAACGTGCATATAGTAAATGCAGGACAGCATGCTCTGCTCCACCAATATAGATGTCGACTGGTAACCATTTCTTTAGCTTTTCTGGGTCAGCCAATGCTTCTGAGTTGTTTGGATCAATATATCGTAAATAGTACCAACAGCTACCTGCCCAGTTAGGCATTGTATTTGTTTCGCGTCGGCCTTTCATACCTGTCACCGGATCAACGACATGAAGCCACTCTTTATTATTGGCTAATGGTGATTCCCCAGTATCAGAGGGTCTAATTTGATCCATTTTTGGTAAAAGAAGCGGAAGCTCTTCTTCAGGGACTGCAGTCATTGTACCGTCTTCCCAGTGGATGATTGGGATTGGTTCACCCCAATATCTTTGACGACTAAATAACCAATCGCGTAGACGGAATGTCACCTTGCCATTTCCTTTATTCTGTTCCTCTAACCAAGCAATCATTTTTGCGATCGCTTCTTTCTTGGTTAAACCATTAAGGAAATCAGAATTTACTAATTTACCATCACCAGTATAAGCCGCTTCATCTATATTTCCACCAGAAACAACTTCAACGATTGGTAACTCAAACGCACGTGCAAATTCATAATCTCGCTCATCGTGCGCTGGTACAGCCATAATTGCCCCTGTACCATAAGTAACTAACACATAATCTGCAATCCAAATTGGCAACTTTTCTCCATTGGCAGGGTTAATCGCGTATGCCCCTGTAAAAACACCCGTTTTTTCCTTCGAAAGTTCTGTACGTTCCAGGTCACTTTTCATTGAAATTTTCTTCTGATACGCTTCAACTGCTTCTTTTTGCTCACTAGTAACAATTGATTGAACTAATTTATGTTCAGGAGCTAACACTGCATAAGTTGCCCCAAATAATGTGTCTGGGCGAGTCGTAAAGACTGTAAAAGATGACTCATGGCCTTCAATGTCAAAGTGAATTTCCGCACCTTCTGAACGGCCAATCCAATTGCGTTGCATATCTTTGATGCTCTCAGACCAGTCTAACTCATCCAAATCATCCAAAAGTCGATCTGCATAGGCTGTAATTTTTAACATCCATTGTTTCATTGGACGGCGTTCAACTGGATGACCACCACGTTCACTTTTTCCATCGATCACTTCTTCATTTGCAAGAACTGTTCCAAGTGTAGGACACCAGTTAACCGCAACTTCATCAATATAAGCAAGACCGTTTTCATAAAGCTTTAGGAAGATCCATTGTGTCCATTTATAATAGTTAGGATCAATTGTACTTACTTCACGATCCCAATCATATGAAAAACCTAATGATTTGATTTGACGTCGGAAGGTATCTATGTTTTTTAGAGTAAATTCAGCTGGGTCATTTCCCGTATCAAGTGCATATTGTTCAGCAGGCAATCCAAACGCATCCCATCCCATTGGATGAAGAACATTGTAGCCTTGCATACGTTTCATTCTTGAAAGAATATCCGTAGCTGTATACCCTTCAGGATGTCCAACGTGTAGCCCAGCACCTGACGGGAATGGAAACATATCGAGAGCATAGAACTTCTCTTTATGTTCATCTTCCCCAGTTTTAAATGTTTTGTTTTCCTCCCAATACTTTTGCCACTTTTTTTCTATTTCCTGATGTGAAAAAGACATGTAAATAACCTCCTTGTTTATCTTTCTTATGAAATTTGAGTTTTGAGCTTAATGTAGATTTTTATGCCAAGATGAACTCATCACTCTTACTTTAAAACTTTTAACACCAATATAAAAAACCTCCCACCACTAACGTTAACGTTAGGGACGAGAGGTTAATAACATAATTATTCCCGCGGTACCACCCAATTTAGTGTTGGATACACTCACTTATTTGACACCTTAACGCGGCCGGACGACAAGAGTTACTAAACTTTCACCCTTGCAACTTTTAGGCGAGTTCGCGGATCTCTATGATTGACTTGCACCAACCGTCAATTCTCTAGGCACGAGGTTCCACTACTACTCCTCATCATTGTTTTTACACTTGTTAAGTTCGTTCATAATTTGTATTGTATGAATTTGTCGAATAAAAGTCAAGAGCTTATTCACATTCTTGTCAAAGTTTTTATATTCTATACTGAACAGTTGCTTTTGGTTACTACATAGTACATGTAATTTACATGCACTTCTCGCATTAGATGGTTCCTTTTCAAGCAGAACATCTTCAACTGCTTCAAGTTCTATCAAGCCACATCATAATAGAGTAGTCGCGAGGAAACTGGGATGATTAACTAGCTAACATTCAATTCTTTCTGGACAACAGTTCCTTGTAAACCACGATCATATAAATACGTACTTACGAAACCAATTAGAAAGAAAATCATTAATCCGTAAAACAACGTCTGCATACCAAACAAATCAACGACGACACCAACAAGGAACGGTCCAATCATTCTTCCGCCTGTTGCCACACTATTCACGATCCCTTGGTAAAATCCAGCTTTTCCTTTTGGTGCTAATTGATGAGCGATTGTAGGGACGGCAGGCCAGACGAACATTTCACCAATAGTTAAGATAATCATAGCTACAACGAAGACTACAAATACCTCTGCCTGGGCTACGACAAAAAATGAAACCATAAAAATAGCTAAGCCAAAGTAAATTTGGCCCTTCAACGTATGGAACCATTTCTTTATTAATGCAGAGATTAACGGTTGCCCTAGGACAATCAACGCTCCATTAACTGTCCAAATAACACTATACTGAGTTAAACTAATTCCCAACGATTGAGTATGAACAGAGATCGTGGTTTGCCACTGAACATAGGCAATCCAACAAGTAATAAAGCCTACACATAAAATGATGAGTGCTTTGAATCTAGCCTTATTTTCAATTGCAACGCTTTGATCAAATATATTCGTTTGTCCTGTTTCTGATGTATCTACCTTCATATTTTTATAACCGAAAAAAGCTACTAGGAAGAAGATTACATACATAAATCCATTGGCAAAGAATACATAATCAAATCTGATCGATGCGACAAGACCACCTAAAGCTGCCCCTACGGCAACGCCAAGATTTTGAGCAACATAAATTGAGTTAAATGCTTTTCTCCCTCCCTCTGGCCAAACGGAACCTGCCATTGCATACATTGAAGGGAAGGTTACACCGGAGCCAAACCCTAATCCAATCATTAAAACAACATAATAATACCAACTGTGATTTAACGCTAACGTAAACGCACTTACCATTGTAATGGTAATTCCCAATAAAATGGTTTTGTAGCCACCAACTCGATCAAAAAGTTTGCCACCAATTAAGTTACCAATCACTCCCGCTCCTGCATTTAGCATGAGCACTAATCCAGCGACACTTAATGATTTACCCAATTCCTGGTGAATAAAAATGGTGTTAAGCGGCCACAAAAAAGAAGCGCCTGTTACGTTAATCACCATTCCGATGACAAGCAACCATAACGCTTTAGGCATAATGACCTCTACCTCTCTCTTTATTTCGTTTCTCTAAGAAAATTGTATTCTATGCCATTAGATTTAGCAATGTTATTTTTAGTAAAGACTGTTTTCGAAAAGATTGTTGTTTCAATTAGAGAGTGATGAACTTGAAACATTATTATCTTTGGAAATCTTTCCTAAATTACGATTTGTTTAAAGGAAAAACTATCTGTTTATGCACCGAATTATTTTAAGTAGCCACATTGTTTACGATAGTTACCTAAGACTGTTTTTAATTCATGTAATCTAGGTTGTATACATAAAGCTTTTCCTAGTAGTTTAATGACATTTTGTGATAAAATGCTCAAAAAGCCTACATGAGGAGGATTCATATTGATTGATTTACGAAGTGATACAATTACAAGGCCAACGAAATCGATGCGTGAAGCAATGTACCTTGCTGAGGTTGGTGATGATGTTTATGGAGAAGACCCAACAATCAATGAGCTAGAAAATTTAGCGGCTGAAATGCTAGGCAAAGAGGCTGCATTGTTCGTAACAAGTGGAACACAAGGAAATCAGATTGCTGTCCTAACCCACTGTCGTCAAGGTGATGAGATTATTTTAGATGAAGATTCTCATATTGTCTTTTATGAAGGTGGGGCTATTTCTGCTTTTGCAGGAGTGCAACCACGCACAATAAAGTCAGAAGGTGGTTTTATCGATCCACAAAAGTTGCAAAACGCAATCCGGACGGATGATATTCACTTTCCTGATACTAGTTTAATCTGCTTAGAAAATACCCATAACCGTGCTGGTGGCGTTGCCATTCCCCCAAGTCATATGGAAAAGCTTTATCAAATCGCATCAGATCATAAGATCCCTGTCCATTTAGATGGTGCGCGTCTTTTTAACGCAGCCATTGCTTTAGGAGAGCCACTAACAGCATTTACCCAATATACAACGACTGTTCAGGTATGTTTGTCAAAAGGGCTAGGTGCTCCTGTTGGTTCCATTTTGGCAGGACCTAGAGACTTTATTGAGAAGGCACGAAAATGGCGGAAACGTTTAGGGGGAGGCCTAAGACAGGTAGGTATTCTAGGTGCAGCTGGTTTAATCGCTCTAACTGAAATGGTGGACCGCTTGGCAGAAGATCATGAAAATGCAAAAGTACTTGCGCAAGGCTTAGCGAATCATCCTCTTCTCACCGTAGCAAATAGTGTAGATACAAACATCGTCCTCATTGATATCCAAAAGACGGGGATGCATTCATCACATTTTATCGAAAAACTTAAAGACGTAGGAATTTTAGCAGTAGCTTTCGGCCCAGAAACAGTTCGTTTTACGACTCATTATGATTTAAATAGAGAGAAAATTGAACAAGCTATAGAGAGAGTTTTGAGTTTTGAGTTTTGAGTTTTGAGTTTAAGCATCGTAGTAATTTCATTTTAATATTTACTATCGCTTTTTAGGAAGGATTAATTTATGAATAAAATAATTGAGCAAGTCCCTTTAATGTTTGGCGTTAAAAGGTACCATTCATGGAATTTTCACCTTCGCCAACAGTTTGGTGAAAAGATTTTTAAAATCCCTTTAGATGCTGGTTTTGATTGCCCCAACCGAGATGGTTCTGTTGCTAGTGGTGGCTGCACCTTTTGTAGCGAACGTGGATCTGGAGATTTTGCAGGTGATCGCAAAGATGACCTCATCACACAATTTAATAACATAAAAGAAAAGATGCACTCAAAATGGCCAAACGGTAAATATCTTGGGTATTTTCAGGCATACACAAATACGTATGCGCCTGTAGAACAATTAAGAGAAATGTATGAAGTCATTTTAGAACAAGAAGGTGTTGTTGGTCTTTCCATCGCAACAAGACCCGATTGTTTACCTGATGATGTCGTAGAGTATTTAGGTGAACTGAATAAAAAGACATATTTATGGGTTGAATTAGGCTTACAAACAGTTCACCAGCGGACCGCGGATTTAATCAATCGCGCCCACGATTATCAAACATATGTTGATGGTGTTGAAAAGTTACGAAAACATAACATTCGCATTTGTTCCCATATTATTAATGGACTTCCACTTGAGAATTATGACATGATGATGGAAACAGCTAGAGAGGTTGCAAAGCTTGATGTTCAAGGCATAAAAATTCATCTGCTCCATTTATTAAAGAAAACACCTATGGTAAAGCAATATGAAAAAGGAATGCTTGAATTTATGAGTGCCCAAGACTACATTAAACTTGTCTGTGATCAGCTTGAAGTCATTCCACCAGAAATGGTCATCCACCGATTAACAGGAGATGGACCTGCCGACTTAATGATCGGTCCAATGTGGAGCTTAAATAAATGGGAAGTCTTAAATGGCATCGAGGCTGAGCTAAAAAGTAGAAACAGTTGGCAAGGGAAGTATTATCAAAGGGGGAACTAATAGATGAATGTATTAGGAATCCTACCTTTCGCTAGACAACTCTTACAAAATGTCGTTTCCAAAGGAGACAGTGTTATTGATGGCACTGCCGGAAATGGACATGACACCTTGTTTTTGGCTCAATTGGTGGGTGAGGCAGGTCGTGTCTATGCATTTGATATCCAAGAAACTGCGATTTGTAAGACGAAAGAGCGTTTACTAGAACATAATGCCCTTACACAGGTAACTCTTTTTCAAAAAGGACACCAAGAGGCTAACGGATTAGTTCCAGCAAATGTACATGGAAACCTTGCTGGTGCTATTTTTAATCTTGGGTATCTACCTGGTGGCGATAAAAGTATCGTGACAACACCTGAAACTACACTGAAAGCGATTCATGATATTTTCTTGATGTTAAAGAAAGGCGGCATCATCGTTCTTGTCGTTTATCATGGTCATGAAGAAGGCAAAAAGGAAAAAGCTCAACTTTTAGATTACGTAAGTAACATTAACCAAACAGATGGTCATGTCTTAAGCTATCAATTTTTAAATCAAAAAAATAATCCACCTTTTATTGTAGCGATTGAAAAAAGATAGTTTTTTCAAAACGCTCTTTTCTAAAAGCAACAAGGTTTACGAAAAATTTCAAAATTATTAAATAATGCAATTGACATCTCTTCTACTTTCTATAAAACTTAAAGAAAGGGGGAAGTCAAATGTCATTATTAGATCAGATTTTATCATTTAACGAAGCATTTGTTAGTGAAAAGCAATATGAACCATTTATGACAACAAAGTTTCCAAACAAAAAATTAGTTATCCTAACTTGTATGGACACTCGATTAAAACAATTACTTCCTAGAGCTATAAACCTTCAAAAAGGTGATGCAGTTATTATCAAAAATGCTGGAGCTGTTATCTCTCATCCATTCGGAAGTATTATGCGAAGCATTATCGTAGCGATTTATGAACTAGGTGCCCAAGAGGTGCTAGTCATTGGTCATCATAACTGTGGGATGGCTAGATTAGAAGCAAATTCTGTTTTAGATAAAGCAAAATCAAGGGGAATTAATCAAGAAACTCTAGAGGTTCTGCGGTATTCAGGCGTTAATATCGATTCGTGGTTAAAGGGGTTTAATGAAGTAGAGGATAGTGTGAAACATAGTGTTGAAATCGTTAAGAATCATCCGCTACTACCTAATAATGTCCCTGTTCACGGCCTAATTATCGATCCTGAAACAGGCAAACTGGAAAAAGTAGTTAATGGCTATCAAACAACCATGAGTTTATAAAAATTGAGAGGCTGACAGATGTCAGCCTCTCTTTTCTTCATTAGACAGCGGGTGTTGCCCAAGAAGCACCTATAATCACCAATAAAATAAACAACACAATGATTAACGTAAAGCCACTTCCAGCCCCATATCCAGGAGCCACATGACCTACTGGCATTGCGCCATAACCACAGCCTGCTAGCGGGGCTGCTGCGTGGCCAACCCCATGCATAGGAGCACCATAAGTTGGTGTAGCCGCACCCATAGTAGTACCTGCTGCTGCGCCAGTTACCGGTCCAAATCCTCCATACATAATAACACCACCTTCCCTGTTCCTTAATTCTAACCTATGCAACGAAGTGTGAATGTGGGTTAGGCAAGAGCGGAAATCGATTTGAAAACATAGCGCGTTTCTAGTTATACATATTTTTACCGTAAAAAATTTCATCCATTTCCATTGTTAACTTCTCCGTAATTTCATCTGCTTCTTCTTGATCAAGTGTTTCTTTTTTATAGCCAAATAAATAATTATTTAAATCAAACTCTTTTAGTTTACATTTAGTGTGAAAAATATTTTCTTGATATACATTTACATCGATCATATCAAATAAATTTTTCACATCATCTGGAATGTAATTTTGAATGGAATTAATTTCATGATCAATAAATAATTTATGACCATGGATATCCCTTGTAAATCCACGAACACGATAATCAATTGTCATTACATCCGTCTCAAATGAATGTATTAAATAATTTAATGCTTTTAAAGGGGAGATTTCTCCACAAGTTGAAACATCAATATCTGCTCGAAACGTACTAATCCCTTCATCTGGATGATACTCTGGATACGTATGGACGGTAATATGACTTTTATCTAAAGCCATTACAACCGAATCCGGAAGTGGTCCTGGTGATTCCTCGAATTGGTCTGTAGGTACTTCTACTACTGGCTCTTCAGATATTAACATCGTTACACTTGCACCTTGTGGTACATAGTCTTGTTGTGCAATATTCAAAACGTGAGCACCAATGATATCAGACACAGTCTTTAAAATGTGCGTCAATCTCTCAGCACTATATTGTTCGTCAATATACTCTATGTATGCCTCACGCTCTTCTTTTGTTTTCGTATAACAAACATCATACATATTAAAACTTAATGATTTCGTTAAATTATTAAACCCATGTAATGTTACTCTTTGCTCTGGTGTAAGTTTCATTTTAAAAACTCCCTTACTACGTAATATTAGGTTCAGTTTATTATTTTTATCTTACCCAAAGGCTCTTTTCGTAAACAGAGATTTGGTTGGATAACTTAGCTAGTTGTTAGAAAAGACAGGAGTTTTTTAGGCTCTTTTCTAAAAGATTGTTGCTAATAGCTTATAGGTCGTAACCAAGCGAACGCTTGGTTCTTCACGCTTTGCGTGAAGCTTTTGAGAATAAATAAGCCATTGGGACAAATAAATTTGTCCCAAAAAGCTTATTTATTCTCAAAAGACGACCTAAAAGCCACAAAGTTTACAAAAAGAGCCTAATAAAAAAACGCATATCGACTTGATATACGTTTAGTAAGAATTGTGCAAGCGCCCTTACATTACTTTTCTGTTTCACCTTTTTTATTTCTTCAACCGACGATACATCCAACCATTTATATAGAAAAATATCGTTGACCCTCCACCAATTCGTAGAAGACGCTTGGAAAGTTGACGTACGTTTTCTTGTCTGCGAACTTTTTCATCGGCTAAATAAATCGCTAATAGCCCTTTGGTAATAAAAGAATGAAAAGCTTGGTTCGGTAGACTGTCGATGCTTTTATCAGCTTCTATCGCAAATCGTTCAAGGCGGTTAATTAAATGCTCCTCATTTTCATAATAGAAACAAAAATTTAAATCTCCTCCTTGACGGTCTTCATCTTGATCAATAAAATAATCAAGCATAATATGGAGCCCTTGTACCCAAGGGAAATAACTATTCATTACTTCTTGTGCTTGAGTCCTCGTAAAGTTTTCATTTGTGGCATAGGCTACAAGACAAAAAATGCCTAAAGTTGAACCAGCACATGCCGAGAATTCATACCAACTCATTTCTGGGAGCTGATCTTGATACTGCTTAAACCACTTCTCTAGTCGAGGCACACGTTCTTCTTTTTTAACATGCTTATGCACCTGAAGATCACAATAATATTGAGCAAGTTCTAAATTAAATTCATGAATATTATCTAAGGCTGGTAATTTCCCAATAACCTCTTGGCATGTTGTCACTAATTCATGCAAATACCCACCATCATTTTGTTCTTCACGGTAACGATAATAATTTTCTAGCTTTGCACCAGGTGTTAGAGCATGCAACATTGACTGGTGTAGTGAACGAAAATCCGTAGGATCTAAAGAAGTACTTCGGTCACAGAGATTATCTAAGTAATCACTTATGGTTTGGTAGGCAACGATAAAACGAATAACATCCTCACTGTTTTTTTCAGATAATATTCCATAAATACTTCCACCCTCACAGTGAAATGTCTTTGTATCGATACTCGCTAATGCTTGTTTTCGTAGTTCCTCATTCGGAATCTTACTTGCCTTCTCTTTCCACTCTTTTAAGTTTTTGTGAACACAAGGTAATACGTCTTTATAAATCTTCGCCATCATCGTCAATGGCTGCTTTGGAATACTCAATTCATTAAACTCCTTCAATTATAAAACTTCTTTAATTTAGATGGGACTCAATAAATCCTTTTGCTACATGAAACACTGTTTCCTTTTCAGGCTCATTAAATACTTCATGGTATAGATTTGGAAATTCTTTATAATATTTATCAGTAAGCAATAATTGATTAAACCACCTAAAAACCGCTATTTTATCAACTATTAAATCATCTCCACCCTGTAGAATCAATAGTGGTACATTTGGAAAGCTTGTAACTTTGGCATGACTTTCTTTCATTGCGGTTGTTAACTCGAAATACCAACGAACAGATACTTTTTTTACGATATTAAGGTCAGTTTCATCACGCTTCAGCATTGCTTCACAACGAGTGACTTGTGCTAAATTGGTTGGCAACCGTAGCTTGGGTATAAGTTTATTTAGGATAACTGCGCTAATATGCGTAAGCTTTGACGGAGGATCTACAAGTCCTAAACAAGGAGAAGATAAGATTATGCCGTTTACAGATAATTTTTTTTGTAGCATCGTTTGAATAACTGCTAGACCTCCCATGCTATGTCCCAACATAAAAATAGGTAATTGATATTGCTCTGCACGTTGGTACCACTTTTCAATAATATCGATATATTCCTGGAAAGAATCGATATGTCCTCTTGATTTCGGATTTTTACCTTGGCCAGGCAAATCCCCCATAACTACATGGTAACCTTCGTCTATCAACTTTTGGATTAACCATTGATAGCGAACGTGATATTCATTTGCACCGTGGACAACTACAAAAACACCTTTTGCTTTTTCACACTCCCAAACCCACATTCAATCATCCCCCTATTTACTATCAATTAGCCTATTTTTTTGGTAAAATTTGATCTAAGTTCCTTTGATAAATATATTAGTAATTTAAAAATAACATGACTTTAAGGGGGATTCAAATCGATGATCTATCCTTATAAGGGTAAGTATCCAGAAATTGCTGAAACAGCATTTGTTGCAGATTTTGTTACCGTTACTGGTGATGTAAAAATTGGGCCTTATTCAAGCATTTGGTTTAACACAGTTATTCGCGGTGACGTTTCTCCAACAATAATTGGCGAACGTGTAAATGTTCAAGACAATTGTACACTTCATCAAAGTCCTCAATTCCCTTTAATTTTGGAAGATGACGTTACCGTTGGACATCAAGTATTATTACATAGCTGTTGTATCCGTAAAGGCGCATTGATTGGCATGGGTTCCATTATTTTGGATGGTGCTGAGGTTGGAGAAGGCGCATTCATTGGTGCCGGTAGTCTAGTACCACAAGGTAAAAAAATTCCTCCGAATAGCTTAGCATTTGGACGACCGGCTAAAGTAGTTCGTGAACTAAACGAAGAAGATCTAAATGATATGGCTAGAATTCGACGGGAGTATGTAGAGAAAGGACAATACTACAAAGGTTTACAAGCGAGGGATTAAGTGTTTGCTTTTGTTACTCAAAAAAGTGCCAGGTGTTGATGATCTGGCACTTTCGCATTGCAATAAAGATCATTTATAAGGCTCTTTTCTGGTGGCTTTAGTTTTAATTAATTCTATCAATAAACAAATTTTCTCCGTTTTCAACCATACCGAGAGCCCACACACACACTTGAGGTTGATAACTCTCTAATTCAATTAATAGCCTTGGATTATCATTCATTAGTCTTCTTTTTGAAACTTGCCTTCCTTCCATTTCCACCTTTTCTTTAGATCTTCTTCATTATCTTCTTCTCCATCATCCACTTCGTCTATTTCTTCATTTGTTTCATTTTCATTTTCTTCGGTTTCTTCTTCATCGGCTGGTGGACAACCGATGTTTATCTCATCACCGATAACAATTTCTCCTGTTTCAATCTTCGCATTTGCTTGATGCCCTTTATGAAACGCTGGTCCAAAATTGATAGATGCTCCACCTGATATATTAGTAATTTTCAAATTGCCAATTGTTGTCATTGGAGTTCTAAAAGGTTTCATCAGCCTTCCTCCTTCCATATCCCTCATATATAAGATATGAAACAAAAGGACAACCCGAATAGATAAAAGAACTAGAATCTCTTAAAATATACTCTTGACCCTATTGTAGGTAAGGAAGACTAGTGAAAAAAAGCTAGTCCCAAATGTTATCTGCCCAAATGACAGATTTTATGGAGAAAAGGCATGTAGAATTTTCTACGTGACTGTTTTTACATTTTTTAGGTGATTAAGGATCGTAAAACTCTTCTACGAGACCGCTTTTTACATTTTTTAGGTGATCAAAACTCATTGAACCCTTCTTTGTGACCGAATTCTACATTTTTTAGGATCAAGGCACATTGATCTCTAACTACATGTAAAAATGGCTGTTGAGACTTTCTCAACAGCCAGAAAAAAACTTACTCCACTTTAAACGGCCTTATCCCCCAGATCTCCGTAGCGTATTCGCTAATTGTTCGGTCACTAGAGAATTTCCCCGAATGAGCAATATTAATGATTGATTTTCGCAACCATTCTTTTTGATCACGATAGTTTAAGTCTACTTTTTGGTGAGCTTCTACATAACTGTCAAAATCTTTAAGACAAAATATTCGTCATTATTAGAAAGGATTTGATAGTAGATATCTTTAAATTCTGCTTTATCATTTCCGCAGAAGCCATGTAGTAGTTGATCTAAAATCGTCCGTAGACGATGATCATTATTATAAATATCTCTGGCAACATAGCCTCCATGGCTGTAGTAATGGAGCACTTGCTCTGACGTCAATCCAAAAATAAAGATATTTTCTCGACCGACCATATCATAAATTTCTACGTTAGCTCCATCAAGAGTACCAATCGTAAGAGCGCCATTCATCATGAACTTCATGTTTCCAGTTCCTGATGCTTCTTTACTTGCCGTTGAAATTTGCTCACTGACATCAGCTGCTGGCATAATTTTTTCAGCCATTGATACACTGTAATTTTCTAGAAAAACGACTTTTAATTTACCTTGAATCGACGAATCATTATTAACAACACTTGCCACTGTATTAATCAACTTAATGATCTTTTTGGCAAATGTGTAGCTAGGTGCAGCTTTTGCGCCGAAAATAAAAGTTCGTGGAACGATATTAATATTAGGATTTTCTTTTAACATATTATATAGTTCCATGATATGGAAAACATTTAGTAATTGACGCTTATAGGCATGAAGACGTTTCACCTGAACGTCAAATATCGAGTGTTCATCTACTAAAATACCCGTCTTATCTTTGATATAGTTAGCTAGGATGATTTTATTTTCTTGTTTTACTGCTGAAATCTTTTCTTGGAACGAAGCATCGTTTGCATATTTTAAAATCCCGATTAAATCTCGTGGTTGCTTAATCCATCTTTGACCAATTGCCTCAGTTATACAGGATGACAGTTTTGCATTGGCATTCATTAGCCAACGACGATGGGTAATTCCGTTTGTTTTATTATTAAACTTTTCAGGGAAAATGGTATAAAAGTTATTCATTTCTCGTTCTTTTAGAATATCGGTATGGAGCTTTGCAACCCCATTGACACTAAAACTACCTACAATAGCTAAATGCGCCATGCGGATTTCGTTGTGAGCGATAATTGCCAAGTCACTGATGCGATCAAATTCACCAGGATATTTTTTCCACAACCCCTGACAGAAACGTTCATTAATCTCTTCGGCAATCATGTAAATTCTTGGTAGAAGCTCTTGAAATAAACTGATTGGCCACTTTTCTAGCGCTTCAACTAGTGTTGTATGGTTTGTGTACGCACAAATTTTAGTAGTAATTTCCCACGCTTCATCCCAACCGAAGCCCTCCTCGTCAATAAATAAACGCATAAGCTCTGGAACGATTAATGCTGGATGGGTATCGTTGATATGAAAAACAACTTTATCAGGTAAATCTCTTAAACTTATCGATTTTCGCCGATACGAATCAAAAATACTTTGAAGACCTGCAGAAACGAGAAAGTATTGTTGTTTTAGACGTAGCTTTTACCGTCATAGTGAGAATCGTCTGGATATAGAAATTCTGAGATCGATTCTATCGAGCGTTTATAATTCAAGTATTTATAATAGTTTTCACGATTGCAGGTATGGATATCATTTTCTTGAATAGAAGGTTCCGCACTCCAAAGTCGTAAGGTGTTAACCGTCTTGTTTTCAAATCCTACGACAGGAACATCATAAGGCACCGCTATTACAGTTTCATAGTTTTTATGATCAAAAGAAATTTGACCGTCATTTACATTCGTTTCAACGTAACCTCCAAATCGAACATTTACAGCGCGATCCAAACGGCGGAATTCCCAAACGTATTCTTCTTTTAACCAATAGTCTGGTAGTTCGACTTGATAACCATCAATTAGTTTTTGCTCAAAAAGCCCATATTTGTATCGGATTCCACAGCCATGCCCTGGCAATTGTAAAGACGCCATCGAATCCAAGAAACAAGCAGCTAGCCGACCTAACCCGCCATTACCCAAACCAGCATCATGTTCTTCCTCAGCTATCGAGTCAAGATTAATGCCTAATTCACCGAGCCCCTCTTTAACAAGACTCAAAATTGAAAGATTAAGCATGTTGGATTGTAGTAGTCTTCCCATTAGAAATTCCATTGAAAAGTAGTAAACTTGCTTTTCACCAGTTTGTTGATACTGTTTATTCGTCTTAATCCAATTTTTGCTCACATGCATACGGATCATTGTACCTAACGTATAATAAAAGTCGATAGAAGTAGCCTCATCAAGAGTCTTACTTGAATTCTTGGCTAAAGTCTCAATAAACTCTTTCTTAAACGTTTCTTTATCGTTAAACAAGCTAGATTCTTCTAATCCTACCAATTTATTATTCTCATTTTGAAAACTCATTTAATCCCCCCTGCAACTCTTTGATACAGGTCAACATAGCACCGTGCTGACTTGTTCCAGCTGTTATCTGACTTCGTCATGTTTTTGATTAATGCAGACCATGTTGTCGGATCTTGATAGATAGAAAGTGCATGACGAATCGTGAACAGAAAGTCATGGGCATTATAATTAGCAAAGCTAAAACCATTCCCTTGTAATAGCTCCTCATTAAAAGGTGTCACTGTATCTACGAGTCCTCCTGTTTCTCTAACAATAGGAGCACTCGCGTAACGAAGTGCAATTAGCTGACCAATCCCACAAGGTTCAAAACGGGAAGGCATGAGAAATAAATCACTAGCTGCGTAGATCCTTCTCGCAAAGCCTTCATTAAACGTAATATGGGTAGATACTTTTTCAGGATAGCGCCTAGCAGCATCCTGAAAAAACTGTTCATACACCTCGTCACCTGTTCCTAATATCACAATTTGGATATTTTCTTGGACAAGTTCTTCAAAAACATGAGTAACTAAATCAAGACCTTTTTGTTCCACTAAGCGTGTGACAATTGCAAGCATTGGTGTATCTTCTTCCACAGGTAAACCTATTTGTTCTTGTAATTCTCGTTTATTTTTTACCTTTTTGCCTTTTGCACTGCGGAATGGAAACGAAAGATTTGGATCATTCATTGGGTCATACTCTTGATAGTCAAGACCATTCACAATGCCATACAAATCGTTGCTGCGCTCTCGCAATAGTCCATCTAGCTTTTCACCATAATAAGGGTTTTGAATTTCTTCTGCATATGTTTTACTTACAGTTGTAAGTAAATCTGAATGAACAAGTGCACTCTTTAAGTAATTTACACAGCCATCAAATTCAACCCCATCAAAATGCTCGTCCCCTAACGAAAGGAGTTCTGCTAGGATCACTCTTGGAAAAATACCTTGATACTTCAAATTATGAATCGTAAAAATTGTTTTTATCTCCTGGAAAAATAGATGATTATGATAATGTGTTTTTAAGAATAATGGGATTAACGCTGCTTGCCAATCATGACAATGAATCACATCAGGCTGAAAATCAATTTGTGGCAGCATTTCTAACACTGCACGATTAAAATAGGCAAAGCGCTCTGCATCGTCAAAAAAACCATATAGACCTACTCGTTTGAAATAATATTCGTTGTCGATAAAATAAAATGTTATTCCATCTTTAACGAGCATCTCAACTCCAAGGTACTGGTTTCTCCAGCCGACTGGCACTGTGCTCGTAGAAATTGTCGTCATTTCTTCTTTAAAGCTTTCAGAGATTGCTTCATATTTTGGAATAACAACACGAACATCAACACCCTCTTTATTAAGTTCCCGCGGCAAAGCGCCAATAACATCAGCAAGTCCCCCTGTTTTAATAAAAGGGGTACACTCAGTAGCAACGAATAGGACCTTCATTTCTCCAACATCTCCTCTATAAATCATTCAAAAGTGAGAACGAACGCATCAATCGCTCGTTCTCTAAATTTTTATTTAAACTAAATGAATTTCATAATTTATTAGTTTCGCTATTAAGTTCTATATGCAGTTACGTAACTACATATAGTTGGTTATAGCTTGATTAAGGTAACTATGACATTCACTCAACTAAATTACCTTTTGTTTTGGAATTACAAATGGGATTTGCTCATTACCAATCAAACGTTTTCCTTCAGTTAGGGTAACATCTTTGTCTAAAATTACATTTTCAATCAAGGTATTCTCCTGAATGTCACATCGTTGCATGATGATTGAATTTTTAACAACGGCACCTTTTTTGACAACTACACCTCTAAAGAGAATACTGTTTTCAACAGTGCCTTCAATTATACAACCGTTCCCTACCAATGAATTCTCAACATTGGCTCCTTGTAAATATTTTGCAGGTGGTTCATTTTTGACTTTTGTTAAGATTGTTTGATCACTGAAAAATAATTGGTTATAAAATTCTGGATCTAATAACTGTAAATTATTTTTATAAAAACTTGGTACAGAATTTATCACTGAATGTAACCCTGTATATTCGAATGCTTGCACATTCAAGTGTGACAATTCACTCCCGATACAATCATTAAAGAAATGAGAAGCACCGTGTGCTATTCCATGTTCAAGTAGCTGTAATAACAATTTCTTACTTACAAGATACATGTTCATATAGACATTGTTGTTATATTCCTCATTCGTTACTTTAAGAACACGTCCTTCGTCTGTTGTTTCTAATTTTTGGCACTGTCTATGCTCTGGTTCTAGCATTTCAACTTTTTTGTAGATCACCGTAACGTCTGCATTTGTTTTTACATGTTGTTCAAATACTTCTTGATAGTTAATGTTGCAAATATGTTGACTGCCGGAAATTAGGACATATTCAGCTTTTCCGCGATAAAAGTAGTTTAGGTTATTATGAAAATGTTGTAAGTCACCTTTCGAGACATCTGTTGGATCATTCCAATCTGGTGGTAAGATAAATAATCCCCCGTATTTTGTATCTAAGTCCCACGATTTCCCATTTCCAAGATGGTCCATTAGAGACCGGTACTTTTTCCTTGTAAATACAGCGATGTCAGTCATTCCTGCATTTGTCATATTAGAAATAACAAAATCGATTAGACGGTACCTGCCCCCAAATGGTACAGCAGCACCACACCGAAAATAGGTAAGTTCATTTAAGAAATCTTGTTCATTATCTAAGTTAATTACTCCCATAATCTCCATTAACTACCCCTCCTTAAAAAACCTCAGTATGAACTGTATCTTCTGCCTTAATGTGGCTATTCTCGCCAATTAATGTGATCTCACGTTGTTGACCGACCTCAGCTCGAATAATTGCACCGTCTTCTATAATCGTGTTTTCGCCGATAATAGCTTTTTCAATAATGACATTTTTTCCAATTTTTACATTAGGCATAATAACAGAGTCTCTTACAATGCTCCCCTCACCAATCTGCACCCCAAAGAACAAGATTGAGTGGTCAACTGTTCCATTTACTAAACAACCTTCATTAATTAGCGCCCGATTAACATTAGCTGTTTTCGAAATGAATTGGGGTGGCTGATTTGGATTAACCGAATACATTCTCCAACCAGAGTCATTTAAGTTGAACTTTGGATCGTCATCTAGTAAATCCATATTGGCTTCCCACAAACTTTCCACGGTCCCCACATCTTTCCAGTAACCTTCAAATTGGTAAGCATAAAGTCTCTTTCCTTCTTGAAGGAGGGTTGGTAAGATATTTTTTCCGAAATCATGACTCGAGTGCGGATTCTGTGCATCTTCGATTAAATAACTTTTTAACAGTTCCCAATTGAAAATATAAATTCCCATTGAAGCTAAATTACTTTGAGGATTTGCAGGTTTTTCATCAAATGTATGAATTCTTAAATCCTCCGTCGTATTTAGAATTCCAAATCTACTCGCTTCCTCCCAAGGCACTTCAATCACTGAAATTGAAACATCAGCTTCTTTTTGTTTATGATGTTTTAACATCTTTGCATAATTCATTTTGTAAATATGATCTCCTGATAAAACAAGAACATATTTAGGGTTATATTGTTCGATAAAGTTAATGTTCTGATAGATCGCATCGGCTGTTCCCTTATACCAATCTCCACCATTTTGCGCTTGAAAAGGAGGTAATACAGTTACACCACCGTGCTTACGGTCTAAACTCCAGGCAGAGCCAATTCCAATATAAGAATTTAGAATTAAAGGCTGATATTGAGTCAGTACACCGACCGTATCAATCCCTGAATTAGTACAGTTACTTAAAGGAAAATCAATAATACGATACTTGCCTCCAAAGTAAACAGCTGGTTTAGCTAAGTTTTTCGTTAGTAACTCCAGTCTTTTTCCTTCTCCCCCTGCTAATAGCATTGCGACGCACTCTTTTTTTCTCTTCAACTTGTATACCCTCCTCTTTATTATGCGAAATTGGAATATTAATAGGACGAAAGACCACGAATGATAGGGGTGGAATGGTAATCTCGATCAAATGAGGCTGGTTATGCCAATTCTCTGGAACCGCTCGAATTACCTCACTATTTCCTTGCCCTGATCCACCAAATTCGGATAAATCACTATTAAATACCTCTTTATATTCAGATAGATATGGAACACCAACTTTATAGTTATGGTAAACAACTGGAGTAAAGTTACATATCAGAATTAAAGCATCTTTGGGTTGCTTACCTCTTCTAATAAAGGAAACAATGCTTTGATCACAGTTATTCGGATCAATCCATTCAAAGCCTTCTTGTCGATGGTCTAACTGCCATAACGAAGGTTCTTTTAGGTAAAATTGGTTCAGTGTTTTAACAAAATGATGCATCTTTCCATGCATTTCATATTCTAGAACTTCCCAATCTAAATCTTCTAGTTCCTTCCACTCATCAAACTGTCCGAATTCTCCACCCATAAACAATAACTTTTTCCCAGGATGTGCTGTCATGTACCCATAAAAAGCTCGCAAGTTAGCAAATTTTTGCCAATAGTCACCTGGCATTTTGTTTAGTAAAGATTTTTTCCCGTGGACAACTTCGTCGTGAGATAACGGTAAAATAAAATTCTCGGTAAAAGCATATAGGAAAGAAAAAGTGATTAACGTGTGCTGAAATTTCCGATGAATTGGGTCTAATTCCATGTATTTAAGCATGTCATTCATCCAACCCATGTTCCACTTAAAGTTAAATCCGAGACCACCTAGGTATGTAGGTCTACTCACATTCGGCCACGCCGTTGATTCTTCTGCCATCATTAGTGCCTCGGGGTAATAGTGAAACACTGTTTCATTTAATTTTCTAATAAAAGAAATGGCATCTAAATTTTCATACCCACCATATTGATTGCGTATTTCTTCTTCATCGCCCTTTTTGCCATGATTATAGTAAAGCATGCTTGAAACAGCATCGACTCGTAATCCATCAATATGATAGACATCCATCCAAAAGAGAGCATTAGAAATTAAAAATGAGACAACCTCTGGTCTAGCAAAGTCAAATGTTAACGTCCCCCATTCTTTTTTTTCAGCTATTAACGGATTTTCATATTCGAAAACCGGCTCTCCATCAAATAAACGTAATCCATGGTCATCTTTACAAAAGTGACCTGGAACCCAATCAAGAATGACACCAATCCCTTTTTGATGACAACAATCAACTAAGTACTTGAAATCATCTGGAGTCCCATAGCGACTTGTTACTGAGAAATACCCCGTTATTTGATAACCCCAAGACTTGTCAAAAGGATGCTCAGAGATAGGCAAAATTTCAATGTGTGTATAACCCATTTCACTCACATAGTCGACAAGTTCATGAGCAAGCTCACGGTAGGTGTAAAATTGTTTCTCTTTATTTAAGCGCCATGACCCAAGATGAACTTCATAAATTGAAAGAGGCTCCTCATATATACGCTGTTTTTGTTTCTTCTTTTTTTGCTGCCACTTATCATCATTCCACTTATAGCCACTTAGAGAGGTGATTCGTGAGGCAGTATTCGGTCGGATTTCGGAGTAAAAAGCATAGGGGTCTGATTTTTGGAAAACCTTACCTAGGTTGCTTTCTATTTCATATTTATATAAATCTCCTTCTTTTAGACCTTCAATAAATGTGGTCCATATACCATTCGAAGTAATACGTGTCATCCGATGGTTTTTCCCAATCCACTGATTAAAGTTTCCAACTACATTGACCTGGACCGCATTAGGAGCCCAAACAGTAAATCGAACACCACTTTTTCCTTTTACAGTATGTAAATGTGCTCCTAAGAAAGTGTAGCTTTTAAACAAACTACCTTGATGAAATAAATAAAGGTCGTGATCACTAAGTTTTGCAGTAGGTATCACAAACTCCTCCTCTTATATAAATTTCTAAATGAATACATTTCACAATTCATTATTTTCGCAACAACATATAGATTGATTTCGCTCGGTTAAGGCAATTATGAAATTCAATTAAAAGAATTATCAAAATCTTTTAATAAATTTCGACGAAACAAGATGTGATACCTTTATATTAATAACATTCATGACAAATTTTCAGATAAACCTTGTGACAAAATATCACAAAATATAACGTTTTTCTTTTTTATTAAAAATCCCAAATTGAAGAATTGTTATCATAGCTACAAAGGAAACGTTTGCAATAACGGAGATTAATTGACAAAAAATTGTGACAGAATTGTGACATTTTTTAATAAAAAAAGCTGACTCTTTTTTCTAAGAAAAAGAATCAGCTTTTTTTATTATTTAATTTAATGCCTGAGCTTTTAATGCCGCAGCTTTATCAGTGAATTCCCAAGGAAGTTCTACATCTGTACGGCCAAAGTGACCATAGGCAGCCGTTTTCTTATAAATAGGACGACGTAGATCTAGCATCTTGATGATACCTGCTGGACGTAGATCGAAATTCGAACGAACTACTTCAACAAGTACTTCTTCAGAAACTTTTCCTGTTCCAAAAGTATCGATAGAAATAGATACTGGTTGAGCTACCCCAATTGCATAAGCAAGTTGAACTTCACAACGGTCTGCTAATCCTGCAGCTACGATATTTTTTGCAACATAACGGGCTGCGTATGCAGCTGAACGGTCAACTTTTGTTGGATCTTTACCAGAGAATGCGCCTCCACCGTGTCTGGCATAACCACCGTAAGTATCTACAATAATTTTACGACCTGTTAAACCAGCATCACCTTGTGGTCCACCAATTACGAAGCGTCCTGTAGGGTTAATGAAGTATTTTGTTTCTTCATCAATTAAATTTTCAGGGACAACTGGCTTAATTACATACTCTTTTAGGTTGCGTTGAATTTGCTCCAAAGAAACCTCTGGATGGTGTTGTGTTGAGATAACAATGGTATCAATTCTGATAGGATTATTATTCTCATCGTATTCAACTGTTACTTGTGTTTTACCATCAGGACGTAAATAAGGTAAGATTTCTTCTTTACGAACCTTCGTTAAACGACGAGCGAGCTTATGTGCTAAAGAAATCGGTAAAGGCATTAATTCTGGTGTTTCATTGTTTGCATAGCCAAACATTAATCCTTGGTCGCCAGCACCTATTGCTTCAATTTCTGCATCTGACATTAAACCTTCACGTGCTTCAAGAGCTTGGTTAACACCTTGAGCAATATCTGGTGACTGTTCATCAATTGATGTTAAAACAGCACATGTTTCAGAGTCAAAGCCATACTTGGCACGATTGTATCCTATTTCACGAATAGTCTCACGAACAATCTTAGGAATATCAACATATGTAGATGTTGTAATTTCACCTGCAACTAATACTAAGCCAGTAGTTACTGACGTTTCACAGGCGACACGTGCATTTGGATCTTTGCTTAGAATTGCATCTAGAATCGAATCGGAAATTTGGTCACAAATTTTATCAGGATGACCTTCAGTTACACTTTCTGATGTAAATAAACGACGAGTTTTCTTTTCTGTCATTTTTTGTACCTCCTTTATCCATTTTAGGATATGTTCTTCTTTGATACGGTACTCATTTTCCCTTTTGACTAAATAGTCAACAGAATTTGATTAATGAAAGAACAAATCATTTCCTTATTAAACTTAGCTTGTCCATTGAACCTATGTTTACACTAAGCATTGGGCATTTTTCATTGGTTTTTATTTTCACCAATGATTAGAACCCTCATACGAAAAAAACCTTTCCATCTTGAGGAAAAGGTTTTGATTATCCGCCTTTCGCCTCTTATCGATCAAGACCACAGTCTTGCAGGTTAGCACCTTTTCACTAATGTGATATGCAAGCTAATCAAGCTTACAAATTAGTGTTGGTTGCCGGGTTTCTTCGGGCCTGTCCCTCCACCGACTCGGAATAAGAGTATCCGTTCGGCTCATATCATATCGCACAAGATATCCAATGTCAACCATTTTTCGTTGATATTGGCTAATTTTGTCGAAGACCAATCCCTCTTTGTATAACACATTTAACCTAGCATTAACGTGACATTTTTTGAATTATACTATCGCTCAATTCCTTGAGAAAATTGCAACTGTCTACTGTTAGCTTCTTTATTGATTAAAAATAAACAAAAAAAAATTAGTAAAAAAAGTAAATAGTATAGACTATTAATTTGAATGTGTTATACTAATTAATATCAAAGAACATAATTACAGCATATATTAAAAAATATAACAATTTTTATAAGGAAAGGTTTTGGTGCGAATGAGTACACTTAGTTATGAAACAGAGCTGGATAATATTTTAAAAGGTGCAAATATCTGTCACGACTTATCGGTATCACAATTGGTTGAAAGATCACTTGATCGAAAAGAGGGAATTCTAACTTCTACAGGTGCACTTCGCGCTACAACTGGAAAATATACTGGTCGATCACCTAAAGATAAATACATCGTTGAAGAAACTTCTGTGAAAAACAAAATTAATTGGGGTTCGGTAAATCAACCTATTAGTAAAGAGGTTTTTGAGAATTTATATAAAAAGGTCCTTGCCTATCTCAAAACGAAAGATGAAATTTTCGTTTCGAAGAACTTCGCTGGCGCAGACAAAAGCTACCGCCTGCCAATCCGCGTAATAAATGAATACGCTTGGCACAATCTGTTTGCAAGACAATTGTTCATTCGACCATCAGCAGCTGAATTAGCTACTCACGAAGCAGAATTTACGATTATTTCAGCACCAGGCTTCAAAGCTGATCCAACAGTTGATGGAACTAAATCAGAAACATTTATCATCATTTCATTTGAAAAACGTACGGTCCTTATTGGTGGAACTGAGTATGCTGGAGAAATCAAAAAATCAATTTTCTCAATTATGAACTATCTATTACCTGAAAAAAATGTTTTATCGATGCATTGCTCCGCAAATGTTGGTGATGAAGGCGATGTAGCTTTATTCTTCGGTCTCTCTGGAACTGGAAAAACGACACTTTCTGCTGATCCTAATCGCCATTTAATTGGTGATGATGAACACGGTTGGTCAAACACTGGTGTCTTCAATATTGAAGGTGGCTGCTATGCAAAATGCATTAATCTATCTGAAGAAAAGGAACCACAAATCTACAATGCTATTCGATTTGGTTCAGTCCTTGAAAATGTCATTTTAGATGAACAACGGATGCCTGATTATGATGACACTACTCTAACTGAGAATACACGTGCTGCGTATCCACTAGAGCTTATTCCAAACTCAATGATCCCAAGTGTAGCTGGACATCCTAATACAATTATCTTCTTAACTGCTGATGCTTTTGGAGTTTTACCTCCTATCAGTAAGCTTACGAAAGAACAAGCTATGTATCATTTCTTATCTGGTTATACTAGTAAGCTTGCTGGTACAGAACGTGGTGTTACAAGTCCAGAAGCAACATTCTCAACATGCTTTGGTGCACCATTTTTACCACTTCCAGCAAACCGCTATGCAGAAATGTTAGGGAATAAAATAAATTTACACAGTGCCCAAGTATTTTTAGTGAACACGGGTTGGTCCGGTGGCGAATACGGAGTTGGTAAACGTATGAATTTAGCTTATACTCGTGCAATGGTACACGCTGCACTCCAAGGTGAGTTAAATAATGTTGAAACGGTAGTTGATCCTATTTTCGGATTAAATATTCCAGCTCGTTGCCCAGGAGTGCCAGATGAGGTTTTACAGCCAAAAGAAACATGGAAAGACAAGGAAGCATACGAAGTCAAGGCTAGAGAGCTTGCACAGAAATTCCAAGAAAACTTCAAGAAGTTTACACAAATTTCTGATGAAATACGAAATGCTGGACCTACCCTATAATTATCTAAATTAATAATTCATCTAAAAAAGTGGCTGACAATTGTCGGCCACTTTTTTTCCGTTAATTCATAAATTTAATCCTCCTTTTTTTATGTAGTTAAACACACTTCTAGGCGTATGCACATAGACTATCACATCACAAAATACTACATTTGCAATTATCAGGAGGAATTCACATGAAAGGCTTAGGAAAAATATTTATTTTAAGTTTTATTACAATTTTGTTTTTAGTTGGGTGTTCATCTAGTTCAGACACAGATAAAGTACGTGTTGCAGAAGTGACAAGATCGATCTTCTATGCCCCACAATACGTAGCTATTTCTCAAGGTTTTTTTGAAGACGAAGGAATTGAAATTGATTTAACAACAACTTGGGGTGGCGACACCACAATGACCACACTCTTAGCAAATGGCGCTGATGTAGCCTTAGTAGGTGCAGAGACTTCTATTTATGTTTATGCTCAAGAGGCAAATGATCCGCCAATTAATTTCGCTGCCTTAACACAAACTGATGGGACATTTCTTGTTTCAAGAGATCCAATTGATAACTTTGATTGGAATATGCTAAAAGGAAGTACATTTCTCGGACAACGAAAAGGTGGGATGCCACAAATGGTCGGAGAACATGTACTAAAGAAGCATGGGATTGATCCTCATGGTGACTTGAATTTAATTCAAAATATTGATTTTGGAAACATTCCAAGTGCCTTTGCTTCGGGAACTGGTGATTTTGTACAATTATTTGAGCCAACAGCGACACAATTTGAAATTGATGGTATCGGTCATATTGTCGCATCCTTTGGCGCAGAATCTGGAACTGTTCCTTACACTGGATTTATGGCAAAAAGGAGTTATATTGAAAAAAATAGCGATGTGCTAGAACGTTTTACAAGAGCTTTATATAAAGCACAACAATGGGTACAAACGAGCTCAACAGAAGAGATCGCTAAAGCAATTGAACCATTCTTTAATGACACACCATTAGAAGTTATTGAGAACGTTGTAGAAAATTATAAATCACAAGGCTCCTATGCTACAAATCCAAGAATCAAAGAAGAAGCTTGGGAAAACCTTCATATCATTATGGATCAAGCTGGTGAATTACCAATGACAGTTGAATATAGTGAACTTGTAAATACTGAGATTGCAGAGAAGGTAACTAAATAGCCTCAGTGTAGAGTGTAGAGTGTTGAGTGTTGAGTTGGTGGTGGTATTGCTTCGATGAAACCTCAGAGCAAACCTTAGGAACAACTCATCACTCAAAACTCAAAACTCTCAACTTAAAAGGGAGGGTTTTTGCATTGTCAATTGTAAGTATTAAAAATGTCAATAAAACATTTTTTTCACAAGAAGCTGCAACTACCGCCCTCAAAGATATTTCGCTCTCCGTTGAGAATGGGGAATTTGTTTCCCTTATTGGTCCTAGTGGTTGTGGAAAAACGACGCTACTATCTTTAATTGCAGGCCTTATCCAACCGACGGATGGAGAGATTAATATTGAGGGTCAGCAAATATTGCGGCCATCAGCTAAAACAGGTTATATGCTACAACAGGATTATTTATTTCCATGGTTAACAATTGAACAAAATATAACACTTGGTCTAAGGACTATGAAAATCTTAAATGAAGAGACAAGAAGCTATTCCTTAACTCTACTAGATAAAATGGGGCTTCTAGATAAAAAAGATGATTATCCAAGTCAACTTTCAGGCGGGATGCGTCAACGTGTAGCACTTGTGCGCATGTTAGCAACTGAGCCTAAACTCCTTTTATTAGATGAGCCATTTTCTGCTCTAGACTATCAAACCAAACTAAAGCTTGAGGATCTTGTCTCACTAACTATTAAAGAACAGAGAAAAACCGCAATCTTAGTTACACATGATATTGGAGAAGCTATCGCCATGTCGGATCGAATTGTATTGTTGTCCGCACGTCCTGGTAAAATTCAAAATATCTTTAAAGTTCCCGATTTGTTAAGAGAGCTCACGCCGTTTCAAGCAAGAAATCATACTGAATACTCAAAGCTCTTTCAACTAATATGGAAGGAGTTGGAAGGTCTTGAAGAAGAACGTATCTAGATTACATGATCAATATAAGCAAAAAAAGCGGATTGAAAGCATTCAAATTCGAATTAGCCAATTAAGCATTCTTGTGTTTTTCTTCGCCTCATGGGAATTATCAGGAAGAATGCGTTGGATTGACCCATTACTTTTTAGTATGCCATCAAGGGTATGGAAGTTGTTTGTAGAAAAGATCCAAGATGGAACACTACTTACCCATACAACGGTAACTTTATTCGAAACGATTGCTGGGTTTATTCTAGGTACCCTTATTGGTACGATGATCGCCGCAACTCTTTGGTGGTCACCTTTTTTATCACGAGTCTTTGACCCATATCTTGTTGTGCTCAACTCCATGCCCAAAATAGCTCTTGGACCCATCCTAATTGTCGGACTCGGACCAGGGTATTTATCGATCATTGCCATGGGGGCACTAATTTCTGTTATTATTACGACCCTTGTTGTCTATAATGCCTTCAAGGGGGTCGATGATAATTATATAAAGGTTGTGCAAACCTTTGGAGCCACAAAATCACAAGCATTTAAATCCGTCATTTTACCAGCCACCGTACCTACAATTATATCAACCTTGAAGGTAAACGTTGGCTTATCTTGGGTAGGAGTTATTGTTGGTGAATTTCTCGTATCAAAGCAAGGTTTAGGCTATATGATTATTTACGGATTCCAAGTCTTTAACTTTAACTTAGTCATACTAAGTTTACTAGTAATTGCTGTTCTAGCGACTATCATGTATCAGGCTGTAGAGGTACTTGAACGAAGACTAATCAAACATTTGAGATAGGAAAAACGTACTAGTTATTTAACTAGTACGTTTTTTCGTTGTCTTATAAAATATCTAACTTTACAATTAACGCTAATAAAATTTGTAATAATAGTTGAATGTTTAAGGCAACTTGTGTGTCTGTCGTTGTCACGTTAACTCCTTGAGAATTATCAATAACTATCTTCTGGAGCGTTTGCTGCTTCGTTTTTGTTGTTTGCAATAAGTCTTGAGTAATTCTTTCTGCTTGCGAACTATCAGCAATAGAAATACTAATAATTAACGCAATCGCAGCTTGCAAGGATGCCTGTAGCGAAATAGCTGCTTTTGTATCTGTTGTACTTACGCGAACATCACATGAATTCATAATGTGGATTAGCTCTTCAGAAAGTTGAATTTCTTTATTCATTTGTTCTGCACTTACACTTAAGTTGTCACTCATTTTTTTTGCTCCTCCTTAACTCGTGATAATGTATCCTATGTAATAGTCCATTCTTTGATTGGACAGATGTATAGGGCAGATCACTCATTTTGATATCATCGGATTACAAAACCAAAAAACAGTCTTAGGTACCTGGAGAAGTACCTAGACTGTTCTTTTATTATTTCCTATTGCTAACAACCCATTGCATGCTATAAGTTAATACATCATCTTTCATGATGAAACTAAATTTTTTATCAAATCTTACATTAGGAGGAAGCTCTTTAAGTAATATTGGTCCTACTGTTTCATAATAATGCTCTCGATCATCAAGTCGTTTAATCCTGGCAAAGTAAACGTTCTTTATTATATGATCCTGTTTTGCTGTTACACGATATTGACCTAAGTAAGTAAGTGTATCTACGACCCCGCCTGTTTC
This sequence comes from Anaerobacillus sp. CMMVII, assembly GCF_025377685.1. Lineage (NCBI taxonomy): Bacteria > Bacillati > Bacillota > Bacilli > Caryophanales > Bacillaceae > Anaerobacillus > Anaerobacillus sp. CMMVII. The sequence goes on along the minus strand of NZ_JACEHK010000002.1, from coordinate 298,965 downwards.
TTCATACACTTCTCTTCTTGCTGCTTCTTCAGGAGTCTCCCCCAACTCAACTTTACCACCTGGAAATTCAATTCCACGATCTTCATGACGAGTTAAAAGCCACTCTTCTTGAAACTTACACACAACCCAGACATGTCTTGGGTCGTTCGAGAACGGATGATCATCATAGGAAAACTCTACTTTATTTTTATAAAAATCAATAAATGAAAAAACCTGACTATCCAAGGTACCTACTGACACTCCATTCTCCAATGATTTTAATTTTATTATACACAACCTCTCTACAAAAAAGCATTGAATTTGCACTTAATTAATCATCTTCTGTAGGTTTAATAAAAACAAACGTAATAAATACAGAGAGGAGGCTAATCAATGTAATGACCAAGAATAAAGTGAAATGCGAAGCTTTCATTAAAACAGCAACAATGGGAGGACCTAGAGCAACCCCCACAAAGCGCATACTACTATATACAGATGTAATCGTACCTCTTTGATCTTTTTCAATTCCTTCAGTAACTAGCGCATCTAAGCTAGGTAATGCAAAACCAATCCCGAGTCCTGAAGCAAACATTGCAGTTAGTAATACGTATATATCCTTGGAAAAGGCAACAGAAAAATTAGCTATCGTTAAAATGACCAAGCCGATAACTGTAATAATCTTCATTTTCATTTTTTCTTGTCCAATTGTTTTACCAGTAATAAATGATGAAAAACATAAAGCTGCTAATGGTATAGCTAAAATAATCCCTTTTTTAATACCATCAATATTATGTTGTTCTTCAAGCATTGTCGATAAGTAAAATAAAACACCAAAAAGAACAAACATGCAGATACAACCGACCACAAATACTGCATATAGCCAACGACCTTCGTTTTGAAATGTGCTTTTTATTGCGCGAATAAACTCATCAAGTTTTGGCGGCTTTGATGATATTGGGGGTGATTCAACAAGAAATATCATCATTAAAATTGAGATAAGACAAAATACCGGAAATGCAAAAAACGGCATAAACCACACCCAAGCTGCAAGTACAGCACCTAGGATAGGACTTAGTACTTTTCCAAATGTATTGGAAGTTTCAATTACACCTAATCCGTTACTCACATCGCTTTCATCTTGGAAAAGATCTCCAACCAAAGGCATAACGATCGGTGCAGCACCAGCAGCACCAACTCCTTGCAAGAGACGCCCGATAATAATTAGTCCATATGCATCTTCTACCTGCCAGGATGCCCAACCGGAAATTAAACCACCAATTGCTGCTAGTACAAGACTTGGAATGATAATTTTCTTTCTTCCATATTGATCAGACAAATAGCCTGCAATCGGGATAAGAATGATCGCAACTACAGAGTATACAGTTATAATCATACTTACTTGTAATGAACTTATTTTCAGTTCTTTTTCAATTGTTGGAAGGACAGGGATCAACATTGAGTTCCCAAGTGTCATCACTAAGGGAATAGAAGCTAAGGATACAAGATCCCACGTTTTTTTATCCTCCATAAGAACCTCGCCCTCTTTTTTCATATTCTTATCAGAATTCTCTCTTTAGTATTTAAAAAATGATTAGTTCTATTCATCAAAACCATTTACAGAGGGCTATTTTTATTCCCATGAATATTTTCAATCACTTCTGGATAGATTACAAATGCCCATTTATTTTAGTGAATTTCATCATACATGAAGCTCATTTATAAAAAATAGGTGGAATAAATTTACGGTTTCTATATTAGGAGGAATTATTTAATGCAACAAGGTAAAGTAAAATGGTTCAATGCAGAAAAAGGCTTTGGTTTTATTGAAGTAGAAGGACATGACGACGTTTTTGTTCATTTTTCTGCTATTCAAGGCGATGGTTTCAAAACTCTTGAAGAAGGTCAAGCAGTGAGCTTCGAAATTGAAACTGGCAACCGCGGTCCACAAGCCGTTAACGTTGAAAAAATATAAGTAAAGAAGAAAGCTGTCTTTCTAACTATAAGGATATAATAGAAGGTAGCAAAAAAAAGAAAGAGGATGGACTTAGTATGTCCATCCTCTTTTAATAATCCATAAGGTTGTTATTATTAAATTTTTAGGGCGTAGCCAGTCAAGACCCTTTTACTTAACTTTAAAAACTTTTACGGCTTCACGTAGTTGGTCTGCAAAATTTGATAATTTGACTGCACTTGCTGCTACCTCTTGAATCGAAGCAGTTTGTTCCTCAGTAGATGCTGCTACATTTTGCAGGAATTGCCCTGATTGTTCAGTTAATTCTTTTACTTTATTTGTCATTACAACCATTTCATCCACACCAGCAGTTACTTGCTGTACGCCTGCCGTAACCTCTTGTAATTGTGATGATACGCCCTCAACGGATGATGAAATGTTTTCAAACACCTTACCAGCATCACTTATAATAGTAATACCTTCTTTAACCGCATCTTTACTATCCGTCATTGCAGCAACCGCTAACTTTGACTCATGTTGAATTTCAGTAATCAATTGACTGATTTGCTGCGCCGATTTTCCAGATTGCTCAGCGAGCTTTCTAACTTCATCTGCTACAACTGCAAACCCCTTCCCCTGTTCTCCTGCCCTAGCAGCCTCAATTGCTGCGTTTAATGCAAGTAAGTTTGTTTGGTCTGCTACAGCAGTTATTAAACTAAGTATTTTGTTGATTTCAGTTGACTTTTGACTTAGATTATTAACAACTTGAGAAGATTCTTCAGTCTTAATATTAATAATCTTCATCTGCTCAACTGCATTTATGACAACATGATTACCTGTATTTGCTGCTTGGTTCGTCTTAACCGAAGCATCCGTAACGTTTTGAATATTCGTTGTAATTTGTAACATTCCAGCAGATATTCCTTCTACCGTCTCTGCGGCTGCATCGGTGCTATCAATTTGTTTATCGGCTGAAAAAGCCACTTCCTGTATCGCTTCGCAAATTTGCTCTGTGGCCTTTGACGTCTGCTCAGAGTTTATACTTAATAATTCAGATGAGGTAGCAACCTCATTCGAAGTATGAATGACATCGTCGATTAAGTTCTTCAGATTAATTTTCATGTTTTCGAAACTCTTAGTCAAACAACCAATTTCATCTTCAGAATCAACCTCGATAACCTTCGTAAAATCACCATTTCCTGCTGCATCCATTACTTTCGTAACATTCATTAGGCGCCTGGAAATTCGTTTTGTATACCAAATGAGGACAAAGAAGATAGCAACAAAGGCAGTCGCTAGAATAACAAAAAACATTTGCATGGTTTCTTTGACAACTTCTTCAATAAAGGCTTGAGAAGCACCTACATACCAAATCCCAATTGTTTCTCCACTAGCATCACGAATTGGCATATAACCCGTTTGAACAGTTTCCCCAACTACATTTGCTTCTCCATAAAAAGTCTCACCTTTGCCTAGTACAACGCTAGATACCTCTTCTGAAACCTGTGTTCCTATAGCACGTTGCTCATCTCTAATGACGTTCGTAGTTACCCTTGTATTACCTAAGAAAATAGTTACAGTTCCATCCGTCAGCTCAGCAATTTCATCAACCAAATCAAAATTACCCGAGACCTTCATTGCCCCTTTATAAAGTTCTCCTGCTTTCTCTGACCATTCCCCTGGATATTTTGCATTAATAAACTCATATCCAAACGGTAAATCTGTTTTTACTTTTTGAATTGCTGCTAACTCTGCACCACTTTCAACTTGTTTCATGACAACTACGCTCATAACCACTGATAAAACTAGTAATATGCTAAGGACAAGCATATTGATCTTAGCAGCTAACTTTAAGCTTTTAAACACTTTACTTCCCCCTTGTTAAGTTATCTCTATCTCTATTCATTTATGTAAAGGCTCTTTTCGTAAAAATTCTTGCTTTTCTAGACTAATTGTTGAGTAAACGTATATTTTTTCCCCATAATTTAAGTCGTAAGTTAGAAAAGATGCCCCGAGACCTTAAAGTTTTAGGTTTTAAACACTCTAATTAAAAAAAACAGAAACAACCTATGTAAAGAACGCCTATGATAATGACGTAATTTGTAGAAATTCGTCATAATATAGTTTACTTTAATATTTACTAATAAGATAGAACTTTCATCACACCATATAAAAAAAAGAAAAAGGTAAGGCGGAAACACCTTACCTCAACTAACTATTCAGTCTTCTTGCTTTCTTCAGCTTGTTTTTCAGTATCTTTCTTTTTGTCATCGTCATCATTAAAGTCACTAGTTAATTCTCGTGTAGACTTCTTAAATTCTTTTAATGTTTGACCTACTGCTCTTCCCATTTCTGGAAGCTTCTTTGGTCCAAAGATGATCAATGCAATAACTAAGATTAAGATTAAACCTGGAATTCCAATATTACTAAACATGTTTACTCACCCTCAATTCAGATAATTTTTTTACTATAATTACACGACTTCTAAATTAACGCTGAACGACTTTGTAACCACCTAATTGTTCAACCATTTTGATAAATTCTGATGACTCGATAACTTCTAAAAATAATTTCCCTCCGTCACTTTCGTAGAAAGCCTTTGTCATGACTAAATCATAGCTTTCATCAGCAACTGGAACAAAATCTAGTCCCATGGTACTAGCTGCAGAATATACACCTAATCCAACACTATTTTCCTTTTCTTTTACCTCAGCAGCTACACTTAAGTGAGAGAACATTTCTCTTTCATAACCTTGAATTTGCTCAGAAGTGAAAGAATGCTTTTTTAATAATGAGTCAAATAGTATTCTTGTACCAGCTCCTCGCTGGCGATTAACGTATGCGACACCTTTTTCAACGATATCTTCGAGTGTCTTTATATTTAGCGGATTCCCTTTTGGAACAATCCAGCCCTGTTCACGTTTTAAAAATGGGATAACAACAACTTCTTGACCAGAGAGATACTTTTCTACATAAGGCTGATTATAAGTTTCTGTTTCAGGGTCTAAGAGATGAATTCCTGTTACATGTGCTTCACCTTTTCTAATCGCCATGATCCCAGCTAAACTCCCTACATGAGAAGAGATAATTTGTCTATTTACGTCTTTTTTCTTTAGTAACGATGAGACAATATCTATCGATAAATCATGGCTACCAGTAAAGAGTACACCTTTCTTAATCGACTGAAGTGGCTTGTATAGTTCAATTTCAACCTCTTCGCCCTGCTCTAAACCTTGACTATCTGCAGGAACAACTAAAATGCCATCAGCACGGACCATTGACATTGTTACACCTGCAGCTCTTGTTAATGGATTCGCGATGTATTCACCATTTACAAACCCTACATTCATGCGTACGAAATCTTCCGCTCCCATGTTTGAGACAACTCTTCGACCTAAACGAACGTTTAAAGTTTCCCTTTTAGGTTCCTGGATTCCTTGGTAGTGGTAAACTAACGGTCTCAAAAACCATTCTAAGGCCAAATATGCAGAAACTGGATAACCCGGAACCCCAATGATTGGCTTTCCTTTTACCTCACCTAAAATTACCGGCTTCCCTGGACGCGTAGCAATTCCATGTGTGTATACATGACCTAATTCATTAATGACATGAACGGTGTAATCTTTAGATCCCGCTGAAGACCCGGCGTTAATAATGATCATATCAGCTTCGTCAGCTGCTTTTTCAATCGCTTGCCGGATGTGCATTGGATTATCAACCACAATATCAAAAAGCAGTGGATCACCGCCCCATTCTTGTACAAAGCTTGAAAAAACAGTACCATTGAACTCGATGATGTCACCTGGTTTCATTGGCGAACCAGGTTGCACCAGTTCATTTCCTGTTGGTAGGATCGCAACTTTTGGCTTTTTTACTACAGGGAGCTCAAGCACACCTCCAGCAAGTAATGCTCCAAGATCAACTGGTCGAAGGATATGACCTTGTGGCAAAATCATTTCCCCACAAACGACATCCTCACCAACTGGACGAATATTTTGCCAAGGAGTTGCTGGTGCAATTATTTCTATTGTTTCAGAGTCAATCTCTTGAATGTCTTCCACCATAATCACGGCATTGTATTCGCTAGGAATTGGATTTCCTGTATCAACGTAGATATAGTCTACATTTCTTTTCAAATGAAGTGGCCGTTGTTCATGTGCTTCATAGGTATCTTCTGCTCGAACAGCAACCCCATCCATCGCTGATGCATGATAATGTGGCATTGATAGATTCGCAAATATAGGCAATGCCGTAACTCTACCAAGTGCAGCCCTTGTTGCTACAGTTTCAATTTCAGGAATTAATTTTGCTTTTTCTATAAGTTCTTCTTTTGCCTGTTGTCTAGGTTTATCTTGCAAATAAACTTTGCGGTTAAATTCCTTATCACTCATAAAATGTCCCCCTAGCGTAACAGAATTGCCGGTACAAACTCACCTTGTCTTGCACCTTCATATTCCGCTTTAATTTCAACAATTCCATCACTTTGTACAAGTGTTGAAATAAGACCAGACTTTCCGATAATTGGTTCTGCCCACCAGTCACCCTCTTCTTCAGTAAGCTTCACTCGGATATAGTCAGTTCTTCCCATTGCCGAATGGATATTTTTCTTTACTCGGACTTGAACTCGGTCTAACGTGTTACGGGACATTTCACCACTTAGTTTCTTTACAACTCTTTCCCCGAATAACGAAAAAATGACCATTGCAGAAGCTGGGTGTCCAGGTAAGCCAACCACCGGCTTTTCACCTGCCATTGCCAAAATTGTTGGTTTACCTGGTTTAACTGAAATACCGTGAATAAAGACCCCAGGCTCTCCAAGAGATTCAATGACTTTCGTTGTATAGTCTTTGGCACCAACAGAGCTTCCTCCTGAAAGAACAAGACAATCTACTTGATCAAAAAGTTCTTTCGCGCGGCGTTGATATTCACTGTAGTCGTCTGTTACAATGCCACCATATATGGCAGTAGCGTCCCATTCTTCTACTAGACTTGTAATTGTAAGAGCGTTAACATCTCTTACTTGACCAATCTGTAATTGTTCAGTCTTATAAGGAACTATTTCATCTCCGCTAGATAAGTAACCTATCGTAAGTTGCTTAAAGACCTTCACATGTGTCTTTCCTATTGCGGCAATTGCTCCTAATTCTTGTGGTCGGAGTTTTGTACCTTTTTCAATTAGTACTGCTCCTTCTTTGACGTCTTCTCCAACTTGAATGACATTTTCACCGGGAGCTACTTGCCTATATAGATTTAATAACCCAGCTAGATCTTCACAATGTTCAATCATGATAACGCTATCACTATTAGGTGGCATCATCCCTCCTGTCGGGATATAGATAGCTTCACCTACACCAAGGGGCGTTGACGCTTCTTCCCCCATTTTCACACTACCTGCTACATTTAAAAAGCCGGGCATTGTTTCTGAGGATCCAAATGTCTCTTTCGCTTTTACAGCGTAACCATCAACTGTAGATCTTGGAAAGCTAGGCACATTCTCAGTTGCCACGATATCCTCAGCTAATATTCTGTGAAGCGATTTTTCTAGCGTAATTTCTTCAACCACTTTAACAGCTTTTACTAAATCTTCAATAAGAGTAAATGTTTCTTCGACCGTTTTTACTTTAAAAAATTGCATACTATCATCCCCACTCTTTTTTTCGAGAGTTGCTATTTTCCGTCATATTTTTTGCTTCTTCATATTCCGAAGGATGATTCATATTATAGAAAACTTGTTCAAGATTAGCAATTTCTTTGATTTGAAGATCCTCTTCTGAACTATAATTCACATGTATTCGATCCAACAAATGTTTCATTCGTAATTGCTCAGTTTCTAAACAATTTTCTAACGTTGGTAAGACTGATTTATTATAAACTGCAAATAAAGGGTGCTGTTTACCAGCAATCACTGGGACAACTGCATCAAACCCTTCACTGTGGTCTACTAAATGCTTTGCAATATATGGCGAAATAAACGGCATATCACAGGCAATAATGAGATTAGTTTCTCGTTTTGCAGCAAGCAATCCAGCATGTATTCCTGCTAAGGGTCCCTTGTCCCTTACTTTATCCTTGACGATAGGAAGATTTAGAAACTGATAAGCAGCTTCATCGTTAGCTACAATCAAAATATCCTCAAAAAGATCTGCGATACTATTTTTGATTTTTTCAATCGTAGATACTCCATCAAGAGGTAACAACGCTTTATTTTGCCCCATCCGACTAGACTTTCCTCCAGCTAATATAATAACCCCTGCCTTCATGTGAAAACCCCTTCTCATAGTTTTGAGTTTTGAGGCTTATAAGATGAGCTGCGAAGCTTTACCCACACCAACTCATAACTCAAAACTCTTAACTCTTAACTCTTAACTAGCTCTTTACCTCTTCTTCCTCCGTTATACCGAAGCCATTCTCTTGTGCAACGAAATCGAGGTGAAGTGTTGTTAAATCAAGTAAAAACGCAGTTTGTTTCTTGAAAAGTTTTCTTGTGTCAATAATTTTAATATAGCCATTACATTTCCCACACACTTCTAGCTTAGAGTTTTTCTCTTCCTCAATATTATAGTAGCTTAGACTTTCGTGATCTTCATTGCCACAAAGTGAGCAGTGTAAGCGTTTTTGATTCCATTTTGCTTCACAGCGTGGACAAACAATCATCTTTAAACCTTTTCCTTCAAGAACCGCTAAGCGAATTGGTTCTCCACAACAAGGACAACTTCCCTTTGTATGGACAGTCGCCAATTCATCTTTGTAAACATCAGATACGACTCTTAAATACGGGCGTAAACTATGTTCTGCTAAAAAGTAAGGGAACCATTCTGCTAGTCCTTCCTTCTCAGCAAAAGAATGGAAGTAAATCTGGTTAAATGCTAAAACTTCAGTAACCCATTTCTTAACTATCTCATCATTAAGTATTTCTTTAAGTTTTGTTACATCATTTTGTAACTTTTCATCTTTCTCTACTAAATAATCTGCTAAATCGAAAATCCATTCTTTGTATAAATCATAATTAACATTCACCATTGTTTGCGCAATAATAGGTACATGTTTATGTTGTAATGGTTGCTTTTCAACTACAGAACTTTTATCTAACGATTCAGTCCACTTTGTTTGTTTATTTGAAATATCTGTTTGTAATGCTAAATATTCTTCTGAGATTACTGTTGACTTCATAATCTATCACCTCAAGTTTTGATTTTAAAGCATTGGATGTTGAATGTTGAATTATGAATACTAGAAATGTGCAATGAAAAGCTCATCTCTTCCTATGCTTTTCTCGTTCGTAATCATAAAATCTAACCATGTAAGCGGCATTAATTGACTCATAAGTCAAAATTCAAAATCCAATTCAAACCTAGTATACCAAAACAACTATATGACCATGTGTGATTAATTACACGTTAGAGTTGATTGAGGATATAGAGGCTCTTTGGTATCAATGCCAATCTTTATTTGTCTTGAAAAAGCATCATTAAATGCTAATGAATGAAAAGGAATAGCTGTCCACTTGGGACAGCTTCCTTTTTCATTATTAGGAACACTTATGCTCCTTTACCCTTTTTCACAGGCTTATCTTCTTTAATTTCACCTTTTGCTACTAACTCATCATACCAAGCGCCATGATGTTCTTTTGCATATTCTACTGGTACGTCTCCTTTTGTCATCCCTTGCATTGAAGCTTTAGACCCTGGATGTCCAACTGACAAGTAAATATGACCAATCACAACCGCAGCAGCTAATCCAAAACCAATATTATGGATTGGGTAAGCCCATTGTACTACTCCCGTTGAGAATAGGTGTGGCATCCACATTACGATACCAGAACCAATTAACATGACAGCACAAAGCAATTGTAATAAAGAGTTAATCTTCTCACCCGCATTATAGAAATCTTGCTTCGGCATATCTTTTACATGACCACCGAAGAACTCTTTTGGAAACTTTGCAAAAAATTGAAAATCGTTCTTTTTCCAAGTAAACATTTGTTTAATCCAATGAAAGAAACTTTTTGGATCAGTAATCAAGATGAAGAATACTGGAATGATAAACATCACTGCAAAGATACGATGTAATAATCGTAAGTTTTCAGGACCACCAAAAACTCCGTACATCCAGCTAAAGAACTCTGTATAAAGTGGTAGACCTGTAATATATAATCCGAAGAAGGCTAATGCATTCACCCAATGGACAATGATGACCTGCTTGCTAAAACGCTTTACTGTCTTTTGTTTACTACTCATCATGGTCTCCTCCTTCTTCCCCTTGCTTGTTAAATAGCTTATTAGAGATAAATCCACCAATAACAGCCATTGTTGTTACACCAAGCATTGCTTTACCAAGCGGTTGCGCATAATCCTTCCAAATTGTCGCTGAAGTAGGAACCTTAGGGTTTTCTGGTAATCCATAAACACTTGGCTTTTCAGCTAATAAATAGAATGTTTGTGTACCATCTACACCAATTGGGTTGTAGATGTTCGCATTTGGATAGCGATCTTTCACTTGTGCTAAACGCTCCTCTGCTAGAGCGATCATTTCTTCCTTATCACCATAAACTAGTGCATCCATATGACAAACCTCAACACACGCAGGCTTCATGCCTTCTTGAAGTCTATCAACACACATTGTACATTTTTGTGCTTGTTCATATTCTTTACCCTTCTCATCGACAAGAGTTGCTAATTGAACAATTCCAAATGGACAGTTTTGAACACAATATCCACAACCCACACACTTGTCATAATTCGTATTAACTGTACCAAACTCAGTGTAGTGCATTGCGTCTTCAGGACAAACTTTCACACAAGCTGCATCTGTACAATGCATACAAGCTTGGTGCCGGAATAACCATTCAAATCTACCATCTTCAGCTTCATGCTCTGTAAACGTTAAAACGTTCCATGTGTTGGCTCCACACTTATCATGAGATTGATAGCTTCCTTTAAATTCTTCTGGCTCAACACCAAGGTCATTCCAGTTTTTACACATAACCATACAAGCACGACACCCGTCACAACGAGTAACATCTACTAATTTTGAATATTTAGTCGTCATTAGTTAGCCCTCCTAACATTACCAAGGAATGCTTTATATTCAGGGATCATTGTGTTTGCATCCCCAATATGTGGTGTTAATGTATTAGCAATTGCACCTTGAGCGATTCCCATATACCCAAAATGCCAAGGCATTCCGATATGATGAACTTTTTCTCCGCGGATCGTATATGGTTTGAAGCGTTTTGTTACCATTGCATATGCCTCAATTTCACCACGAGCAGAACTAATGATAACTTTATCTTTATTATTAATGCCTTTTTCTTGAGCTAAGTCTTCACTCATTTCTACGAACATGTGACCTGAAATTTCAGATAACCATTCAAGGTTACGTGTCATAGAACCTGATTGCCAATGCTCAGTTAAGCGATAAGTTGTAACAACAATTGGGAAATCGGCTCTGTCACCTTTTTCGTTATGCTCACCTGTCCAAATCTTAACCGCTGGGTTTAAATCAACACTTGAGAATGCATTTGGAACTGGGCTCTCAAATGGCTCATAATGTTCTGGGAATGGACCATCGTTCATTGGTGCAAAGAAACCACCAAGACCTGTTCCTTGCATAATGAAAGCATCTGTTCCTCTGTGTCCAGCTAATCCTGCCTCACCTGGTACAGCTTCTGCGTTAGGTGCCTTTGTTGGCGGGAAGTCAGGCACATCATAATGACCAGCCCACGTTTCACCATTCCAACGGATACCTTCGCGGAAGTCCCAAGGTTGACCTGCTGGGTTACAACCTGCACGGTTATAAAGAACACGGCGGTTTAAAGGCCAAGAGAAAGACCAGTTCAAGTAGTTTTCCATACCCGTATCATTGTTGTCACGGTCTTTGGCGCGATTGCGATCTGTATAGAAACCAGTGTAGATCCAGTTACCAGCAGAAGTTGTTCCATCTGCTTGTAATAAACCAAAGCTCGCCAACGTTTCACCAGTTGTTAGATCATAACCATTAATTTCTTTGTTTACTAGATCGTTATCTGGATAGTCACCCTCACCGAAGTTCCAAGAAAGTGCCGCTTGAATTTTACCCTTCGTAGAGTTATCACCTTTATAAAGTTCTTTCACTCTTTGTGCGATATTATGAACGATCCAAACATCTGATTTTGATTCTGCTTTTGGCTCAATAGCTTTCCAACGGAATTGCATCCAGCGACCTGAGTTAGATACAGATCCTTCTTTTTCATAAGGTCCACAAGCAGGTAACATGAATACCTCAGTGTTAATTTTAGCTGGGTCATTATTAGCTTCCTTCTTCCAGAATGCCCCAGTCTCAGTTTCCCAAAGATCAATTGCTACCATCCAATCAAGGTTGGCTAATGCTTTCTTTTCTTTCGTTGTATTCGGACCACCTACGACTGGGTTTTGTCCCCAGATAAATAACCCTTTAATGTCGCCATCATACATTGCCTCGAATAGAGAAATGTGAGAGCTATCTCTTCCACGCTTTGGAAGATAATCATATAAGAAATCATTGTCTTGAGTTGCTTTATCACCATACATTGCTTTTAAGAAACTTACTAAGAATTTTGGACGATTGTTCCAGAAACCACCATGCGGTGTTTCTGACACATTATAGCTTTCGAGATCTTTATTCTTCTCAAGTGCCATTGGTGTTGGTAAATACCCCGGTAAGATATGGAATAATAAGCCAAAGTCTGTAGATCCTTGAACGTTACACTCCCCACGTAGTGCGTTTACGCCACCACCAGAGCGTCCTAGGTTACCTAATAATAATTGAAGCATTCCGTATGAGCGAACATTTTGTGAACCTACTGTATGCTGAGTTGTCCCCATTGCATACATGATTGTTCCAACTTTATCTTCAGCGCCTGTAGAACAGAAAGTTTCTGCAACTTTTAAGTAATCATCTTTTGACGTTCCTGTAACTGAACATACTGTATCAACATCATATCTTGAGTAATGTTTTTTCATTAATTGGAATACTGAACGAGGGTGCTTTAGTGTGTTATCACGTTTGAAGTCACCGTTCTCTTCTTTTTCAAAGCTCCAAGTACTTCTGTCTGTATAGCTTCGTTTTTCTTCATCGTATCCTGAGAAAATTCCATCGTTAAATTCAAAGTCTTCGTTAACGATTAATGAAGCGTTTGTATAATTAAGAACATACTCCTTATGGAATAAGTTATTTTCTAATGTATAGTTAATTAATCCACCGATAAAAGCAATGTCTGTTCCCGAACGCATAGCTGCATACATGTCAGCCATTTGAGACGTACGAGTATAACGTGGATCAACAGAAATTAACTTTCCACCGCGTTCTTTTGACTTCTGAACATATTTCATACTTATCGGATGATTTTCTGCTGGGTTTGCTCCTATTACAAGAATGCTATCAGCGAACTGAATATCGATCCAGTGATTTGTCATTGCGCCACGACCAACTGTAGGTGCCAGACCGGCAACCGTAGAGCTGTGTCATATACGGGCCTGATGTTCAATAAAGGTTGAACCTAGACCTCTCATGAATTTCTGAATTAAATAACATTCTTCGTTTTCAAGAGCCGCTCCACCTAATGAAGCAATTCCCTCATTACGGTTTACTGTAATTCCATCTACTTTTTCAACAAAGTGCTCATCACGAGTTTTCTTAACGTTTTCAGCAATTCTTTCTAAAGTCCAATCCCATTCTTTAACTTCCCATTTGTCACTACCAGGAGCACGATATAAAGGTTTTTCTAATCGTCTATTAGAAGTGTATAATTGACGAATTGATGTTCCTTTACTACATAATGATCCACGGTTGATTGGATGATCAGGGTCCCCTTCAGTGAAAACTACATCATTTTTCTCTTCATTTACATGAACTAAAATACCACAACCTACTGAACAGTAAGGACAAATCGTTGGTGTAGTTGTTGTGCGTGCGATTTTTAGTTCTTTAGCTTGTGCAGAAGCTTCTTTTGGACTGAAGCCTAACTCAACGACTGCAAGTGTTGCCGCTGTTGCACCAGACATTTTCAAAAACTGTCTACGTGATAAATCAAACATCGTATCTTCCTCCCCCTAAGTAATTATGTTGAAAATTCAACATTCCCCTAAAAAAGTTCATCAAGTTAACTAAGATTTTTACTTTCTTTCTTTTAAGACTGCTCCCCAGCAACCTTCGTAACATCGTTTAGGACTTTGCCTTGAGATGTGTAGACGGTAGCCATTTTTCCCCTCATGTAGCCAACAATCTCAATTTGCAAAAAGTTTGCAAGTTGAACCGCTTGTTTAGTTGCAGCTGTTCGTGTGCCTATTAAGCCTACGCCAAAGCGCGCGGCTTTGGATAGCATTTCATAGGAGACCCTTCCAGTTGTCAATAATATTAAACTTTTCGGATCTAACCCTTCTCGTACAGCATACCCAAGCACCTTGTCGACTGCATTGTGACGACCAATGTCTTCGCGTACAGTGATATTTCCATCTTTATCAACGATACAAGCACCATGCATTCCACCTGTTTCTAAATAAAGTGGTGAATTTAATGCAAATTCATGCCGCTTCTTTAATAGGTAAGAAAGCGTTACGGTTCTATTTGTTGATATTTTTGGAAACTTTTTCACATCAGTCATCGAAAAGAAGGTTACACCTTTTCCACAACCTGCCGTGAAATGTTTTTGTTTTTGCGAAAACTCTTCAGCATTAAACTCATTATCCATATCAACAAGTACTCTGCCTTGGTCTTCATCTATAGTTATCCTTTTCAGGTCACCGGGCCCATTAATAATACCTTCTGAATAAAGATAACCGACTGCCCAATCTTCAAGATCAGCCTTTGTTAATTGGTATGTTGCTAATTCATAGCCATTTAAACAAAGTGTAATCGGAAACTCATCCGGACAATATTTTCGAGTCATCATTATCCCCCCTAGTTAAAAAGCTACAGGCTAAAACATTTCCCCTGCGTTCCATTCGCTCAGTGAATACGGTTTCATTTGTTACCGCTTTCTACCAAACTACTTAATTACATCCCCATTTTTAAAAGAATTCAAAAAATATTCACAAAGATGTCAATAAATTACTTTTTAGCAAAAACAATAGCTTGCTTAAATTCTGAGTCTACTAGACAGAAACTTTATTTAAAATCACATACTTTTAAAATAGCCCTTATCTTTGACTGATTGTAGAATACCACTTTAGTAGGATGCATTTCTGTGACTTAAATCACTCATGTGAATACTTTGTTACAAAAACACTACTAGAAACCTATCGTTTATTTTTTTAGTAAAGAAAATCTAAACGACTAAAAATAGTTTCATTTCAGTATTTTTAAGGGTTTACTATGCTCATACGTGAACTTTCACAAGCGATACCTCACATATAAAACTATTTTAAAATAGTTTTATATCTATTTCGTTCACAAATTTTCCTTATTCCGTTCACAGTTCCTTTATTGAATCTTTTCAAAAAAAATAATTGTATTTTTTTGCTCAATGCTCAAGAATAGTAATTATTAGAGATTTTCTACGGAAAGGAAAAACATATGCGCTACGTTACATTAATTTTGATGACGGCAATATTATTCATTCTTATTTTTACCTCACTCTCTTCACCATTGAAAATATACATGGAACATAGTATGAAGATAGAAACGGTCAATCGAAATGAGCTATCCGGTATATCTCGATTTACTAAGCAACACTCTGACCTAAAGAAGAAAGTAGATTCGCTTACAAAATCTAAATTCGCTGAACCAACCGAATGGGGAGAAGCTGTAACTGGGGTTATTCATAAAATGACAACTGAAGAAAAAGTGGTCGCACTAACGTTTGATGCTTGTGGTGGAGAATGGGGAAGTGGGTATGATGAGGCATTAATAGATTATTTAATCTCTGAGGATATTCATGCAACATTATTTATTAATAGTCGCTGGATAGATACTAACCTAGAGCAGTTTCTTTATTTAGCTTCTTTAGATCAATTTCAAATTGAAAACCATGGTACTGAACATCGGCCTTTATCGGTAAACGGAGGGATAGCCTGGGGGATTAAAGGGACTGCAAGTGTTGAAGAAGTCATTTCAGAAGTCATGACTAACTACGAAAAAATATTGAGTTTAACTGGACATGCCCCACGTTATTTTCGTTCAGGTACCGCTTATTATGATGAGGTGTCCGTCGCAATTGTTGAGGAGATGGGGATGAAAGTCATTAACTATGATATCTTAGGTGATGCTGGTGCCACCTTCTCAGCATCTCAAGTAAGAGACTCCTTGTTAAGATCCCAACCTGGTTCAATTGCCTTACTTCACATGAATCAGCCCTCAAAGGGAACAGCTGAAGGTGTAAAAATGGCCGTACCATTACTAAAGGAACAAGGATTTAGGTTTGTAACTCTTAATGAAGGCTTCCAGTAAGAAAAGCGCAAGCGCCCTGGGAAAAAGTGTATTGCTTTTTCCTTGGTTAGCCCAGACAAAAGCTACTGACCTCATTCACAACTTGTGTTACTTCTAGAGCTACTACATGTAGATTTGCCTCGAGGACCTACTGGACCACAGAGGCAGCGTTTAATGTACAGGTGTTATTTGACCTCGAGGGGCCTAACAGCTGCTCCTGCACCACTGCGTTTGCTCCTGTGATTACTCGTCGCACGAAAAACCTTTGCTGTTGCAAGGCAGCTAAGAAGCAATTCAAGCAGTAGCCTCGCTGGAGCTAGACATCTAGTACTAAAAAACTAAAAGGTATAATTCCATTTTAAATAACGGAATTATACCTTTTTATTAGGCTCTTTTCTAAAACATTCTTGCTTTTTAACCTGAATTAATTGGAAAGATTCATTAGATGAAGATATCACCCAATAAATTGAGAAAGAAAAGAGCACTACTTACTAAATAAGTTGTGAAGTCTTAGTATTTTTACGAAAGCAACAAACTTTGCGAAAACAGCCTTTTATAATTAGATGCTTTGGCTTTTGTAAGACCTTTTGTTTCCTATGCTATTCTTTTTTTGACCTCAGTTATTAAGCTTCTCCTAGCTATGCAAAGATTCCTCGACACGCTTTTTTTTCTTTTTCAGAGCATTTATGACTATTGAACCTATACTGACTGAAAAAACGATTACAATTGTAACATAAATTGCCTGGTCTTCATTCGTCCCAGTAACCATTCCTAATAGAAAAAAAAGACTAAACCAAATAAAGGCAGTAGAATAGGAAAGCAATGCAAAACGAAGATAAGAGAGGCGCATCATTCCATATAAAAATGGAACAAAAATTCGAACACCTGGTATAAAATAACTAACAATTAACGAATACACATGGTACTTCTTAATTAAATGGAGCGCTTTTCGAAGGGAGGTTTTTGTTCCCTTCTTTTTCGAAAGGTGGTTTACTAATGTTTTTCCGAACACCCTTCCTAACAAATAGCTCGTTGACAAGCTAGCGACAATGCCTAAATAACCTACAAGAAAAACTTTGTTTCCTTGAAGCATATTTGTAGTCGATAAATAGCCAATCGTCGTAACAATCGCTTCATTTGGAACCGGAATACCTAGCATCCCAAGCCAGAGCCAAAGGAAAATACCGAGATAGCCAAGTTCTTTTAACACGATTAACAGTACATCTAGTTCCATTTTCATCTCCTACTTCCTCTTAAAGAAAAAAGTTTTCATTTGATAATGACTTCTAGAGTGAAACTGTATTATTGGTTTTCGAAAAATTCAGTAAAAGAGTATCAATTTTATTTTATATGGTGGATGGGCTTTCAGTAAATGAAATTATCTAATTTTTTAAAAAAATTCTGGAATCCGTGTTGTACTATTTCCACCGTTTCTGCTTTCGTACCTTAATAAAGCAAAACTAAAACTTCGAATGAAACTAACGATCAAAAACCCAAGTTTTTAAAACTGCCGCGTATTCACGAACCCAGAGCTTCCCCCTAACAATGAGCGGTGTTTCAGCACCTAAAGGATATGGTATAAAGCCTTGACGCCTGGCAATTACCATTGAGCGATACAAGTGAAAATCATTAGTGACAACGATAATTTCTTTAATATCTTCACCGATAACTTCACGACTAAACTTAAAATTTTCAAAGGTTGTTGTTGATAAGTCCTCAAGAATAATTCGTTTCTCATCGATTCCATGATCGATAAAATATCTGGCCATTGCTTTAGCCTCTGTTATCCACTCACCTTCACCCTGACCACCTGAAACAATGACTTTTGCTTGCTCATTTCTTTCTAGATATTGGAGTGCTTCACGCACACGATAGTAGAGTGATAAACTCATAACATCGCCATTTAATTTCGCACCAAGGACAATTACATAGTCCACTCCCTCTGGTGGTTCTTGTTTTGCAGCATTTGCCATTAAACTATGGACGATGGCAACATAAATGACAGCTAAAACTATAATAATGACCATTGCTACAAAAATAATTTTTTTCATATTTAATCCTTTCTCACTTTTAATACCCTTATATTAACATTTATATAGTGGAATAAAATAGAAGCAATTACACGAAAAGTAATCGCTTCTAACATGTTTTTAATTTTTTCTCACTTTCCTTATTGAGATTAATATCCAAATTTGTAATACGAAGAAGATTGGTATACCAAAGTAAAGTAAATATAAAATCCAATTCAAGGCTTCGTGTTCGGATAGTAAATTCATGTTACACTATCCCCATTTACCGTCTTCTAAATTGTAGATTGACATCTTCATATGCTCTCACTTTAACACCTTCTGGAACCTGTAAAAATAGCATATTTGCACTCCAACCACTATCATGGTTAGGAATCATCTTTTCTTGAGTGAACTGTGTTATCGTAAATTCCTTGTGGAATTTAGCTATTCTAACCTGCGTTTCTAGAGGAAGTTTAATTGTTAAGGTGTTTTGTTGCAGTCCAATCGTCGGTGCTGGAATTCTATTTGTATAGTCCAATTTTTCAATGATATGCGGCGTAATATACCTGGTAATCTTGATTTCATTATTTAGAGAGCTATCTTCCTCAACTACGACCCACGGACTTGAGTAATAATAATCAGTTAAAAGAGCTTCAATATTTAATTCTTTATGTTCATAAGAAAAGCTCCATTCATCAATAGACTTTACACCTTCTATTTCTGCAAAATTACCATTATTGACAGCCTGATAAAATTTTTCCGTTATTTGTTGGGCTTCTTTTGATGTCATCTGACTTGTCTCAAAGGGAATTGTATATGTGAAAACAACCGAGATAAATAAGATTGATCCATACCCTGCCAATAGCCACATGATCACATTACCATTTAGAAAATTTGCTTTTTGAATGGTTGCTTTGATGACGCCAGAGGCCATCCCTGCCATTACTAAGATAATTAAGATTGGTAACAAGGACACTGCGATTGTACTCATCTTCGAACCTCCAGCTTATTTGACATTAAAATTGAGGTGTAAAACAGGGCGCCACTAGCAGCAACCACTTTTAATGCTAAAATGAATATTGATGTTTCAGTAGCAAAAAAATTAATTAATTCTCTGACAGGACCTTGACCATCCATTCTTGCTTCAAGAAATAGCGAACCAACAAATAATAATGGCAACAACACAAGATTAAATTTACTTAGTTGAACTAGTGTCGAAGCGAAATAGCCTAACGCTCCAAATAGAGTTACGTAAAGTAACGCTGCAATAATCCCCGTCAAAAGTTGGGCTAGTGGAACGGAATACGTATGGCCTAGAATCCCATCGCCCTTTACAAAGTAGATGATTGTCTTTAACAGTGATCCGCCCAGCATGGCTGTTATCCCACCTGTAACCGTTGCAGTAACCAAAAAGGCGATACTTGATAAATTACTTGTTAGACGGTTGGTTACAAATGAGAAATCTCCATCTCGTACCAGTTTTGAATTCATAGACACCCCACTAATAAATGCCCAAAGCATAGTAAAAGCAATAATGACATTCCCAGTATAATAGGTGACAATTACCATAACACCGTCTGCTCCTGAGCCCATTGAACCACTACCCATAAATGAAAATAACAGTGCGATCAATTGTGTTAGAAGTAATGATGTAAAAATGCCATAGTGAGCTCGTAATTTATAGAAATACTGTTTCTTAGTAATTTCTGTGACATTAGTTTCTGTCAAAAACATCATCAATCCCCCCTTTTGTCTTACTCGTTAGGTAAACGCAAACATCCTCTGCAGAAACACTACTTATCTCTATACCATTAAGTCTAGCTTTTTCAAGTTCTTCATGCTCAAAATTATTATTTAAAACAACATAAGCATTATCGGTTCCAACTGTAGTTTTATAAATAATATCTTTCCCTTTTGTCCATTGTTCAACTACCCCTGCTCGACCACTAAAACCAATGGCAAGACTTTTCAATTCATCAACAGAAATATGAAGATACTTTTCTCCATTTTTGATCAATAGAATGTCCTCAATTAAATCTTCAATCTCATTTAAATGATGACTAGATAACAAGATTGTCCTTGGATGTTCAAGATAGTCTTTTAACAATGCTCGGTAAAAATCCTTTCTGACTGATGCATCCATTCCTGTTGTTGGTTCATCAAAGATCGTTAGTGGGCAACGGGCAGCGATACCAATTATTGAATGAAACGTACTTTTCATTCCCTTGGAGAGATTTTGTTGAAACTGATTTGGGTCTAATGAAAAATAATCAAATAGACGTTTTGCTAAGTCCATATCCCAATGCTCATAAAAGTGGCTCGCAGAATACAAGATATCCATCAAGCATAAGGACTGAGGAACTGTCATATTGTCATCAATAAAAATTAAATTTTGAGAGACTTTTAAACTATTGAACGGAGATTCAGAAAAGACTCTAACTTCCCCTGCTGATGGTTGAGAAAAACCAGCGATAAGCTTTAGCAATGTCGTCTTCCCAGCTCCATTTCGGCCAATTAACCCTGTAATCTTATTCTCACCAATCGAAAAAGAAATGTTATTTAATGCATGAAAGTTTTTATACGACTTCGTTACATTTTTACACATAATGACACTCATCATCTTTCCTCCTTAGCTTTGTTAGCTGTTTTGATCATCTCGATTAATTCTGCTTCACTGACACCCAGGCGACCTGCTTCTACCACTATTTCGAATACTAATTTGCTTAGCGTTTGACTTTTTCGTTTTGTTAAGATTTTTTCATGTGCATCACTAGTTACGAACATCCCTAACCCTCGCTTCTTATAAACGATATTGTCGTCCGCTAATATATTCAACCCTTTAGCAGCAGTTGCTGGATTAATATTGAACATCTCAGCTAGCTGATACTGCGAATAAACCTTATCATCAGTCGTAATATTACCTGCCAGTATTTCAGTCTCTATCCACTCAGCAATCTGGACATAAATAGGCTTCGAACCATTCGTATTTAAAATCACGGTGCACCTCCTTTTTATCGGGGGTCTGACCCCCATTGTATTAACGCTTTACTGTGATGGGGGTCAGCCCCCCAACGAAGTTCTCACTAAACCAGTACATTACTGTTGTAATGTACTATACATCATTTTAAACAACTATTCAAGTGTTTTCCACAAAATTGGTAACTAATCCATAAAAAAAGAACATCATAACTGATGCTCTATTCTATAAAAGGATGCTTTTAAATTATTATACGAATAGTCTTTCCTAATTTTTTATACTTCAAGGCTTCGGACATCTTAGCAAATTCTTATCCAAAATAAACTAGACCCCAATTCTTTAGGTTGCCTGGCAACGTTTTTAAGCGACGAGTACTAGTAAGTAAATCCAATTCGAAAAAGACCTACAAAAAAGAAATTTTCTTCTTTTTCTTGTTTAGCATTAGTAATACCGGCCCTTTCAATAGTTCTCTTCTCAGTGGTACTTGGAAAATTTTTAACGCTACTACTGTTGTTAAAACTGAAAGAAAGAGAATTAGCCCTTTGCGTTCTTTAAAGAAATAACTATATATAAACATCTTAATGTACAATAAGAACGACCACCCAAAATTCCATCCTCGTCGAAAAAATAACACTTGCTTCTTGACTGCTATTACTTCAAACAACATTGCTAAACCAATCCACCATATGTTATATTGCAATTGATTTTTGAGATCTCTAGGATATTTCGATAGATATAAAAGAATAACTAAAGGTGACGCAAGAAAAATATGGATCATCCTTAAGGCTCTAACACTTAAGAATTTCGATTTAAAATCCCACAACAAATAATGCTTACACAAATAATAATAAAGGGCGTTAAATGTAGAGACATACAGCATAGATGGGAACCATTTCCTCAGTTCCGTATAGGTCTTATACTTAATATTTAAAATAAGTAACAATAAGACAACAAGGGAGTTCAATTACATACCTTCTTTCACTAAGCTACAATAACTATTTCTTCACAAACATTTCAGTGTCATATAAGCGAATTAACTATATGATTTGTAAAAAACTGTAAGTTATACAATGTTTATTTTTACGACCATTTTAGACACAAAAAACAGCTTGGATTTGTCGCCCAAGCTATTTATACACTATTTGTTTGATAAGATGTTTTTCGATAGTTTTTGTGTCATCAGGGTGGAATAGATGCACGGAATTTTGAACCAAAATTAACTGCATTCTTTTGTGTTCGTAGTTATTGTATAGTCTACTCCTCTGGAGGAAACACCTGGTAATGGCATAGAAGGACCACCATGTAAAATAGTAGTACCGAATTTTTGCGGTCTTCCCCCTGTATTAAAATGAACTGATCTATCCCACCAATCCTAAGTTTTTCAACTATACTAATGCCAAATTTAGGAATTTCAAAATCAGGTTTTCACGAAAAAACCCATCTCCCACGTCTCTTCTATTGTTAAAAAAGTTCTAGTTATCTCTGCAAGAAACATTGCTTATCTCTCGTCGCTTCACCTATGATAGATTTATAATTGTATCAAACAAAATCGAGGTGAATAACATGACTATTAATTCCATAAATACGCTAGATACTCCTTCTTTACTCCTAGACATGGCTGTTCTTGAAAAAAACTTAGATGAGATAAGCCAGATCGCAAAATACAATCAAATTAATTGGCGCCCTCATATAAAAACACATAAATCAATTAAAATTACGAAGATGCAGTTGGAAAGAGGTGCATGTGGAATTACTGTGGCAAAGCTTGAAGAAGCTGAGATGATGGCGAAAGCAGGGGTTAGAGATATCCTCATTGCGTATCCGTTATCTAGCCCACAAAAACTAGAACGTCTGATTTCTTTAGCAAAACAAGCCGAAATTACCATTGCCATCGATTCTATTGCCCAAGCAAAACTAGTAAATCAAGCATTTAGTAATACTAGCCCGCTAACTGTTTGGATCAAAGTCAACTCTGGACTTAACCGCTGTGGAGTTGAAGTTGAGGAAGTAAAGGAGCTTGCAACAGAAATGAAACAACTACCTAATCTTCATTTGAATGGTATCTTTACTCATGCAGGTCATTCTTATGCGGCTACATCGCTTGAGCAAATTAAAGATATTGCACATAGTGAAGCAAAGGTAGTATTAGAAAGTGCTAAAATTTGTGAACAAGCAGGTTTCACCATATTACATCGTAGTATCGGTTCAACTCCAACCTTTAAATATGGAGCAGAAATTAACGGAATTACTGAAATTCGCCCAGGTAATGCTGCTTTTTATGATATGTGCCAAGTCGGTTTAGGAGTCGCAACTCCATCCCAATGCGCTTTAACAATCCTCGCCTCTATTGTCAGTGTAAAAAAAGACCGTCTCATTCTTGATACAGGAAGTAAAGCACTTTCCCTTGATCAAGGTGCACATGGAAATAAAAATGTCATTGGTTTCGGCAAAGTTCTCAATCATCCTGAAATTACAATTGCAAGACTATCAGAAGAACATGCAATTGCTACGGTAAGCGAAGAAACAACCCTTTCACTTACAGACAAAGTACAAATCATCCCTAACCATGCTTGCGTAGTCGCCAATCTTTTTGATGAATACCATCTTCACCGGAATGGTACGATCATAGACACCTGGTCCGTAGATGCTCGTGGAAAAATGAAGTAATCTATCCTTCTCACATACAATTTTTTAAACAGAAAAAGCCAGTTCGTCAAAGTGACGATCTGGCTCATTCTTATTTTTCTCATTTAAGTTCTTTTCCCATTTCTAGACAAAGAGCAAAATTGCGAAAAAATGCACAACTGTTCCTGCTAATACAAACAAATGCCAGACCATATGATGAAATGGAAACCATCTAAACATGTAAAATAACGCACCTATTGTATATAGCAAGCCTCCGATTACTAAGAGGATGACTCCTAGGTCATCGAGATTGGTGACCAAAGGTTTCCAGGCGAAAACGATTAGCCAGCCCATCACAATGTAAAGGATCGTCGAGGTGTACATAAATCGTTTTACGAAAAACACCTTAAACAATATGCCAATCCCAGCAACTGACCATAAAACTGCAAGTAAATATAGGCCAAGCTTTCCACCAATAACATTTACTAAAATCGGGGTATACGAACCGGCAATGAACAAGTAGATCGATGAGTGATCAAAGATCTCAAATAGGTTTTTTACTTTTCCTTCAGGAAAGGCATGGAGTAGCGTTGAAGAAACATACAAAAGTAGCATTGTTACTCCATACACTGTGTAACTAATAATGGAGGCAGCTGAACCTTCTAACGAAGCAAAAACAATTAACAAGGTTAATGCCGATATACTAAAGACAATACCTATACCATGAGAAATGGCGTTGGCTATTTCTTCTCCTTTGCTATACGTATGTGTAGTTGCCATTTTTTTAACTCCTTTAAATAAATTCTATTACCTATCTTATTGTAACATTAGCCTAGCGGTGAAAAAAATGATAAATATCATTATTTTTTTCAATTATTACAATCAGTTTTAAAAATCTAATAAGGCAAATGCATATAATTTGATTCTCCTGACCTATACTGATACTGTAATACCATCTGTAAAAATCCTAGGAGGCAAACTTTTATGTCATTAATGATCCACCAACTTATATCGATATTATTTCTTGCAGTCGTACCCTTACCAATTATTGCATTTCTTAAAAGCCGTAACGGACAACCCTTAGAATCAGCTCCAATTTGGAAAGGGTTAGTCATGTTAGCAAATCTCGCCCTTTTTGTAACACTGATTACAGGATTTATCCTATTTCCAGAATTCACATCAATTCGAGTATGGGTGTCAGTTGCTCTCATTTTGGCACTAGGTGCATTTTTGGGTATTTTTTCTAAACGCTTAAAACTTTACCGACTTGAAAAAAATGATGAGGTTAAACGTAATCATTTAGATAAGATCGCTAAAATTGGATTTATCTATATTGCAACCTTAATTGGAACATTTATCTTAATGTTTAATTGGTATAATCTTTAGGATAAAATCCTATGAAAGTTCACTTTCACGAACACTTGTTGTAATTATTATTGAACAATTTGTTAGATGAAAGAAAGCATACTTTCGAATTAGATTCTTTAATAATCATGAAGAGGCTGTCCCAAAAAAAGTGTCAGACACCGCTAGGTACCGAATATAGACATATAATATATCCGCACGTCTATATTTAGTAGGATCCGCGTGGTGTCAGACACTTTTGGGACAACCTCTTATTTTACATTAGGGAAAACTAGCACAAATTCCGTTCCGGTGCCACGTCTACTTTTTACTTTTACCTTTCCACCCATCTCCCTAATAAGGTTATAGGCAACCATCGTCCCTAGACCTGTTCCGGTTTTTTTAGTCGTTAGAAAAGGAGTACCTATTTTTTGTATTTGCTCTTGTGACATCCCAATCCCAGTATCTTTTATTGAGATTACAATATCTTTATTGATGTTACTAGTTCCAATTTCTAATATACCACCATTAGGCATCGCTTCAATCCCATTTTTTACAATATTAATTAAACTTTGGCGGAACTTTTGTCTATCTCCTATAACAAATCCACCACTTATATTCGAAATGAGAATTTCCACCCCTTGCATTAAAGCGTACGGTGTCATTACTTGAACTAAGTAAGCTATTTCTGTTGCGATGGTTAGGTTTTCTGGCTTATTCTCATCACTTGGCTTTGCATACGTTAAGTAGTCAGTAATGATGGTTTGCGCCCGATCTAATTCTTGTAGAGATAAGTCTAAGTATTCCTTCCGTTTTTGATCATCGATTGAATCATCTTTTAGTAACTGTAAAAATCCTCTTGTTACAGTTAATGGATTACGTACTTCATGAGAAACACTTGCGGCTAATTGACTGACAACACGTAATTTCTCAGCACCACTAATCTCTTTTTTAAATCGTAACATCTGCAAAATGTATTCAATAATGTAAAGAACTAAGACAAAGGTTAAGACGGTTACAAGGATATGGTTAACTAAACTAGTTAACATCAGTTCTTTTTCCTGCAGATCATTAGTATGTATCATCCAATAAATAATAACGTTTAGTCCCCAGATTACGAAGATAAATCCAAGTGAAACAACAATCTTTTTTGAAAACTTACTTTGATGAAAGATTGAACTAAAATAATATACAAAAGCTAAAGTAATTAGTGCTTGTATAAAAGTTACATAAAAACCGAGATTATAACCAATAAAAAATCGTGTCAGTACTAATCCAATAAATAAGGTTAAGGCAACTTTTCTTCCCCCGTATAGACCGCCTAGTAAAAAGGGTATAATCCTTAAATCATAGATTGTCCCATTCGCATCGTAATATGGAAACACCATACAGAGGATCATTGCAACCAGCGATAATAAACTAATAAAAAGCTCTCGGTATTTTTTTTCCATTGAGGGATTTAGTAGAAAGATATAATACATAAAAATACAAACCAAAATAATAAGCACATTTAATAATAGATTTATCATGGATCACCTAAATGTTTGATTTTTCAAATAATTATATCATATTTTTACAGAATCTAGATATTTTTTTATTTGTTTCGTCACTTTTTATCTTTATGCTGCCTAGCTTGTGGAAAAAACAACTTAAAAATTGTTCCCTTTCCTTCAATACTTTCTATTTCAATGCTACCTCCCATAATTCTCACAATATTATTAACAACCATTAAGCCAAGACCTGTTCCGTGTTCTTTCGTTGTTTGAAAAGCGGTACCTAATGATTCGATTTGTTTTTTTGACATCCCTACCCCTGTGTCATGAATGGAGATCACTATTTCATCTGTCGTTAAGAATAGTTGAATGGTCAGAACCCCACCATTTACCATGGCTTCGATCCCGTTTTTTACAATATTAATCAGGCATTGTCTTAATTTCTGACAGTCACCACTAATGAAGCACTCATTCTTAGCTATTGTAACTATTTCGACCCCCTGCAATAAGGCAAGTGGTTTCATTACTTTAGCAATATACTCTATTTCTAAATTTAGATTATGAGTTTGTCCTTCAACTATAGACGATGGCTTAGCAAGATTAAGGTAATCTGTAATAATTTCCTGTGCCCGATCAAGCTCCTGTAATGACAATTGTAGGAATTCAGCTTTTTTATTAGCATCTAACTTAGGATCATGAAGTAGTTGAATAAACCCTCTTGTTACAGTCAACGGATTTTTCACTTCATGTGAAACGCTGGCTGCTAGTTCGCTTACAACACGTAGTTTATCAGACTCAAAATACTCTTCCTTTATTATTGTACTTTCTCTAATAAACTCAATAATGAAAACAATCAACCCAACTGATATTGCTTCTACTAGACCAAACATGAAAAACAACCCAAAGTTTTCCAAGATATCCGTCATTACACTAATATTAAAGATAATCGTTATTCCTGAGAAGAAAATTGGAGCAACCATTAATAATATAACTTTCTTTAGCTTTGATTGCTGATGATAATATGGCAGAAGCAGAAATAAAATTGTTAATAGCATGATTGAACTAATGATTAAGCTACTGACCATATGTTCGCTTCCAGAATAAATGTTTAAAATGGTTATCCAACTGAATAATGAAGCAGCAACTTTTCGTCCTCCATACATCGATCCAAGTAGAAATGGTATGTACTTCCATTCAAAAATCCAACCAAAGAAAATTGGTGTTTGAAACTGTTTACAGATTATTATTGCTAAAAATGCAAAAAGTCCAATGAATAATTTGCGATGTGCTCTTTCTATCTTTCGTTCATGAAGAAAAAGAATATAGATAAAAATCAAAAGTAATAAAATAGTAGATTTAATAAAAGAAGCTGCAAAAATTTCATCTCCTATTCTAATCTAAAAGTCCACTAACGGTAGGTTTGTCCACCTTGAAACTCTACCACCAATTTATTCCATATTTTATTTGAACGCTTTTTTTCTAAAAAAGTTACAATAAAATATGAAAAAAATAAATATTTTTCAGAGAGGTTAGAAACCTCATGATTTATTAAGGATATTTTCGTAAACTTGTCCTATTAGGTCGTCTTTTGAGAATAAATAAGCTTTTTGGGACAAATTTATTTGTCCCAATGGCTTATTTATTCTCAAAAGCTTCACGCAAATCGTGAAGAACCAAGCATTCGCTTGGTTACGACCTAAAAGCTAATAGCAACAATCTTTAAAATAGGGAATAATGACAACAAATAATAAGGTCGCTCGGGCATCTCTTCTATCAGTTGAAGTTTTTTAACGTAGAATTACGGGTAAAGCCACAATGGTTACGAAACGCTTAATCATTATACGCCTTAAAAAATAAAACAGACTCTAATGCTAGAGTCTGTTCTGGTTCATATTTTATGCTTTACGAACGTTAGTCGCTTGTGGACCACGTTGACCATTTTCGATGTCAAAAGTCACTTCTTGACCTTCATCTAATGATTTGTAACCTTCGCCTTGAATAGCTGAGAAGTGAACGAATACGTCATCTCCACCTTCTCGCTCAATGAACCCGAAGCCTTTCTCACTGTTGAACCATTTTACTTTACCATGTTCCATTCTTGTTTCCTCCTAGCATGTAACAAATACATGAAATTGCAAATTATCTTGCTCTGTTATTATATCCAGTTATCATTTTTTTTAAACTTAGCTTTAAATTTATTTTCGTTTTTTTAAAAGTTCTTTTCTAAAACATTGTTACTTTCTAACCTAAAATAATCGGAAAAATTCATTAGATGAAGATATCATTCAATAAATTGAGTTAGAAAAGATCACTACTTACTAAATAAGTAGTGAAATCTTAGTATTTACTCAAGTAACAAACTTTGGGAAAACAGCCTTTTTAAAAAAGAGACTAACTTATCCAGTTAGCCTCTTCGCTATGCTTAGTTATTCATAACTTTTTTCAAGTTGATCAATGAGTGAGCCTACGTAAGCTACGGCTTTTCGGATTGGATCTGGTGTAGACATATCCACACCTGCATGCTTCATTAAGTCTAAAGGTCTCATTGTTCCACCCGCTTTTAATACCTCAATCCAACGGTCCACGGCAGGCTGTCCTTCTTCTTTAATAAGTTCAGCTACAGCTGTAGAAGCTGTTAGACCTGCAGAATAGGTGTAAGGATAAAGACCCATATAATAATGTGGCTGACGCATCCAAGTCAAAGCTGCTCCTTCGTCGATTTCTACAGTGTCACCCCAGAAGTTCTCTAAAAGCTCCTTTTTTTGCTCACTAAGTGTAACTGCTGTAATTGGTTTTCCAGCTTCGGCTAAGGCATAAACTCTCCGTTGCAATTCTCCTTCAAGCAAATGTGTAACAAAGTTATGGTAATAGGTGCCTAATGATTGTAGTAAGACCCAACGTTTCATGCGTGTATCTTCTGTTGTTTTTAAAAGGTGCTGACTTAATAACAGTTCGTTAATCGTTGATGGTGCCTCAATAAAATACAGCGACGGACGGGTGTTTGTCAGACGTTGATTGCCTCCAGCATAATAAAAATGACCTGCATGACCTAGTTCATGTGTCAGTATAAATGCTCCTCGCATTGTATCTGTCCAAGTAATTAAAATGTATGGATGAACTCCATAAGGGCTAGAACAAAATGCCCCTGTTGCTTTGCCCACATTTTCAGCCAGATCTACCCATCTTTCAGTTAAAGCTTTTTTCATTACGCTGTGATATTCTGGACCCATTACCTCTAAGGACTTCAGAATTGTTGAAGAAGCCTCTTCATATGTTGTCGCAGGATTAAATTCAGGATCAAGGGGTGCTTTTAAATCACAGAACATCATTTTATCTAATCCTAGTACACGT
Organism: Anaerobacillus sp. CMMVII; assembly: GCF_025377685.1. Taxonomy (NCBI): domain Bacteria; kingdom Bacillati; phylum Bacillota; class Bacilli; order Caryophanales; family Bacillaceae; genus Anaerobacillus; species Anaerobacillus sp. CMMVII. Next base: position 268,854 of record NZ_JACEHK010000002.1, on the reverse strand, counting down.
TTCTTTAACTGTGCAAACCTACGCATATGTGGAGCCAATTCATTTGAATAATATCTAATTGGTTATTATACATTTCCAATGTAACTTGATGTGGTTGTAAAAGCATATGAGTAACACTCTCATATTTACGCTGACGCGCTAAAACGGTTTGCTTTTTAATTTCTGTTGAATATGTAGCCGCAAAGGTATTCTTATACTGATTTAACGTTTTCGTGAATGCTTCGTAAGAGTTCCTACGCACAGCGGTATTTGCTGATAATTCATAACGATCTTCAAACAGAGCAAACGTTAGTGGTAATTCATTTCCCTGTTCATCATTAAATGAAGCAAAATCCATATCAGACGATTTGCTTATCTCGTAAGTCATATAAGGTGAAGACAAGACTTGACCTAAAGCAGCTAGTGTTTCTTCTGTTTCTGGACTTAATTGGTGAGGCTTTTTTCGAGTAACTCTTCAAGGCTCTTCCGGAAATCAGCTAAACCTGCTTCTTCCTCTAAGTATCGTTCAATTGTTCCATTTGGCAAGGTTAAGATTTCTGAGTCAACAAATGTCAGAGCCGCATCAACAGTTGCTAACATTGCTCCTGTACGAGCCGCATTTCCCTGATGCTCTGAATTTGTTCCATCTTCCGTCTGCCGTAATCTTGCGTATGTAGCAACTCGAATCACTCTTTGATAAAGGCTTTCTTGAGCATGTAAGCAGTCAACTAAAACGCTTGCTCGGTCTTTAAGCTTTCCTTTAAACTGAGTAACTGTAGGTAAATCAGCTTGAACTGCTGCAAGCTCTTTTTCCCACGCCTCCTTTGACTCAAAGAGGTCTTCAAGGTTCCATGTTAATTCAACTGGAACTTCACTTCGTAATGTTTTTTCGCCATAGCTAAGTACTCCTCTACTATATATATTTCGCAACTCTAATTATTAATTATAGCTTAAAATGGATATAATGACAAAATATTAAAAAAATTAATAATTTCAACTCCTTAAAATACTCTATGATAAACGGATGCTTATAGCCTGTTTGAATCGTTTATAAGAAATAAACGAGCTATAGAGATAATGGAATTTGTCTCTATAGCTCGTTTTTATAAAGCATCCGAAAATTCTAGCAACAGCAGAGGCTACTCCACAGATAGAAAAAAGTGTTTTAAGTAATCCCTAACTTACTATTTACCTCTTTTTATTTGCCTCCTGCCAGGCACTCAAGTGAACAGCTCCTAACTCAGGGATCGGTTCACCTTCTAAAACTGTTATATATTCCAATGAGTTCCCATCTTTGTCCTCAAAATAATAACTTGCAGCTGGCATCCAAGCGTGAACGATTGGTTCACTAGTGTCTAAACCAAAACTTGGTACAAGATGTATCCCTTTGTCTGATAAAAAATTTGGTACATTCATAAATTGGGCATAAGGTAGATGCAAGGCGAAATGTGATTGTTTAAATTGATCTGAAGTAACCTGCCATACTCCTAGCATTTGTTCTTTTTTCTTGCTCTCACCTAACCAAAAAAAAGCTACGCGATCTGAAATTACATAAGCTAAAACAAGATCAATACTTTGGTAAAACTTTATCGCTTCCTCTAGATCTGTCGTTTGAACATGTGCTTCATATAAACATGCATTTTTCATGAATGGATCCCACCTTCACCTCGTTATTTTTGTTTTTCAAAGGATCGCAACGTAAAATGAAAATAGCTATATATTATTTTTACCACTTATATTTTAAATTTTCAAATAATTAATTTTAACAAATTACACTACTCACTTTTCTATTAATTCCTTGTTTGATCGTATTAAATGAGGCGGGGGGACAAATTCATTTGTCCCCCCGCCTCATTTAGTTTACAAACTTCAGGTTATACCGTGAAGAGCTAAGCTTTACTATAGTCATAATGCAATTGCACTAGAAAATAAAATAGTTTTTGTTGAGAAAGTAATACATTGCTTCCTAATCCCAGTTATGTATGTATGTTGGTTTAAAATTTTGTAGCTTCTGAACTATTTTATCTGGGTCGCTTTCCATGAGAATTAGTTGTCGGTATTCCTCTCGGACAAAGCCTTGCTCAATCATGTGATCAAATAAACTTAGAAGTGGCGTGTAATAGTTATTAACGTTCAATAGACTGCACGGTTTTTGGTGATAACCGATTTGGGCCCATGTTAGTACCTCAAACCACTCTTCTAATGTTCCTGACCCTCCAGGCATTGCAATAAAACCATCTGCAAGCTCTGCCATCATCGCTTTTCGTTCATGCATCGTTTCAACTATATGAAGTTCAGTTAAACTTCCGTGAGCAATTTCTACTCTCATTAGTTTTTTCGGAATAATTCCAATTGCTTTTCCGCCATTTTCAATAACAGCATCAGCAATAGCACCCATACAACCAACCTGAGCTCCACCGTATATTAGTTCAATCCCTTCACTAGCTAGTGTCTTACCTAATTTTCTGGATGCTTCCATATAAACCGGATCAAACCTGTACTAGAACCACAAAAAACAGCAATACGTTTCATAAAATTCCCCTTTTCTTCATTCGGTATTTCTAATACATTATAAGCCTTTTATAAATTGATTAAAATTAACGGCTTATCATTCTTTATTTTCACTATTAACGATAGTTGATTTAGCTAAGGTAATTTTGAAATACACTCCTATTTTAAATATTTTTAGTCGACTTGTAGCATAATAAAAGAAAAAAAGTGGTGATTATTATGTTCAACTATGGATTAAAACGATTGTTAATTAGTAGCACTATACTATCTGCTTCCTTGAGCTTTATTATTATTGCCATGACCATTGTCCACCATATGAAAATGCAAGAATCGCTTAACGACATTAAACATAATGGATTTATTTAACCCAATTAAGAGTAAACTTTCCATAATAAAAGATCGCCAAAGCGGCGATCTTTTCATTTTTAATGTTGTCCGTTATTAGGAAGTTTTTTACTTGGATACCCATTTCCTTGACGTTTCTTATTTTTTTCTGCTTTTCCTGTTTTTCGTGTAGCTTTTCCACAAATTCATGTGTGCTATCGATGTTCACCATTCGTTTGTGTCCTCCTTGGTTATTAAAGTTACTTCCTAATTACTTTAACCAGTAAGCTTTAAACCATGCATAGCAAAAGTATGACTAACTAACTTGCTTTGTCCGATAAGGCGTTTCCACCTTTTTTCGATTAACAATAATAATTCCTGTTGTTACAAACATTAAACCAATGATTACAAAGAAATGAATAACCTCATTTAACAAAAATGATGATAGGAATACCCCAAAGACAGGTATTAAGAATAAGTACATAGAAACTTGACCAACGTGGTTATATTTCATTATGTTATTCCAAATCACAAAGCCCAGTGATGATAAAAAAGCTAGATATAGCAATAAACCTAATGAGTATGGAGTAAATTGGAAAGGTAGCCACCCTGCGAATAGTACACCTACGAAAAGAAGCCCTAATGAGCCTAATAACATTTGATATGCGGTTAAATAAAGAACAGGCATTTTAGCCGAACCATTTCGGGCCAAGATATTTCCATAAGCACAAGAAATCATTGCAACTGTTAAACATAATTCTCCAAGTCCAAACTGGAATTCAAATGTTCCTCTTGTGATATTCACAAGGATGACACCAGTAAATCCAACGAAAAGACCTACGGTTTTACGGATCGAAATTTTATCGTTTTGATACATAAAATGCGCCAGGATAATTTGAAAAAATGAAATTGTACCGGCAATGATCGCTCCTTGAATACCTGTGCTATAACTTAGACCAATATAAAATAATACGTATTGAAAAAATGTTTGAAAAAAACCAATGTTTAACAAAGGTCTTATCGAACCTTTTTGATATCGTACCTTCTTTCTGTTGAAACTAATCATAACTAAAAACAGCAACAATGCTGCCAGAAAAAAGCGATACCCTGCAAAAAGTACCTGCTGAGCAATTTCCCCCTGTTGAATTGCAATGCTTCATAGCTAAGTTTAATGACCGGAAAGGCACTCCCCCATAATGCTGTACAAATAACTGCTGCTAGAATAATACCGTACTTGTTCGTAAAAAATCTTTCTATTGTCAACTTTAGTCAGTTCCTTTACTGAAAAATTATACTCAATGTACATTAATAAATTACATCATTCCATTATTGTCGTTACTAAGATTGATATAGCTCGGTTAATTCTATTATGAAATCTACTCACATACTACCATATTTTTTTAGTATTAATCGTCAAAAATACCTGGCCCCTCAAGGCAGCAGGTATTTTTTCTTACTGAAACTTTTCTTTGAGGAATTCTGGAGCATGAATGAGACGAATTGATTCAAAAAAAGGTTCATGATTATTTTTACCCGTATAATAAGCTACTACGAATTCACCACTGTCATCCCATGCCGAACCTTTAAGACAGCTTCAATTTCATTAGCACGATCAATACGAATTGCATCTGTTCTATTTGCAAACTCGTTAAAATCGACACTATAATTGTATTCATATAGATACTCTCTATCCTTCTTAATAACAACAGCAAATTCAACCTCTTCTGCTGTTAGGCGAGCTTGTTTCAATAAGTCCCGATCTATTAACCAAGCTTCAACTTCTTCATGGATTTTCTTCCAATCTGAGTAGAGCCACTGATTGCCCTTCATTAAATACTCAATTGTCCCCCAGGTACCATTGTTAAGTCGTAAATCCTCATTCGAAGTTTCTTTTAATTCTTTTTGAAATGTCTGATGGAAGCTTTCTATATCCTCACGCTTGAAGATTGTCAATTGTTTCATTCCCCGGTTAGGAGTGATGGTTATTTTATTAATCAAATTCGAGTCGGTAATTCGTAAGGCGACATTCGCATTCCATTTGTGCTCATGAGACTCTAGAACTTTACTATAGTACTCATTCGGTTCTGAATAGAACGTTTCTGGCACCCGGTACTGCCTTACAAGCTTTTTACCATTTTCAAGTTCATAAACAAAATAGGCACGACGATAAAATCCTGATGAATAATCAAACCGCCCTTGACTTTCTACAATCTGCTTATGAAGGTTCAAGATGTTTTCAATATTCTCTGCTTCCTTGTAATAATATTGTTCCTGGTATTGCTGATTAACCTCTTCAAAAGAATGTCGATCTTCAAGCATATAAATACTATCTGCCATATAGACACGCTCAATGTTATCAGCATTTGGAATACGATTTTCATAACCTGTTACATCTAGTTTAATTAGTAGCGCCAGAATGATCATAAACGCTGTAAAAATACTATAACCTCGCCATTTTGTTAGTACTCGCCATGACTTTTCTAAGATCATTAGAGCAACAAAATAGCCAATAATTGATGTTACGATATAACCGAAAATTCTCCATCCCATTGTTCCTTGTGTTTCTCCAAAATACATACCACCCAAAAGCATGGAACATACTGTCACACCATATAAAAACACAGGTTGCAATGGCCGAAATGCAATTGCATGTGTGGCTGACTCAACTTTTCTTCTACTATAAGCAAAAAGTGCAATCATGTAGAAGACAATTGTCACGAGTATGAACGCCACAACCTCAGACATCGTTAAAGATGTATTTCCTAGTTCAGCAGCTTTTATATATGGAACTATATTGGACATTTGATTACTTAGATAGTAATCTGTAGCAAATCCGTGCAAGAAGTACTTAACATTCATAAAAAATAGGACAGTCATCCCTGCTGGCATAATAAACAGAATATAGGTTAAGGAGCCTTGAAGCACCGAACTCCCTGTAAACATCCCCACAAAAACAGCAGCCATAAATACAAAAAGACTTAGCAGGATTGTTTGTCCAGCCCACTGTCCAATAACTGTTAAGTTTAGTAAAGTTGGAGCCTCTACAAAACTACTTAAAATAAGTAAGCTAAATCCAGTAATCAATACAGGAACAACTAGCATTATGATTCCAATTAGCAAATTTTGATGGAAAAGTGCACTCCGTTTTATCGGTAAACTATGAATATAGTCCGAAGATAATTTCACCTGCATGTAACGAAATAAGAAAATTGCAAGCAATACTGGAACAATAAAAATCATAAAAATTTGAAAAGGATCAGAAAATCTAAATAGGTTCTCCGAAACAAAGGCATAATGGAGCTTGTATTCTTTCTGATTGCTAGAAATCATCAAAATTTGTAAGGGTAATGCGAACCATAAACACAAAACGTAGGCGATGCCTATCCAACCAACATTGCGGACACTTTGCGTAAAAATTCCGCGATTAAACAAGTACGTTTTCAATTGCATAGCCAACATCCCTCATTTCATAAATAAAAATTTCCTCTAATGTAAGTGGGAGTATGTCGAATAATACAGGTTTATTTGCAAGTACATGGGACGAGACTTCCTCTTCCCTACCTCTTACTATATACATTCGCACGCTTCCCCGTTCTTCTTTATAAAGTACTTCCATACCTTTTAGAAATGCTACTGGCAGTTCGCCTTTAAAGGCAACTTGGATCTTATGAACATCTGATTTCAAATCATCTAAATCCTTTTCAATCAGCATTTCACCTTCATGTAAAATTCCAATATGGTCACAGAGATCTTCAACTTCTCGTAGGTTATGAGAGGAAATTAAAATCGTCATTTCCCGTTCAGCCACATCTTGTACAAGTAAGTTCTTCACCTTTTGTCTCATTACCGCATCAAGACCATCAAATGGTTCATCCAAAATAAGTATTTCTGGCATTGTTGATAATGATAACCAAAATGCTACTTGGCGCTGCATCCCTTTAGACATACGATGAATTTTTTTATTCATTTGGATTGGAAAAACTTTGCTAAGCTCTATGAAGCGCTCTTCATTCCACTGAGGGTAAATACTCTGGTAAAAAGAAGCCATTTGCCTTACTGTTGATTGTGGGAAAAAGTAGAGTGAGTCAGTTAGCACAATTGTTTTGCCTTTAATCTTTACATTTTCAAATACAGACTGCCCATCGACAAATAACTCACCAGAATCTTGCTTGTAAATTCCACCGATCATTTTTAATAGTGTCGTTTTCCCCGCCCCATTTGAACCAAGCAAACCATAGATCGAACCTTTCTCAATTGTAAGAGTCAAGCCTTTTATTGCTTCTATCCCCTCAAATTCTTTTCTAATCTTATGAACTTGAATCACTACTTTCGCCTCCTTTCACACTTTGTTCAGCCTCAGTAATTAATGTTAAAATCTCATCTTTTCCTATCCCTAAATATAAAGCTTCCGAAATCAGCTTAATTAAGTCTTTTTTCATCTTCTTCACCTTTTCATTATTGGTAGCATCCGCTTGTGGCGAGACAAATTTGCCCTTACCAGGGATCGAATAAATATAGCCTTGATGTTCTAATTCTCGGTACGCCTTTTGTATAGTATTTGGGTTAATTGTTAGGTCAGCAGCTAACGCTCTCACTGATGGGAGCTGCTCATCCTTTTGAAACACTTCATGAATAATAAGCTCCTTCATCTTTTCAACTAGCTGCTCATAAATTGGAACTCTGCTTCGTAGGTCTAATTGAAACATCGTTTTCCTCCTTTCCACTAGGTATGTTTATCTATAAATGATTTGTGTATTATCTGTATTATATTATGTAGTACAGTTTATATTATAACGTTTTTAGGAATTTTAGCAAGACTTTTCATGGATCAATTAGCACTGTTAAAGCTTTAAATTACGCACTTTTAAGATTGTTGCTATTAGCTTTTATGTCCAACCAAGAGAATGCTTGGTTGCGACATAAAAGCAACATAGTTTATATAACAGCCTTAAATAAATAATTTTGGATAGGACATTGGAGGATTACAAAAAATAATTGAAAAGGTGGTGATATAATGAGCGACAGTGTGGTTAAAGAATTGAATGAGTTTTTAAAGGGGCAGTATATGGGAATTCATTCGTATGAACATTACATCCAAAAACTAAAGGATCCCAAAATAAAAAAGGAATTCCAAAAGATTCAACAGGAACACAAACAGCATGCGCTTGTAGTAGCAGAGCGAATTCAAAACCTCGGCGGCACTCCAGTCGACGATGAAGGACCGATGGGATCAATTGTAGGTTATCTAAATCAATTAAATTTACCTGATACAACTGAAGGGTTAATTCATGGAGCTTTAAAAGGAGAAGCCATGGGTATAGAAAAATCAGAGGAAATTGTGAAAGGTGATTTAGATCCGATAAGCAAAGAGATGATTGAGGAAATACTTGATCATGACAGAAAACACACTTATTTGTTAAACAGTTATCTGCATTAGAAGAAGCCGCTTGAATCCAAGCGGCTCTCTTCTTAATTCATCCGTTTTTTTCTTTCTAATAGAGTTTGAAGCTGTTTCACGCCTTATATATTCTTCATCCCCTGGTTCAAAATTGCTCAATTCAGCTAGTACATAAGCGAGTTCGTTTTCTAATAGTAGTTTCTGTTCTATATCTATAATTTTGGGCGTCCGTTCCCTATTCATATATTCTCTGAACCATATTCTAGTCTTTTAATCGTTTCATCTTTAAAAACTAAGAGGCGATCACAACTACGCTCAAGTAAATAACGGTCATCGGTAATTAGGAGCAACGTTCGGTCATATTGCAATAAAGCATTTTCCAACTGTTCTCTGGCGTGTAAATCTAAATGATTTGTTGGCTCATCTAAAATTAATAAATCGTAATTATTTAATAACAACCTGGCAATTACGCAGCGGTGCGCGCTTTTTAAGACATGCGTTAAGATTGTGTTCTTAGCTTGTTGCAGGTTTAAAGGAGATAATTTGGTAGCCTAAAGCTAACTGCATAGTAAATAAGACACATTTCCTACGTTTTTTGAAATGCGTTACTTTAAACAATGTGCAATTTTATGAATAGCTAAGAACTAGTTATGCATTGGCTAACTCCTTACTCTTTTTGGATTTATTTTGTAAAAGTTATAGCAGATCAGGTTAATTTTTACAATTACTATTATTAGAAGTGATAATTAACAAAGTTTATGAATTGGATAACCTCCCTAAAACATAACCTATATGGAGGTGAAGGGGATGCTGAGAATACTACTAGTTTTATATCTGTTAAAAAAAGCAAAGATCGTAAAACAAAAGTTTGTATTTTTCATTAATATTTAACGGAGAATAATCCTTCTAATCACAAAGCCACTTATTAAACCCGGTATTAAAAATAGCATTGGCAAAAATACCGGACCTAATAAAACACCGAATATGGTAATTTTCGTAGAATATATTAGGCCAACAGTAACAAAATACGCACCGAATGCAAACGGAAGATAGAGATATGGCTTAAGATTTTCATTGGAATCACGAAATGCATCCCATAATGAATACATGTAAAAACAAGGGTAAAACATTAACCATTGATAGTTTGTTATTTCGATGGCATTGTGGATATTTCCATTGAAAGATTCTACAATTGCTAAATTAAAGTTACTCATTACATTAATAAGAACTTCAAAAAAAACTAAGACAATCCCTTTCACAATTTTCTTATTAATGAATTGTCCAAAACCTGGGAGAGCAATGCTCCATAGTAAAGTCTCATAGTTTAATTTCTTATTAACCTCTTCCATAAAATACGCTCCTTAATCAGTTTCTACTTTAGGAGCAGTTGAGTTAGACAGCCCTTTTCGGTTTGGACAAGTAGGCGGTTCCTCTAACCATCCATTTTTAATCATAAGTTCCAAACCACCATTTGCGTATTTGGAAATTTTAGCTGTTAATAGGGCAAACGTAGCTGCAAGATCGTGACGCAATATTTTCGATAGTGCAGTCCCGTAATTTTGTATCCCATACGCATTCGAAAAGCCAGTGTGAAATAAAAGAAGTTTATCAGAAAACGGTGGGCTAACTGAGTCAGTAATATCTGCATCTAGCAATTTAGGTGTAGGAATATTCTCAACCATTAAATATTCTCCTAATTTTCGAATTTGTTCATCGGCTACTTCTACTCCTTTTCGAAAATAAGCTTCAAGTTCCTGAGAAGTCGTGACTTGACTATATGCTAACATGAGTGCCTTACCTAAAATATTGTTATTAATATTCGCAAGTAAATATTTCACTTCCAGTGCAGTTAACGGGCGCTTATTTATTGTAAGCATCGCTACAAATGATTCTTTTGTCGCAAATTGAACCTCTTTCGGATAAGGAATTGTTGGAATTTCAACACTAACCCCCTTGTTTAAAAGGAGTTGTAACCCCCTTTCATATGTTTCGACACAGCTATGTAAGTTGCTCTTAAAATACTCAATGACATCTTGACGCGTAGCCATTGACAAAGCCTCACTATACATTGCTAGTCCAGCTTTTGCCATTTGCGTAATATATATAGCCATAAATACATCACTAAGAAGCTTTGGTGCATTACGATGCAGATCCTCTTCACCAAAACCAACAGGAATAGGGATGTTTTCTTTTCGATAAAGCTGTTCAATCGCTATTAGATGTTGCTCTGCAAGTGATTTTACATAAGAGATATATTCTTTGATCTCTTGGTCTTCAACTACTTCATAAAAATGCTCAAATACTACGCAATGCATCGAATCACCAAGATAATTCGCAAACAAATCCCCTTGTTCAGCTGCAGTTAGTCGTTTATGTTGTTGGTGTTCTTTGAGTGAAGCCATTCTTCAACCTCCCACACTTAATATCACAGATATATCATCTACTAACCGTCTGAATTTTATACAATATTTGGAAGTTAAAAGCATTAGCTTTTGACTTCCCTAATAAAAAAAATGTAGTATTTAAAGAAGTGAATTTCCAAATTAGCTTAATCAAGTTATATCAATCTACATGAACTTAAAAGGGAATCATGAATTATGAATGAATTTATAAAAATGCATTTAAAAATGTACCGATCGATTAGTTGTTTACCATTCATTTATAGTCTGTAACAAAATACAACCAATTATTTCTAAGGAGTTAATAAATGATTTACAAAGTATCATATATGGCCGATGGACTAAACGTAAAAGGGTATTTAGGCTTCCCCAATGAAATCCACGTGACAAAACAGGAAATTACAGAACTTTTCAACGATTTACCAGTAGAAGAAGTCGCTTCTTCCATCGTTTCAAACCGTGTATTACTTGGAGAAGGAAAGTGGCCAGCCTTTATTTATTGCCGTGGTGGAATCGGTCGGATTGGCAGGGTGAAACCTAGCTGGGTAGAAGCTTTCGCTAAACAAGGGTACATCGTATTTGCCCCCTGTTACCGTGGACATGAAGGGGGAGAAGGTCGTGACGAATTTGGTGGTGCTGACACGGAGGATGTTCACTCGGCCTTTCGCTTACTCGAATCATTTTCATTTGTCGATAAAAAGAAAATCTCTATCATGGGTTTTTCACGCGGAGCGATTAACGCAACATTAACCTCAATCGTGATGCCTTCTATTCATAGACTTGTCCTTTGGGGCGGAGTATCTTGTTTACGACAAACATACGAGGAACGAATTGATTTAAGAAGAATGCTAAAACGTGTCATCGGTGGTTCTCCCAACAAATTGCCACTTGCTTATCACTTGCGTTCCCCGATCGAATTTGCCAAAGATATCAACTGTCCAGTACTAATCATTCATGGAACTACTGATAGTCAAGTAGATGTTAGTCATGGGGTAAACATGTATGAACAACTAAACCTATACTCCAAAAAGACGACGATTCATCTTTATGAAGGTTACGGGCACCATTTACCTTTTGATGTACATCATGATGCAATAAGAAAAATGTTTTCATGGATTGAAGATAAATATTAATAAAACAGTTATAAGTTTTATGTATAAACAAATACTACCCATATTCTTCTTTTAGGATTGGATTGTGGTTATCATGTTTAAACGAAAAAAAAATCAATATCCGTTTATTGTGTTATCCTTCATTCATATTAGTATGCTAATCTATACTTTATCTAAAGGGAAGGATCGTAAACGACTTGTCAGCTTATTACTGTCAAATATCGGGATGGCTTACCTATTTGAGTACATTGTTTTTAACCTTTTTCAATCGTACATCTACAAACCTAAGTTGTTAAAAAATAAAAATTTCGATAATCTTTTAGGTGCAATATTTTCCCAAGCGATCTTTGTTCCAATAACAGCTCTTTTTATTACCAGTTTCAAACTTGGTTGGAAAGTAAAGCTCTTATTTGGACTTTATTTTACCCTTATAGAAAAGTTCTTTATCTTTTTAGGAATTTTTAATACAAATTGGTGGCGAACAACCTTCACTGCAACCCTTATCCCTTTATATTTTACTCTTAGTGATTTTTGGGACAAACATTTGCAAAAGAAAACCCCGATAGTGCTTTTTATTTCAGTATTTAAAGCACTGGTTGTTCTAAATAGCACTTTTTTATTTATCTTGGCCGTATTTAGAAAGCTAAGATTCGGCTTAGGATTTTTTCACTCTTGGCGTGAGCATTTCATTCTTGCACCGATCTATACAATCATCGTAGCTTTCTTTACCACTTGTATGATTGAAAAACATAACTTCATCAAAATTCTCTCTCTACGTATATTGTTAGATTTTTTCTTAAAAAGATCTCGCATCCTTAAGTCCAATCTGCCAATTATGCTTGAGCTAGTTTTACACATTACCATGCTCTTTGTAGCAAAAGGATTACGAAAGCTAATCTATGGTAATCGGAACGACTAATAAATTATATAATCCAGTTATTAGTGGCATACGTCCTATATGTAACGATAAAAAAACTTTTGGAAAACAACCTTTCGTAAAAGAGCCATAGAAGACAAATGAAATTGTCTCTATGGCTCTTTTACACCTATTGGTAAATGTACTTGAATGCCTGTGATTTCGATAAGGAAAAACAGAGATAAATGTAGCCATCCAGAAATCATTTCAAAAACATTTTAATTTTCTTTAACCCGTCTTTTACATTCGGATACCTAAATGGGATATCAAACTTCGTCGTTTGTTTTAAGACACTTTTTTCATGAGAAAAGGTGTCAAAGCTTCCTTTTCCGTGGTAGGCACCAATACCACTACTTCCGACACCACCAAATGGTAAATATGGTGAAGTGATGTGGTATACCGTATCATTAATACAACCACCACCAAATGAAATGTTGTTAATCACTCTTTGTTGCTTTTCTTGATTTTCAGAAAAAATATAAAGCGCTAATGGATTTGGTTTTTGTTGAATTTGTCGAATGACTTCCTCTATTTCTTCGAATTCAAGAACAGGTAAAATCGGACCAAAGATTTCGTCCTCCATCACGCGATCGTCCCAAGTAATATTTGTGAGAACCGTAGGCTTAATCATTAAAGACTGCTGATTCGTTTCTCCACCTGTATAAATGGTTCCATCAAGTAAAAATTCTTTTAAACGGAGAAAGTGTCTTTCACTCACGATCTTCGTAAATGTATTCTCCTGACCAAACATATCATCAATAGCTTCCTTTAAAAGTGTTAAAAACCGTTCTTTCACATTTATATGTACATATAAATAGTCCGGGGCAATACAAGTCTGTCCCGAATTCATAAATTTCCCCCAAGCAATTCGCTTTGCTGCTATCTTTAAGTTCGCATCCTCTGTTACAATGCATGGACTTTTCCCACCAAGTTCTAACGTAACGGGAGTTAATTTCTTGGCTGCAGCCTCCATAATCACCTTCCCAACCGGAACACTTCCTGTAAAAAAGATGTAATCGAACTGTTCTCGTAATAGAGCCTGACTAGTCTCTATCCCTCCTTCTACTACTGAAATATACTCTTCCGAGAATGTTTCTTTCACTAGCCTAGCAAGAAGTGCCGACGTTTTTGGGGTGAGCTCTGAGGGCTTTAATATAGCACAGTTTCCAGCGGCAATTGCACCGATTAGCGGCGCAACTGCAAGCTGAAACGGATAGTTCCAAGGAGCGACTATCAAAGCAACTCCGTACGGTTCAGGATAAATCATGCTTGTCGAGCCTAGATGTGTCATTGGAGTCTTTACCTTGTGCGGTTTCGTCCATGACCGAAGATGCTTTAGAACAAAACGAATTTCATGTAGGACAAAGCCAATCTCCGTAGCATAAGCATCAAATTCTGTTTTATTTAAATCATCATTTAAGGCTTTCATGAATTCCGCTTCATAGTTACGGATTGCCTGCCGAAGTTTTTCTAAAGCTTTAATGCGGTATGTTACTTCTTTCGTCTTACCAATCTGAAAATATGCTCTTTGCTTCTCAACTAGTGACTGATAGTTCTCCATTGACATGCCCCCTTAGACTATCTTTATCTGTTTATCTTCGTCAGATTTATGTTTTTTGTAGAATTCAACCATAGCCCCAACAGTCTCTCTCAAATCAGGGCAAACAATTCCAGAGTCTTTCAAATCTGCTTGTGCATGGGTACAGTCATACTTTGTCTGGCACTGAAAGTAGTCTAGAGATTCCTTTTCTACCCTTGTCCACTTTCGCAAATAAGGTATTGATAAAAATACTCTAGCTAAAGATAATGGGATAGTCCCAAAAGGATTTTTCCCTAGGTATTCACTCATTAACATTTGATACACTTGCCGCATGCTATACGGATTTGGATCAGTTAAATGATAAGTTTTGCCTATTCCTATATCTTTATGTCCTAAATACACCGTTGCATTAATGACATAGTCAACTGGTACGAAATTCCCTTCAACCTCACCTTCACCAAGATAAGGAATTCTCGGTAACCATTTTAATCGATCGAAAAAATTTAAGACAAAATACGGACCATCGAACTTAAGTGTTTCACCTGTTTTCGAATGCCCCTTCACAATTCCTGGTCTAATAATTGTTGTTGCAACTTGATCAATCACTTGATGAACTAGTTTTTCAGCTTCAAACTTAGTCGATTCATAATGATTTTTAAACTGCTGCTGCATGTCTAAATCCGTCTCTAATATTAAGCCTTCCCGCTTTCCTGATACATACGCTGTACTAAAATAAACATAGCGCTTCACATTTTTTAAAGTAAGGATCCAATCATTGATATTTTTCGTACCTAGAACATTTACGTCGTACGCCAGTTCTTTTGGAACAGCTAAGTCATAAATCGCCGCTAGATGAAAAATATGAGTCACTTCTTCTTGAAGCTTTTGAACCATAGAAAAGGGAAGCTTTAAATTTGGTTTCGTAATGTCACCCGGGATAATTGTAAAATGGTCGGCGCTAAGTTTTGCTTCTGCTACTATTCTATTTACTTCTATTTTTGCTCTGTTCTGAAACTCTGGTAGTACTAGTAAATAGAAATGAGAAATATCGTCTTTTTCGGCTATTATTTTTTTTACAAGCGACGTCGCAAGAAATCCAGGAAAACCAGTAAAAAAGTACGTATTCATACACAACTCACTCCTATTAAAATAGTTATTATGTTTATCATAGCTTATATAGTGGTAAAATCAAGAAATTCACTAAATTCGAGACTAAAAGAAAGTATTTAAACCTAGTCATGCTATATTGTTTAAGGATTTACTGTTAGCAATAGGTTGTCGGTAGTTCCTCTTGATAACGCTAAAAGAGGCTGTCAATTTACAGCCTCTTTTAGCGTTATGCTCGTCTTATTTTATCTAAGCGATTACTAATAAAGATATAAATATTAATGAAAAAGACGACACATAAACTGGTCCAAAGAAAAACTTCTAGATTGTTCATTCCGTAAGCAACACGCAAAGCCTTAACATCTTCAATAAATTGAAACGTATTTGCAGAGAGGATTTGCAACGCAATAATCCCCATTAACAAAATCCAAGAGAAATAATAGATCGGATTTGTCACTCGTTCAATTTTCTCCTTAGCAACTCCGATCTTTAGTAGAACATGTTCTATAGTAGTAACAACAATTCTCCCTCCATCCAATGATGGAATAGGTAAACTATTAAGAATGATTAGCGTAATATTGATGACCGCAACCATCATCCAAAAATCAACATTATTCCCAAGTTCCTGAACGATTTGCATTTGAGACTCTACACTTCCTTGACTACCGAACAAAAGATCGATCCTTAACGATCTGAAAACTTCACCTATATTGGCCACTATGTAAATGAGACCATCTGTAGCGAGTACTAAACCGTTGATAAAGCTCTTCCCATTACTCATACTAGCGAATCCGAAACTTACATTGTATAAGACAAAATTCATGAAAATTCCTGCTGAGAAAAAGATCAACTTCTGATAATAATTGTAACGATTAAAATCACTTTCATTCGGTTGGACGTACCCACCTAATGGGAAAAGCCGAATTGAAAACTTACTCTGACCGATCCCTTTTTTGAACAACGTAGGACCAAAACCGAGCGCTAACTCCTCAACTCTACCACCAAACAAACGAAATGCAGCAAAATGACCAAACTCATGAATGAAAACGGAAACTAAAAGAGCAATACCGAACAAAATTAGTGTATTTTCCATCTCTAACCTCCATTTATTATTGCAAAACTTCTCTAAATTTTATGCCATGCTTGGCCAATACATACCTAGATAACAGCCTATTTTAGAGGCTAGCATTAACCTTTTTATTCTAGATGCATAAGTTAAATTGTACCTAATAATTAAAGGAGGTTTTCTTAATGACTGGATGTGCTACTACAGGAACAGGTTACGCTGGAGGCTTCGCGCTAATCTTAGTATTATTTATCTTACTGGTGATTATCGGAGCTTCTTGGTTATACTAATTTGAAGATGGAGCACGTCAGCAATTGACGTGCTCTTTTTTTTGTAAAGTGAAAACCCTAGGCTTAGCCTAGGGTTTTCACTTTCACAAAAAAATGGAACTGCCTCGTAAATGAGACAGTTCCAAAAATTTTACCAGAAAAACGCAGCTCCTAATGCAAAACCACCGATTGCAGCTAATGCTACTGGAACAAAGTAAGGATTTCTCCCAATTCCATATCCTCCACCATAAGCTCCATAACCACCGTAGGCATACCCCGGTCCACCATAGCCTGGATATCCATAACCGAAGCCTCTTGGACTTCTAGTTACTGAGGGTTCAATCCACACATACTCTCTATCAACTTCTACAATTTTACCGTAGTGTACTTTTCCACTTTTCTCATAGATATGAACAACCTTGCCTTTATATTGGCAACAAAGCTGATAATTACTCATCCAAAAACCTCCCTTTCCTAAATATTCTATTTATGAGGTTGTTTTTTGATTGTACAAATTCTATCTTTTTTTGAAAAAGGCTGATAACTAGAAGAACTATGTTTTTGCTTTTATAGTTATTAACCGTGCCACTTCCTCTTTTTTTCATAGGCTAGAATAGTTGGAAGTAAGTAGTTATTAGTATTGTAGAAAGGGGGAGTGATGTTTTGTTCCCGCAGAGACGAGGTATGAACCAACCAATGTATCAGCAATATCAGATACCACAACAAGGTTACCCCGAAAGAAGAGGGTTTTTGGGAGGACCTAGACAAATGAATTTTCAAGGTCAACACCCTTCTATTCCTCCAAACTATTATAGACAGCAACAACAAGCCTTCTTTCCACAACAACATCCAATTCCAAACCCGCAACAGAAACTATCTATGTTTAGGAATGATCAAGGGCAACTAGACTTTCAAAAAATTGGTGGAGGCGTGCAGACCGTCATGGGATTAGTAAATCAGGTGAGTCCTATGGTGAAAATGGTAAGCGGATTTTTCAAGTAATTTGTTTTCATTATCGCCCTTCTTAAGAAAAATAACTGTGAGCTTTTAGAGACAAAATCATTTGTCTCTTAGCCCACAGTTATTTTCTAACTCTTCATGACAACCGCAGGAGAACTGGTAAGGTACTACTCTCAAATTAAGCGACTGATTAAGAAAAACAAAAGAACAGCTCCTACTTTATCTAGACGCTGTCCAGAAGAAATTATGCGATTTTTTTTGTGTCATCATGGTCGGAAAACTGTTGTTCCAAATAATAAACTTTCGGTAATTGAAGACATGTGAAATAATCTTGAAAAAGTTAAACACCAACAAAGGCGATCATTTGCCAATCCATACCCTTTAACATGCAAACACCTCGCTGAGTTATTCTATTATGCTCTCTTCGCAAATTGTTTTAACTTATAGAAATGGTATCTTGAAACGGAAATTCCTAGAGTAGGAAACTATACGAAAAAGCTTTTACTATAAAGTATGGAAGGGATGGATTGTCTTATGCAAATTTATTTTTTGTTCTATTTTCAGTTCTTTTCTCCTTAATAGTGTTACAATTTTACAAGATAACATCCATGCGTAAACCAACGCACAAACCTATAAGCAACAACTATTTAGAAAGAACTTCACTAAATTCATACAAGTAAGGTTTGAATTAATCCCTATTCTAAGGTAAAAAGTTATCAACTTTCCTTATTATTTTGTTTGTAGAGAATGTTTTGTCTCCCTTTTAAACTGTTGTCTCAAAATCAAAAATCTAAAATGAAATTCACTCAAACACCTATAAATAGGGATTTCCCCTAAACTAAATTACAAAATAAAGCATAAAATAAGTCTCATAGAATATGGTTAATATTTCGTATAAACGCATTTTCAAAACTAACTATATTACTATGAATTAAATTCCGAGTAATTTTATAGTTTTAGTACGTGTTTTTCAACACAATAAATTTGTCAAGGCTAATGAGGAAGAAAACGATTTTTTCTGTTAGTAGTATAAAAATAGAAATCTGATGGTAAGAGTATTAGATTTAAGGAGTAAATATCTCTCGTTCCATTGCTTGAATGACAAAATCAATGATTTGTACTCTTGCAGTCCATTTATCATTTCCTCCAACCAGTTGCCATGGTGCTTTTTTAGTATTTGTTTTCTCAACCATCTCGATCACTGCTTCCTCATACTGATCCCACTTTTCCCGATTTCTCCAATCCTCATCGGTTAACTTCCACTGTTTAAACGGATTTCTTTGCCTTTCTTCAAAACGTTTTAATTGCTCTTCTTTCGTAATATGAATCCAAAACTTTAACAAAAGTTGCCTATCATTGATTAACATTTTTTCAATTGCATTTATCTCATCAAACGCTCGCTGCCATTCATTTGTTTTAGCAAACCCTTCCACCCTCTCGACTAGGACTCGCCCATACCAAGACCGATCGAAGATACACATTTGCCCCCGCCTCGGAAGTACTTTCCAAAATCTATGGAAATAATGATACTGTATTTCCTGGCTATCAGGAGCTGCTATTGAATGTACTGTATACCCCCGTGGATCAAGTTGTTCTGTTAATCTACGAATGACTCCACCTTTTCCAGCAGCATCCCAACCTTCAAAAAGAATGATGGTTGATACTCCTTTTTTATGGAGTATCCTTTGTAATTCCAGTAGTCTAAGTTGTTTCCTTTTTAACGTTTTTTTATAGTGTTTTTTATTTTCAAACATCGGTTCAAAAGAAATTGAATGTAGCATAAACCCCTCCTTATTTAGTAATGTTTCAACAACCTCTTATGATTAATTATAGATAGCATTTTACTTTCTATGAAAAGTTTCATCACCTCTAGGCATAAACCTTCATAAATTATATAAAAAACAAGAGGAGATCTTTAAATGAAAAAGTCTAACAAACACTATAAAACACCGAAGTGGTCAAAACATAATGCTGGTAAAACACCACCTATTGAACCACAAGCAGGCTCTTGGCCACTACATTTCTTTAAACGCAACTGGTCTAATCAGTTCACTAACTTAGATGGAGAGCTCGTTTCCTTTAAAATTCGCAACCCAAAGCTGATTGATTTTGAGAAAGAACTGATAGCCGTACAAAACACTCAGCAAAATTTAACCGATGAACAAAGAGAAATTGCCAAATATTATGGTTTTGGCCCACCAACTAAACAATGGACCCCAGTAATTGATCGTCTAATTGACACATATAATGTAAGTCCCGTTAGAGCAGCAAGAATTCTTGCTGCCACACAAGCGGCAATCAACGATGCCTTACTAATTACTTGGCAATTAAAATATGTTTTTGATATCGCTAGACCTGACCAATTAGACCCTACTCTTGAAACTGTAGTACCAACACCAAACTTTCCTGCTTATCCTTCTGGTCATGCGACGATGAGTGGATGCGCTGAAGTTGTACTAAGCTATTTCTTCCCAGGTGAACGAGTGAGATTAAGAGAAATTGCCGAGCAGGGTGCGATGTCCCGTCTATATGGATGTATTCACTTTCCAATCGATAATAGTGAGGGCTTACGACTTGGACGCCAAATCGGGGACTATATTGTAAAGGAATTGAAAAAAGCCGTAGATGTAACCGAAACCCTTGTTGATACACCATATAAAGAAAATAAAGAGGCAGTTTTACCACCACCTCCTTGGGAACAAGCCATTCCCTATCCACCACCAAACAGCCAGCCAAACATGAGAAATTCGTTTTTCTTTTTTTAAGGTTTTTTTAATTTTTAAGGCTGTAGCCAAGCGTCTTCTTGGCTACAGCCCTAAAAAGTATTGTCAGCTAATTTGTTTGATTTGTGGATGCTATAAAACCCGTTCTGGATAATTGGTACATATCGCAATTTTATCGGACATTTGTTTTACAAAAGAAATTTCTTCTCTAGTGTTTGGAGTCCAGGCAACTAGTTGCCTCCCTTCTCTTAGATGGTGATCGACAAGGCTTTTGGTTAAAAAATAAAAGATAAAGAAATAACATTAGCTCCTGTATATTTTAGCTTTTGACTTAGGGAAGAAGGGACACCTTTGATAATAATTCCTGTTTCTATCGAAGTCTTATCCTTACTAATCTTTCTAATTCCTTCAAGATTAAAAGATGTAATCATCACTTCTCTTGCCATCTGGTTCTTTTCAACAAGTTGGACAACCATAGCCGCTAAGTTCTTGTACATGTCATCATTCGTTTTTAACTCTATGTTCAACTGTTTTTTTCCTTTGCAAAGCTGGAGTACTTCTTCTAAAGTAGGGATCTTCTGACCTAAATATCGGGAGCCAAACCATGACCCTGCGTCTAAAGTTCGCAATTGACTCAAAGTAAAATCTCGCACATAGCCCAATCCATTTGTAGTCCTGTCTACTCTAAAATCATGAATAACGACTGGTACCAGATCTTTCGTAAGTTGGACATCAATCTCTACTGAGTCAATCCAAGGTTCGTCAATAACTAATTGAATTGCAGCTAACGTATTCTCGGGTGCGCGACTTGACCACCCCCGATGGGCCATTATTGGATTCATCTAATTCCCACCCTTCATGCTACCTATGTCCTTCAGTATATTTTGGGTTTCATTTTTTTTTTTTACTTTTTCAAAGTGAAGAAAAACAACCATATCAAAAAAAACAAAAGGATGCCCTAAGCGGACACCCTTTTAAGGTCTTTTAGTAACCGTAGCCTACATAAGAAGCCCCGATAATTACTAAAAGGATAAACAACACAACGATTAACGCAAATCCTGAGCCGAATCCATGAGCATGAGACATGTTCACATACACTCCTTTGTCATTATTGTGGTTTGCACCACTTAGATTACTATATTCACAGCTAAATAAATGTGCTTAGACGTTTTATTCATTTTCTAAAAAGTTTTAGTATTTCTTCTAACTGTGTGAATATCATAATTACCTTAACCAAGCTATACCAATCTAAATGTAGTTACGAATGGGTTTTCCGCAACTACATTTAGAACTTAGTAGCGACAATTGCGAATTATGAAATTCATTAAAATAGCAACATTGAATATAAAAAAAAACTCATCTAGACATGATTGTCTGATGAGTTTTTTTATTTTATTATAGTTCTTCCATAACTTTAATGACAGTTTTGATGTTTTCACCGATTAAATAATCAATTTCACGAGTGATATTTGTCGTTTCAGGATTTACACCTAGATAGCCACGGTAAACCTTACTTTCTGTCACATCAATAAACCCAAACGTTTCACCAAATTCACCTTGATAATCTGTTAGGACCTCAAAATGATCAAGCTTAAATGTATCCTTCATAAGTTTGTGCTCTTCCGGTGTAGAAAGGCTGATTGCATATAATTTAACTCCAGGTAACTTATCAATATTATTATTCAGCTCAACTAGCTGATTAATACAAACTTGTCAGCCAACTCCTGTGAAATAAGCATAGATTGTTTTTTCATTTGGCATGACTGTTACCATGTTACCGTTTGTATCTGGAAGGGCCAGATCAAACTGTGCTTGAACAAATTGTAACTCTTCGTTACTACCATTTTCTTTGTTCTCTTCTTCTGTTCCACAGCCTACTAAGGCAATTACTAAAACAAGAAAAGCCATTGCTAAAGTTTTTCGCATTTCACTGTCTCCTTATTAAGTAGTTAGTAATGGTATATGTAGTTCTCAATCCCTTGAAAATACCCCTATAAGCACTATATCGCTTTTTGCTTTCTTTAACAACAATGTTACTTATTTTGTCATTAAGAATTCTTATTTACATTTTCCTCGCTAAAATTTGTATGTTCATATTTTTCTTTAATTGCCTTTAAAAAAGCTCTTATTTGCTTATTATTTCTTAAAATGAAAACCTGTTTCCCACTGTCTAAAGCCTGAAAAGTCTTAAGCCTATCTTCCATCGTTTTCTTTCTTTCATGATAAGTGGTCGCAATAAATTTAATAAACTTCCAATCTAATTTTTCTGGACATCCATCAGCCATGTCAGGTCTATTTTTACCTAAGTTTGTCAGCCAGCGTTTCACGACTCGATAAAAACATACATACAGAGGGAATTCGATGTAGACCATCGTATCTGCACGCTCTGATCGGACCATAAAGGTACTCCCATAATTCCCTTCGATAATCCACTTATCCTTTGCAATAATTTCTTGTTGCGCTGATCTAAATTCCTCTATTGGACTTTCAACCCAACCGGGGCGCCAATAGAGACAATCTAAGTGATAAACATCAATGCCCAAAGTTGAACTAATCTCTCTTGCTAATGTTGACTTTCCAGCACCAGCTGAAACACCAATGACCATTATTCGCTTCATATCTAGACCTCCTACAAGCTTTTCAGATAACTAGTTTACCTTGTTAAATGGAAAAAGTCTCCAACTTTTTTTAGAATTTTATCATTTATTTCAAAACAGTTAGTCTTATTGATCTCAACAGTTGAATTTTCTTATAATTGTCCAATTCTAGGTTGCCTTATTTTTTATTTGCGCGACGACTCGAAAAAAAGTACTTTACTAGTAAAACAAATCGTAAAAAGATAAAATAAGCTTTAAAAAGGGGTGAAATATATGTCAAACAACGTTATACAAATTGGCATTATTGGTTTAGGAGCGATTGGAGAACGATTGATGCAGCAATTTAACGGTCAGGACGAAATCGTTGTTGCTGGGTTTTGTGATACAAATGAGACTCGCTTAAAGGAGATGGCTGAAACCTATTCAGTCAATAAGATTTTTACAAACTATCAAGAACTCATCGCTGTAAAAGAAATTGATGCAGTTTATGTTGCGGTACCACCAAAATACCACGAGGAAATCGTCCTAGCTGCTGCAAAAGCAGGGAAACATATTTTATGCGAGAAACCTTTAGCTAACTCTGTGGAGGAAGCTGCACATATGCTAGCTGCTGTTGAGCAAACAGATCTTGTACACGCCATGCATTTCCCGTTAAACTATCAAGCAAGTTTGCAACAATTTGAAGCATTAATTAACGAAGGGTACATCGGAGAACTCCGTCGCATTAATTTAAAGATGCACTTTCCTCATTGGCCAAGACTTTGGCAACAAAGCGACTGGGTTGCTAGCCGTGAACAGGGTGGCTATGTTTTAGAGGTTGGCGTTCACTGGATCCAAGCAATACAGCGAATTTTTGGGTCTATTAAAGAGGTACGCTCTCAGTTACAGTTCCCTGATGATCCAACACTTTGCGAAAATGGGATTATTGCTGAAATGAAATTAGAAAGTGGAATTTCCATTCTCATTGATGGTTTAAGCAATATAGGTGGTGAAGAACATCTAGAATTTGCCGCTTACGGGACAGACGGGACCGTCATGCTCCGAAATTGGCGACAATTATTAGGCGCAAAAAGCGGAAATGATTTAGCTGAGCTTCCTATTCATTCTGGAAATGGCAAAAATTTAATGAATGAATTTGTAAAAGCAATTCGCGGTGAAGAAGCCGAAGTTTATAACTTTACTAGCGGTTATAGCGCTCAGTTAGTATTAGAAGCATTACGCCATCCTCAGCACAATGATTGGCAAAAACTTTAGATAGCAACCGTACGAAAAGCTTGGTAAATAACCTAATGGGTTCCGTATCCTATCACAAACATTAAAAATGCAAGTCAAAATGAGTGCAAATTTACACTCAATTTTTATTGGTGTAAAGCCATTTGGGTAGGGATAACATAAAAATTTGTATAGTGAAATGCATTCTAGAATGTAGGGGTACAATGGCTGTTGTACCCCCACAATTTTAGCCTCAAGTTGATATACAATTTACCTTACAAAAAATTTAAAATAACCGTAGATTTTCCGGTTAAGTTGCAGATAGAGTTTGGTTCAGGTGAAATAAGCGGAGATTTTCCGGTTAAGCGAAGCAAAATCAACCATTTTCGCGTTTTTTGAGTAAATAGTCGGAATTATTCCGTCTATTTAAGCTATTTTTAGTGCTATTTTTTAAATATGGGAAATTTCTCCGCTTATTTATGAACCCCTGCTGATTCCCTCATCTGGTTCCGTTCTTTTATGGTTGGGGAAGGAGCAAAAGATTTTTTGGGGATTCAACAGGCAACCAAAAAGGCTCAGAATAGTGAACTGAGCCTCTTTTTTGGTTGCAAAAACAGATACAAAAGACCCTACAAATTGGGCTACATTTTCGATTGCATTTTCGGGTTTTGCGACAGGAAACTGATCCCGTTATATATAACCAAGCTTTTTTTACAGTTAATGAACTCTACTACTTCAATAACCCAACTAACTGGAGTCCATGTAAAATTCCATCCTCATTTACATGTTTTGTCACATGCTTGGCAACTTTCTTCACTTCATCATGAGCATTACCCATTGCAACACTATTCTCAACAAAGGTTAGCATCTCAATATCATTTAGGCCATCACCAAATGCGTAAACAAGACTTTTATCAATGCCTAGATGAGTTATTATCTTTTCAATTCCATTTGCTTTAGACCCTCCGGCCGGTAGAATATCTGTTGAAACTGGATGCCAGCGTACAAATTGAAATTTATTAAAATTATCAATATATGTTTTTTCCATATCATCCCTACAAAATAACAGTGTCTGATAGATTTCTCGGTTCTCCATGTAGGTTTGGTCATGTTCAGGATGTATAAATTTTAAGGTCCCAAAGCTTTCTTCAATAAACGGATCATACTCAGTACTTGCTCGCATATTTTCATGATCCATAAACACTAGACTATGCTCATTTTCCCCTGCAAATTCAAGGAGCGATTTTAACGTTTCTCTGTGTAACGGATTTTTATAAATTACTTCCCCACCAACTACAACATACTGTCCATTAAACGACACATACGTATCAATCCCTAACTCCTCCCGCAAGTCTTCAAACATAAAAGGAGCTCTTCCGGTTGCAATGGCAATTTGATGGCCAGCTTTCTTTAACTCTACAATTGCCTCTTTCGTTGAACTAGGTATCTCCTTGTCTTCATTCAATAAAGTTCCATCTATATCAAAGAAAATCATTATTAATTACCTCACTTTTTAAAGTATTCTTCTATTGTAAAGGTTAGCTCTTCATAATTCCAATCATAATTATTTTCCTTTTTGGAAAAAATAGGTTTGTATCATATGTATTGGAGGAAAACAAATGACAACTATAAAATGGCCTCAATTTCCAGAACCATATTGGCGCAAGGATTTAAAATTACCGAGTTTTAAAAGCTTAGCTGAAGATATCATGACTGATGTCACAATTATCGGTGGAGGAATTACAGGGATTACAGCAGGTTATTTACTATCTTCACAAGGCGTAAAAGTCACTCTTATTGAAGCAGGTTCAATTCTAAATGGAACGACAGGGCATACAACTGCAAAGTTACCGCTCAACACGGAATTATTTATGATGAATTTATCAACCATTTCGGAGAAGAAAAGGCAAAGATGTACTATAGCGCTTCTGACAGCGCCCGTGCCTTCATTAAAAACACAATCGAACAACTGAATATTCAATGTGATTTTGAAGAACACGATGCTTATATCTATACAAATTCTGAAAAGGAATTTAGTAAGCTTGAAAAAGAAGCTAAGGCATATGAAAAACTCCAAATCCGGGGAAACTAGTCGAAAAAATGCCACTTACATCATTACCAATGAAGAAAGCACTTGTTATGGAAGCGCAAGCACAGTTTCACCCACTAAATATCTAGTACCTCTCGTAGAGTCTATTATTAACAATGGTGGACAAATTTTTGAGAATACTACCGCTGTGAATATCGAGGAAGGCGCTAACCCTCTAGTAACTACTCGAGACGGGAAAAAGTTAACAAGTAAACAAGTAATCTGTTGCTCACACTATCCTTTTTACGATGCAGCAGGATTTTATTTTTCAAAAATGTATCAAGAAAGATCTTATGTTGTTGCCGTGAAGAGTCATGAACCATACCCTGGTGGAATGTATCTTAGCGCTGAAACACCAACACGGTCTGTTCGTTCCACGCCTAGTGGAAATGAGACTTTACTACTTCTAGGAGGAGAAGGTCATAAAACAGGACATGGAATTAATACAATGAAACATTATGAAGCCCTTGCCAATTTCGGAAGGGAAGTCTTAGGTCTAACCGATATCCATTCCCGTTGGTCAGCTCAAGATATCTATACACTCGATAAACTGCCTTATATCGGACATTTTACATCTAGTTCCGAAAATATTTATATAGCAACAGGATATCGCAAGTGGGGAATGACTAATGGTACTGCAGCTGGAATGATCCTTTCTGATCTAATTACCCGAGGGACAAATCCTTATGCGGAGCTTTACTCTCCTTCTCGTTTCCATGCCGACCCTGACATTAAAAGGTTCATTGAGCATAATGCAGATGTAGCGTATCAGCTTATTAAAGGCAAAATTGGCATGAACTTTAAACAACTTGAAGAAATTGCTGTAGGAGAAGGTGCTCACGTCAAGTTAACGGTCAAAAATGTGGTGCTTACCGAGATGAAGACGGCCAACTTCACGTGGTTGATGCGACCTGCAAACACTTAGGCTGTGAAGTTGAATGGAATGATGGAGAAAAATCTTGGGATTGTCCATGTCACGGTTCACGCTACTCAATCGACGGTGATATCATTGAAGGACCTACAGAGTTAGCACTAAAAAAAGTCGATTATTAATCGAAAAGCGGAAGGCGCCTGCTTATCGGCGATAGGCAAATGTTCTGTCAGATTAAAAGTGCGCTCTTCACTTTTATATCTGGCAGGTTATTTGACCTCGAGCCGATGGCGCCTGGAGCTAGACATGAAAAGCGGAACCACCCGGTTAGCCCCGACTAGCAAATAACCTTAAAGGAAAAAGTGCGCTCTTTCACTTTTTTCCTTTAAGGTTATTGACCTCGAGGGGCTGGGTGGTGGAGCTAGACAGCGGAAGGCGGAAGGCGCCGGGCGTTACCCTAAATTACCTGAAAAATGTAAAATTAGGTCCTGTAGAAGATGATGACGAGGGCAAATGAATTTGTCATTGCGCACACACTACTCGTGAAAAGCCAAGCAAGCTTGGCTATGTCATAATGCAAACACAGTATAGAAAAACGTCTGTTGAGACTTCCTCAACAGCCGTTTTTCTAATTAATGACCATGACTACCATGTCCACCATGGCCTTCACCATCAGCAGGTACAATTTCTAGCATTTCATCGATAAATCCTTGAACTTTAAACGGAACTAGGTTTTCTCCACCTATTAAATAGGCGTGGTTATATGGACCTTCCGTTGGTTCATTTACAAACGTTGGTTTTAAGTCAGCTAAATAATTATGCATTTCTTCAGAGAATTCCCCATCAGGTAACCAAACCATTGGTGCATGTTTTCCTAGGTGTGCAAAAGGTGCCGCAGTAATCGCTAACTCTGGAAATTCTGTTGATAACATGACTAAACCGTGACCTGGACTAACCACATTCCACCCAAAATTTGTTTCATGATCTCGATATTTTGCAAATTCAATTGAAACTTGCTCCGGGGTTTCACCAGCAATTCGGATAACTTTGCCGTACGCCCCTAGTTGTTCAACTACCGTATTTGAGATAACACTCTCTGGGCCAACTACATAAATAGCAGCTTTCCCATTTCTTTTTTGTAAAGCCATACTTGTCGCTTCCGGAATTTCATCTTCAGTTACATAAAGGATTGGCTCATCCATATGAGTAATCCAGCTTCCTGCAGGAATTGAAAAAAGCTTCCCTTTCTCCTCCATTGAACCGATAATCACACTACTTGGAATATTGTTCGTAAGCTCTCCATATAGATGATCTATTTCAGCAGCAAAAGCCGCTGGCTCTACTTCTGTAATGGATTCAATTTGATACCCATTCAACTTATCAAGCTCACCATCGCTTAATTCACCCATCACCATAATTTGTGTACCATCGACATTTCCTTTTGGTTGCAGTCTTTGGATTTCGGCCATAACCTGAGCTGGAATTTCGCCATTATCGGTAAATAATACTGGACCATCATTTGGATGATGAACCAAATTCAAGCTTGCTAATGCAAGTTGCCAATTTTCAAAAGGAGCAAGAATGATTGTTCCCGGTTGATTAGCACTGTGTGTAGCTGGCCAAATCATTTGTGAAGTCATGACAGAAACTTCAAATGCATCATTACTATTCAATCTTGTGACATTTTTGGTATTAAGATGTAATAAACTTCCAGTCTCTACCTCAGTACCATTATGTACTTCATGTTTAGACGTGTCTTCTTTACTCGAGTCGGTTTCATCATGACCTGCTCCATGGTCAGAACAACCAACAATAACTCCAATTGAAAATATGGTAATCATTAAAATAGTATTTTTTTCATTTCAATTCCCCCTTTACCACTATAACTATAGTGTCAATTTATGAAGAAAGTTTGAAGAAACTGTGGAGAAATTTTGTTTTTCCGTTACCTAATTTATTATTTCCAAAAATACTTTATATACGGCTGTTTTCTCATAAGTTTTTATTGGTCAATTAGAAAGTTATACCTTAAGACTTAACTTCCATATACATGATTGAATTTAAGTCTACCTAACAAAAATTTTTATTATGAAACTAAAAAAAAGATAGAAATATCAGAAAATTATGATATAGTATTACTAATCACTAACACGATTTAACGTTTTAAAGGAGGAAACAAGCATGAATCAATTAGATTCTAATCGCGAACAATGGAATTCACGGATCGGATTTATTTTAGCAGCCATGGGCTCAGCAGTAGGTTTAGGAAACATATGGCGTTTCTCATATGTTACTGGAGAAAATGGTGGCGCAGCGTTTTTAGTTATTTATCTACTTTGTATTTTAGCCATTGGAATTCCTGTAGTCTTAGCCGAATTTACAATTGGAAAGAAAGCACAAAGTGATGTTGTCGGGTCTTTTGAGAAACTAGCTCCTGGGAAGCCATGGATTGTGGCCGGTATTATGGGAGTAGCCTCAGCATTTATCATTTTATCTTTTTATGGTGTCGTAGCAGGTTGGACAGTAAAATACTTCTTTAGTTACCTAACAGGTGGATTCACCGTTCAAGATAGCAGTGAATATGTAGGTATCTTTGTTGGATTTATTTCAAGTCCTTTTCAACCACTATTATGGCAATTTATTTTTATGTCGATGACGATAGGGATTGTTTACCTAGGTGTAAAAAAGGGTATCGAAGCTTCAAACAAAATTTTAATGCCATCATTAGCAATTTTAGTTATTATTCTTGCTGGATATAGTTTATCATTAGGCGGAGCTAGCGAAGCATTTTCGTTTTTATTTACACCAGACTGGAGTGCGCTAAAAGAACCTAAGGTTTATTTAGCGGCACTTGGGCAAGCTTTCTTCTCACTTAGTCTTGGGATGGGGGCATTAATCACGTACGGTGGTTACCTTTCAAAAAAAGAAAAGTTACCAGGGGCTGCGGTTAGTGTCGCAGGGTTAGACACCCTCTTTGCTTTAGTAGCTGGATTAATGATTTTCCCTGCAGTATTCGCGTTCGGTATTAGCCCCGATGAAGGAGCAGGACTTGCATTTATTACGTTGCCTAGCATTTTTGAACAAATGGCTTTCGGTACTTTATTTGGATTATTATTTTTCTTATTATTAGCTGCAGCTGCTCTTTCATCAGCAGTTTCATTACTAGAAGTAGCAGTAGCTTATTTTATTCGTAAGTTTACCTGGTCAAGAAAGAAAGCTTCAATTATTGTTGGATCAATCATCTTCCTGATGGGAGTTCCCTCGTCTTTAGGGCAAGGGATTTGGTCGAATATCAGATTTTTCGATAATGATATTCTCGACAGCATGGACTTTATCGCATCAAACATTCTATTACCACTTGGAGGTTTAATCATCGCCTTATTTATGGGATGGGGTTGGAAAAAATCCGATGCCTTGGAAGCTTCAGACTTTGGAGACTCTGCATTAGGCCATGCTTGGATCTTTACATTACGATTTATCGCTCCGATTGCGATTTTCATTATCTTCTTAGCTTCAACAGGCATTATTAAATTTGAATAGAATAAAAACGCCTAAAGCTTATGATTTCCATAAATTTTAGGCGTTTTTTTTAATTAGGCTGTTTTCTCAAATACCTAGATGTATCAAAGTACTAGTGGTATCTTTTCTAAGGCTAGATTGCTTAATTATTCGCTTGTTCTTTGAGGTCTAGCTGTTCTTTTAATGATTGGTTTACGATATATTTTGGAAAGTAACCACTTAATACATCAGCCACATTTTGTGCTGTCTTACGTTTTAACTCGTCTTGAGCCTCTTCTGAGTACCATGCAATATGTGGATTCAAAATCACATTTTCCATCTTCAGAAGCGGATTATCAGGTTTTATAGGTTCTTCTTCTACAACATCTAGGGCCGCCCCAGCAATCGTGCCTTCTTGTAACGCCTTAATTAACGCTTTTTCGTCAATGACAGGACCTCTTGCTGTATTGATAATAAATGTTTCCCTTTTCATTACTGAAAATTGTTCATCACTAATCATCGCCTTAGTATGTTCATTAAGTGGAGCATGAACAGAAATGAAATCAGCCTCTTTACAAAGCTCATTTAAAGTAACTAACTCTACATTTGCTTGTTTAGCTACTTGTTCAGAAACAAATGGATCAAATGCTATTACTTTTATGCCAAAGCTTTGTGCTTTTTTAGCCAATGATTGTGGGATTTGCCCAAAACCAATTAAACCTAATACTCTTCCCCGTAAACGAAAGATAGGGACTCCGACGTTAAAATCCCATATTCCTTTTTTTACAGCGCTGTTTAACGTTACGACTTTACGAGCTGCACTCATTAACAGTGCAAAGGCATGATCAGAAACCTCATCAATACAATAGTCTGTAACGTTACAAACAACGATCCCCTTTTCGGTTGCTGCATCAATGTCAATCGTGTTGACACCTACCCCATAGCGAGCAATCACTTTACAGTGCTCAAGGTTTTCGATCACCTTCCTTGTAATCGGAGCATATTGGTTTAACAATCCGTGGGCGTCTTTACAAGCTTCAATTACCTCTTCTTCTGTTCGACATTGAGCCATAGTTAATTCTAATCCATTTCTATTCAGCACTTCTTGTTCGGGAGCTAGGCTTTTATATTCATAATCAGTAACAACAACTTTAAACATTCTTTTCACTCCTATCCTAATATAGCCAGTAATATGGTAATGGTAAAAATACTTACGATGGTCGTCATCAAGGTAATAGCTGAGACTAGTTTAGGTTTTGCATCAAATTGAACTGCATACATAACGATCGTTGCAGCAGATGGCATTGCTGCTGAGACAATCAACACCTTTGCTAACAATGGATCAAAAGGGAATAAAAGAATAATGAAATAGGCAATAATTGGAGAAATAATTAATCTCACAATAATTCCAAACGAAATATGGCCCCATTCAAATTTTGTCCACTTAATATTGGCAAGTTGCATTCCTAAAATAATCATGACAGTTGGAATTGTCGCATCTGCAATAATATCAATGGTCTGAAATAAATTCCCTGGCACCTCTACCTGGAGCCCTTTGAGCACAAGAGCAATAATTACTGCATAAGTAGCTGGCATTTCAAACACTGATTTAAGGGCAACCTTAATGGTAGCTTTACCACGAGCGGCGTAATACACTCCAAAAAAATTCATGATAATTGCTTGTAAGACAAGGAATGAAACGGAATAAGCAAACCCTATTTCTCCGTAAGCAAATAAAATGATCGGTGCTCCATAATTTCCAGAATTCATAAAGGCAGTCGAAAGAATTAATCCACTCTCAAGTGATTGAGAATAGCCTCTTAATTTTGCATAAACCACATTTATTACAATAATAGCTACTAACAAAATAATTGAAAAAATGACCATATAAAAGTATTGCATGTCTAACTCTGCCGTGTAAAAAACCCTAAACACTAAACAAGGTGTCATGACATAAATAGCAACTGTTGAAATTGCCTTAATATCTAGACGTTTCCAAATTTGAACAAGATAGCCGATTAAAAACACTAGAATAACAGGCAATACTACCTGTAGAAATATTTGCAACGTGCCCCTTCCTTTCTTTTGCAACCTTTGTTGCTTCATAGTTTTTCATATGAGTGAATTTCATAATTACCTTAATGGGCTATGTGAATTTTAGTAGCGAATTTATTAAAATGTAAAAGAAAAGCGGTTGGAATTTCACCCCCCACCGCTTTTCGTGCTTACGTTAAGTATTTTTCAATTTCTGCTACCGCTTGGTCACAATCTTCACCAACTGCTCGAATAATAAGCTTATCATCGTTTTTCAATTGCAGAGTAATTAGTCCAAGAAAACTTTTTAAGTTAACCTCCACAATCATTCCACGCACCATTTTTTTCAAATATATTTCTGACTCAAGAGGTTGAATTGATTTACTTAAGTCAGTAATTGTTTGATCCTCGGAAATATTCACGGTAATTTCTTTGATACATTCCTTTTCCATCTCTGCTCAATCCTTCAATTTATATTTTTTCTACAAGAAGAACAACGAAATTTGAGGCAAGAAGATCACAATAAATAATGTAAATAACATAACAAAGAAGAACGGTACAATCGCTTTTGACAAGGCT
The DNA here is from genome assembly GCF_025377685.1 of Anaerobacillus sp. CMMVII. NCBI lineage: Bacteria > Bacillati > Bacillota > Bacilli > Caryophanales > Bacillaceae > Anaerobacillus > Anaerobacillus sp. CMMVII. Next base: position 235,670 of record NZ_JACEHK010000002.1, on the reverse strand, counting down.
TCTATTGATAAGCCTGAAATACCTGATCCTACAAATAAGTTTACTCCTAGTGGTGGTGTAATAAAACCAATCGCTAAGTTTAAAACCATAATAATACCAAAGTGAACTGGATCATAGCCAATGTTAATCGCTATTGGTAATAAAATTGGTGTTAAGATTATTATCGCTGCTAATGTATCCATGAAGCATCCAACGATTAGTAATAACAATGTAATTAATAAGATAATTACAATTGGACTATCTGATACTGACAGCATCGCTTGAGCTACTTGGTTTGGAATTTGCTGTATCGTTAACAATCTGCCAAACGCTGTCGCTGTTCCAACAATAATAAGAATTGTTGCAGTAGTAAGAGCTGAACTAGCTAACACATTAGGTAAGTCTTTAATTTTCAACTCACGGTATAAAAGTAAACCGGCAACTAAACCATAAACAACTGCAATAACTGCAGCTTCTGTTGGTGTAAAAACCCCACCATAAATTCCACCTAAAATAATAACTGGAATTAATAAGGCCCATTTCGCATCCCACACAGACTTAGCGATATTACTAAATGAAGTTTTTTCATCTAATCCTGTATAACCCATCTTTTTGAATGTAGGTATGCATAAACAATTAACGCAAGACCAACTAATAACCCTGGTAAAATACCAGCAATAAACATATTCGCAATTGAAACATTTCCAACTACTCCGTAGATAACCATTGGAATACTTGGCGGTATAATAACACCTAAAGAACCTGCCGCACAAACAACTGCAGTAGCAAATCGCTTGTCATACCCTTGACGAACCATCGCTGGGATCATAATTCCCCCAATCGCAGCTACTGTAGCAGGACCTGAACCCGAGATTGCAGCGAAAAACATACATGTAATAATGGTAGCAATCGCAAATCCACCAGTTTTATTACCTACCATTGAGTTTGCAACACGGAAGAGGCGTTCAGAGATACCACCTTTTCCCATAATTTCACCCGCTAAGATAAAGAAAGGGACGGCCATTAACGGAAATGAATCTACTGACGTAATTAATTCTTTTGCTAAGAATTCCAAAGGTAGTGAACCTGAATAAACAATTGTCACAAGTGTAGATAGCCCGAGAGCTATCCCGATAGGTACACTTAGTAGTAGAAATAATGCAAATGAAATAAATAATACTGCAGCAACCATATTCTCGCCCCCTACTCTTCCTGAAGTTTTTCTTGTGTTGTTTTTATTTCCAATTCACTAAAACCAAATAAAGCTTTAAATTGCTTGATTAAGTTTTGAATTAAGCGAATTGCAGCAAGTCCCATACCAATCGGTCCTGCAAGATAGACAAAGCCCATTGGAATTTGGTTCGCTGGAGATTTTTGACCTAACTCTAAAATTGTTGTTGCTATTCCTGTTCCATAACGAATAACAAATAGGCAGAAGAATAAAAACAGGATATTTGAAATGATCGTAAGGATTAATCTTCCTCTTTCTTTAAATAACAATAACAACACATCTACTTTAATATGGCGCTGTTTTTTCACACCATAACTAATCCCGATATAAACGAGCCAAATGAAGCAATAACGTGCTAATTCTTCAGACCATGATAAGGAAGCATCAAACACATATCGCATAATTACTTGTAAAAAGATAACTGAAACCATGATTGCTGAAAAAACAACGAGAATTACTTCTTCAGTATGATCATCAAACCACTTTAGTACTTTCAACTATTCCCTCTCCTTTTTAGAAAAATTTCAGATCCCCTATTTGTCATAAGGAAAGCAAAACTGTTTACCTAGGTTTATTTCGCAAATCATTACTAGCTGTGTACACATTTAAATACCTTTATAGATAAACACTTGTGCTTTCCTTTTTTAGAAGGAAGAGAAGGTGCATGCACCCTCTCTTTTTGTTTCTGTTAATTATTGTTGAGCTTCAGCAACAGCTTGGAATACTGCGTCTACAACTTCTCTACCGATTTCATCAGCAAATCTGTCAATAACTGGTTTCACTGCGTCAACCATTTCTTGACGAGCTTCTGGTGTAATTTCAGTAAAAGTCATACCTTCAGCTTGTAAGTTTGCTAAATATTCAGCTGCAGTTTCACGGTTCATATTACGTTGGTATGCTCCTGCCTCATAAGCTGCGTCTCTTACGATTTCTTGTTGCTCTGGAGTTAATCCATCGAAAAATGCTTTACTTACTAAGAATACCCAAGGACTGTAAATATGATGAGTATCTGATACATGGTCTTGAACTTCAAAGAACTTTTGTAAGTAAATTGTTGCGTATGGGTTTTCTTGTCCATCAACTGTACCTTGTTGCATGGCTGCGAATAACTCAGTAAATGCCATTGGAGTTGGGTTTGCCCCTAATGCACGGAATGCTTCTAAGTGTAATTGGTTTTCCATAGTACGGATCTTTAAACCTTTGAAATCATCAATTGTTGCTACTGCTCGTTTACTGTTAGTTAAGTCACGGAAACCATTTTCCCAATATCCTAAACCAACTAATCTTTGATCAGCTAATCTTGTTAATAGTTCTTCTCCAACTTCGCCACCTAATACTGCGTCTGCTACTTCTTCATTAGGGAATAAGAAAGGAATATCGAACACGCTAAATTCCGGTAAAAAGTTTGCAATTACTGCAGTAGAAGGGATTGTAATTTCTTGAGAACCTAATTGTAATGCTTCAGTCATTGTACGGTCATCACCAAGCTGACCACTATGGTATGTTTCAACAATGATTGACCCATTTGTTTGCTCTTCTACTAGTTCTTTAAACTTAAGAAGTCCTTTGTACTGTGGATGTTGATCATTAAGACCAATCCCCGCACGCATTGTTTTTACTTCAGTTGGTGCTTCTGCTGTATCTCCACCAGTTTGAGGTGTTTCTGGGGTAGTAGTACCACCACCACAGCCTACGATTCCTAGTGCTAAAATAGCTGTACTAAAAAGTAAACCTAGTTTCTTTTTCATCTTAAAATTGCCCCCTTGAATGTTGTTATTTATTAAACTGAAATAATTAAATTCAGTCATAACCATGTTAACGTTTACATTTACTACCAAGAAGTAGTTTTACTTCTTGACTACTTCATGTCCACCGAATTCATTTCTTAATGCAGCTACAACTTTACCAGTAAAAGTGTCATCCTCTAAAGAACGATAGCGCATTAATAAAGATAAAGTAATGACTGGTGCTGCAACTTGTAAATCCAGAGCTTCTTCAACTGTCCACTTACCTTCTCCTGAGGAATTCATGATTCCGCGAATCCCTTCTAGCTTCGGATCTTTCGAAAATGCATTTTGAGTTAGTTCCATTAACCATGACCTAACAACAGATCCATGGTTCCACATCTTCGCAACTGCTTCAAAGTCGTAATCAAATTCACTTTTGTGGAGAATGTCAAAGCCTTCAGCGATTGCTTGCATCATTCCATACTCGATCCCGTTATGTATCATTTTTAGGTAATGACCACTGCCGATTGGTCCAGCATATAAATAGCCATTTTCAATTGATATTTGCTTAAATAACGGTTCAATCGTTTTGAATACAGTCGGGTCGCCACCAATCATTGTACATGCGTCTTTTCTAGCCCCTGATGTACCACCACTAGTGCCAACGTCAAAGAAATAAATTCCCTTTTCAGCTAATAATTTTCCTCGTTCAATCGACGTTTTATAATGGGAATTTCCCCCATCAATAACGATGTCCCCAGCGGATAAAAGCACTGATAATTTCCCAATGACATTTTCCGTGATCTCGCCTGGTGGGACCATGACCCAGACTATTTTTGGAGACTCCAGTTTCTCTACTAACTCTTCAATTGAGAAGGCACCTTCTGCTCCATCTTGGACAATGTTCTTCACTTGTTCAGCATTTACATCCGTGCCCACAACTGAATGACCATTGTCGATTATGTTTAATACTAAGTTGTAACCCATTTTTCCTAGGCCGATCATTCCAAGTTTCATTATTACCTCCTTCAATTTCTTCCATTTTTAGAAACTTTGCTCGGCAGTATTTTCTGCCAAAGTATCGTTTTTTATTACAACCAAAGATGAAAGTTTTTTTCATTTTCAGGTGCATGAAAGAAATTTCCTTACAAAAACTATTATATGATAAATTATTTCTTTTTCAAGAGTTTTTATGAAAAAATATTTTTTTATTAACCGTTTTCATATACTATAGATATAAAGAACACTTTAGGGAGTGAAAGAAATATGATCCAAACGCATTGTATAGCGAGAATAAAGTCTTCATATGAGGATTTCAGTGATAAAGAGAAGTTAATAGCAGATTATGTAATTAGTAATCCTCAGAACATTATCCATTCCACTATCAGCCAGGTAGCCGATGATTTAGGAGTAGCTGAGGCGACAGTTTTCCGTTTTTGCAAAAGAATTGGATTTAAAGGGTATCAAGCAATGAAAATCGCATTAGCCTCTGAGATTGTTAATTCAATGGATGATATCCATGAGAAGATTTTAGTCGGTGACAATGAAAAAGAGGTAGCAGAAAAGGTTTTTAAAGCAAACATTCGAACATTAGAGGAAACGTTACGAATTATTGAACAAGACCATTTTAAAGCGGCTGTTCAAGCAATTCTTAACGCAACAAAAATTGAGTTCTACGGTAATGGGGGCTCAGGATCTGTTGCTGAAGATGCTCACCATAAATTCCTCAGAACAGGTTTTCATTCTGTTGCCTACACTGATTCTCATTTACAAATCATGTCGGCATCGTTACTAGGAAAGAATGATGTTGCAGTATTAATTTCCCACTCTGGATCAAACAAGGATATGCTTGAAGTCTTAGAGGTAGCCAAAAATGCAGGTGCAACTACCATTGCTATTACTACTTTAGCTAAGTCACCTCTGAGCCAAGGCGCTGATATTACACTTTATACTGTTAGCGATGAGACAGAATATCGGTCAGAAGCGCTTTCCTCAAGACTTGCCCAATTAAGTATTATTGATGCATTGTATGTAAACATTAGTATTGCAAGAAAAGACTTAATGAAACATACATTAACAAAAATTCGTTCAGCGATATCATTAAAACGTCTATAGTTTAAGGAAGTGTCTCTTATGGAAAATTTAGTTATTGGTCTAGATATTGGCACCACCAGTGCCAAAGCAGTCTTATTTCAAAAAAACGGGCTTGTCATTGAGGAAAGCGAAAGCCTTTACCCTGTTCATCATCCTCAACCATCCTGGGCGGAGCAAGATCCACTTGTTATCGAAAAAGCGGCCATTGAGGCTATTGGTACTGTTATTAGAAAAGCAAATGCTGAGAAGAAACAAGTGGTAGCAGTTGGTTTATCCACAGCAATGCACTCGCTTATTTGTATAGATGAAAAACATATGCCACTTTCTCCATCGATTATTTGGGCGGATGGTAGAAGTGTCGAGCAGGCAACACGGCTCCGTTTACAAACCGACATTTATTTAAAGACAGGCACCCCTATTCATCCGATGTCTCCTTTATGTAAATTAGTCTGGATGAAAGAAACGGACTATGAACCATACAAAAAAGCAGACAAATTTGTTTCTATTAAAGAATTTTTACTATTAAGGTGGTTCGGTGAAGCTGTTGTCGATTATTCAGTCGCCTCTGCCACAGGATTATTTAATATCCACTCATTTGAATGGGACGAGGAAGTTCTAAAGGTTGCTGGGATCCGTCGCGAGCAATTATCCAAACCAGTAGCACCTACAACGATTTGCCAGGGACTAAGCCATGAGTTAGCTTCTGAAATGGGACTTGATACGAATACTCCATTTGTCCTTGGTGGAAGTGATGGACCATTAGCTAATTTAGGGATTGGTGCTATTGCTCCTGGAGATGTTGCGATAACCGTTGGAACAAGTGGCGCGATACGACAAATGGCATCAAAACCAAAAACTGATGAATTACAAGAGATATTTTGTTACGCGGTAACTGATGAACGTTGGATTATGGGTGGACCTACAAATAATGGTGGCATCGTTTTCCAATGGCTTCGTGATGTGTTAGGTGAAAAAGAGGTAGAACTAGCGATACAACGCGGCGGGAGCGCTTACGATTTATTAACAAAATCAGCCTCTTCAGTTGCTCCAGGTTCTAACGGTTTATTATTCTTGCCTTTTTTAAACGGAGAACGGGCACCATACTGGGACGCTAATGCCCGTGGTAGCTTAATCGGATTAACGTTGTCACACAAAAAGGAACACATAGTTCGAGCTGGACTAGAAGGCGTTGTTTATAGCCTGTATAGTGTAGGCGAAGCATTAGAGCGCCTTGCTGGACAACCTATTCATTTATTTGCAAGTGGAGGGTTTGCTCGCTCGCCATTGTGGTTACAAATTGTAGCCGATATCTTTGGTCACCCGGTCCAAGTACCTGAAAGTCATCAAAGCTCAGCTTGGGGAGCTGCTTGGTTTGCCCTTCTTGCCGTCGGTGAAGCATCTTCTTTAGAAGAAATTAAGCAATCAATTCCAATGAAGCAAACGATTGAACCAAACGGTGAATCACATAAAGTATATAGAGAACTTTATGAAACCTATCGTCAATTGTACATGGCGTTGAAACCTCATTTTACCACCTTAGCGAATTTTCAACGCAACCATTAGTATAAGCAAAACGCATGGATTTGGAAAATCTCATGCGTTTGCTTTGTTTATTGATCGGTTATCTAAATAAGTCTAGCGTTTTCTATTTCTTATGAGAAAAATAATCTGAATAGTAATTGTTATAAGAAGCGTAGAAGGAAAAACAACGATAAAAGAGGCTATTGAGGCTAAATCCCCCCAGTCTGGCGTTGTAAAATAGACATAACTAGAATAGAGTAGCGAGATTACTAGTCCAATGACCACTCCGTACACAGATATTTTGTACTTCCCCATCAATATCCCTCAGTTCTGCTTAATTTTTCGTAAACATGCTAATGCTTATCTTTCGTTTCAGGCAATTAGCTTTATTATTTAGACGCTAATTCCAATTTAAAGTTACTAACTTTTAAACTCTTGAATGACTTTTTTATCGACTGTTCTCTCTGTAAAATTACCATTTGTGTATTCAGATATAACCTTACGCCAAAAATACTGGGCTGGCACGTTTTTTTCAATTTGAAACACTTCCCAATTCCCTGGGTGTAAGCTGAACATTTCAGTCGCTACAACTCTTCCTACCCCTGTACGGCGAGACTTTTTCATAATGAAAAACTCAGCAATTGAAAAATATGTTCTTTCATTTTCCTCAATTTGTCTCACCAACACAAAGCCAGCATACTTTCCATCCACTTCTACTAGATAAGGAAATCTCGTCTTCTCCTCCCAATAGCTATCCAAATAGGGATAATCACCAAAGCGACCATCCTCCTCCACATGTGCCTCCACGAATTCCGAAAAATCGTAAAAGTAAAATTGCATTAAATTTTTGATGAGTTCTTTATCATGTAGAGCAGCTTTTTTTATTTTCACATTCATGTAGAGATCCCCTTTAATTAGTATTACTAGTAGTATAATTGGGATCTTCCTACTTTGATAGCTTTTTATGGGAATGCGCTTTACAAATTGGTTTGGAGGGATTTCTGCTACAATTTTGCTTGTTTCTTCTTGACTTTTCTTGCATATTAAATCCGTCCTCTAGTTCTTCGTCAATAGAATGATATTTACTTTTGTAAAAAAACTCCCTTGGCAAAAGTAATGGGTTCCGTTTCCTATCACAAACATTAAAAATGCAAGTCAAAATGAGTGCAAATTTACACTCAATTTTTATTGGTGTAAAGCCATTTGGGTAGGGATAACATAAAAATTTGTATAGTGAAATGCACTCCAGAATGTAGGGGTACAATAGCTGTTGTACCCCCACAATTTTAGCCTCAAGTTGATATACAATTTATCTTACGAAAAATTTAAAATAACCGTAGATTTTCCGGTTAAATTGCAGATAGAGTTCGGTACAGGGGAAATAAGCGGAGATTTTCCGGTTAAGCAAAGCAAAATCAACCATTTTCACGTTTTTTGAGTAAATAGTCGGAATTATTCCGTCTATTTAAGCTATTTTTAGTGCTATTTTTTAAATAAGGGAAATTTCACCGCTTATTTATGAACCCCTGCTGATTCCCTCATCTGGTTCCGTTCTTTTATGATTGGGGAAGGAGCAAAAGATTTCGGGGGCATTCAACAGGCAACCAAAAAGGCTCAGAATAGTGAACTGAGCCTCTTTTTTGGTTGCAAAAACAGATACAAAACACCCTACAAATTGTGCTACATTTTCGTTTGCATTTTCGGGTTTTGCGACAGGAAACTGAACCCGTTATGGCAAAAGGGAGTTTCATTACTTCTAAAGTTTTCTTATCCCACCAGTAGCTGCTGATGAAGCAGTGTTGGCATACATCCGTAGGTATTTACTTGCTTCTCGCTTTAAAACCTCTAGGCTTTCTGCACGCTTAGCTAACTCTACCTCCGTTACTTCTAGTTGGATAGAACGATTTGGAATATCAATCTTTATGATATCTCCATCCTCGACCAGTGCTAAAGTGCCTCCTTCTGCTGCTTCTGGACTTGCATAACCAATTGAGAGTCCGGCACTTGCTCCTGAAAATCGTCCATCAGTAATTAGAGCGACACGATCAAACTTACCTAATACTTCTGTACAGCGGTGTAGCTCACGCATTCCTGGCCCACCTTTTGGTCCTTCATAACGAATAACAACGGCATCGCCTTCAAATATTTTGTCAGCTTCATATGCAGCAACAAAATCTTCTTCAGAATTAAATACTTTCGCTGGTCCTGAGAAGGTCAACAAGTCTTTAGAAACAGCTGATTGCTTTATTAACGCACCGTCTTCTACTAAATTACCTTTTAGAACTGCAATGCCACCTTCTTTATTGATTGGCGTTTCCAGAGCATAAATAATCTCACGGTCTAATACATCATGCCCTTCAATATTTTCTCCAACCGACTTTCCATTGACTGTTAGAGCCTCAAGGTGTAACAATGAACGCAACTCTTGCATTAAAGCTGGCATTCCTCCTGCTCTTTGTAAATCATTTGTTGTATATTCGTTATTATTTGGGGTTACTCCAGCTAAGAATGGTACTTTGCGGCTAATCTCATCAAATAAGCTAAATGGTAGTTCTAATCCTAATTCATGGGCGATCGCAGGTAAGTGTAGGCAAGCGTTTAAAGATCCACCCATTGCCAGTAGTACTGAAATTGCATTTTCAAATGCCTCTTTTGTCATGATATCTTTTGGTGTAATTCCTTTTTGTACAAGAGCAACTGCTTGACGACCCGCTTCCTCGGCTGCGTCTAATTGCTCATCAGAAAGTGCTTGCATCCAAGAAGTCTTTGGCAAAGCCATACCTAACGCTTCTGAAAGTCCTTGCATTGTATTAGCAGTTCCTAAAAATGGACAAGCTCCAGCACTCGGATAGTATTGGTTTGTAATCTTCACTAAACCTTCCTCATCAAGTTTGCCTGCTAAGAAATCCTTTCTAGCTGCTTTTGATTCATAAGGTTTAATATGGTTAGGCATGACACCGCCTAAAACTACTAAACTAGGTAAATTTAAACGTGCTGCTGCCATCATCATTCCAGGAACAATTTTATCACAAGAACTTAAAACAACCATTCCATCAAACATGCCATGGCCTTTCACCATGATTTCCACACTGTCAGCAATTGTCTCGCGACTAGGTAATGAATACTTCATTCCATCATGTCCTTGGGCAATTCCGTCACAAACAGCTATCGTATTGAACTCTAGTGGAAGTCCGCCAGCTTCACGAACACCTTTTTTTACACGTTCTGCTAGCTCGCGCAAATGAACATGACCAGGAACGATCTCATTCCACGAATTCGCTATTGCTATTACTGGTTTGTCCATATTTTTATAATCAACGCCACATGAACATAAATGAGCTTTTAAAATCGCTCTCGTAAATGGGGCAATTTGTGATAATTTGTTTTCCATTTTCTACATCTCCTCAAAAATAGTTTTATATGAACCGAGAGTTTAACTTTTGAATTTGATTTGTTATAGCAAAAGTACGCATATACTTAAAGTAAGTTAAGCGCTTGTAAACCTGTTTTTAATGCATCTTTTTCCGTTTCAGTTAATGATCGTAGTGGCAATTTCACTTCTCCGATATCAAGCCCACGTAGTCTTAACGCTTCGTAATATGGTGTAATGTATGAACCTAATTTCAAAACATCACGAACTTGGTTCGCACGGTATTGAAGTTCTTTTGCTTTTTTCATATCGCCTGCTTGATAAGCCTCGTAAAGCTCTACCATCACTTCTGGAAAACAATTACCTACAGCAGAAACCACCCCAGTTGCACCCATTGCTAAAGCTGGATACACTAAGGCATCTGTTCCAACAACAATCTCATACCCATCACCAAGTGAAAATATATAATCTTGCAAACGAGATAAATCCTTAGAACTGTCTTTGATACCTCTTATATTCTGATGTTTTGCTGCTAATTTCTGGACAAGCTTTGGCTTCAGCTCGTTTTTAGCATTGCCAGGGATGTTATATAAGTACAATGGTAAATTCGGGATTGCTTCTGCTACTGCTGAAAAATGCAGTTCCAAGGAAATATCGTCATGCGGAAAATACCAAGGTGTAACGATTGCTGCTGCATCTGCTCCAGCTTCTGCAGCATGTTTTGTCATTTCGATTGTTTCATCTGTCGAGATTGCTCCAGTATGCACAATAACGGGAATTCGATTGTTTGTTTCTTCCACAACAATCGTGATTACTTTCTTACGGTCTGCCACAGACATTAGTGGACCAGATCCATTTGTTCCTAATGGGAATAGTCCATGTACGCCTTTTTCTATCAAGAAATTAACATAGTTACGTAACGCCTTTTCATTCACATCTCCGTTCGTTGTAAATGGAGTAAGTACTGCAGGAATAACACCGTGGATCACAAAAATGACCTCCTAAATGAAAATTATTTTATATTTATTATGATTATACGAAATAAAATTTCTTTTTACTACAGAAAATAAAATTTTATTTCTTAAATATTTAGTTTTAAGAAATAAAATTTCACAAATTGTTCTTAAAAAATGGTTATGAATGAATAACCACTTTTTGGTAATGCTAATTGCATTATCCTGAAAAAAAGTGGTGAATAGTATGTCTATTATTGCTTCAGTTAGTACTTTTAAACCACCTCATACCCTAAAGCAAGAGGTGACAACAGAGTTTGCTAGAGAATTGTTTGGTGATAACTTTCATGATCTTGAGCGCTTATTAACTGTTTTTTCAAATGGTCAAATAGAAGAAAGACAATTTGCCGTTCCTTTAAAGTGGTTTCGGCAAGAGCATTCTTTTCAAGAACGTAATGATTTGTACATCGAATTAGCGACATCCTTTAGTGTTGAAGCAATTAAACATTGTTTAGATAACAATGTGTTTCTTAAAGACAAAATAGCTGAAAATGCAATTGATGCGCTAATAGTTGTTTCTAGTTCTGGGTTATCAACCCCTAGCTTAGACGCTCGTATTATGAATGCCCTACCTTTTTCTCCTTATACAAAGCGAATTCCACTTTGGGGCCTCGGTTGTGCTGGTGGAGCTTCTGGTGTTTCTAGAGCGTTTGACTATTGTCAGGCATATCCTGAGGCAAATGTACTAGTTGTTTGTGTTGAACTTTGTAGCCTCACCTTCCAACGGAATGATCGTTCGAAAAGTAATCTTATTGGGACATCGCTTTTTGCTGACGGGGTGGCATGCTGCTTAATTATGGGTAAAAACTCCAGTTCTCTCAGCCTGCTAAAACAGACACTTCAGCCAAGAATTTTAGGAACACAAGCAACATTGATGCCAAATTCTGAAGATGTCATGGGCTGGGAAGTAAAGGACAATGGTTTACATGTCGTTTTTTCAAGAGATATTCCTAATATTATAAAAAAATGGTTAAAACCAAATGTTGAGAGATTTTTGCAAGCACAAAACATTACATTTCAAGATCTTACAGAGTTTATTGCACACCCTGGTGGAAAAAAGGTGATTGATGCTTACATTGAGGCACTTCAACTCGATCCTAAAATGACTCAAGTTAGCCAACAAATATTAAAGCAGCACGGTAATATGTCCTCGCCAACAGTTCTTTATGTCCTTGAAGAAATTATGAAAAAAGAACACGGAAATGGCGATTTAGGTTTAATGGCCGCTCTTGGCCCGGGCTTTTCCTCTGAACTTGTACTACTTGAATGGAAGGGGTTTTATTCATGATTGGGTTTTATATTTTTATATTCTTTGTAATTTCACAGCGGATCATTGAGCTTTTCATTGCCAAGCGGAATGCAATTTGGATCATTAAAAAAGGGGGATATGAAGTAGGACGTGAACACTATAAATTTATTGTTATTTTACATGCCCTTTTCTTCATTTCGTTACTTACAGAGGTAACACTTAACAAACCTTCTTTCGCTAACTGGGTGATCATACCTTTCATCATTTTTCTGTTTGCACAATTTGGAAGAGTATGGGCTCTGACTTCTTTAGGACCGTTTTGGAATACAAGAATAATGGTACTTCCTGGGGCAAAAGTCATTGCTAAAGGCCCTTATCGGTTTATGCGCCACCCCAATTATTTTATCGTAATTACGGAAATAGCCTTGCTTCCCCTGATTTTCCAAGCATATTGGACAGCTCTTATTTTTACGTTGTGCAATGCCTTAATTCTTTCTGTAAGAATTAAGGCAGAGGAACAGGCACTTCAAGAGGCGACAGATTATCAGGATGTCTTTAAAAAGCGAGGACGTTTTGTTCCTAGTTATGAAAAGTAATTCCCTACAGCCTTGTCTTTCTTTAGTTTTCTATTATGCTATAGATATCACTATTATTGGAGGTACATGATGGAAATTAAAGAAGTTACTAATGACATTCATCTAAAGCTAGCTAAAGATTTATTTAATCTAACATGGGATTTAATCGAGAAAAGCGAGAGAACAGCAGAAGATGACGAAAAAATGATTTATGCAGCAAATGCCTCACGTTTTCATTGGGGGTATGTAGGAACATCGTTGAATTTTGCAAGAGGCGAATGGCAAATCTCTAGAGTGTATGCTCTTTTAAAGAGAAGCGAACCTGCCCTCTATCATGCAAAGAAGTCATTAGAACTGTGTTTAATTAATGAACTTGGTGAATTAGATTTGGGGTTTGCCTATGAGGCAATGGCTCGGGCTGCTACCGTGCAAGGCGACCAGAGGGCACAAGAAAAATACCTCGAACTAGCAGAGGAAGTCGCTTCAAAAATGACGGAAATAGAAAATCAGAGCTGGTTGTTAAAGAATATTAAAACAGTTAAGACGAATACAATTCCTACCTGGTAATCTCATTTAAAGACAATACTTCTAAGGAACTATAGTTTCTTCCTATGTTTAATAGAGGTATACAAATGCCCTTTACTGAAAATAATGGTCTTGTAACTGAGTGAATTTCTTATTCAAACTATATTACCCTTTGTAGTTCGATTGGTTTACACTCAACTACATTAGCTTGACTTAGTGGGAATGATGAAACTCATTAAATTACAATTAATTTTACCAAAGGGGCAAATTTTCTTGGAGTATACCTACATTGTTACCGCCATTCTTGCTATCCTTGTTTGGTTTATGCCTAAGCGTATGAAAAGAAGTGATATGCTAGTCATTTGGATCTTTGTATCCTATATAGAAATAGTAGTAGACTTATTTCTTGGACATCTAGTTGGATTATATTATTTCGTTGGAGAAACCCAAATTAGCCCAGAAGCATTAGGCCTGAAGCTGATCATGTCACCATTGTTTGGGATCATTTTCATTAATTTCATGCCAAAAAAATTCCTACACTTTATCCCGTATTGGCTCGTTTGGGTCATCATTTCTACAGTATTCGAGTGGACTACAGTTCTATCAGGATACTTGACATATTCAGAGTGGAAACTATGGTATTCTTTTTTGTTTTACATCGTAGCTATTCCAGTCACAAGATGGTTTTACTACTATGTAAAAGCGGATCATCCTTAAGGACGATCCGCTTTTTTATAATCTTAAATGGAAGAGATGCGATTTTGCTCTGCCATAAATTAATCTACGATAATACTTGTGATGATTAACTGACCATTTTCTTCATAATACTTAATTGTTACTTTTTCGTTTTCTGGAATGCTTTCTATATACGTCTTTACATCTTCTGAAAGCCGATATACCGTTATATTTCCTGCCGCATCTTGCATTTCAATCGAATTATTATCAATGATCCCATTTAATAAAGCAGTTGCAGTTGTAATATTAGCTATAGTATCTGTGCTTAATGCTAGTTCAATCTCTGTTCGAAGACCATCACTTTCTCTAGCAGATGACCAGATTTCTAGTGAATAAACACCACTTTCTAAAGTAGAAAGCACCTCTGTTAAGTCGATTTCAAAACAAGCTCACCATTAGCTGGAAGTGTTTTCTCTACAAAGGCTTCTCCAAACATCATTTCATCTGAATATTGATGAAGTTTTTTCCCATCCAGTCCTTTAATAATGAAATCAAACTCTTGTAAGCTTGCAAAACTTAACTCGATCTCCTTATCAGTTGTATTTACTAGCTTAAATAGGTACTTCATATCTGCATTTTCTTTTGCTACCATTTCTACGGCAATGGCATCTTCTTTAATAATTGTACCATCGGGATTTTCAGCTGGCTTTTCGTACCCAGTACCAGTGCTACCACCTACTACTTCTTTATTGTTTGTATCTCCTGTGCCACATGCGGCCATAAGTAATGCTGCTAATGCAATACTAGATATTACTTTTGAATACTTTTTCATCTTTCATTCCTCCAAAATTTTTAATAATATATTTTTTATGATTTATTTTTGCTTTCATATTCTTAGTCGACAGTAAAAAGTAAAGGTTACAAGAACATTTCAAATTTATTACAAACATGTTAGTTGCCTATTAGTGATGTTAAGTTTACCTAAACAGCTTAATGCTTGGCTAGGTCTAAAAGCATATTGTTATTACGAAAAAGCTTAATTTGTTTTTTCTTAAATTTAACAACTAATTTTTGTGCAAATCTGCAAAAACACACAAAGAATATTAATAAGATGACTCTGTCTCTTGTCTTAATCAGCACGATCAAATCAACTCATTGAAGCATACCTTCAATCCATTTATAAAACATATTGTCAGTGCAACCTTTTGCTAAAAAAAGCGACTAATTACTGGGGAGTTATAAAAATAATAATGTTTGATTTCTAGCTTGTAAGTTTGTTACAATTGAAAACAGATTTACTTAGGAGGCTAACATTTCATGATTCGAAATATAGAGGAGAATATTGGCTATCATATAGGTGTTGTAGCCCATTTTATTCAAAATAATTATAATGATAAGCTATCAGACTATGATCTAACCGTTTCACAAGCAAAAGTTTTGTACATGCTTGTCAATCATGGTGAACAATTGCAAACAGAATTACAAAATCGCTTATATATCAAGGGTTCCACAATGAATGGAATTATTGAATCGATGCTAAAGAAACAACTGATTGACAAACAAGATAGTGACAACGATCGCCGTTCCAAAGTGATTACCTTAACTAAAAAGGGAAGAGAACTTGAAGAAAAGCTCTGGTTAGGAAGCCAAGATATGGATGCAGAATTATTGAGGGGCTTCTCTAATTCTGAAAAACAATTATTCCTTTCCGCCTTACAACGAATGAAGAAAAATCTACTTGTAGATAATGAGGAGAATAGAGATGCAACAAAAAATTCAAAGTGAACGCTTAGGAAGTGAACCAATTCCTAAATTATTAAGAAACCTTTCTATTCCAGCCATGGTTGGAATGTTCGTAATGGCCTTATACAATATTGTTGATACGATTTTCATCTCATATGCTGTTGGAATTTCTGCTGTTGCTGGCTTAACAATTTCATTTCCAGTCATTATGATTATTATGGCCATTTCCGTCGCCATGGGTATCGGTGGTGCTTCAGTTATCTCGAGAAGGCTTGGAGCCAAGCGAGAAAATGAAGCTAACCAAGTTTTTGGGAATATTATCACCATGATTATTTTGGTAAGTATTATTGGGATAATCGGAGCCTTTACAATTTTAGAGCCGATGCTCGTTTTGTTTGGGGCAACACCTGATATCCTTGGATATTCTTATGATTACATGTTTCCAATCTTAATTGGAACATTTCTTTTTTCTTTTGGTTTTGCAACAAATAGCATTGTTCGTTCTGAGGGAAATGCCCGCTTTTCGATGAATATCATGATTATTTCTTCGGTTCTTAATATTATTTTAGATGCTATCTTTATTTTTGGTTTTGATATGGGCGTTAAAGGGGCGGCCTATGCGTCGGTACTATCCCAAGGAGTCATTACGGTCCTTTATCTACAATATTTCCTTACAGGTAAAAGCTCACTTTCACTGAGATTAGTAGACCTAAAACCAAATTTTGCGATTATTAAAGAAGTATTTTCAGTAGGTTTACCAGGCTTTATGCAGCAGGCGGCAGGCGGAATAATGTTTATTGCAATTAATGCTATGCTCATTCGCTTTGGAAGTGAGTTCCATGTAGGTTTGTTTGGCATTGTCCAGAGAATTTCAATGTTTATGCTCATGCCACTCGTCGGAATTATGCAAGGAATGCAACCAATTGTCGGCTATAATTTTGGTGCCAATAACTTCTCTCGGATGAAGGAAACGATTTGGATTGGTTTAAAAGTCTCAACAATTTTATCTACTGCTATCTTTGTGATTATGATGATTTTTCCTAAGTATTTCTTGATGATGTTCTCTGCAGACCCGGAGGTAATCAAAGCCGGTTCTGAAGCTATTAGAATTTTGTTTGCGACCGCCTTCTTAATAGGTGTTCCAGTCATTTGTGGCGGGATCTTTCAAGCCTTAGGAAAAGTGAAAGAGTCACTTATTTTATCAATGTCACGCCAAATTTTATTCTTAATTCCATTAGTACTGATACTGCCACACTTCTTCGGAGTAAATGGTGTTTGGATCGCTTTTCCAGTCGCTGATCTCTTGTCATTTGGGTTAGCAGCAGTTCTATTATACCGAAACCGCAAAACCATACTCAGGGAAGACGAAGTTATCGATCCTGCTGTATATGAACAAAAAATTAGTTCTCCTGCACAATAAGTTAGAAGAGGCTGGGACAAAACAAAGTGTCAGACACCGCTAGGCACCGCATGTAGACATATTATTAATCTGATTGTCTATACTTAGTAGGATCCGCGTGGTGTCAGACACTTTTGTCCCAGCCTCTTTTCATTTACTGACCGGGTACATCCACAAGAACCCAACGACCAGTCGGGGATTCTCTTTGAGCTTTAAATACATATGTTTTCTCGACTTCCGCTTTGTCTTTTTCCTTAATTTTATAAGTCACAGGCATTTCAAGGACAAGATCGGTTTCTAAGGAAGGGACCAATTTCTTATCCATAATCCTAACCAATTCAATGTCTTCAAGAAGAATTGAATAGTTTTTGTCATAACCATGATAGATCAGTTTTAGCAGATCAAGATCCTGCTGATTTAAGCTGATGAAAAATAACTCAATGACTTCCTGAGCGCTAAGCTGATTTACAAATTCGGGAAGAAGTCCGGCTGCCTTATAGACCATAACCTGGTGAGACAGATCCTTTTTTCTCGTTTTATGGGTAACACTGTCTTTGAAATGTATACAAAAATGGCCAGGAAATCCATTTGCCAATGCCCCTGCTCCATGTGGCATCCCGTGCATTGATGCTGCTATTTTCTGATCATCAACATGAACAACAATCGCTCGTCTTTTCCAGCTCCATTCTCCATCATAAATCTCTTTCATTATTTTTGTGTCTTTTCTTGTTAACGGTTGAACATCCGCATGATTTCTTCCGGCTCTTCTTTGTGCCTGAAAGCTTAATCCTGTCTCTAAATCAGTAATTCTATATGTTGAATATTTCGGTAAGCGTTCATCAACTTCAGTCCAATCAAGGAGCTTGCCGAAATGTTTTCCCTCTAACACCTTAAAATATACATATAATTTTTTGGCAGTAGTTACTGGCACCGCTACCTTCTCTTTACGTAGCATATCAAAAACATCCCCATGTTCATCCATTAGGAAAATCCTTATTTCATCCATATCTTCAATTAATAGATAATTATTGGTATGTGGTAATTCAGATACTTTTTGAAGTGGTTTGGAGGTAATCAAGGACTGATATAATGATCCCGAATTAACAGATAGTACAGACTGGAATAATGAATGACTAGATGCTTTGACTAGAAACGTAAGCTTCGCTTCTGACTCGTTAGCATATGTACCTGAAGTAAATGGTTGGACCCACAAAAGCAAACATAACAAAATAATTATTTTTCTCACGCTTATCTCACCCCATGTCAAAATAAAGAGCCTACTTTACTAAATAAGAAATAAACTTTACGAAAAACAGCCTAATATAATAACTATTTGCTTTTACGTAGTAACCTAATCGGAGTAAATATTGGTATAGGCCTCAAACGAAACAAAGAGGCTGTCCCGTAAACGTTCAGCCTCTTCTAGGAATTTATTATTCTTTTTTCAACGTGAGAATTCCCTCTTTTTTTGCTGGGGTTTTTCCTTTTGATTAATGACAATGCTGTCTTTAGCTTCTAAATTTGTAAAGATAACTGGAGTAACAAGTGAAGGAACACGTTCTTTGACAAAGCTAAGATCTACTTCTAAAAGCAACTGTCCTTGTGTTATACGGTCTCCTTGTTGTACGTGAGTTTTAAACCCCTCACCTTTTAGATTAACTGTGTCTATTCCGAAGTGAATTAATACTTCGAGACCACCTGTTGATTTAATGCCAATTGCATGTTTTGTTGGGAATAGATTAACAATTTCCCCTGCAACGGGTGCAAAAACCTTTCCATCCGAAGGAACGATTGCAAAACCGTCTCCCATCATTTTTGAGAAAACACCTGATCAGGAACTTCGGTAATAGATATTATCTCCCCATTGATTGGATTTAATAGTGATGAGATTTCGTTTGAAAAACCGCTATGTCTCTTTGCCACATCTTCGTTTTCCAGCACATCTGGGAATACATCTTCAATTTGCTCCTGATTTTCAATTTCTGGAGAAACAGGTTTTGGAATTGGTCTTTTACCGTTAATAATATCTTGCATTTGACCTTTAATCGTGTCTGATTTTGGCCCAAAGATCGCTTGAATATTGTTTCCTACTTCCATAACCCCTGCTGCCCCTAATTGCTTAAGACGATTTTTATCAACATTCTGTATATCTTTAACTGAAACACGAAGTCTAGTTATACAAGCGTCTAAGTGCGAAATATTCTCTTTTCCACCCATAGCCTCTAATACTTCGAATGGTAAATCACTCTGTGGGCTATTAGGCGCAGTTCCCTCGTCAGCAGATACTGCCTCACGCCCTGGCGTCATTAAATTCCACTTTGTAATCGCAAAACGGAAACCAAAATAGTAAATAACTGCAAACACTAAGCCAACTGGTATGACAAGCCACCAGGCTGTTCGATTTGGAAGTATTCCAAAAAGGAAATAGTCAATAATTCCTCCTGAGAACGTCATCCCGATTTTTACATTGAGAATGTGCATGATCATAAATGATAGACCAGCAAAAACCGTGTGGATTCCAAACAGAACTGGTGCAACAAACAGAAATGAAAATTCAATTGGTTCTGTGATCCCCGTTAAAAATGATGTGAGTGCCGCTGACGCCATAATCCCAGCAACGATCTTCTTTTGATCAGGTCTCGCACAATGGTAGATCGCTAGGGCTGCTGCAGGTAGACCAAACATCATAAACGGAAACTTACCAGTCATGAATGTTCCAGCTGTAAGCTCGACTCCATCCTTGATTTGTTCAAAGAAGATGCGTTGGTCCCCACGAACAATTTCACCGGCTATATTCGTGTAAGAACCAAACTCAAACCAAAATGGTGCATAGAAAATATGGTGTAAACCAAACGGAATTAACGCCCGCTCAATGACACCAAAGATGAAGGCGGAAAGAGTTCGATTCGTATCAACCATATTATGTGAAAGTACGTTTAAGCCTTGTTGGGCGATTGGCCAAATATATATCATCGCGATCCCAACAATTAAGGCTGATACTGCAGTAATAATCGGTACAAATCGTTTACCTGCAAAAAAGCCTAAGTATGACGGTAATTCAATTTCAAAATAACGATTAAAGAGATAAGCTGCTAAAACACCTATGATAATCCCGCCAAAGACACCTGTTTGAAGGGTATTTATTCCAAGTACATTTGCATAACCTGGATCAGTTGCCACCATTTCTGGAGTTACCCCTAAGAGCACTCCCATTGTCACATTCATGACTAGGTAACCAATAATTGCGGCTAGGGCTGCTACCCCATCCCCTTTAGCTAACCCAATCGCTACACCAACTGCAAATAGTAGTGCTAAATTTGCAAAAACAATTCCCCCGGATTGCTCCATGACATTCGATATCATTGGGAACCAACCTGTTTCAAGAACAGGCAAACGTCTAACTAAATCTGGATTTTGCAATGCATTTCCGATAGCTAGCAAGATACCTGCAGCAGGTAAAATCGCTACTGGTGTCATTAATGCTTTACCGACTTTTTGTAACGTTCCGAATGCATTCTTCAAGTTATATCCTCCTTAAATTCATATCAGAAAAAAACTGATTCTTTTAACAAGTAGGATACCCTAACTCAAAAATTTGACTCCTATCGTCTAATTAAGGAAATACAAGGTAACTAAGTTGACATTTAGAAAAGCGCAATGCGCCCGCCTATCTGGCTAGAGCTAGACAGTTATTATGTCTTAAACTACAAAAAAGACACGGAGAAAACTCATCCGCATCCTTTTTACAGTAGTTATTAAAAAACATTACTAAAGCTCGGAATCAGCTGGATAAATGATGCCGATTTGTTTTCTTGCTTCATCAATAATTTTCAATGTTAGCAGAGAATTTTGATGTGTATTTACTGATGATTCCAACTGTTTCTCTATAATTAACCTAATAAACTCCTCAACTTCATAATACATTGGATTGCTTTCTTGAACTTCAATTAATACTTCTGTCGATCCATCCCGGTACTTAATCTCGACTTTTTCAGGAGGATTTAGTTTGTCGATTATAATAGTCCCCAATTCTCCCTGTATCTCTGTTGGAAGATATGAATTTGATATTTTCGAATGCATAATTACCGCATCCATTTGATCATATTCAAGAATCAAGCTTCCTTCACCGTCAACTCCAGTATCTAACTTATGTCCAATAGCCTTAACATTCTTAGGCTCGCCGAACAAAGAGACTAATGGAAAAATACAGTAAATTCCAATATCCATTAATGAGCCATTTGAAAATTTCGGGTCAAATGCATTAAGAATAATCCCCTCTTTATAGCGATCATAGCGAGAGGAATATTGACAATATGATGCAACGTAACGTCTCACAGGTCCGATTTTCGCTAAATGATTTTTAATAACAGAAAAGGCTGGAACGAAAGTCGTTTTCAATGCTTCCATGAGCAAAACATTGTTTGCCTTTGCAGTATCGATCATCAGTTGAAGCTCTTTGACATTACAGGCCATTGGTTTTTCACAAAGGACATGTTTATGGTGTTTCATAAACAAACAAGCTTGATTGGCATGAAAAGAATTTGGACTTGCAATATAAACCGCATCAATTTCACTACTTTTGGCCATTTCCTCAAGTGAAGTGAAAATTGTTTCTACCTGGTATTTGCTGGAGAATTCCTTTGCTCTTTCTTCAGTTCTTGAGTATATGGCAGTAAGTTTAAAATCTTTATGTTTGCTAGCCGCTTCAATAAAGCTTTCAGTTATCCAATTTGTTCCAACTACTCCGAAACGTACCATCGTTCTCCCCCTATCACTTTAATAATCCTACTAACTGAAGACCATGAAGAATACCATCTTCATCAACATTCTTAGTTACGTGTTTTGCTGCTTTTTTTACATAAGCAGAGGCATTTCCCATTGCCACACTATTTTTTACGGAGGTCAGCATTTCAATGTCATTTAACTCATCACCAAAGGCATACACATGATCAGGATGAACCCCTAGGTGATTTATGACCGCTTCAATTCCTCTCGCTTTTGAGCCACCTGTGGGCACTACATCTAACGCCTGTTCATGCCAGCGAATAAAAGTAAAATCTGCATACCTGCTAATGTAAGGGTGTTCCTCCGCTTCTTTGCATACTAGCCATGATTGATAAATTTCCCGTTCAGAAAAATAGAGCGGGTCGGTTTCTGGATAATAGCTTTTCAAAGAGTTTACAGATTGTTTTAGTCGATGGTCTAGCTCTGTCGTTGATTTCATTCCTAAATGGTCTTGATAAACAATAGGGTGTTTGTTTATTAAGGCAAACTCTGACAATGACTTTAATTTATCTTTTTGTAAGGGATTTTTAAATACTTCTTGACCATCTACAACAACGTATTGGCCGTTAAAACTCACGTATGTATGAATTTCAAGTTCTTCTCTTAATTCTTTAAACATGAATGGCGCACGCCCAGTTGCTATTGCTACCTCGTGTCCTCTTATTTTCAATTCCTTAATAGCCTCTTTCGCAGATTTCGGTACCTGCTTGTTATGATCAAGTAGCGTACCATCTAGATCAAAAAAATGATTTGCTGTTTCTGATTCATGTATTTCACCTCTCAAATATTCTACCATATGAGTGAATTTCATAATTTCTCTAATCGAGCTATATCAATCTAAATAAATGTAGTTGCGAATGGTTTCTACGCAGCTACATTTAGAACTTAGTAGCGAAAATAATGGATGATAAAATTCAGATGAAAGCCTTTTTCCTAATCAACAAAACCTCACAATTAATGTGAGGTTTGTTATCTGTTACTTTTCTAGTACCTTTGCTCTAACTAGGTTTTCAACTTCATCTGAAGTACCAAGACTTAGAGCTTCTGCTACAAGTGAACTTAGCTCTTCTTTTGATAATTTTTTGATTTGACTTCGTGCAGGAAGGATTGAAGTTGCACTCATACTAAACTCATCTAATCCTAACCCAAGTAACAATGGAATCGCTACTTCATCGCCGGCCATTTCTCCACACATTCCGGCCCATTTACCTTCTTGGTGTGCTGCTTTAATAACCATGTTTACTAGGCGTAAAATGGCTGGATTATAAGGCTGGTACAAGTAAGAAACTTGCTCATTCATCCGATCTGCTGCCATTGTGTATTGGATTAAATCATTCGTTCCAATACTGAAGAAGTCTACTTCTTTTGCAAAAAGATCAGCATTAACAGCGGTTGATGGAATTTCAACCATAATACCAACTTCCATCGCTTCAGATACAGCCACTCCAGCTTCCTTTAACTTTTCTTTCTCTTCAGCTAACATTTGCTTTGCCTGACGTAATTCCTCTAAAGTAGCAATCATCGGGAACATTACTTTTAGATTACCAAATGCACTTGCACGCAGTAGTGCTCTTAGCTGTGTTCGAAAGATCTCTTTTTCATCAAGGCATAAGCGAATTGCCCTGTAACCTAAAAACGGATTCATTTCTTTTGGTAAATCAAGATAAGGAAGCTCTTTATCGCCACCAATATCTAATGTTCTAATAACAACAGGCTTACCTGCCATTTTTTCGACAACAGTTTTATAAGCTTCAAACTGTTCTTCTTCCGTTGGCAACTTATCTCGGCCCATGTATAAGAACTCAGTTCTGTATAGACCAATTCCTTCAGCTCCATTGTTAATAACGCCTTCTAAGTCTGCAGGAGTCCCAATGTTTGCTGCAAGCTCTACATGTTGCCCGTCTTTTGAAATCGTTTGTTCGTTAACAAGCTTCGCCCATTCTGACTTTTGTGCTTCATAAGCAGTCTTTTTAGCCAGGTAATCTGCCACTTCTTGAGCTGTTGGATTGACAATAACAACGCCATCAATACCATCGACAATGACTGTTGTTCCGGCTTCGATTTGGTCTGTTGCTGTTTTTGTTCCAACGACTGCTGGTAATTCTAATGAACGTGACATGATTGCTGAATGCGATGTCCGACCACCAATATCAGTGGCAAACCCTCTTACAAATTGGCGATTTAATTGTGCCGTATCTGAGGGTGTTAAATCCTCCGCGATAATAATTACTTCCTCGTTAATTGAGGCAAGTGAAGTTGTTTGCACCCCTAATAAATGACCAATGACTCGCTTTGATACATCTCTAATATCTGCTGCACGTTCTCGCATATATTCATTATCCATGCTCTCAAACATGGAGATAAACATTCCCGAGACATCGTCCATTGCCTTTTCTGCATTAACTTTTTCAGTAGTAATTTTGTCTTTTACATTGTTGACAAGTTCTGGGTCTGAAAGAACAAGAAGATGCGCTGCAAAAATTTCAGCCTTGTCCTTGCCCATTTCTTTTTCAGTATGATCTTTAATGGCACTAACTTCTTCACGAGCTTTTTCTAATGCTTTTTCTAGTTTTTGAATTTCATGTTCTATCGAGTCTACTTGCTTTTGTTCAATTTTATAATGAGCATTTTCTAATTTAAACGCTTTAGCTATAGCAATTCCACTTGAAGCAGCAATTCCGTTTATTGTAACTGACATTATTCGCCTAAACCACCTTTAATAACCTCATCAAGTGCAGCGATTGCAGCTTCAGCATCATTACCTTCTGCTGAAATCGTAATTTGCGCACCCTTAGCAATACCTAAAGACATGACACCCATAATTGATTTTAAGTTCACACTCTTACCTTTATGTTCTAAAGAAATTTCGGCATCAAATTTACTAGCAGTATTAACTAATGTTGTAGCTGGACGTGCATGGATACCTGTTTCATCTGTAATTGTGTAAGTTTTCGTTGTCATTTTAAATTCCTCCATATATGTTTGTTTTAAAAACGCTCTATTCTAAAAGATTGTTGCTATTAGCTTTTAGGTCGTAACCAAGCGAATGCTTGGTTCTTCACGCTTAGCGTGAAGCTTTTGAGAATAAATAAGCCATTGGGACAAATAAATTTGTCCCAAAAAGCTTATTTATTCTCAAAAGGACCTAAAAGCAACAAGTGTGCTTAGAACATAACTTTTATCAATAAATATTAGCTTTACTAATATGATCCAAAACTTAATTCGTTAGCAAAAGCCAGCATATACTTTTTCACAGTTTCAGTTCCAAAGACAATTTGGAACTGGCCACCTATATAATAGACACCATGTACTCCAACTAACTGTTCTATTTCATTTTTGTTTATCCTATTTTCATCTAGAATGCCAAGTCTTAAACGTGTTGAACAGTGCATTGTAGCAATGATATTTTGGCGCCCACCTACGAACGTAAGTAGCTTTTTTTGCAATTTCCTCATTTAACATTGAAAATTGCTCAATCAAAGAGCATTAGCAATATTTTGGATGTGAAGTGCGATATAGGCCAATTCTGACTCCGGAAATTCTAAGTCATAATCCCGTTTTAGGTGTTCTTTTATTTTCGAAGCACAGATATAGGATTCTTTATATTTCATTTTGATTAAGCCAAGCATTTCTTCATCCATTTGTTGCAGTGGATCATTAGTTTCCATTGCTTGTAGGGCAAAACGGATATGGGCAATTAGTCTTTGATATGAAATTGATTCATATTGAACTTTTACATTCAGATGCGCTTCAATAATTTCAATAATCTCTTTAACAATAGCCGCTTGCTTAATTGTACTTTCCATCGAATTAGACTGCTCTTTTGCTGTATGAATATGGAGTGCGATATGGCCAACTTCATCATCAGGAATTGCAATATTTAATCGCTCTTTTATAAGATTTTGCGCCCATTGTCCAACTTGATATTCCTTTTGATAAAGAGCTTTAATTTCATTAAGTAATTTATTTTCAATTAAAAAGCCTTTCCCAATTCTTTCAATTGCAAACGAAAGGTGATCTGTTAAAGCAAGATGAATATGAGTATTAAGCGGGACCCCAAGAGTCGCTTCCGCATAACTGATAATTTCTTCTGCAATCTCTATATGACTTACAGGTAACGTTCTTAATAATTCTTGAAAACGTTCATTTTCCTCAGCCATAACAAAGATTTTCTCAATCTTTTCTTTCTCTATTTCATCACCTTTTCGTTTATTAAAGCCAATTCCAGATCCCATGACGATTTTTTCGTAATGCTCATCATTGACTACAACTGTATTATTGTTCAAGACTTTTTTATTTTCATGCCGTACACTCCTTAACAAACCTTAATTTCGCCTTTTATTATTATTCTTACTTAATATGCCAGAGATTGAAACCTTTTTAACCACTCTATTTTAATAGTAACAATAACAATAATTTTACGAAATAAGCAAAAATAGCAAATCTAATTATGATTTAAGCTTCGTTTGTATGAGTGGTGTAATCCCTTTCTCACATTGTGTTTCATTAAGCTTTTCAATTATTTCCAAAATATCTCCATTTGTAATGACAACTGGGGTGATCGTACTAGCCGCTTTTTCTTTAATGAGTTCCAAATCAAAGCTAATAAGTTTGTCGCCAACTTTTACCTTATCTCCTTCATTCACATGGCCGGTAAACCCTTCTCCCTTCATCGTAACTGTTTCTAACCCAACATGAATAAGGATTTCTAAGCCAGTGGTTGACTTAATTCCAATCGCGTGTTTTGTATGAAAAAACTGGATAATCTCACCGTCAACTGGTGAAACAACTGTACCTTCTATCGGTTCAATAGCAATGCCATCTCCCATCATTTTTTGAGAAAAAACCGGATCTGGAACATCTTCAAGATTTTTCACCTTACCTGTTAGTGGTGCCAAGATTGTTTCTTCCGTCTTTTTAGGAGTTAATCCAAATAATTTTTTCAACATAACTTATAACCTCCTTTACTAATTCGCCAAACCCTCTGTTTTCAATACTTCTTCAATTTTTTCTAATGCTTGCTTTGCGTCTGTTCCATCTGCAGTAATTTTAATTTGTGCATTTTCAGGAATTCCTAAAGACATTACTCCCATAATCGATTTTAAATTTACCGATTTTTCTTTGTATTCTAAGTGGATGTCAGCCTCGAAACCACTTGCCGCTTGGACAAGTAATGTAGCTGGACGTGCATGTAAACCTGATTTGCTGATTACTATAAACTGCTTTTCCATTTTCAACATTCTCCTTTTGTTCGATGAATAGTTTTAGTATTTGTCTAATGTTCCATAAACATAAAAAAGGCATGAGGGAAAAGGTGTTCCAAATATAGACAGAAACGTCCTGTCTATCAACACCATTTTCACTCATGCCTGATCTAATCAGTAACACGTGAAGTTATATTTAATTTTTTATCGAATTAAGGATATCAATACTTTTAAAAAAATGCAACAGTTATACAATCTTTTCAACAGATAGTCACATCTTATTTTTGGTATGGGATGTTGAGTAATTCAGGCACAGTGACAAACTCATATCCTTGCTCTTTTAGTGTTGGAATGATTTGTCTTAGTGAATCGATTGTATTCGTACGATCAGCATCCCAATCACCACCATCATGCATTAATATAATTGCCCCTGGCTGAACGTTGTCCAATACATTAGCGGCAATTACAGCCGGTGGTTCCTCTTCCCAATCTAGGGAATCTACCGACCAAACGATGATGTAATAATTTAGTTCTGCTAACTTTTCAACCAGTTCATTATACAAAAATCCATATGGAGCACGAAATAGTTTTGTTCGATAGCCTATCAGATCATTAAGGGTATCTTCAGTTCTAGTGACCTCGCGCTCTAAGGTTGCGATATCTCCTTCTTTGACAAGGTTTGGGTGAAAATAGGTATGATTTCCGATAATATGCCCTTCATTAATCATCCGCTGGACAATTTCTGGGTAGGCTATGGCTCTTGAACCCATCAAGAAAAACGTGGCAGGTACATTATACTCCCTTAAAACATCTAAGACTTGCTCAGAAAACCGTGGATCTGGACCATCATCAAACGTTATAGCGATTCTGTTTTGGGTTGCCGGACCTTGTAACACGACTGTCTCAGGATACCTTTGTTGCAAGACAATGTTCGAAATCGGTTGTTGTCGATTACGTTCAGAGTTTTCTGACCCACCACCTAAACGGGGAAATTCTTCATCTTTCTTCGTATCTTTTTTCCACCAAAAATGTTGTTCTACTTCCCCTGAATTACTATCATTTGCATAGATAGTCAATTCTCCTGAAACAACAGTAAACACTACAAATAACATGATTAATATAAACTTTAGACATCTTACATACATTTTTTCAGCTCCTACTATTTTTCTTTTACTACCTAAATATTTTTTTCTAATAAAGGAAATCTATTCATCAAACAAAGTCATCTCGTTAATACTATTAGCGTTTTAACGCAGCGTGAAGTTATAACAAGAAAAGCGCAAGCACCCTGTTAAGCCCCGACTAGCAAATGTTCTTCGAGAAAAAAGTGTGCTCTTTCACTTTTATTCTCGAAGGTTATTTGACCTCGAGGGGCTGGGCGGTGGAGCTAGACAGTTATTACGTTGAAATTTTATACATTCTTATCTTTTTAGAAAAGCGCAAGGCGCCCGCCTATCGGGCACAAGCAAATGTTCAGTCAGATTAAAAGTGCTCTTTTCACTTTTATATCTGGCAGGTTATTTGACCTCGAGCCAAGAACATCCTCGAATCAACTCCATCGTACCTTTGCGACGAGTAACGGATGGCGCCTGTAGCTAGACACCAAGTACTAAAAACGCATATGCTTTCTTATCTTTCCATAAAAAATAGGAGTCCAGATTTGGACCCCCATACCTCTTTTACTCATTTACTTGAAACCAGCCATTACTGATTGTTTGCTTATACCAGTAAAAGCTATCCTTTTTTGTTCTCTCGAGTGTGCGGTAATTAACATGAACAATACCGAAACGTTTACTATAACCTTCTGCCCATTCAAAGTTATCTAGTAATGACCATGTTAAATATCCCTTAATGTTAACTCCACTTTCGATGGCCCTGTTTAAGGAAACTAGATGCTGCTGTAGATACTCAATCCGTCCTTCGTCCTTTACACGGCGATCAATTGGTTCGTCGTTGTAGCAAGCGCCATTTTCCGTAATATAAATTGGGGTTTGACCATACGTTTCATGTATATAACATAGTACCTTATAAAAACCTTCCGGATAGACGTTCCATCCAATGTCTGTTTTTTTATATCCTGCATCTACACGCTCATGATCAAAAAGACCAGCATTTTCCTTAAAACGCCCTACACTTCCTGTATAATAATTAATAC
Organism: Anaerobacillus sp. CMMVII; assembly: GCF_025377685.1. Classification (NCBI taxonomy): domain Bacteria; kingdom Bacillati; phylum Bacillota; class Bacilli; order Caryophanales; family Bacillaceae; genus Anaerobacillus; species Anaerobacillus sp. CMMVII. Next base: position 206,425 of record NZ_JACEHK010000002.1, on the reverse strand, counting down.
CTAAGAAATCAATAGGCTGATGGATGATCTCCATATCACCGTCTTCTATCCTTAATTGAACTCCTTTTTTCCCAAACCACTCAACCATGAACTGTGGATAAGAACCCTTAAATACCGGATCAAAAAACCATTCAATAAACCATGCACCGGCTCTAGTACATGCATCAATATCCTCTTGCTTATTACTGTACGGTTCATTCCATTCAACGTTAGGTGCATAACCAATTTGTCCATCAATTTTTAACTCTCTAAATTTAATGACTGCTTTTCCATGGGCGACTAAGAGGTTGTGAGCGATGCTGGTTGCTAATTGCAAGTCTGTATAGCCTGGAGCGTGCAAACCGAGATAATTTGATAAATAAGAAACACACCATGGCTCATTTAATGTGATCCAAAATTTAATTTTCCCGGTGAATTCTTTAAACATAGTTTCTGCATAATTAACAAAAGCCTCGATGGTTTCCCGATTATCCCATCCGCCTTTATCCTGGAGACTTTGCGGGAGGTCCCAGTGGTACAGTGTACACATCGGCTCTATCCCGTTTTCTAGTAGCTTATCAACAAATTTATGATAAAAATCTAACCCTTCCTTATTTACCTTTCCTGTTCCTTCAGGAAAAATTCTTGACCAAGCTACTGAAAAACGGTAAGAGTTAATCCCTAAATCTTTCATAATTTCAATATCTTCTTCAAATCGATGATAGCTATCACATGCAATATCACCATTATCTCCATTTTTCACCTTACCAGGGGTCTTTGAAAACGTGTCCCAAATTGATAGACCTCTGCCCCCTTCCTTTACTGCACCTTCAATTTGATATGAAGCTGTAGCAGCTCCCCATTTCATTTCATTCGAAAATTTAACAATTGCCATTATTCGTCCTCCAATATTCCTGGATTATTTTAAGGTTTACCAAAAACTGAGCAAAGCGATCTTCTGATGTTAGATTATTTTAATAGTTTCAATATATCATAAGGGAGATCAAACTTTTCATTATTAATAATAAGTTTTGGCAAATCCCCTTCGTCAGCCCCTTTAAGTAAATTCATTTCTTTATGAATGCCTTCCATTTTTTTATCTAGTTTAGTAGCTGAAAGTGCTGCATCCTTCAGTTATAGTAAATTTTGTGCTCTAGACTTGCCCTAAAGTCCTTGGCGAACGTATGAATTTGAACTTCGACACAAACATTTTCTTCTCTGTCAGACGAGACCTTAATATATCATGTCGTTACTAGCTATTTTAAAAAGCAAATATCTTTGAGAAAACAGCTTTTTAAAACAACAAAATAGCCCTTAAGACAAGGACCTTATCTAAGAGCTCTACTTTTATAATCTATTTATCTATTTACTAGCTATAGTGTTACTAAAATAATAAAAATTCCAATAACCGATAAGATAGTTAGATGTGCTCCATTTGCTCTTAGACCAACTTGAACACCTGACCACCCTAAAAAGCGACTTACCATTAAATTCAATCCAGAAAATGGACTCAAGACCGTAGATATTGACCAGGAAAGCAAGAGTAAAATAGCTAAACTCAAGGTACTTATCCCTAATTGATGTGGATCTAACTGCATTGCTAACGCAGCTATTACAGCGATCTGATGAATTCCTATATACGTAAAAATTAATACTATACCCATGACAAAGAGGATAAACAGCAAAACAGACTTATTTGCAACCATTGTTAAGTAACCACTTAATTTAATTGCAAAATTTGTTCCTTGAATGGCATGTCCTAGCAACCCTGCACTGGTAAATAACATAATTTCATTGTTAAGCGCGGGAACCGATATATCTTTAAACGCCTTCCATTGAGGATAAAGCCTCTTCCAACCATTCGTCGTGATTCCCCAAACTATCGGAAAAGCAATTGATATTAAACTAACAATGACGAGCATCGACCATTTTGTTACAAACTCAATGACTAATGAAATAATTATTAGACCCGCCACAAACAAAGCCAACTTTATTAGCTGCTTTTGGTGATTACTTCCTATCGGAACTTTTAAATGTTCTTCCTGCACAAGCTGATTTTTCTTTGTCCAGAGAGCAAACATTATATTCCCTACTATTAATGAAACAAACGCCAAGCCGATCCCATATAGAATATATTGGCCAACTGGCATTTCCAAATAATAGAGGACTAAAGATACAGACCCAAAATATGGAGACCACATAATAGCTGTTGAAAATCCGACTAAGTAACTCTTGGCATACACGGCCGGTGGTAGTTTCAATTCTGTTAAGAATTCGTGTATAATTCGGACTGAGCCTAAGCTAAGTATCGGACTTAAAATAAATAATGAAGACGTAATTCCAGCAAACAATTTCCTTGGCTGATAGATTAGTTTCCTTAATAAAACGTTTACTGCTTCAAAATACCCATCTAGTTTTATCGGAACTGAAAGAAGTGGTGTGAGTATAACTAGACATAGTAAAGGTAAGATTACCAAAACCCCTTGACTAACTCCCGCTATCCCAGTACCTTTTTGATATTCTAAAAAAATTCCAAGAACCATCATAAAATCCCAATAGTTCTTGGAAAGCCGGATGACTTGATCGCACTCACTAGAAAAGCTAATAGTACCATAATGACAACAAGTATCTCCAACCAATTAAGATTTAGAAAATATTGAAGCAAAAATAACATACACATTAGTAAAATGACATAACTTCTCATAAAACGAAACACTTCTTTCTACTTAAATTAAATAAGTGAAGAAAGTTTACGTAATTGGTGCAGGATTAAACAACGTCAAATCGTTATGTAATCCCCATTGATCTGCCCAAGTTTTCTTCTTACCACTAGCAACATCTAGGATAAAATGAAACAACTCCCATCCTACATCTTCAATTGTTGCTTCACCAGTCGCAATTGTACCTGCATTAATATCAATTAAATCTCCCCATTGTTCTAAAAGTGCATTTCGGGTTGAAACCTTGATTACCGGTGCCATAGACAATCCATAAGGCGTTCCTCTCCCGGTAGTAAAAACCTGTAAATGCATTCCAGACGCTAATTGCAAAGTACCACAAACAAAATCACTCGCCGGAGTTGCAGCAAAGATTAACCCCTTTTCATTTGCTTTTTCACCTGGAGACAAAACAGCGACAATAGGACTTGTTCCGGACTTAGCAATAGATCCTAAGGATTTCTCAACTACATTGGCCAAACCGCCCTTCTTATTTCCAGGGGAAGGATTAGCACTGCGATCTGCCTCTCCTTTTTGTAAATAATCATCGTACCATTTCATCTCACGAATAAGTGCCTGACCAACTTCGTTACTTACAGCTCTGGGAGTTAGAAGATGAACTGCATCCCTCACCTCAGTAACTTCGGAAAATAAGACAGTTGCGCCAGCACGAACCAATAAATCGGCTGTAAAGCCTACAGCAGGATTAGCAGTTACTCCAGAAAAAGCATCGCTACCACCACATTGAAGCCCCACTACTAAATCTGACACTGAACAGGTCTCTCTTTGGCGACCATTTAATTTATTTAATTTTTGCTCTGCCATTTCCATGATAGTTTCTACCATCTTCATAAAGCCTTGTTGCTCTTGCAAAAATACAATATTTGAACTACTTCCATCAGGGGTAAGTCTTTCAGGAACCAATTTCTCGCATCCAAGACTAACGACCATAACCTCACCACCAAAGTTAGGGTGTAATGCAATATTTTGGAGAGTTCGGATTGGAACTTTTGCCTCAGGTGCATTAATCGCTACACCACAACCGTATGTGTGATTTAGCGCAACAACATCATCAACATTTGGATGCTTAGGTAACAATTCCTCTTTTATTTTCGAAACTACATGATTTAATACACCTGCGACACATTGAACACTCGTCGTAATACCAAGGATATTCTTTATACCTGCAGTTCCATTTTCGTTTCGGTAACCCTCAAATGTATATCCTTCCAAGGGAGGTAACAACTTAGGAATTTTATTTGCTACAGAAAGTTCATCTAGTTTAGGCGGGATTGGCATTTCTATCAATGACTCCTCGACCCAACTACCCTTTTTTATAAATTGATTAGCATAGCCTATCACTTCACCATATCGAACAATCGCTTGACCTTCTTCTAAATCTTGTAAATTCACTTTATGACCTTGTGGAACGCGTTCTCTTAATTTCAAACCACAAGAAAATTCTGTTCCAATCTCTAAACCTCCTGTGTTAACAATAATCGCTACATTATCTTCAGAATGCACTTTTATATATAGGGGAGCTTCTAAAAGCTTTTCATTCATGTTCATTCTTATCTCTCCTCAAGTCACCGAAAGTTATAGTTTATATAGAAAAAGGGACTTGAAACCACGGTCTTATCGTATGAGAGAATGCTAGCAAGTCCAACAAACCCTTTGCTAGTATCCTCCAATCCGTTAGAAACATAGTTTTAAGTACCCTCAATTATTCATACTGACTCTTATTGCATACTATTATATAATTCTTGATATTGTTCGCGGACTTTTGTCATATACTCAACTGCTTCAGCGGGACCCATAAAAGTAGGGGTAACAATATGTGACTCAGAAGAAGTTTTAAATTCTTCGTTTGTCGTAATTACCTTCTCCATTGCAGCTGAGAACTTGTTTACAATCTCTTCAGGTGTTCCTTTTGGGAACCCCCAGTAAAATAATTTATTAACTACTGCATCTACACCTTGTTCTTTAAATGTTGGTACTTCTGGCATTTCAGGTAATCTTTCCTCAGAGATAACTCCTAAAGCTTTCATATCCCCTGATTCGATATAGGCTTGCACTAATCCAAGTTGAGTTGGAAGGATATCAACATGCCCACCTAGTAAAGCGGCAATTTTATCTGCTGCCCCACCTGCGTCTACCAATCTTAATTCAGTATCAGTTGTGTTTTGGAAAGCGAGTAATTGCATGTAAGTATGTGCACCGATTTCAGTGGCAACTGTTACTTGGTTTGGGTTCGCCTTCGCATGTGAAATAAGATCCTCTAATGAGTTAAAAGGTGAATCTCCTTTAACTAGGAACGCATTTCCTTCATCTAAAACACTAATCCCTGCAATCTCAAACTCATCAAACGAGAATTCAGCTAATCCGAAAATATTATTCAAAATAGTTGCATCATGATAAGCAAAGTACAGTGTACCCATCTGCTGGAGAGTCGAGAACTTGTTGTGAACCTACAGTACCACCAGCTCCACCTACGTTAGAACGACAACTGGCTTCCCTAATTCATCTTCTAAAAATCTAGCTAAGTTTCTAGTATTTCGATCTGTGTCTCCGCCAGCACCTACTGGGGCAATTACTTGAATTGGTTTGGTAGGATAGTCAATTTCTTCTGCTGGCTTCTCTTCGTTTGGTGCTTCGGTTTTTGGCTCTTCACTAGGCTTTGGATCATTTTGAGTTTCTGAACTGCTACAACCTATGGCCATTGCCATAAAAAACATCGCTACTAGCAAAAGTAAAATTGACTTAAAATTCTTTTTCATTTAGACCCCTCCTGATACTTTCATTTTTTTTTGGTTATTGTAATTTTTTCCATAGTTTGAAAACTACAGAAAAAACTGCAATTGATAAGAAAAATACTGCAATTGGTTTTGTTAAAAACGGAAGAAAATCACCGTCAGTTAGCATTAAACCTCGACGTAAGTTCGTTTCTAGTAAAGGCCCTAATATAAATCCTAAAATTATTGGTGTTAATGGGAATTTAAATTTGATAAGTAAATAACCTAATACTCCAAAAAATACTAACGCACCTGCATCAAACAACGGTTATTTGCTCCGAAAGCCCCTACTACACATAAAGTAATGATAATTGGTAGTAAAATGTGTTGTGGAATATTTAGTAATCTTACAAAGAAGCGCATCCCACTTAGCATTAGAATAATCATTGCTATATTCGCGATAATTAATGCAGCGAAAATTCCATAAACGACTGTTGGAAATTGTGTAAAAATAATGGACCTGGCTGTATTCCGTGAATGATTAACCCACCCAATAACATTGCTGTAACGGTATCCCCTGGGATACCTAGAGCAATTAAAGGAACTAGTGCGCCTCCAACAGCAGCATTATTTGCCGATTCTGAAGCAACAACACCATCTGGAGTTCCTTTCCCGAATTTCTCAGGTGTTTTTGACTGATTTTTTGCTGCAACATAAGCAATAATATTTGCTGTACCCCCACCAATACCCGGAAGAATTCCAATGGCTATCCCGATTAATGATGATCTTAAAAAGTTCCAGCCTTGCTTGAAGAACTCAGCAATAGAAAACCCAAACCTTTTATTTTGTATTCAATCTTCTTAATCGTTGTCGGATCTATTTTTGTTTCTGCTATCCTTAAAATCTCAGATACTGCAAATAAGCCAATTAATACCGGTAAAAGATTAAAGCCTGCATCTAATTGCTTAAAACCAAAGGTAAACCTTGAGAAGGCATCAATAGGTGCTGAACCTACCATTGCCAAAGAAATTCCTATTAATCCACTTAAAACACCTTTTACAATTGATCCGTCTGAAAGACTCGATATAAGTGTTAATGCAAAGACAGTAATTGCAAAATACTCAAATGGGCCAAATTTTAAAGCAACTCCTGCTAATGGAGGTGAGATTAGTGTTAAGGCAATAATACTTAACAATCCACCTAAAAATGAAAAGACTATCGCTAAGCCAAACGCTTTTCCAGCCTCTCCTTTTTGTGCCATTGGGAAGCCATCGAATGTTGTTGCTATTGATGACGGGGTTCCTGGTAGCTTTAACAGAATTGCTGGAATTAGCCCTCCAGATACTCCCCCTATATAAAGTCCCATAAGTAATGACATCCCTTGGCTAGGACCCATCGCATACGTAATAGGCAAACATATCGCCACTGCCATCGTTGCTGTTAAACCTGGAATTGATCCGAAAATCAATCCAAGTGCTGTACCCAAAAAGATTAATACCATCGTATTGAGTGTAAATATTTCAGCGAACCTGCTAATATTAAGTCAAACATGGGGAAGCCTCCTTATCCCAATAAACCAGCTGGTAGCATTAAATACAGTAAATGCTTAAAAACGTAGTACACGGAAACCGAAACGAATACGGAAATAATTAGGAATAATACATATCTTCGTTGAGTTTCATGTGCCAATAAACACATTTGAATAAAAAGATAAAGAACCGTAGAGATAATAAATCCTAAAAATGGCATTAGAGCTACATAAACAATAATTAAACTTAGGGTAATAAGAACGGACAAGAACTTTTTTGGACTATCTTGATCATCGCTACGAATTTCCTCAGAACCAGTTTCAACATCGCTGCTTGCTTCCGCTGCCAATTCCCGCTCACTCTGCTCCATTACTTCATCTAGCTTTTTCTGAACTCTCACTTTATTAATTCCTTGAATTAGTAAGATTAAGCTAAAGAAGAAGATCCCCCCTGCTACGATTTGAGGTAAAAATTGTGAACCAACTTTTGAAACTGTTAACTGCTTGATACTTAAGGAAGAAAGATAATAAACAACTGCGAATGCTAGCAAGAATATTCCAGCATAAACATCTCCATATTTTTTTAGCATAATGACCTCCATTAACTCATGCTAGATTGCATAACAAATTTGATTAGGATGTAGCTAGTCACCTTTCTATTAAACCGCTTACATTTTCAAGCTGAAATAATTTATCGGAATTTCTATCACAATATAAATAAATTTTATTAAAACAAGAGGGATATTCATCGTTCACGAAGCTAAACTTTCTAACTATTTTTTGTTCAAATGACCAAAAGTTTTTGGCTACTAAACTTTAGTTAGTTAAGTTTTCTTGGATTGATAGGTTAGCCTTGCATTCTATCATTCGCTCTTGCTCAATAATTCTACATATATTTTCTACCGCAAGCTCTAAATTGATTTCGCCAGCTTTAAGTGCATCATCTAAAGAAGTTAGTTCATTTAGGATTCCAATAATAGCTGTAAATCCGTGACTATAAAGTTCTTGAACACCGTCACCTACACGACCAGCGAATGCAATAACTGGTACTCCATGTTTTTCTGAAATTGTCGCTACTCCGAAGGGGGTTTTTCCGTAGATCGTTTGATGATCTATACTACCTTCACCGGTGAAAACATAATCAGCACCAATTATTTTTTCTTCTAGGTTTGTATAATCGATGACAAGGTCGATCCCTTTTTTAAGAAAGGCATCTAAGAATGCAAGTAAACTAGCTCCAAGCCCACCGGCTGCTCCGCCACCTTCAATCTCGGCAATGTCCTTGCCTAATTGTACTTTTACTAGCTCTGAAAAGTGGGTTAGGTTTTGATCGAGCTGCTCCACCATCTCAGGGGTTGCTCCTTTTTGCGGACCGAAGATATATGAAGCTCCATTTTTTCCTATTAATGGGTTCGTAACATCACAGGCAACTTCAAAACTTACACTTGCTAAGCGTGGATCAAGCTGACTAACATCAATTTCATGTAACAACCCTAGGTTTCCACCACCATAAGGAAGTTCGTTTCCATTTCGGTCTTTAAATGAACAACCGAGTGCCTGGAGCATTCCAACTCCAGCATCATTCGTCACACTGCCACCAATTCCCATAATGATTCTAGTAACCCCTTTATCAACTGCGGCTTTTATTAATTGACCAGTACCAAAAGAGGTTGTTTTCAAGGGATTACGCTCTTCTTTTTTTAATAAATGAATTCCACTAGCACTAGCCATTTCGATAATGGCTAGTTTTCCATCACCACTTAATCCATATTGTGCAAATATAGTTTCTCCTAATGGGCCTACAACTTGAGTTTCCATGATTTCTCCATCTGTTAAATCTACTAACGATTCCACTGTGCCTTCTCCACCATCAGCCATCGGTACAATGACACATTTCGCATCAGGAAAAACCTTATGAATTCCCCTTTCCATCGCTAATGCTGCATTTTTAGCCGTCATACTTTCTTTAAAGGAATCTGGCGCTAATACTATTTTCATCTACATCGACCCTTTTCTAATAAGTGACATTCTCATCTCCACGTATTAAAGAGTTAGATAGGGCATTAAGAACTTAATTGTAACCCCCTAACACACTATCTAAATTTATCTCTCTTAATCTTTCTAATTGGTTATTGTTTACCGAACAAGGCAAGGACGCTTATTATTAAATTTCCAATTTGGGATTAGGTATTGCATAGCGACTGAATCATCGCGAGAACCTAGTCCCATATTGTTATACATTTCATGTGCTTTATGAACTTCATCCATATCAATTTCAATTCCTAAACCTGGCTTATCTGGGACTCTGATATGTCCATCTACAATTTTTAATGGTTCTTTTGTTAGGTGTTCAGTTCCTTCTTGCCAAATCCAATGTGTGTCGATCGCCGTAATCTCTCCCGGGGCGGCTGCTGCTACATGGGTAAACATCGCCAGCGAAATATCAAAGTGGTTATTTGAATGAGATCCCCACGTAAGGCCCCATTCGTTACACATTTGAGCTACCCTTACAGATCCTTGCATTGTCCAGAAGTGTGGATCAGCCAATGGAATATCTACCGATTGTAATGAAATTGTATGGCCCATTTGACGCCAGTCAGTAGCAATCATATTTGTGGCTGTTGGTAACCCTGTTTGCCTTCTAAATTCAGCCATAATTTCTCGACCAGAATAGCCATTTTCAGCTCCGCAAGGATCTTCTGCATAAGCAAGGATTCCATGCATGTCTTTACATAATCGAACTGCCTCCTCCAATGACCAGCCACCATTCGGATCAAGTGTAATTCTTGCATCTGGAAAACGTTCCTTTAAAGCTTTAATTGCTTTTATTTCTTCACTTCCTTCTAATACGCCACCCTTTAACTTAAAGTCTTTAAACCCATAGCGTTTTTCTGCTGCTTCTGCTAGTCTAACAACTGCTTTTGGAGTTAATGCTTCTTCGTGACGAAGTCTAAGCCATTCACCGTCAGCATCAAGGTTGCTATAATACGGTAGATCCGTTTTATTTCGATCTCCAATATAGAATAAATATCCTAGAGTTTTTACTTTATCACGCTGTTGCCCTTCACCTAGTAATGCAGCAACAGGGACGTTTAAGTATTTTCCCAATAAGTCTAATAATGCAGCTTCGATGGCTGTCACTGCATGAATTGTTATCCGTAAATCGAATGTTTGAAGACCTCTGCCACCTGAATCTCTATCGGCAAATTTATTTCTTACCTTATTTAAAACGTTATTATAATTTCCAATTGATGCACCAATAACTATAGACTTTGCATCTTCTAGCGTTTTTAAAATTCCTTCTCCACCAGGAACTTCACCCACACCTACATTTCCAGTACTATCTTTTAAGATAACGATATTACGAGTAAAATATGGACCATGTGCGCCACTAAGATTAAGCAACATACTATCTCTTCCTGCCACTGGATAAATCATCATTTCAGTAATAATAGGTGTTACGTTAACTAATTTTTGTAGAGTTTCCATTAACTAAATCCCCTCTTCTCTAAGTTCTTTTATGTACATCTAAGGTAATTATAAGTAAAACTAAATCTTCCACCTTTATATTGCATACGAATTGTCTTAAAGTGAAAGCCTTAGTTTTGCTTATACTCACAAAAGTTTAAAGTAGCAAAAGACTTCTCACTTTTTAAAAGGGGCATGATAGAGCTACTATGGTATGGTCACTCGTGTACTCCCATGCCCCTTTCAACATTACTCTTGTTTTTAAGGAACAAGAGATTATTATCTTCTCACTTCTGTGTTAGCTAGTTTTTCATAATACTTTACTAAACTAGAATGGTCTTCAATATCCAATCCATCTACTTTTAACGCTTGCATCATTTCCAATACTGAGGAAGTAAGAGGAGTTGGTGCTCCAACTTCATGACTTGTTTCAATTACATTTTTTAAATCCTTGATATGAAGGCTAATTCGGAAACCAGGATCAAACTTCCGGTCTAGGACCAAAGGTGCCTTCGCTTCTAAAACCGTACTTCCAGCTAACCCACCTCGAATTGCCTGAAAAACTAATTCTGGTTCAACACCAGCTTTTTGCGCTAAGACTAACGCTTCAGACATAGCCGCAATATTAACTGCTACTATCGTTTGATTTGCTAATTTAGCAATATTCCCAGCACCAATTTCACCTACATGAACGACAGAACCAGCCATTGCCTTCATCACGGCATAATACTTTTCAAAGACTTCTTTATTTCCCCCTACCATTACAGATAAAGTTCCGTCAATAGCCTTTGGCTCTCCACCACTTACTGGAGCATCTAGCATTTCAAATCCTCTTTCTGCTAATGCATGACAAACCTCTCTAGAAACAAGTGGAGCGATTGAACTCATATCAATAAGAACCTTACCAGGCTGAGCTCCTTCAATTAGACCACCTTCGCCTAATGCTACTTCTTTTACTTGTGGTGAATTTGGTAACATCGTGATCATAACATCTGTTAACTCAGCTACTTCTTTGGGGCTATTTGCTACTGTAGCACCTAAGCCTACTAACTCATCAATTACGCTAGGATTTCGATCAAGAACCACGAGTTCATACCCGGCTTTGATGAGATTTTTGCTCATTGGTTTCCCCATTATACCTAGTCCAATAAATCCAATTTTCATTTATCCTTCACTCCACTCATTTATTTTTTTAGCTGCTTTCGTATAGATTTCGTTTCAGTTAGAACGTTATAAAAAGTAACACTTTAGGTCTCACGGCGTCTTTTCTTAGTTATAAAAGGAAACTTTATTTAATCTGGTAAACTTCTAAATCTTTAAGTACTTGGATAAGCTTTTCTCTATTTTCTTTTGACATTTTGCCAATAGGTGCTAACGTTGAGCCTACATCAATACCAATTAAATTTAACGCCTCTTTCATTACTACCGGGAAGCTACCTAAACCAAATGCAATTCTCAAAGGTGCTAATTTGAATTGTAGCTCTCTTGCTTTTTCGAACTCTCCTGCGATATAGGAATTGTATATTCCAGAAACTAGCGCCGGTACAACGTTAGCGGTCCCTGCAATAGCTCCAACACCACCATAGCAAAGGTTTGCAAAAATTAATGTGTCGCGTCCAGATAATACTGAAAACTCTCTTCCTTGAGTTCTTCTGATATATTCAGCCATTTTGGTCATATCGCCACTCGAATCCTTAATACCGATAATATTTTCGACCTGAGAAAGTTCTTCACATGTATCTGGGTTGATACTCACATTTGTCTTCTCATCATTTCCGTATAAAATAATTGGTAATTTTGTAGATTGGGCAATTGACTTATAATGTTCCTTTAGTTCGTTTGATTTGGTGTTATAAAGTATGGAGTTAAAACTGAAACCGCCGATATACCACCTATACTCTCAGCTAGTTGAGCTGTTTTAATACAATCACGGGTTGTAACTTCACTTGCCCCCGCATAGATCGGAACTCTTCCTGCCGTTTGGTCAACAGTAATTTCAAGAGCACGTTTTTTTTGTTCCTCACTTAATCCATATATTTCCCCCGTACTACCTAAGATGAATACACCATGTACGCCACCCTCGATTGTATAATCAATTACTTTTCTTAAAGCATCCTCTAGAATGTTTCCATCTTTATCAAGAGGTGTAACTAGTGCTGGAATAATTCCCTTTGGCTTAAACACTCATAATTCCTCCGCTTCTATACAGTAAAATGTTACTCAATCTCTTATTATTTAAAATTGTAAACGATACCATTTCTTAAATCATCGTTCATGCTACTAAATTTAATATCTTTTTTTTGGTCAAATGAACAAAAACCACAAATAGTAAACTTAGTTAAATCTTTTAAAAAATTTGTCAAAATCACAAAATTTTCACAAAAAAGAAATAAAACTGTGCAAATTCATATTTATTGTAGTTATAATTATTGTAACTTTATCTACTTGCACAAAATTCCAATTTGGTAAAAAACACCCTAATAATTAGCAGTCACAACGCTTTTTAGTTATTTTCCCAAAATGTAGTCAACGTGTTGTCGTTCATTCCTAAAGGTGAGGAGTAGAAATTATGATAATAAATCGTGTACTTGCTGAAGAAATAACTCATAAAGTTATGAAAGTAATACCATATAATGTGAATATTATGGATGAAACGGGATTGATTATCGGAAGTGGTGATTTAGAAAGGATTAACACCTATCATCAAGGTGCCATTGAGGCTATAAACCAAGGAAAGATGGTTACGATTTATGATACTGAGGGAGGAGCAAAACCTGGTGTCAATATTCCAATAAACTTTAGAAATAGGATAATCGGGGTAATTGGAGTAAGTGGAAAACCAGACATCGTAAGTCCCTTCGCTTCTTTAGTACAAGTCACTGCTGAGCTATTAATAACTCAGGAATTTCTATTTACCGAACGAAGAGTAAGGGAACAATTAAAGGAAGAATTTTTGTATCAATGGGCATTTAGAATTCAGGAATATGATAATGCTTTTCAAACGAATGCGGAAACAATTGGAGTTAATCTTAAAATTCCAAGCAAAGCTATTATTCTTAAAGGAAAAAAAACGAAAGAAATTCCTTATATGTTAGACGATGAATATTACATTCGTTTTAGCCCTGATACCATTTTATTTATCGTAAAAGACGACAAAGCATTTCTAAAGCGAATTGAGGCCAATATAAAAAAAAGCAGTTCAATAAAAATTGGTATTGGTAACACCCATACCATTATCGGAAAATCTGTCCAAGAAGCACAAAAAGCAATTGAATTATCAGAGAAACTTCAGCTTTCTGAGAGGCTATGCTACTACGATGAATTAAAGTTCATAGATATTTTATCCCATGCATATCTTGAAAACGCTAACATTTGCAGTATTTTCAAAATGCTTGAAAAACATCCAAAGGGAATTGAATTAATAGAAACCTTCAAATCTTACTATGATAACAATGGAGATATAAATTCTGTTTCGAAAGAATTACATATTCACCGTAATAGTTTGACCTATCGCTTGCAAAAAATAGAAGCTATTACTGGGAAAAATCCAAAAAACTATAAAGACCTTATTCAACTTTATATTAGCTATTTAATCTATAATATCCAGAAAGAATAGTAGGCTAGCGAAGACATTGGTAGATAGAATAATAGAGGAGTGCTTTTAATAAAAAAACTTTCTCATTTAATCTGAGAAAGTTTTTTGTTACTATTTACAAGGTCCTTGGGGAACTTCTCTTTATTGCTAGCTGTTTCGTAACTTTTTGCTTTTTGACCATTTCTTTACTAAATGATAAAAAAAGAGTCGTTTTGCTTAGATACGATCAATATTTTAGGCTCTTTTCTAAAAGATTGTTGCTATTAGCTTTTAGGTCGTAACCAAGCGAATGCTTGGTTCTTCACGCTTTGCGTGAAGCTTTTGAGAATAAATAAGCCATTAGGACAAATAAATTTGTCCCAAAAAGCTTATTTATTCTCAAAAGACGATCTAAAAGCCACAAAGTTTACGAAAAGATCCATATTTTAATAACAACATTCTCTCAAAAAAACTAATTAATAAACTACACCTTTAAATTGCAAATTGATATCAAATATTTCTGTTTCTATATGACGTTTAAATCGATTCGCCTTTACTAAAGCATCCATCATTCCTGTAGCCTCAATTTTAAATTCTTCGTAATGTCCGTTTAGTCTGCTCGATCTATAGAAAAAGATATACTGTTTCATATCATACCTCCCTCATATTAATATTCTCATAACCTATCACTCTCATACTTCGAGGCGATAATTTTTCGTACTTTTATCTTATTCGCTTTGTTCTTTCCTCACCATAAGTTGGTGAGATAGTGTGCCATACTTTTTTACTCACAGAATAGCTAATTCAATTACTTAGAAGAGGGAAATAAAAAAAGGACATAAGTTTAGTGAGTTTCCTCCTAAACTTATGTCCTTTTATATGAAATCTATTTAACAATCATTACTGGGCATTTTGCACCTTTTGCAACTTTATGACTCACGCCACCTAAAACCATGCTTTGCAATCGATTAAGTCCTCTACTTCCGATTACCAAACAATCAAATTCACTCTCATTTGCAAATTCAACAATCGTTTCGCCAGGTTCACCGTGAAGAATTTTCAATTCATGCGGGATATTAGCATTATCCAGTAATGATAGAATATCCTTAAGCTTTTCTTTTCGCTTTTCAGCAATGTCGTGACTATCTTTATTGTGCAGTACATCAGCCTTTGATGTTGAACCATCAACTACATAAACTACCGTGACAAACCCGGTTTCCTTCTTTGTAACTAGGTGAATTGTATTTTCTGTTGCTCTAAGCGAATGCGCCGAACCATCAGCTGCTAAAAGTATTTTCTGAAACATTATGTAACCCCCTATTTTTATGGTACTTGTAAAATCATAATTATAATTAACCTCAATTAATAAAAAAAATGTCAGCCACCTAAACTCCAAAATAACTTTTTGAGGTGAGCTGACACTTATGAAGAAGATTTCGTTGTCTAGTGGCCAGAGTTCTTTGATAAACCACCAATTTGTTTCATTAATAATGAACTTTCTTTATTCAAACCTGTTAAGTTTACTGATATTCCATTTTGTTCATATTTCATTTCAACCTTATCTATGGCACCAATCGCTGAGTCGTCCCAAAGGTGAGCACGACTAAAGTCAATCTCAATTTCCTTGACAACATCTTTGAAATCGAATGAATTTATAAAGTCTGTAACCGATACAAAGAATAATTGACCTTCAACAAAATACGTCTTCTTTTCACCAGAAAGTGATAGCTTAGATGTTACATGAACCTTTGAAATCTTTGCTCCAAAGAAAATGGCACTTAAAACAACACCAGTTAAAACACCAATTGCTAAGTTGTGGGTTAATACAACCGTCAATACCGTTACAACCATTACTGTTGCATCTGTTCTAGGGATTTTATGCAAAGTTTTTAATGAATTCCAATCAAACGTTCCAATTGCTACCATGAACATGACACCTGCTAGTGCTGCCATTGGAATTTGGACTACGACAGAGCCAAGAACAATGATTAAGAACATCAAGAAAACCCCTGCTACTAAAGATGATAAGCGACCACGACCACCTGATTTAACATTAATAACTGATTGACCAATCATCGCACATCCTGCCATACCACCAAAAAACCCTGTAATAACATTGGCAATACCTTGACCACGGCTTTCCTTGTTCTTATCACTTTCCGTGTCAGTCATGTCATCAACAATTTGCGCTGTTAAAAGTGATTCAAGGATACCAACAACGGCTAATGCCAGTGAATAAGGTAAAATGATCATTAATGTTTCAAAAGTTAATGGGATAGATGGAATGAGAAAAATAGGTAGTGTACTTTGAAGGGCGCCCATGTCACCAACTGTACTTACACCTAAACCACCAAAAATTGCTAACGCTGTAACAGCAACAATGGCTACTAACGTTGAAGGGATAGCCGTCGTAAATCTAGGTAAGATATAAATGATCGCTAATGTTAAGGCAACTAATGCATACATTACCCAAGTTACATTAACAAAATGCTGTAATTGCGCCATAAAAATTAAGATCGCTAACGCGTTAACAAATCCGACCATCACAGATCTTGGGATAAATTTCATGTATTTTGCTAATTTGAAAACACCAAAGAAAATTTGTATAATACCAGTCAAGACAGTCGCTGCTAATAAGTATTGAAGCCCATGATCAGCAACTAGGGTAATCATCAATAATGCCATAGCCCCAGTGGCTGCAGAGATCATTCCTGGACGTCCGCCAATAAAGGCAATAACAACTGCAATACAAAATGAAGCATATAACCCCACCATCGGGTCGACTCCTGCAATAATCGAAAAGGCGATAGCTTCAGGAATTAAGGCTAACGCAACAACCATTCCTGCTAGGGTATCTCCTTTAATATTGCTAAACCATTCTTGTTTAATTGCTTGTAAGTTCAAGCTAACACCTCTTTCATTGTTCGTTTTATTCTTTCGACTTTCGACTCTCACGAAAGTCAGTCCGTTGTTAACAAAGTGAATTTTACCACGGATAAGCAATAAACAAAATCTCAATGTAAGCGTACGTCAATACTATTTTTCTCCTAGTTACTCTCTATTACGCTACCATACTATTTTTTTCACAAAACAGTCACAATTCCTTAAGTCTAATAAATCAGAAAATAAAACCGGAGGATCATTCTTGGAAATAGATTATAATGTGTTAGAATTGAGTATAATTAGTAAAAATTTAATCAAGCGGTGATGAAATTGTTAAAAGATACTGGGGAAAGAATTATCCCTAAAGAAATGAAACCAACCAATGGTATGTTATTAGAGCATACAGCTAGGTACTACTTTTCAACGCCATACGTCCGTGGACGTGTCCTTGATATTGCTTGTGGGACAGGTTACGGAAGTCAAATGGTCGCAAAAAAAAATAAGCAAGAAATTGACGAAATGATTGGTGTGGACATAGATGAGGAAACATTAAAATACGCAAAGCAACATTATTATCATCCTATATTAACTTTCCAAAAAGAAAACGCTCTTGATCCTCATCTCCCTGAAAAATTAGGTACATTTGATACGATCTTAAGCTTTGAGACGATCGAGCATATTGAGGACGACGAGTTGTTTATGAAAAATATGTACGAGCTATTAAAACCAGGTGGAACGTTAGTTTTGTCTACTCCTTTCGGAAAAGGTAGAGGCATACCTTCTGGGCAACCCTTTCATGTTCACCAGCTAACAAATGAAGAATTTATTAACCTATTTAAACCATTTTCTGAAGTAGAAATATTTTACCAACGCGGTGTAACCATCGAGCCACCTCGAAAAGGTGTCTATTACCCTTTAGGCGTTGCTGTTGCGGTGAAATAGTCCACTTATACCGAAAAACTCTCTACTTTAAAAGTGGAGAGTTTTTCGATTTTTCCAAAGAGCTATCTTTCCAACACAACAGTAAGTATAGGGTGCAACTTAAGACGCTTGTTGCTTTAGTTCGTTAGTTTTCTTAACAGGTTTTCTAGCCACAAAAGCAAATATTGCAGCAGCGAGTGGAAACACCATCATTAGATAAATGATTTCCTGATAACTTCCAAAACGATCATAAGCTAATGCAAAAGGCAAAGGACCAAAGGCCGAGCCAATCACCATAATCGTTGAGGATATACCTTTAATACTCCCAATATTGGCACGCCCAAAATAATTCGGGAAAATAATTCCTAGACTGATCGCTTCAAAACCACCGACAATTCCACGGGCAACCCCAAACAAAATCGCAGTAGTATAAGAATCTGTCTGAACTAAAAGAACCATGATGCAAATTTGCCCAAGAAACGCTAATGAAAGAACATAATTTGCTTTTACTCTCTCCACAATAAATCCAGCTAAAAATGTAATCGGAAATGATACCATGGCCATAATACTTAAAATAAATGCAGCTTGAGTGCGGCCAATTTCACTTTCCGCTAAGATCGGTACAAAATGAAAAACAATGCCTGTATTAACCATCGATGGCACAGCTACACAAAACAACAGTAGCCAAAGCACCTTGGTTCTCATCGCTTCCTTGAGTGTCCATGCTTCCTCATGAATGGCAGATTTCTCAGAGCCTCTTACCGACACTTCCTCGTCAGATAAATTATCTGGATGTAAACCGACATCTTCAGGTTTATTACGTATGAATAGAAAGGCAAGAGGCACAAAAATTAAAAATAGTAAACCTGCCCAAACAAGCCAAGAAGCTTGCCAACCAACTTTTCCAATTAACCAAGCATTGAAAGGTGGTAAGGCAGCAGCACTTAAAAAGCTACCAAAAGCCATAAAACTTAACGCACGTCCTCTTTTTCCTACAAACCACTGTGGAATAAGCGTCCCAGGGATAAGAGTTAGCGATCCCTGGCCAAATAGCCTTAACATGAAAAAGCCAATGAATAACATAGTTGGTCCTAATAAAAAACTATTAAAGACACAAGCCACTCCTAATAAGGACGCGACAAGAACTGTCATTCTTCTCTGTCCATACTTATCAACTAATCTACCAACAATAAAGAGTAAAAATCCTGCAAGTAAAGTGGCAAATAGATACATCGTCGATACCAATGTACTACTCCAACCGAAATGTTCCAAATAAGCATCAATAAAAATTGAAATGGAAAAGGTTTGACCAGGTCCAGAAAAGAAAATTGCCAATGCTGACATAAAAACAATAATCCATCCATAATAGAAAGGCGGATTAATAGGTAGGTGCGTATTTCTTTTCATTACACATTCCCCACTTCCTACAAAGTATTTCGTCTACCTAAATTTACTTACTAAATATAACAAATAATTGAGGAAGGGTAAATAATTTCTATTTTAGTTAAACAAACTTTATTATAAAACTTGCAAGTATCTTCCCCCCTTGTTTTACTTCAGTTCAAAAGTAAAACAAAGGGGTGGCGCTAAGTGCGCTCACCCCTTTCAGCTAAAACTTAAATAATTTGTACCCCCCTAGAAATTAATACCTCTAACTCATCGCTTTCTTTTTGAAGTCTTTTAAGGTCACGATGTACTTCCTCTTGTAAAGAAGGTAACCAATTATTTTCTTTTAATAGTTCTACTACTTCTAATCTTAAGAGCCAGTCATTTTTGTAACCGCTTCCAAGTTTTCGCCAGACACTTTCAATCACAGATACTGAGTTCTCTGGCTTTTTTTCTCTAACATCTCTAATTTGCTGGTAGAGATCCTCTAATGGTGATGACACGATTGAATGTTCCGTTGCTGTCTGTGAACCGACTTCAACCGTATAATAGGCTTCACCATCCGCTGCACCTGCATATACCGAAGGAATGCACTCACCTACAGCCATATCATAAATTCCCCAATCTGGTGCAAACAAAATTTGTCCTTGGTACGTAACTAGACAGTCTGTAAAGCTAATAATTTGGATTTTTTGATCCTGCTTAACCATTGATTGGACGGTTCCTTTTACTTCTACCCCACTTTCAAATGTGAGCAGGCAATCTCGATTAATTACGATCCCTAAGTTAGCTAACTCTTCCTCGGTTAGACATTCTAATGGACTTTCAACATCCTTTAACCGTCCAATGGGAGCGCCAAATCCTTCCTGGTGAGTTTCAGTCCCATGGCCGGGAAGTTCACAACTTTGATAAGCTAACGCTGTTGGTCCGCTCATTTTTATATAGACAGCTTCATTGTTGTCATTGTATAGTAGCTCGTTGATCACCCCGGTAACTTGTAGGCCAGAGCTATATTCCACTGTTGCTACATTCGCTGATTGTCTGGCTTTTTCGAGACTCTCTGTCCCGCCCTTCATAAACGCCATTTCCATAGCGAACTCTTTGACTCCTTCGATTAACTGCTCGAAACTATCACAAACAAACAATTGTGGCTGTGGCTTGGTGATATCAAAGCCTGTATTGATCATCGTTTGAAGGTCATACTGAATTTTTTCAACCTCTGCACTTAGAGCATTGCGACCTTCTGATACCGAAGACAACAGTCCAGCACCATAAATCTTTGGATGGTCAAGTTCACCAATTAATCCGTATTCGACAGTCCACCAATAAAGCCTTGAAATTCTTTCAGCTTCAGATATGCCTTTTATGGTAGCTGCTACTTCATCTATTTTCCGCTTCGCTTCAGAGATTTTCTCATCTGTAGCTGATCCCTTTTCAAGTAGATTTGAATAAGAACGGACAGCTTCAAAAAGATCATGCTCCTCTTTTGTAGCAATTGCTTTTTTTCCGATTTCTCCAAAAAGCTTTACATACTCTGAATATTTTTCATCACAAAGAATAGGTGCATGTCCTGCAGCCTCGTGAATAATATCTGGTGCTGGAGTATATTGAATATTTTCAAGCTTTCTTATTTCGGCTACTACTGGAAGAATGCCATTTGCTTGAAATTCAAAAAAAGCGACTCCTGGAATAAAGCCATCTATGGTCGCAGCTCCCCAACCAAAAGGTGCTAAGCATTGATTCATTTCTTCTACATCTGGAAGGCGATCAATCGTAATCCCTGATGCCTTAAGCCCGTCAGTATAGGCCTCGTGGGCGAAATCCTTAAGAGTATGATGGTTTTGCCGCATCACATATCGCCAAACTGCATGGTTAATCGCAGTATAATTGTGATATTCTTGCTTTACCGTGTACTTTTGTAAATGTTTTGGTATTTTTCTAGCTTGCATTTTAAACACCCCTTATTTAAGATCATAGTCAATCTACCATTCTCTCTTTCATAACTTTGCAGAAACATTTTTTTCATACTTACTGATAGAACTCATCAAACTTCCCGGCTAATTGAAAATCTAACTTTGTTAAGCCATTCGCACTCCAGGATGAAAGCTTAAGTCGAACAAGTTTGTAATCGATGGTTATAAAGGGATGATGGTTCACTTCTTCGGACAAATTCGCTACTTTTTGGACAAACTCAATCCCCTTTAAATAATCTTTAAAACGGTATTTCTTTTCAATCCATTTTTCGTCGACTAACTTCCAACCCTCTGCCTCGGATAAAAACTTTGTTACTTCTTCTTCAGTCAACCTATCCATTCAATCCATCCTTTCAACTAATATTTACATAGTGTTTATCTTATTATTCCTACTATTCTAAATATACATCAGCTTTACCTAGATAACTACTGAACATTTACATTCGACAAAAAAACCTAAACATTGATTTGCTTAACCACAAAAAAAGAGTGACGCTTTTGTTAACGGGTTCCGTTTCCTATCACAAACATTAAAAATGCAAATCAAAATGAGTGCCAATTTGCATATGCAATTGACACTCATTTTTTATTGGTGTAAAGCCACTTGGGTGGAAAAAACTTAAAAATTTGTATAGTGAAATGCACCCAAAATTTGATATACAATTTATCTTACAAAAAATTTAAAATAAGCGGAGATTTTTCGGTTAGATTGAAGAATAGAGCTCGCTTCTGGGTAAATAAGCGAAAATTTTCCGATTAAGCAAAGCAAATCACCCATTTTCACGATTTTAGAGTAAATAGACGGAATCTTTCCGTCTATTTAAGCTATTTTCAGTGCTATTTCCTTATTAAGAGAAATTTTTCCGCCTATTTATCAAATCCTGCTGACTCCCTCATCTATGTCCTTGAGGGTCGCTCTTTTATAATTTGGTAAGGAGCAGAATATTGAGGGGCGTCAACAGGGAACCAAAAGTCGATAATAAAAATGGCTCAGTATAGTGAACTGAGCCATTTTATTTTTTTCTGCAAAAACAGATACAAAAGGCAGTACAAATTGGGCTACATTTTTCGATTGCATTTTCGGGTTTTGCGACAGGTAACGGAACCAGTTTCGCTTTTGTTCACCCTCTAACTCGGATATGTTTCTTTCAAAAACGTTACAGATTGATTAATCAATGCCTTTAAAACATTTACATCAATATCTGCTACTTTATTGATATAGACACATGCTTTTCCTGATGTATGCTTGCCAAAATCCTTTAATAATTCTTCGCGTTTATCATCACCAGTCGCAAAATATAAACTAATTTTAGCCTTTCTAGGTGAAAATCCAACTAACGGGGCATCTCCTTCGTGGCCAGTTGCATATTTATAATGATAAGAGCCAAACCCAATAATACTCGGTCCCCACATTTTTGCTTCGCAGCCTGTCGTCTCTGAAAAAACCTCTAATAACCTATAAGCATCTTCTCGCTTTTTAGGACTTTCCACCGCTTCAATAAATTCAATGACACTGTGATCAGTTTCTTTTGTTTTTTGTTCATACATCAGCATATCACTCCATTTGCTTTGTTTGCTCATGATAAATGAAAAGAGAGGCACCATGCACATAGACTTAAATGTTAAAGGGTCATCGCTCACTAAATGAATTACAACCTCCTACAAATACATTCTCCACTACGCATGATGAATCCTCTTCATCACTATTTCTTATTGCCAACACATGTATACAAAATCCATTACATTTTTGCCCGTTTCGTCTCCAAAACAGCTTTATATTAGAAATTAAAAAAGCGTTCCTCATTTATTTATGAGAAACGCAAAATGTAATTTTATTTTAATGAACCTAAACTTGCACCCTTTACAAAAAAGCGCTCTATGTTTTTCTCAACGGTTGGGTCGGCAATTAATGGTGGTGCATGATGAGGTTTTGTACGGACATCAATAATGAGATTGTCACAGCCCCAATGTTTATGTTCATAATAACTATTTACTCCATGAATGTCGTGTGAAGGATTGCTTCGGGTAAAGGTAACCCAGAGAAAGTTACTAACAGATTCGCTAATAAATTCACTATCGTCACAAAGGATAATCATTGGACAAGTTGTCATCGAACCTTTTTCCTTGATCGCTGTTTTCAACTCATTCAGTTCCTTCTCAGCATTTTCATGTGTAGTAAAATTCGGTCCCTCGATCGCAACTATGCCTGGCATAATCAGACGTGGATTTCCATACTCTCGGATTTCCTTCAAATTATCAGGGACATCTTTACATAAGTCTCGTTTCTTATCACCATAGGCCGCAATAACAACTTTGCTTCCTGTATTTAAACCAGTACCAGAGTAATCAAGCGTATCAATCGTTGTATTCGTTTGGAAATGGATATCACGATGCAAATCAAGTCGCTCTAAAATGTACGTTAAAAACTCAACCTCTTTATGAGTATCTAGCGGCTGCCCGTCTTCTGCGGTTATAAACAAATACTTAGCTAGACTTAGTTGACCCGTTCCTAAAATCCGGTTGGCGATCGTGAGTAACTCCATTGGTTGTTTGGCATTATCATAAGGCGTATAACGTTCACTACCAATGGCAAAAAGGAGTGGGTGGACACCGGCAGCATCAACAGCATGTACTTCTTTTACGCCTGGAATTTCAGATTTAATCGCGTCACCAGTTAGCTCATGAATAAGATCACCAAAGGCTGTATCCTCCTGAGGTGGTCGACCTACAACAGTAAACGGCCAGATCGCGTTTGGTTTTGCATACACTTTATGTACTTTCATTAATGGGAATTCGTGCGTCAGACTATAATAGCCTAAATGATCGCCAAATGGCCCCTCTGGTTTTGTTTCACCTGGATGAATTTCGCCAGTAATGACAAAATCAGCATCATTACTAATACAATATCCATCAATATAGCTATAACGGAACCTACGTCCAGAAAGCAAACCTGCAAACGTCATCTCACTTAACCCTTCAGGTAATGGCATTACTGCTGACAAGGTGTGAGCTGGAGGGCCACCAATAAAAATACTTACTTTTAAAGGTTGTCCTAACCTCATTGCCTTTTCTTGGTGGACTCCAATTCCACGATGGATTTGATAATGTAAACCAATTTCATTATTTAGTTCGTAATCGTTCCCGCTAAGTTGGACCCGGTACATTCCTAAATTAGCGTTCATAATTCCTGGCTTTTGGGGATCTTCACTATAAACCTGTGGCAAAGTAATAAAAGCTCCACCATCATCTGGCCAGTGCTGGATTAATGGTAAGTCAGAAATATTAATTTCCTGATGTGTTACGGGAAGGCTCGTTGACTTTTTCATTGGTAGTGCTTTTGAAGCTGCTAAGCCAGTAGCCACATGTTGGAACGGATTTTTTAAAGCTGCTACTGGGTCATTTCTAAGTGCTACAACATTTTGCGCACCTTCCCACGTTTTCCGAAAAATAAACTTACTTCGCTCGACGGTTCCGAATAAGTTCGATACTGCTCGAAACTTTGACCCCTTTACATTTTCAAATAACAATGCTGGTCCACCTGCTTCAAATACTTTCATGTGGATAGCAGCCATTTCAAGGTAAGGGTCAACAACTTCATGAATGCGTACTAAATGACCACTATTTTCTAAATCGAGAATACATTCTTCTAAATTGCGATACATTTCACTAGCTCCTATTTCTATATTTTATTTTCATTAATACTGTTATCAAGTGAGTGAATTTCATCATCACCTTAAACCTTAATTATGAAATTCATTTAATTGGATAGTAGAACCATCGTACCTAAATCAATTATACCTTTTCTAGTATCTGTTGTCTTATCTCTGTTGCACGAAGATTTCGCGAGTTTTTGAACATTTTTAAAGGATTTCCTTAAGCCAGCGCGGTAATGAAGTTTTACCTCTCTCCAGAATCTAGGGAGATCCAATTTTCAGCCCAACTCTGAATATCTTGAAAAATTGGTTCTAACGCTCGTCCTTTCTCTGTTAACGAATATTCGACCCGTACTGGAACCTCAGGGTATAGTTGTCGTTTAACGATCCCCTCTTTTTCTAATTCCTTTAACCGTTCTGTTAATAGTCTCCCACTTACTGGTAGTGCTGCTTCTATTTCAGAGAATCGCTGAGGACCTATAAGAAGTTGGAATATCACTAGTCCTGTCCAGCGTTTGCCTAGCAACTGCAAGGCTAATTCAATTCTAGGTCAAAGATTATGCATGAATATCACCTCATTAGATATAGTATACTACGTTTAATTCTATCGAAAGTGTCTCATCGTAAAAATTGTTGTTAGACCTAAAATTAGGAACCAAAATTTGTTTGAGAATATTCAAGTGAGTTTCCTTGACGCATTACACTTACTATTATACACTAACTTACAAAAGGTAAGTAGTTTATTTTATATTGAGAGGAGAAGTAGTATGATTCCATCTTTATTTATATCCCATGGCTCACCTATGCTAGCCCTGGAGAACAACGAATATACAAAGTATCTCAAAAATTTAGGTGAAAAATATACACCAAAAGCAATTGTTATCTTTACTGCTCATTGGGAAAGTGAGATCACTACGATTTCCTTTCGTGATGATGAATATGAGACAATCTATGATTTCGGAGGGTTTCCTAAGGAGCTTTTTGAGGTCAAATATCCTGCCAAGGGATCTACGCTAGTAGCCACTAGCGTTGCTGAACGTTTTGAAGAAAGTGGAATTGCTTTTAAAAGAGACGAAAACCGAGGGTTGGATCACGGTTCATGGGTCGTTTTAAAACTTTTGTATCCTGATGCTAATGTACCTGTCGTTCAGATATCGGTTAATCCATACCTAAGTCCAAAAGAACAATTCCGTATCGGTGAAGCACTGCGTGGGCTAGGAAATGAGGATATCCTAATTGTTGGTAGTGGTGGAACATCCCATAATCTAGGAATGATTAAATGGGGGCAAAGTAATCCTGAACCCTGGACAGTAGAATTTGACGATTGGCTACTCGAACGATTACAAACTAGGGATTTACCTTCATTGTTTGAGTATGCTGAATTAGCTCCACATGCGAAATTGGCTGTACCTAGGGCTGAACATTTTGTACCTTTGTTTTTGGCATTTGGAAGCGGCGACGAAAAGCATCAACCTAAGCTTTTGCACCGAAGCTACCAATTTGGAACACTAAGTCACATTGCATTACAGTTTTAACTACTACTACGAGTTCTTCGTTTCGATAGGTCACGATCCTACTGATCGTGACCTTTTCGACGCTGATGCCTACAACTCCTATACAAAATGGAGCACGATTCCGCTGAATCGCACTCCATTTCTAGCATTCTTTATTTTAGGATATCGTGATCGACATAACGCTCGCCATTTAGCTCACTAATGATGTTAATTGCAACTGAAGCCCCATGACCTGCTGTAATGATCGTATGAACACTAACACCAGCAACTGTCCCTGCTGCCCAAATACCTTCAACATTTGTTTTGCCATCTTGATCTACATTAAGCACAGTTTTTATACGTGGCTCTGTACCTGGTTTCGTTTCTAGACCAAGTTTTTCAGCAAGATCTACAGCTAATCCTGTTGCGAAAATGACATGTTTCCCCTCAAAGCTTTGGTTATCAACTTCAACTGTAAAGCCAGCACTAGATTTAACTACATTTGTCACTTCGGCTTGGATGATCTCCGTACCAAATTTAGCGGCCTGCTCTTTGCCTAGTTCAAAAAGCTCCGGACCAGTAATTTCTAATACACCGTAGTGATTTTCAACCCATGCTTTTTTGGTAATACTTTTGTCACTATCAATAAGTAATGTTTCTTTTCCTGCCTTTGCTGCAAAAAGAGCAGCACTTGCTCCAGCAGGACCTGCTCCAATAATGATAATATCGTACATAACTCATCTCCTCCATTAATTTTAATACGCTCTTTTCTAAAAGATTGTTGCTATAAGCTTATAGGTCGTAACCAAAGGAATGCTTGTTTCATCACGCTTTCTGTGAAGCTTTTGAGAATAAATAAGCCATTGGGGCAAATGAATTTGTCCAAAGTTTACGACTACAGCCTTTTATAAAAAGGATGCTATAGCAACCTTTCCCCCTTAATAAATCGTAGTTCCTTGGTAATGAGACTACGTGAACACAAGTTGGTATAACAACCATTTACTCGCACAATATAAATTATTGTACGTTTTGACGCATTTTAGAAAGAATTCTTTTTAATTCAGCTAACTCCTTATCAGTAATTCCATGACAAACGATCTTATTAAACTTCTCAGCTAATGGAATCACACTATGACCTAACTTTTCGCCTTCTTCGGTAACAAAGAGTCGTTGTGTACGGCGATCATTCGGGCAACTCGAACGTCTAATAAAGCCTTTTTGTTCTAGGCTTTGAGCCATTCGGGCAATATTTGTTTTGTCTTTATCTAGTTGCTTTGCGATCTCATTTTGAGACTGACCATCTTTTTCCCAAAGTAACATCATAATAAGGTTTTGCTCTGGGGCAATGTTGTAGGGCGCTAGCTCTTCTTTCACATAACTTGTCAGGTGTAAATCTGTCTGATGAATAAAAATACTGATATAGTCCTTAAAAGACAAACTCATATCTTCACCTCAATTAGTTGCTATACAAACCTTTTTAACCGTATTTAGTATAATTAAAAAAGTTTAACTAGTCAAATTTTTACCTTCTAAAAAAAGAGATAATCTAAGCCCCAAAACAGAAGAAAGCTGATCAGGATTGTAATATTTGAAACTGTACCCGTAAATTTTTGATCGTAACCAAATTCGACTGAATAGGCTAGGGCAGAAACAGACATTGGCAAAATAAGAGCAACCAAGATGGTATATTTAAACATGGTCTCAAATGGTAAAAAGAAGAATAAAATTGCTCCTACACTTAAACCGACAACATATCTAATTGCCAAGTACTTTCCAATCCGCGAAAAATAACTTTTTTCAAATGAAAAACTCAAATACATACCTAATAGTAGCAGCGATAAAGGCATGTTTGGCTTTCGAGACAATTTCTGTCACGTTAATGATGAGATTTGGAAGGCCGATCCCTAGGATACTAAGTAGGCAAGCAACAGTATACGTGAGTAATGGAATTGACCGTGAAATTTTCACAAAAACACGCTTATAATCCAACTTTTCATCATCACTTGCATAAAAACTGGCAATTAGGTACGTTACGCCAAATACAACAAAGGCATTTCCTATGTCAAACATCCCAAAATAGACAAGTCCTTTATGCCCCCATATTGCTTCTACGAGTGGGTAGGCAAAAAGCCCAATATTAAAACCTGGAACCATCATGACGAGCATTCCCTTAATCCTTCTGGTCTCTTTTTTAAAGATTAGAAACGCTAGGATTGCTGAAAATATTCCATAAACAAAGGCAATTAATATCAGTAAAACGAGTGAGTATTCAAACTCAAATCCATTAAAACTGTAAATGATTAAAGCTGGTAAGGTAAAGTTAAAGATAATTCTCGATAGCGCCTCACCATCCGTTTCTTTAAGAACATGAAATCTTTTTAGTAAGTATCCTAATGTGATAATTGCGATTATATATATAAATTGATTATCAGACAAAAGCCGTTCTCCTCTCTATCAATCTAGTAACTTTACTACAGAAAAGTATTATAGCATGAAAAAATACAGCTTACCTTAAAGGTAGCTGTATTTTACTTTTCCATTTTTTGAAAATCGAATATTGTTTATTACATCGCATGTTAAAACCAAAAATTATTTACTTAACTGCATCAATTTTTCCCAATAACTTTTTTACTTCTTGGTACCTAGGCAAAGATGATATCGCTCCAAGTTTTGTACAAACGATAGCGCCGACTGTATTTGAAAAGACAATCATGTCTTTGATTTTGGCGAAGTCAGCGATAACAGTTTTCGGTGCTTCCACTTGACTTAACTGATAAAGAGTGGCACCAACAAACGCATCACCTGCACCTGTTGAGTCAATTGACTTGATCTTCATACTGCCAATGATTTCATTTTGTTGGCCGTTGGATAACAACGTCCCATCCTTCCCTAGTGTTACAGCTATTAACTTCGCCCCTAATTGATGTAGGATTTGAAGAGCTTCGTTTTTATTAGATGTTTGGGTAATGAGCTCTAGTTCTTCTTCGCTCACCTTCACAAAATCTGCCATTGAAATACACTTTTTAGACAGGCTTACAAACTCCTCTTCTCTTCCTTCCCAAAGCCCTGAACGGAAATTTGGATCAAAAGAAACAAATGAATGGTTCTCCTTTGCATCCTCCAGCAATTGAATATACGTGCTTTGGAATGGATCATTTAATAAGGCTGTTGCTGAACCAAAATGAAGGATTACACCCTCTTTTACTTTTTTTCTATCAATTTCTTCATACGTTAAATGTTGGTCTGCCCCACGATTAAAAACAAAATCTCGTTCACCATTTGCTTGCAATGAAACAAACGCTATAGTTGTTGGTGCTTCATCCGAAAGTAAGAGCATGTTTGTGTCTACACTTTCATCGTCTAAGGTTTGCTTTAAAAAGACTCCAAAAGAATCATTTCCTACTTTTCCTACAAAGGCACTTTTGCCACCAAGCCTTGAGATAGCAGCACACACATTTGCAGGAGCTCCACCTGCTTGCTTGACAAACCGACTTCCAGCTACTAAATTTACATCGATGTCCGTACAAAAGAAGTCTATTAATAACTCTCCGACACATACGACCAAACCGCTCTTTTTCATATCATAATAACTCCTGTTTGATTACTTATTATATACTTCCGTTTATATCCCACTTTTTAACAGTAACTAATTCAATCTCATCGTCTGCAAAAAAGCTAACCGCAGTTGCTTGCTCGCTAGGGTAGATCCGAGCTGTGATAACTTGCTCACCATCGTGAACAAACACTTCAATTGAGGATTTATCAACAAATATTCGTAAATGCAATTGACCATCCTTTAACTGAGCAGGAGCTTTGCGAATCCCTCCTGGTCCGCTCCCTGCTTTATCACGATTAAACGATAGTGTTTCTTCTTTAACATTGTAAGAAAGAACTGTTTCTTGATCGTTTTCTTCATCAACTCTTAGCTTTAATCCAAAATTTGTTGCTATTTTCGCTTGAATGATTACTTCTAATTCATAACAATTACCTGAAATACCTGGTATCTTTTTTTCACCTTTTAATGTGCTGTTTTCATACTGAACTACCTCACCTCGTAAGGCCTTTAACTCAGGTACCGGTTTAGAAATAATTTTTCCATTTTCAAGCTTTAATTCACGTGGCAATGTCATGGCTCCAGCCCAATCGAACTCTTTTTCCGGCATATGACTTTCCCACATCGCCATCCAAGCTACCATAATCCGTCTACCTTGATCATCGACGGTCGTTTGTGGTGCATAAAAATCAAACCCATAATCGAGAAGCTCAAAATTTCCGTGTTCAAGGATCCCGCTATCATAATCTAACGTTCCCATTACATAACCAGATTGGTGTAAATTATGATATAGATCTCCTTCAGGCTTCACTCCTTGGGGTGACATGACGAGAACATCTTTCCCGTCTAGGTGAAAAACATCTGGGCATTCCCACATAAATCCGAAATTCCCTTCTCCTTTTGCTGCAATACTAAGGAATTCCCAATCGGTTAAGTTAGAAGACCGGTATAAAAGGATTTGGCCTGTTTCTTCATTTGTTTTTGAACCTAACACACAGTAGTAGTGTTCACCATTTTTCCACACCTTTGGGTCACGGATATGATTAGGATTTATATTCCCCTCGGGAACATCTGAAATGACTGGATTTTGATCAAGCTTTTGAAAATTAACCCCATCTTCACTTACAGCTAAGCATTGAACTTGCTTTAAATCTGTATCTCGATTTTCACCAGTCCAGGTGTTGCCCGTATACATCAGATAAAGCTTCCCGTCTTTTTCTATCGCACTACCTGAAAAACAACCATCTTGGTCATAGTTTTCACTAGGAGCAAGAGCGATCGCCAAATGCTCCCAATTAGCTAAATCCTTACTTTTTACATGTCCCCAGTGCATCGGACCCCATTCGGCTGAATATGGGTGGTGTTGATAAAATAGATGATATTCTCCATCATAAAATACAAAACCATTCGGATCGTTTATCCAATTCGCTTGAGATGCTACATGGTATTGTAGTCTCCAATGATTATCCGCTACTTTTGTTCTTAGTTTTTCGATATTGCTATTCGCTTTTTCTATATACGTTTGATGTAGACTCATTTTTTCACCTCTATACTTCTACTTAGCTCTTGCTTCCTAATCCACATGACATAGAAAGGTTGTCCTTATTGCTCTTCGCTACTTTCTATAACCACAGATTCATAAGGTCTTAATAAATCTACCTTTAGGTTATCTGCATAAGTAGAAAACAATACTTTTCCATATGAATTTTCCAGTTTCGTTTCTTGATTTGAGAAGTTGCTAAGGACAATAAGTTTCTTCCCATTGTATTTCCTTGTGTAAGCAAAAATATGTTCATTTTCCTCTAACATTGGTTCATATTCACCATAGATAAGGACGTTACTATAGTCACTACTTTTACGTAATTGTATTAATTTTCGATAGTAATGTAGGGTTGATGTTTTCTCATTGAGCTCTTTCTCCACGTTAACCTCTGGATAATTCTCATTAACTTTTAACCAAGGCTGCCCTTCTGTAAAGCCACCATTTTTTGTATCGTTCCATTGCATCGGCGTACGTGAGTTATCACGACTGCGTCTCCAAATGGCCTTTAGTGCTTCTTCAGGTGAATAGCCTTCTTCAATAGCTGTAAAATACTGATCTTTCGATGCAAGATCATCATACTCATCAATCGATGAGTATGAAACATTTGTCATCCCAATCTCTTGCCCCTGGAAGATATAAGGAGTTCCCTTTAACAAAAAGTAGGTTGTTGCTAGCATTTTCGCAGCCTTTTGACGCTCAGAGCCTTCTAGTTCACCTAAATATTTATTCAATGACCTAGGATGATCGTGATTTTCAATATAAAGAGCGCCCCACCCTGTTTTGTTCAGAAGGGCCTGACTGTCGTTAATCGCTTTTTTTAGATCAAAAAGTTTCCAGCTTTTTGGTTCAAACCATTTCCCTTCTTTACCTAGATCAAGGTCAACATGATTAAATTCAAATAACATATCAAAATGACCTTTTTCTCCAATATAACTTGCCATATTTTCTGGACTAACTCCTGGTGCTTCAGCAACTGTTACAAAATCATAGTTTGAAAAAGTTTTTTTCTTCAATTCTTGTAGAAACACTTCAATTCCGTCTCTATTTAAACAAGCATTTGATATGTTGGATAGGCCATCACTATCTGAAGTTGGTAAATCCTCTGTCAACTCACCTTTTTTGATAAAAGTGATTGCATCTACTCTAAAACCACTTACTCCTCTTTCGATCCACCATTTCACCATTTCATGTAAAGCGTCACGCACTTCTTTATTTTCCCAATTTAAATCCGGCTGTTTTCTGGAAAATGTATGAAGGTAATATTGGTTGGTACTCTCATCAAATTCCCAAGCTGAACCACCAAAAATAGAACGCCAATTATTTGGTGGAGAACCATCTGCCTTCGGGTCTTGCCAAATGTACCAATCACGCTTAGGACTATTGACACTTTGTTTAGATTCTAAAAACCATGCATGCTCATCCGACGTATGATTGATTACTAAATCCATCATAATTTTAATCCCACGATTTTTCGCCTCTTCTGTTAGTTTCTCAAAGTCTGCAAATGAACCGTAAGTCTCAGAAATGTTATAGTAGTCAGAGATATCATAGCCATTATCATCCATTGGTGAAGGATAAATTGGACATAGCCAAATCATATCGATACCCAAAAATTCCAGATAATCTAATTTTTCAATAATACCCTTTAAGTCACCAATTCCATCACCGTTTGTATCATTGAAGCTCCGAGGGTAAATTTGATATACAACTGAATTTTGCCACCATTTTTGTTCCATTATTTAATCGCCCCATCTATTACGCCCTTAATTACTTGCTTTTGTAAAATAATAAAGAAAATAATGATTGGTATCATCGCTAGGATAAGTCCTGCCATAGCTGGTCCGAAGCTAGAAGTATATTGACCAAAGAAATAGAAGGTCGATAACGGGATCGTTCGGTTTGCTTCAGCAACTAAAACTAGTGAAGGAAGTAAGAAATCATTCCAAATCCAGAGCACATCTAAAATAACAATCGTTACTGTTATCGGTTTTAACATTGGAAAGACAACCAACCAAAATACTTGTAACCGCGAAGCTCCATCAATCAAAGCTGCTTCTTCAAGCTCTACTGGAATTGATTTCATAAATCCGTGATACATAAACGTCGCTAAACTTAATCCAAAGCCTAAATAAAAGAACATTAACATCCATTTGCTATTTAATAAACCTAAGTTTCCATAAATAGAAACGAACGGAATCATTAACGCTTGAAACGGAATTATCATTGAAGCTACTAATAAAAGTAAGACGAACCCGTTCATTTTCCATTTCCATCTAACAAGAAAATAGGCAAGCATAGATGAAAATACAACGATTAACAAAACAGAAATAGTCGTAATTAAAACAGAATTCCAAAGTGCAGACATAAAGTTCATTGTCTCAAACGCTGTAATATAATTATCAAAAGATAACGTTGTTGGTAATGCTAGAGGGTTACTAACAATATCTAGGCGGTCTTTAAATGAGTTAATCAACACTAATGCAAATGGGAAAAAGTATAATACAAATAGGATGGTAGAAAGACTAAAAAGTATAATTGATTTTATTTTCCTCTTTTTTTGCATTATGATTCTACCTCCATTTTCTTCATGATTTTAACTTGAGTAACCGCAATAGCGGCTACAATAATAAACAGAATAAACGCTTTTGCTTGACCAGAGCCAAAGTTTTGATAGAGAAACGCATCATTATATACGTGCATCGCAATTAATTCTGTTGATCTGAATGGTCCACCACTTGTCAAAGAAAGGTTTGTATCGTAAACTAGGAAACTTCTTTGTAACGTTAAAAATAAACTAATCGTAAAAGCTGGTATCATTAATGGAACTTTAATCTTTATCATTTGTTGCCACGCATTTGCCCCATCTAGATCAGCAGCTTCTAATAATGATTTATTAATCCCCATTAATCCTGCAATGTAGATAAGCATCATGTAACCAGAGCTTTGCCACACCCCAACAATGACAAGTGTCCAGAACGCTTTATCTGGATCCGCTAACCAAGAATAGGAAAATATCGTTAGCCCTGACGCTTCGCCAAAATGAACGACAACTCTAGTAAAAATAAATTGCCAGATGAAACCTAAAATGATTCCACCAATTAAATTAGGTGTAAAAAAGCCCATTCTAAAGAAGTTTTGCCCTTTCATACCACTTGTAACTAAGAGCGCTAAACCAAAAGCAATAACATTCGTTAATACTAGCGTTAATACTACATATTTAAATGTAATCTTCATCGAATCCCAAAACCCTGTATCTGAAAAAGCAATCAGGTAGTTTTCAAATCCACGGAATTCTAACAGTGAACCTGAAAAACCAGTCCAGGTTGTAAAAGTCATCACAACACCTAGTAGTAATGGCAGAATCATCACAACTAGGAAAACAAAAAGAGGTATAAAAGCAAACGTGCCTATTACTTTTAACTTATCAATCAATTTTTTCTCATTATACATTCGGGATACCTCCATCTAGTTCATTATGTGTCAGGTGATAAACAGCCCTAATTTAGAGCAATTGCCCGTCGCAAAACACCCGTATTACTTTCGTACAGATGCTTTGCGACAAGCAGCTCCAAGATATAGTAGCAGCGGGATAAGCGAGTTTGCTTATCCCACTCTACTCATTTATTTTTTAGCGTTTTTCCAATAGTTTTCAAACTCTTGGATAAGCCCTTCTCTATCAATGTTATCTGCTAGAAACTTTTGCATGGAAGCACCCATTGATGCCCATCCATCAGCAGGATAGTAAGAATTCATCCATTCTAATGTGTTATTACCTTCCATATAGCTCAGGATTGATAACGATAACGAATCTTCTGGTTGTACTGTAATACTGTCAAAAACAGGAATGAAATTTAAGTTGTTTACATAGTGATTTTGACCACTCTCAGAAGAGACTAACCAGTTAAGGAAAGCATTAGCAGCTTCTTGCTGGTCTGTCGTAGATTGTGAAGCATCAATTACCCAATATGATGGAACCCCAACTGAGATTTCGTTGTTTCCGAAATGTGATGCATCATTACTTACTGGAACAGGTAAAAACCCATATTCACCTTCAGGATCAATTTCATGTAATTGCGGATAAGCCCAGTTCCCCATAAACCATAAGCCGACTTTTCCACTAGCTAATGCTAACGGGCCATCATCATATTGTGGAGAAAGTGGTGAGTTTTTCACAGAATTATACTCTTTCATTAGTTCAAATGTTGTTAACCAATTGTTAAACACTTCGTTATCAGAAAGGGTAACGTTACCATCTAACATATCTTGCATAAATTGATGACGCTCGTCACGGTCGCTAGACTGAGCTGCAAAGAATGGATTAGATAGATGAGCACCTAAAGACCAATCCATTGGAGACACATGAATGGCACTCGCCCCATCTAATGCATCAATTTGTTCTAGCAAACTACGAAACTCGTCATGTGTGCTTACCGCTGCTGGATCAAAATCTCCACCTACAGCTTGATCAAGAATCCCTTTGTTATAAATAAAACCAAATGCTTCAACAGTTACAGGTTGTCCGTAAATACCACCATCAACAGCAACAAAATCGGTCATACCTTCTTGAACTGTTTCCACCCATGGTTGATCTGATAAATCTAGTAATCTGTCTTTGAACGTTTCAAATTCAGATGCCATCATCATAATTGTTGGAGCATTTCCAGATGAATAAAGCGAAGTCATTCTTTCAAAAGCATTAGCACCTGCTAACGGAATAATTGTCACCTTTACACCAGTTTCATTTGAAAAGTCAGCTACGGCTGCTTCAAACTCTTTAGCAATCTCTGGTTTACCCATTAAAATTGTAATCTCTGTTGCTTTTGCACTACCACCGCCTGTGCTACCACTCGTTTCCGGTGAAGTCTGATCATTTCCACTACCACACGCAGCTAAAGTCAAAAGAGCAGCTACTACTAAAAGTGAAAAAAGTTTTTTCATGTTCTAATCCCCCTTAATTTCGAAAAGCTTGTTTGAAAGTGCTTACAAGTAGTATATTACTACGTCAGTTTTTTTATGTCAAACGTTTTCATATTTAGTTTGGTGTTTTTTTACCGTTTTTTATTAATATTATGATTGTTTTTGGATGTTTAACATTTAAAATCATGTTAATAATCTAAAAAAATCACAAAACACCATCAGTGCCACCCTGTTCATAAGATCTCACTGCAATTAAATGTGGTAATGTTACCACATTGTTGTTATACTATATTTTATTAACAACACGAAAACGCTTACCACAGGTTTAAATTAAGAGTTATAATGAACTAAAAGCAGTGGGTTACTAAAAAACTCTATAGATGATTTTAATGAAAGGAGCTCGCCTATGGCTAACATAAAAGATGTTGCACTACGAGCTGGAGTTTCTGTTACGACCGTATCAAGGGTGTTAAATAATCGTGGTTACATTGGGAAAGAAACGAGAAAAAAAGTCGAGGATGCTATGGCTGCCATGAACTTCTCTCCTAACCAAATTGCCAGAGCACTCCAAAAAAGTCAGTCCTATATCTTGGGAATGATTGTTCCTGATTCAAATCACCCTTTTTTCTCAGAACTGATAAAGCACGTTGAGGTATATGCAAATGAACAAAATTATAAAGTCCTCATATGTAACTCTCTAGATCAATCCGATAAAGAAGCAAAATATATAAACATGCTTACTGAAAATAGAGTTGATGGCATTATCATGTGTAGCCACACCCTTGATGTGGAAGCGTACAAGAATGTAAATTTCCCTATTGTAACGTTTGACAGGATTATCTCTAATCAGTTTCCTTATGTAGCCTCCGATAACTATCGTGGCGGAGAACTTGCTACAGAGCACTTAATTCAGTCTGGTTGCAAGCACCTACTACACATCTCAGGACCGTTAAAGCTTGATTTACTAGCTAATAGACGTGCAGACGCATTTAAGCTCACGTGCATGAGACATAATTTACCACATCAAGTCATTGAGGGGTCTCATGATAATTTAACATTTGACTATTTTAAGGACTTTATCATGAATGAGGTTGCAGATAATCTTTCTAATTTTGATGGGGTCTTTTGTAGTAATGACATTGTAGCTTATGCGCTATATCTCTACGCTACAGAAATAGGGATTAAGATCCCAGAAGATTTAAAAATTGTCGGATATGATTATCATAGTTTCACAAGAATGCTCCAGACTCCAAAACTGACAACAATCGCACAACCTACTAATCGCTTAGGTAAGGTATTGAGCTCAACGATTATTAATATGATTGAAAACAAGGATAAAGATACGGTTAACAATACGATAGTTGATGTAGAATTAATCAAGGGACAGACTACCTGATTACGAAAACAGCTAAATAAAAAGACTAAAGGAAAAATTGAAATTATCCCTTTAGTCTTTTATTTTATTTATACTTACCCATTATTCACTGCTTGTGGATGAGTATCGCTTACGATATCAAGCTCTGCAGCACTAGCATTTAATCTTACTTGTTCTGAATTTTTACATCCAGGAATAACAGTAGTCACTGCTGGATGCTTTAGACACCAAGCTAACGCCCATTGGGCCATATTTACACCCTCTGGCACTTCGTTACGTTG
This sequence comes from Anaerobacillus sp. CMMVII, assembly GCF_025377685.1. Taxonomy (NCBI): domain Bacteria; kingdom Bacillati; phylum Bacillota; class Bacilli; order Caryophanales; family Bacillaceae; genus Anaerobacillus; species Anaerobacillus sp. CMMVII. Next base: position 168,449 of record NZ_JACEHK010000002.1, on the reverse strand, counting down.
AATTTCTTCAACAAGTCTTAGCTTTTTCGCTACTTCTTGTTGATCATGCCTATGGCGAACATCCTGTGTTCCAAACGTTGCACCTGGCTTATACTTCCCACTTAAATACCCACTAGCTAGAGGAACACGAGCTAGGACACCAAGATCTTGGCGTTCACATGATGGAAATACTTCGTCTTCCGGCTCACGTTCTAAGCGATTATAAACAACTTGTATAGCTCCAGCATTTACTTTTGACGCTAAATCGGTTTGATAAATATTTTGGTTGCTACCAATAGAAATTCCTAGATGACTAATTTTTCCTGCTTCTACTTGTTTATCTAAAGCAGTCCATAAATCATCGTTATTGAACATCTCATCGCTACCAGAATGGAATTGATATAAGTCGATATACTCTGTACGAAGAGATTTTAATGAAGCATCTAGTTGTTGAATGACTTCCGTAGCCGACCAATGATTCGTACGCTCAAAGTTATGATGAAAGTGATGCCCAAATTTAGTAGCTACAATCCAATCTTCTCTTGTGTCTTGCTCTAGAAACTTGCCGATTAAGCTTTCTGATAAGTGATCACCGTAGCATTCTGCAGTATCAATGAGATTAATACCTACTTCTTTAGAAGTAAATAATATGTCATCTACTTCTTTTTGGGTAAAATTCTTTCCCCATTCCCCACCAAATTGCCAAGTTCCTACACCTACCACCGAAACCTCTAAACCAGTTTTTCCAAGTTTACGATACTTCAATTTGTCCCAACTCCTTCTTAAATTTCACTACCTTACATCTGCAAACAGATTTTACAATTTAGTCGTATCTATTTTAACAGATGCCTCAAGCTTCATCGCTTCAAAACAAGCATCAATTACACGGCTATTTTGCACTGTTCGCTCAGTGAGGTCGATGACTTCCTCGTTATTTTGAATGGCTTTTGAAAAGAAATCAACTTGGATCAGATATTGATCGCCATATATGGTCTCAGTTCTAGTAGGTTGCCCTTCCTTCTCAATCACTAGTAATCCTTCGCCAGCGGTAAGATCAGGTCGATAGGCACGTGGTACAGTTACTTTCCCTTTAGTTCCGAAGACAGTGTACTCCTGCTTAAACGGTTGTTCGAAGCTAGATTTGAATTTTGCTTGGATACCTGAAGCATATGTCAATTGTCCTTCTGCAGAAAGGTCGACAGCAAAGTCCTGGTCAATATTGCCGATTACAGTTACATCAATAGGCATACTTTCTAAGAGAAGGTTAAATGTATGAAGGCAATAACAGCCCACATCATATAGGCTACCACCACCAAGGTTCTTATCAAGTCTTATGTTTGGTTTGCTGCGCTCCAATTCAAATGAGAATGTCGCTTGGATTTCTCTGATCTCACCAATTTCACCAGAACTGATGATTTCTTTCACCCTTTGATGCTGAGGGTGAAACTGATACATAAACGCTTCCATAAAAAGAACGTCATGCCCGTTACATACGTCTATCATCTTTATGAGGTTAGCCTCGGTTAATGCAGCCGGCTTTTCACATAATACATGCTTGCCCTTTTGAGCAGCCTTTTCGACCCATTCTAGATGCAAACTATTTGGCAGGGGAATATAAACCGCATCAATGTCGTCACACTCTAGCAGTTCATCGTAAGAGTTATAAACGTTTTGGATTTGGAACTCATCAGCAATTTCCTTTACAGCTTTATTGCTACTAGCAATCGCGATAATTTCACCGGTCGTTGATCTCATCACTGCGGGAATGAAAGATTGACGGGCAATATTGGCAGAACTTAGAACACCCCAACGGACTTTGTTATTCATTTACGCCACTCCACTTTCTATACAATTTTAGAGGCTGTCCAATTTGGTCAGCCTCTTTCACATTTTAACTAATTCAATTTGTTTCTAATAAACCCCGCGAATATGGTCGTGAACAGTTTCTTTATAAAATTGCTGCAATTGCTCTAATTCCTCTTTTGAAAACGAAGGTGTTTGTAGTGCTGCAAGATTTTGATTTACTTGTTTCACATTCTTAAATCCAGGAATAATACAACTTACTCCTGCTTGGTCCAAGATCCAGCGAAGTGCTGCTTGCGCCATGGAGTCTCTTCCATTGGCAATCCACTGTAATTGTTGACTTAATTCCACACCTTTATTGAACTCGAGACCAGCAAATGTTTCTCCGACATTAAACGCATCACCGTTTCGATTAAAGGTACGATGGTCATCTGATGCAAAGGTTGATGCTTCTGTAAATTTGCCAGTGAGTAAGCCACTCGCTAAAGGTAATCGTGCCAGGATGCCGACTCCTCTTTCTTTAGCTGCAGGTAGAAGTTCTTCTAAAGGCTTTTGTCTAAAGATATTTAAGATCACTTGAAGTGCACTCACATTTTCATTTTGAAGGCATAATAAGCCCTGCTCAGCTGACTCTACACTTACACCATAGTAACGAATTTTTCCTTCTGCTTGTAACTTATCTAATACTTCATAGACACTTCCATCTTGGAGAATTTCTGTTGGCGGACAATGAATTTGATATAGATCGATATAATCACGATCCAACCTTCGTAAACTATCTTCGCAATATTTACGGACTGTTGCTTCTGAGTAATTATTAGGATCATGGATGTTTCCAGCACGACAAAATTTAGTCGCAATATGAATTTTATCTTCGATCCCTTTCGTTGCTTTTGCTAATAACTCTTCACTATGTCCATCTCCGTAAACATCTGCCGTATCAAAGAAGTTTACACCCTCATCGATTGCAACTTGAAGAGCACGTAGTGATTCATCATCATGAACTTCGCCCCAAGTCCCACCTATCGCCCAAGTACCGAAGCTCACTTCACTAACTTTGAGATCTGTATTACCTAATTGTCTATATTTCATCTATAGTCCTCCTATTTTATCGTCGAAAACGTATATCTTGTAGACCTAGAATAAGTTTCACCTTTTTTTAAGATTGAAGTTGAAAAATTCGGATGATGAATGGCATCTGGTGGTCCTTGTGTTTCTAGGCATAACCCTAAATGCTTTTTAGATTGAATGCCATTGATTTGATAATGATCTTGAAGCATATTCCCCGAATAAAAAACAACGCAAGGCTCATCTGTTTCAATAATCAACTCACGACCACTACTTAGATCCCTTAGAATAATCTCTTTTTGATGATGTTCATTTAACAAAAACGGATGATCATAGCCATTTCCCACCAAGACATTTTGGTGAAATTCTGAGTTTACTCCATCACGAATTTTTCTACCATTTCTAAAATCAAAGGGTGTATTTTCCACTGGTAGAACTTCACCTGTAGGAATTAAGTCATTGCCAAGTTCTATAAATTTATCGCTTTTTAATTGAAGTTCATGGTCTAAAATATCAGTTTTTAAATCACCACTAAGATTAAAATAAGAATGGTTCGTAACATTTACGATGGTATCCTCATCACTAACACCATGGTATGTAATGTTTAGTTCATTCTCATTTGTTAGTGAATAGGTGACATCCATTGCTAAATTTCCTGGGTAACCCTCTTCACCTGAGAGGCTTGTTCTCGAAAATTTGACAGTTGAACTATCTTCAATTTCGGCATTCCAAATGACCTTATCAAAGCCAACTCTCCCACCATGAAGATGATTTTCACCATCATTTTTTGCAAGCTGATAGGTTTTTCCGTTTAATTCGAATTCTGCCCGACCAATTCTCCCGGCTACACGGCCACAAATCGCACCAAAAAACGGCGAAAAATTTAGATAGTCTTCTAGGTTATCAAAGCCTAAGACGACATTTTCAAAAAGACCATTTGCATCAGGAACACTTATCTCAGTAACGATGCATCCATAATTTATAAAAGAAACCTTCATCCCATGGTCATTTTTTATTGTATATTGGGTTACCTCTTTACCATCTAGAAAACCAAAATGATTTTGCGACAGTTCCATTTCTTCACCTTCTTAAAATATTCGGTTATTTTCGGAAAAAGTTGTTGCTACTTGGACCATTGATAGCATTTGCTAACTACTGGTCCAAGTAGCAGTAATAATAAATAATTTACTATTTAGCCAAACGAATGACGTTCCATGAAGCCTTAGATAACAATGCCTCTATTTGACCATTATTTAATGAAGAGACTCCTTTGTTATGTGGCGCTACTCTTTCTACTTCAATTGTATTAACTGCCTTAAGGTCATCGTTTTCTAACACCAAATGCTCAACAATTTTATAGCCTTCAAAACTCCTAACATCAATTGTTACATCTAAGCCTTCTTCAAGATGACGGTTAAGCGCAAAAATTGTTAACTCTTCTTTTTCTTCATTAAATACAATCGCAGTATCTAAATATGGTACATCAGTAAAATCTTTTGTATCATAAGCTGGAGATGAAACAACTGGTTTTAAGGAAACGCCTCGACCATACGTTGACACATGAAGATATGGATAGAAAATCGTCTGTTTCCATGCCTTCCCACCATTTTCAGTCATGATTGGTGCGATAACATTGACAAGCTGAGCCATACAAGCAATTTTTACTCGATCTGAATTGCGTAATAGGGTCATTAACATTGAACCTACTAATAAAGCATCCTCAAAATTATAATTATCTTCTAATTGAGGAGGTGCAATTGACCAAGGTTCAAGTTTGGCATCTGCATCATTGGAATGAAACCAAACGTTCCACTCATCAAAGCTAAGATTGATTGTTTTCTTACTACGTTTTTTAGCTTTAATAAAATCACACGTCGAGATGACTGTTTTAATAAATTGTTCCATTTCCATCCCGTTTGCTAAGAAGTTTGCAGAATCATTATCACGATTACCAAAATACTGATGAAGCGAGATATAATCCGCTACATCATACGTATGCTCAAGAGTCGTCGCCTCCCACTGTGGGAATGTTGGCATGCCAGAACCCGAACTACCGCAGGCAACTAATTCAATAGAAGAGTCAACTTGCTTCATTGCTTTTCCAGTTTCAGCAGCTAGACGACCATATTCTTCAGCTGTTTTTTGACCAATTTGCCACGGTCCATCCATTTCATTTCCTAAGCACCATGTTTTAATTTTATGAGGAGCTTCATACCCATGGCTTCGACGAAGGTCACTCCAGTAAGTTCCACTTGGGTGATTGCAATATTCAATAAAATTTCTTGCTTCTTCAATTCCACGTGTACCTAAATTTACTGCCATCATTACTTCTGCATTGACCTTTTTTGTCCAATCCATAAATTCATTTGTACCGATTTCATTTGTTTCAATCGTTCGCCAAGCCAATTCAAGTCGTCTCGGTCGGTCTTTTCTTGGGCCAACACCGTCTTCCCAATTATATGCTGAAACCATATTTCCACCTGGATATCTCAGGATTGGCACCTGTAATTCTCTTACAAGACTGATAACGTCTTCGCGAAAGCCAAGTTCGTCTGCTTCGGGATGTCCTGGTTCGTAGATCCCTCCGTAAACAGCTCTACCTAGATGTTCAATAAATGAACCATAGATCCGTTCATCTATTTCTGCAATTTTAAATTCTTTATCAATGACCATTTTTGCTTTTTTTATGTTTGTCATATAATTCACCGCTTTCGAGTTTTTAGTTAATCTACTTCTATCTGAAAATATTCTTTTGCATTGTTGTAGCAAATGCTTTGAACAATTTCTCCTAAGTGTTTATAATCTTCAGGTGCTTCACCTTTCTCAACCCATCCACCAATCAATTGGCAAAGGATTCTACGAAAATACTCATGACGAGTATACGATAAGAAACTTCTGGAGTCGGTTAGCATGCCGATAAATGTACTTAATAAACCAAGGTTTGAAAGATCGGTCATTTGACGGAGCATGCCATCTTTCTGATCGTTAAACCACCAACCAGAGCCAAATTGAACTTTACCCTTCACTTCTGACTGAAAGTTTCCACAAGCGGTTGCAATCACATAGTTGTGAACTGGGTTAAGTGAATAAACTATCGTCTTTGGTAATTCATTCGTTTTGTCTAATTCATTTAAGAAACCATTTAATTGTCTAGCTAATGAAAAGTCATGAATGGAATCAAAACCTGTATTTGCGCCAAGTAAAGCATGCATTCTCTCACTATTATCACGAATAGCACCAACATGCAGTTGCATCGCCCAGCCTAACGAATGATAGAGTCTTCCTAAGAATAATATTGTATGCGTTTTGTACTTCATTTCCTCGAGGAATGTAACTGCCTCTCCTTGTCTAACCTTTAAGAAAATCTTAGAAGCCTCTTCAAAGGTACACTCTTCAAAAGGCAACATTTCTAATCCATGGTCAGAAATTCGACAACCTACTTCGTGAAAATAGTGAGCACGATTATCTAATGCTCCTAATAACTCTTCATAGTTTTTAATTGGCACTTCAGATACTTCAGCCAACTTATCTACATACTCATTAAAAGTGCTTTTTGTTAGTTCGATCGCTTGGTCCGGACGAAATGTTGGAACAACTTTGGTTTTAAATTCTGAGTTCTCTTTCATTATCTGATGATAATGCAAATCATCAATTGGATCATCTGTCGTACCTACAACTTTTACATTAGACTTCTCAATTAACTGTCGGGGGCTAAAACTTGGCGTTTGTAATAATTCATTACAATGGTTCCAAACTTCTTCACTCGTGTCTTCACTTAATAGTAGATCTGTCTGAAAATATCGTTTAAGCTCTAAATGACTCCAATGATATAGAGGGTTTCCAATCGTATTGGGAACCGTTTTCGCCCAAGCTTTAAATTTTTCATAATCATTTTTCTCGCCAGTAATGTAGGGTTCAGGAATTCCAAAACTCCGCATTGCCCGCCATTTATAATGGTCACCATGCAGCCAGATCTCTGCTAAATTGCCAAACGATTTGTTTTCAGCAATTTCTTTCGGACTTAAATGGCAGTGATAATCATAGATAGGCATATCTTTCGCATAGTCATGGAAAAGAATTTTAGCTGCTTTACTATGTAATAAGAAATCTTCATGTATAAAAGGTTTCATAATCCCCTCCATATAATGACTATCAATGAGGATGTCCCAAAACAAAGTGTCAGACACCGCTAGGCACCGAATATAGACATATGTTATATCTGTACGTCTCTATTTAATAGGATCCGCGTGGTGTCAGACACTTTTGGGACATCCTCATTTTCTTAGTTAGTGCCTCTTGCCAATTTAACTTCGTTTACAAATTTCCGCGCTCGCTCCGTTAGCTCTGTGCAATAAGCCTCATCAATCACTGCCTTTGTATTCACTAATGTACTACCGACTCCAGCTGCAATTGCTCCAGCTTTTATATAAGCACCAACATTAGAAACATCAATTCCACCAGTTGGCATCATTGGAATGTGAGGTAATGGCCCGCGAACGTCTTTAAAATAACCAGGTCCTACGACGTTAGCAGGGAATACTTTAATAATATCTGCTCCGTGTTCATAAGCAGTCAGGATTTCCGTTGGTGTAAGTGCACCAGGCACACTCAAAACTCCATAGCGTTTTGTCATTTTAATTGTTTCGACATTTACAACCGGTGAAAAGACAAATTTAGCTCCTGACATAATTGCTGCCCTAGCAGTTTCAGGATCTAACACCGTACCAACACCGACAATGGCTTCTTCTTTTAATTCATCAGCAACCATTTCTACCAATGATAAAATTTTTGGCGTCTCTACCGTTAATTCTAAAGCTGTTACGCCACCTTTACTCAATGCTTTCGCGATGGGAATGATGTTGTCTTTATTCGCGCCACGAATAACCGCCACAATTCCACTATCCTTTATTTGATAAATAAGATTCATAGGACCTCCAAGAAAAATATTTGTATATTTTTATCTACTAACGTCTTCATCTGAAGAAGAATACATGAATTGGTTTAATTCAAAGCGGTCAGGCAAACCTTCAAAATCCCCCATCACCTGGGTCGCAAGGGCACCAATTGCATTCCCCCTCTCGACGATCTTTTCTAATGGTAGGTTATCTAATAATCCAGAAATGATACCCGCAGCAAACCCATCTCCTGCTCCTACCGGGTCGACTACTGTTTTCACAGAAAAACCTGGTACAAATTGCTTCTCGGACTCCGTAAAATAGTAAGCACCTTTTGCTCCTGCTTTTAAAATAACAACGGACGCTCCATGTTGTAAAAATAATTCTCCTAGTTTTTCAGGGTCAGTTTCACCGAACATAAATGAACCTTCATCGATACCAGGAAGAATGATATCTGCTAAGGCTGCAATTTCTAATAAAACACTTCTCGCTTTTTCTTCAGACCATAGCTTCTTACGCAGATTCGGATCGAAAACAACCTTTAACCTGTTTGCTTTGGCAATCGCAATTGCATGAAGGACCGTTTGATAGCAACTATCACTTAATGCAGGGGTTATTCCAGTAATATGTAGATACTTGGCCTTTGCGATATACGCTTCCTCTAGATCATTTGGAGTCAAGGTACTTGCAGCCGAACCTTTACGATAATATTGTACGCGTACATTATCACCACTTCTAACCTCTTTAAAATAAAGCCCTGTTGGTGCATGCGGATCAATTTTCACTTGGCTCACGTCAATGCCTTCCCCACGAACAAATGATAAAAGCGCTTTACCAAATTCGTCGTTTCCCGCTTTACTGATCCAGCCAACTTGATGCCCTAATCTGCTCAAACCAATAGCAACATTCGTTTCGGCTCCACCAAACCTCTGTGAGTAGGTGTGAGCGTATCTCATTAATGGTGATGAATCTGGGGTGAAACAAACCATTGTTTCACCAATCGTCACAACATCCATGTCTTAGCCTCCTTTGGAAAAAAACTTAAACTCCTGAATACGACATAAAGCCGCCATCAACTGGAACCGAAATTCCTGTGACAAAACCTGAAAGGTTCTCATCTGCTAACCATAGTAAGGTTCCAAACAAGTCTTCAGGTGAACCAAATCGTCTCATCGGAGTATGTGAGATGATTTTTTCAGATCTTGGTGTGAGTGAACCATCTTCATTTTGTAGTAATCGTCTGTTTTGATCAGTCAGAAAAAAACCAGGTGCAATGGCATTTACGCGAACTCCCACTGGTGCCATATGAACCGCTAACCATTGTGTAAAGTTATCAATCCCTGCTTTGGCCGCACTGTAGGCAGGTACTTTTGTCATTGGAGAAGGTGCGCTCATTGAGGATATGTTAATAACAATGGCACCTTTTCGATTGATCATTTTTTTCGTAAAAATTTGTGTCGGGATGACTGTGCCAATAATATTTAAGTTAAAGACATGGTTAAAACCCTCGAAGCTTAAATCAAAAAAACTTTTTATCTCAGGATTTTCAATGTCTTCTATGTTCAGCGTTTCATTTGTCGTTGAACCGTCAGGATGGTTACCTCCGGCGCCATTAATCAAGATGTCACAAGCGCCAAATTCGGCCGCTACAATTTCTTCTGCTTGCTTCACACTTTCAACATCAACAACATTACAAGCAATCGCTATTGCTTCGCCACCTGCTTCTCTAATTTCAGCGGCTACGATTTCTCCCTTTTCCTTGGTACGGTTAAGGATCGCTACTTTCACTCCGTGTCTGGCCAACTCTTTTGCCATCGCCCCACACAGAACGCCACCTCCGCCAGTGACAACTGCCACTTTCCCTTTTAAATTTTCATTTAAGGTTATCATTAATTAACCTCCTCTTTCATTCTCGTTAAGCTATCCCAAATCCCCCACATATACATAATTCCTAATCCACGATCATATAATCCATACCCTGGTCGACATTTCTCGTCCCAAATATGTCTGCCATGATCAGGTCTTGCGTACCCCGTAAAGCCTACTTCGTGATAAGCCTTAACAATTTCATAAATATCAACCGTTCCATCTTCACTGCGATGTGAAGTTTCAACAAAGTCACCATTTTCATATACTTTTACATTTCTAATGTGAGCAAACGGAATCCGATCGGCAAACTCTCTAACCATATCAGCAACATTATTTTCAGGGTTTGCACCTAAAGAACCACTGCAAAGGGTTAAACCGTTTGAAGGGCTATCTACTAGGCTTAGAAGTCTTCGTAAATTTTCTTTACATGTCATAATTCTCGGTAAACCAAAGATTGGCCAAGGTGGATCATCCGGATGAATGGCCATTTTAATATCATTTTCTTCAGCTACTGGAATGATTTCTTCTAAAAAATATTTCAGGTTGTCCCAAAGGTCTTCTTCTGAAACTTCTTTATAAGCTTCGAATAAACTAGATAATTGCTTTAAGCGCTCTGGTTCCCAACCTGGCATTGTAAAATCTGGGTTATCTGAAATCATCGAAACAAGTTGTAGTGGATCCATATCATCAACGATCGCTTTTTCATAAAATAAAGCTGTAGAACCATCCTCTAATTCCTTAAAAAGATCGGTTCTCGTCCAATCAAAGACAGGCATAAAGTTGTAGCAAATAACCTTTACTCCTACTTTTCCTAATTTTTTAATTGTCTTTTTATAGTTTTCAATATATTCATCTCTCGTCGGTAAACCTAGCTTAATATCTTCATGGATATTGACACTTTCAACGACATCAATATTTAAACCTACCTCATCAGCTTGCTTTTTGACCTCAAGAATTTTATCCATCGGCCATTCAACTCCAGCTGCAAGATCATGTAACGACCATACAATTCCTTCTACACCTGGAATATGCTTTATATGCTTTAAACTAACAGTATCGTTTCCTTCTCCAAACCATCGAAACGTCATTCTCATAATAAAAACCTCCTTCATCTTTTGCATAAGGATCCTGAAGAGGCATTTAACCTCAATGGATTCTAAAAACAATCCAAAAAGACAACTTGGCTATTCACCAAGTTGTCTTTTTATGGCGTAAGCCTAATTCTTATTTTTTTGAGTACATCCTTTTAGCTAGGGTGAATGCCCCACTTTTAATAGATCTTTCTATTCTTCTCATCAGCAATACCTGATTTACGATAAAAATAGGTATTAATGATATCGCGCCATTCTTGTGAATGCTCAGCTTGCTCTTCTTGCCTTGCTAACACATGCTTAAATCTTGCATCGTCAATTTTCCCTTCTAAGGCCAACCAACGATTTTTTAATTCTTCTGCTTGTTCAACACCTTCAAAGTGTGTGTTATAAATATGCTGAATGACAGTAATGCCAGACTTTAATTCGTGCGTGTATGGTACGTGATGGAAGAACAATAAGAGTTCATCAGGACAAGTCTCCAGCGATTCGTAAAGACTCGCATTTTCTTCGAAGTATTGCCCCGTAAAGCCAGTCCCTGTTGCCACCGTTCGATCAACACCGATCCCTTTGCAATCCGCAAAGTGATATGTGCCCCATCTATCGTATTCATAGCCGTCGACATTCGGACCATAATGATGATTTGGATTTACCATCCAACCTACACCAAGTGGCGATGTGTAATTTTCATAAATCCCCCAAGATGAAAGAAGCATTTCTGATACTGTTTCGATTACATTTGGATCAGTTCCAAACGTAGCTTTTACCCACTCATCAGTAATTTCTTCAGAAGACAATTCTGGGTTCCAAATTAAGCGACCGTAACCATAAAGATTCGCTTGCGCTAATGTGTGTCCAGTCCAGTTTTCGTCGTTACCAACATTGACAACTGCCGTTATTCCTGAATATTTATACTGATACATACTACCGTCAACAACAGACTTCACGGTTGATCCTTCACCTTTAGCATACGTGTCAAAATCAAGGATTTCTTTCCATTGCGGAATTAAATAGCATAGATGTCTTTGTTGCCCCGTATATTCTTGGGTTACCTGGAACTCTAAGATTTGATTGGTGTTAGGCATTGCACCAAATAGTGGTGAAACTCCTTCACGTACTTGGAAGTCCATTGGACCATTTTTAATTTGTAACAATACATTCTCTTTAAATTGTCCATCTAAAGGTTTGAAGTGGTCATAAGCCGCCCTTGCTCGGTCTATCGAACGATCACGCCAGTTTTGTAAGCAATTGTAAACAAAGCATCTCCAAAGCACGATACCGCCAAACGGCTCTAGTGCTTCTGCTAACATGTTTGACCCATCGGCATGATTTCTACCATACGTAAACGGGCCAGGACGGTGTTCTGAGTCAGCTTTGACCACAACCCCACCAAAATCAGGGATATAGCTGTAAACTTCTTTTGCTTTCTCTTTCCACCAGTTGCGAACATTTACATCAAGCGGATCGGCTGTTCCTAAACCACCAAGTTGGATCGTACTAGCATAGTTAACACTTAAAAACAGTTTTACTCCATAAGCTCTAAAGATATCAGCAACCCTTGCTACATCAGGAAGGAACTTAGGCGTAATCAAATACGTTTCAACCTCATGGACATTTACGTTATTAATCGTCGTCCCATTAATTCCAATCGAAGCTAAAAGTCTTGCATAATCCTTAATTCTTGAGAAATCTTCTACAAAACGATTGTCTTCAAAGAAAATGGATTTCCCAGCGTATCCTCGCTCAATGCTCCCATCCATATTATCCCAATGATTTAACATCCTAAGCTGATTTTTCGGATTTTCTATGACCTCTAAATTGATCAAACTTGTTTTAGTTTGTAACAGTCTAAGCAAATGAAAGACACCATAAAGTACTCCTTTATCTGTGTTTCCGTAGATAACAAGCGCATTATTATCATTAATAGCCTTAATTAGGTAACCTTCATCATTAAGCTGAGAAGGAAGGTTGTTACTAACTATTCCACTTAGTAAATCAACGTTACTTTTCGTAATTAACTGAACATACGAATGTCCTTCAGGAATATTCGTAACTTCTAAACTAGTGTCTAAAATCGATGAAAGACCGTTCAACAGTTCGTCTTTTGCAGAAGTTAATACTTCTGTAGTTTCAGTTACAACGATTTTTTCAAAGAAAGAATGATATTCTTTACGTAATTCAGAATTTGTAAGTTTACTATAACGTAACCAACCTTCATAACCTGTATTTCCTTTTAGGTCGTTCATGCTATATACCTCCAACCTGTTTCATGGATGACATGAAACTGCTTTATTTATTTGATATCAGTAATTTTCCAAAACGATTCTTTTGGTGTACCTTTTTCATCCAAGACAAATGGCCAATTTTTTCTTCCAGGCACCGGAAAATTACTTAACCACGTATACGCATCATTCGCTCCCCAGAACGTTACATTTGTAATAACGTCACGATATTCCCGGAAAAGTTTAAAGAACTCTTCATACCTTTTTGCTTGTAGCTCAAGAATTTCCTCTGTAGGTTGTGTTAAATCTGTACGTCGGTCATCCCAGGCAAAAGCAGAAACATCCATTTCCGTAATTTGTAGTTGTAAGCCTAATGACGCATAACGTTCGATTGCTGCACGAATATCATCTAAGTTTGGTGCATACAAGTTCCAGTGGGCTTGTAAGCCAATGCCATGAATTGGGACATCTTTTTCTAGTAAAGATTTGACAAGACGGTATATTTTCTCGCGCTTTTCTGGATCAGACTCATTATAATCGTTATAAAATAACGAAGCATTAGGATCTGCCTTATGAGCAAATTCAAAGGCTTTTGCAATAAAGTCCTCACCAATGATTTCTAACCATTTCGATTGGCGCAAATATTCCGCATGATCATCAGAGATCGCTTCATTGACAACATCCCAACTATAGAAGCTCCCTTTATAACGACCCATTACGGTTGAAATATGAGCTTCCATTCTTGCAAGAAGCGTATCACGATCCACTTGCAATCCATCTTTATTTGTAAAAATCCAGTCGGACGTTTGGTTATGCCAAACTAGTGTATGACCTCTTAGCTTCATCCCATTTTCATCAGCAAACGCCACTAGTTTATCAGCTTGATCAAAAGTATATACACCTTCTTGTGGTTGCAGAAGTCCAAATTTCATTTCATTTTCAGCTGTTAAACTATTAAAATGCTTTTTTAATAATTCTTTGTCAGAACTTAATGTCTTCGAATTAACTGCCGCACCAATTGAAAAATAGTCTTTATAGACTTCATGAAGTGCAGGTATAATTGTACGTTTTTGATCCATGGTTTTCGCCTCCGAGTGCTTTAACATTAAAATTTCACCCGTCTACTGGGTAATCGAGATAGACGGGTGATTTTGTTTTTATATGGCTGTTTCTAAAAGATTGTTGCTTTTAATATAGCTAGTATTAACAAGCTATATTTTGCCTCTTACTAGGGACTCTACTTATTCTTCTAGCCAAAGAATGCTTGTGACTCCACGAGGATAATATTTACTACCTGAAATTTCTCCAGAAATGATCTGATCACTCCAACTCCAAATAGATAATGTCGGATGTGTTAACCATTCAACGTGAGCAGCATCTGCTTTCGCGCCTTTTTCCTCCCAAGGTAGATGTAAAATGTGACGAGCAATAAATTGAGATAGATAAATTTTACTTAACCACGAATTATTGCTAGTAGAGGAAATTTTCCATCCACCATTTTCGAATAAGCAAATACCTTCTTCTAAGACCACTTCTAAATGGTTTTCTAATACTTGAATATAACTTGCAAAACGTCCATTACGATCTAAGGCTTCCTGGCAATTTGTAAAGTAAGGGAATACTAATCCTTCAATAGCAGGAATTATCTTTGAGTCATTGCCTTCTCCGATAACTGCAGGAATATACCCATGCTCCGTAACATTTTCTGTCATTGTCTTCGCTGCTATATCTGCTTGAGTTCCAGCAGCCTGCGCCAACTCAGCTAAACCTTCTCTAGCAAAGATCTTTTCTAGTGCAACATAGGCTGCCCAACATTTCCCTGCTAAATAGATATTATTTCGGGCCTGACCTAAAGAAACATCAAGGCTGTCGTAAGTAGTAATTTCTGCTCCACCCATCGTTCTTGAGCTATCAAGACCCATTAATCCATTTCTTTTGTCTGGTTCAGGATGGTCACGATTTAACATACTTTGGAAGCATTGTTCAACTACTGATAGGTTTGCTTGTAACCACTCTTGGTCTCCTGTTTGCTCAACATATACAGCTGCACATAAAATCCAGTTTACTAACTGCTCTTGTGTCATGTGGGAGAAACACCCATCTAAACCGTATAGCTCATAAGACGAGTAATGTTGTCTTGAAAACGTGTTGGCAACTCCCATATCATGGGTAAAGCTTAGTCCACCCGGATACTCTGTATCATCACCAGGAAAGCGAACTTTGTCTTCATAGCTGTACCTTGCAACAAACAAATCAAGCACATTTTTTACAGTCCAAGGGTTCATTTTCATTTCAAAGAATAATTGGTCTACCGTAAGATCGAACGTATTCATCATACGATATTCCCCTTCGTTAACGACCCATAATGGCTTGCCTTCATGTTCTAATAATTGTGTACAACCATAATAACTTCTAATTGCATGAGCCATCATAAATTTTTGATCATCTGATAGCTTTGCTTCTGTTATCATGCCATTAGATTTTACTGCTTTCTCTACTAATTTTCCGAAATTCGCAAGTGCATACTCGCCAACCTCTTCAATATTTTTAAAATACTTAGTATAAAGATACGTTGTATCTAAACCAGCTGTAGCAAACCCATGACGATGGAAGCAAATCGCAAATTGATACGTTTTTACTTCACCAGCTGGTGTATCCATGATTAAAGCGCCGACCTTACCTAATCCAAACGTCCAATTCTCTTGGAGGGGATTAAGCAAAATATCTTCCATACTAAAGTGCATAGCCGACTTAATACTAGGATCGTTGGATACGATCGCTGTTAAGCGTCCTTGGCCAACACCTACTAAATTTGATGTATCGTCAAGACGACGCATTGAACTATATGGATCAGAGCCTTCATAGCCGAAAAATGCTCGTCTTGTTTCTTTCCCATGTGAATTGTCTACGGTTAGTTCTGCAATTACTGCAGGCACTAGCGCTAACTTCAAGTCTGCTTCCAAAGCACTTGAAGGATCAGGAACAGCCTGTATTGGGGAATAAATTGTAAATGTAAGATCCCCTGCCTTCCAAGTATCAGTTGAAACATTAAATTCTCGCTTCAATTTTTCATTTGCGTAATGTACTAATATTTCCGGCTTATTCGGATTCGGA
Source organism: Anaerobacillus sp. CMMVII (assembly GCF_025377685.1). NCBI lineage: Bacteria > Bacillati > Bacillota > Bacilli > Caryophanales > Bacillaceae > Anaerobacillus > Anaerobacillus sp. CMMVII. The sequence continues at coordinate 152,408 of NZ_JACEHK010000002.1, read as the reverse complement.
TCAGGATTTTCAATATCATAACGTGCTGCTTCACTTTCAGCATCTAAATGAAATGGGAGTGTTTCGAAAATCCCCTTTTCCGCTGTTTCAAGTCCAATATAAACGTTTTGTCTTGGGGAGCGGCCTAGTTCTAAATCTAAGCCGCCACCATTACCTGGAAAACCTAATGTAAAACTTGAGAATGCCCCAATAGGAGAATGATGTGCATTAAAAAAGATATTTTTTGGAGTAGACATAAATTAACTAGATTCCTTTCTGAAACAAATTAGAATGATAGTCTTGTACTCCCAAAATGAAAGTGATATACTTTCTCAGGGTACATATTAACTTTTTTAAGTTGACAGAAATGACTATCCTTTTACTCCACCTAAAGTTAATCCTTTTACGAAATACTTTTGTAGGAATGGGTAAACACAAATAATTGGAATACTTACAATCATTGTCATCGCAGCTCGAATTGATGTCGGTGTTACAGTATTAGCACTTACGTTTTGTGCATTAGCAAACGCATCAGCCGTTGTTCTTGATGCTGTATTGGCACTTGAGCTTTGGAGTATTTTCATTAATTCATATTGAAGCGTACTTAGTTCTGGCTTTGATGAGTTGTAAAGAAACACATCGAACCATGAGTTCCACTGACCTACAGCAACGAACAATGAGATTGTTGCAATTACTGGAATACAAAGTGGTAAAGCAATTTTGAAAAACATTGTGAATTCGCCTGCACCGTCAATTTTCGCTGACTCGAAAATTGTTTCTGGTAAACCTTCAATAAACGAGCGTACAACAATTAAGTTAAATACACCGATAATTCCTGGTACGATATAAATCCAAAATGATCCGATTAATGAAAGCTCTCTCATTAATAAATAAGTTGGAATTAGACCACCATTGAAGTACATAGTTAATACGAAAGCAATCGTAACAAACTTACGTAAAACAAAGTATTGACGACTAATTGTATAAGCTACCATTGCTGTACAAATAACTGAAATCGCTGTACCAACAACAGTCCTTAAGACTGAAATTACCCCAGCTTGTAATAGTTGGGCTTCTCCAAACACATGCTGATAGTTATATAGCGTGAACTCCCTCGGCCAAAGGTAAATCCCGCCTCTAACAGAGTCAGTCGCTTCATTAAATGATACCGCTAATGTATTTAACATCGGGTATAACATGACTATACAAAGTAAAATCAGGAAAACCGTATTGGTTGAATCAAAGATAATATCATCTACTGAACGCTTACGGTTCGTTAATTTTCGTAAAAATTTCATGATGCCCCTCCTATCTAGAATAGTCTTGCTTGTCCTAGTCGTTTCGCAATATAGTTTGCGGAGAATAAGAAGATGAAGCTGACTACGGTTTTAAATATCCCTGCTGCTGTTGCTAATGAGAAATTCCCCATCGAAATACCATATCTTAAAACGAAAATATCTAGATTTTCTGCATAATCCATATTCATTGGGTTCATTAATAAGTATTGTGCTTCAAACCCTGAATCCAGGATATAACCCATGTTCATAATTAATAGAATGATAATAACTGGTTTCATAGCTGGTAGTGTAATATACCAAATTCGTTGAATTCTCGTAGCTCCATCCATCTCAGCTGCTTCATATTGTTCTGTATCGATCATCGCAATTGCCGCTAAATAAATAATGGAATTCCAACCAACGTTTTTCCAAACATCTGAAGCTCCAATAATACCCCAGAAATACTCTGCCTTTCCTAACCATAAAACTGGCTCGCTAAGAATTCCTATGTTAACTAAAACAATGTTTACGATACCGTTTTCCATTGATAGTGCATAAGAAACGATACTTGCTGCTACTACCCATGATAAAAAGTGAGGCATGTAACTAATTGTTTGGACGATTCGCTTGAATGATAGATTACGAAGTTCATTTAGTAGGATTGCCAACCCAATTGCAGTAACAAATCCGAGCACTAAATTAATAAAACTCATGGCAATCGTATTTCTCATTACTTCCAAAAATCTTGGATTAGAAAATAAAAATTCAAAATGTTTAAACCCAGCCCATGTTTGTTCTAAAATTGGTCTTGCTGGTTTAAAATCCTGAAAAGCCATTGTCCATCCGTACAGTGGAACATATCTAAAGATAAATAACCAAATTAAAAACGGAAGACTCATAATCAGTAAAGCTCTTTGTTCTTTACATCGGTGTAAAAACAACTTAAAACCTTTAGGTCTTTGTACTGGTCTCATTGGATTTTGTCCAATTGGTGTTTGCGGTAGTGACAATGTTGCTCCCTCCTTGTTGTTCAACGTAGAATGGTTAGGAAAAGCAAGGATTTTCGCCACACTATGAGGCTAGCCTTGCTTTTCCTAATACATAGGATCTTCATTTTTTTGCATCTAATTTAGAGATGCTCCCATAGCTTTGAAAAAGTGAAGCTGTGACAATCCAGTTATTCGGTTTGTCACAGCCTCTACTTTTACCAAACTGTATTTATTACCATTCGCCTCTTACTCGTTGCTTTACTACTTCTGTATAGAAGATTTCATATGCATCTACATCTAACTTTCTATAGTCAGTTGTGAAATCGTTCCACTGAGCCTCAAACTCGGCTTCAGAAGCTGCAAGAACAAGTCTTGGGTAATATCTTCTAACTAACTCATCAGCTTGTTGGTTAAAGATTTGCTGTGGTGAACCTTGCTCCATGTTTGCACTCCAAGCAGGGTACCAAGGACGATCGTCTGGATCAGAGAATAATTGTGCGAATGTTTCAATTCCGTAAGCATTTAAATATTCTTTATCGCCTTCTGTGTAAGAAGCTAAAGCAACTTCTGGTTGTCTACGTGGCTCAACAGCGTTTCCGTCTGAGAATGAACCGTTGATACGTGGCCAGCTCCACTCGAAGTAAGTCATACCTAGTGCTTCTCTCTCTTCTTGTTTTTCTGTTAATAATAATTGCTCTTCTGTGCGGTAGTAACGACCGTTAGCATCTACAGTGTAATGCTCGCCTTCAAAGCCCCACATTACTAATTTTTGTGTTTCTTCTTTAATTAACTCATTCCAGAATTGGATAATACGCTCTGGATTTTTCGCACTTACAGTGATACCTACACCACGGTTGTTTGTGAACGCTGGTGGATCTAAATATTGGTCTTTAGTATTCTCATCAAATACGATTGGTAATGCCATAAACTCACGTTCAGGATTTCCAGCAGTTCTTAACGCGTCACGAGCTTGACCCCATTGCCAGCCGTAATCGAAGAAACCAAGTACACGTCCTGAAGTTAATTTTGCTAAATACTCATCGTAGTTCGCAACGAACATTTCTCTGTCTAATAAACCTTTAGAGTTAATTTCATTTAACTTTTGTAAATATCTCTTAGCATACTCAGAGTCTGCATAAACAGATGCTTCGTGAGTATCCATGTCAATCATAACGCCACCGTCATTTGGGTAACCAGCTAAGTGGTTTGGTGCGTTAGAGAAAGCGAAAAACCTCCAGTCATATGTTAAACCTGTGTATGGAATTACATTCATTCCATCGATTTGCGGATTTGCTTTTGCATAGTTTTCGATTAATTCGAAGTATTGATCTAAAGTTTTGATTTCTGGGAACCCAGCCTCTTTAAGAATTCCACGTTGGATCCAGAAAGCACCTTGGTCGATGTTTGGATTAGGAATATATTCGTTAACTGTTGGTCCGAAAGGAATATAGTAGATCTTCCCATCTTCGTGAGTCATATGTTGAATATAGTCACCATAAGCCGCTAATAGATCTGGGCCATGCTCTTCAAGTAAATCGTTAAGTGGAATTAACGCACCTGCATCTAATAATGTATCGATTGCAGCATCTGGAACGATTACGTCTGGGTAATCACCACTCGCTACCATAACCCCGATACGTGTGTTCATATCTCCTACAAGATGCTCAACTTTAAAGTTAACACCTGTTTTTTCTTCAAGTATTTTACCAATTCTAGTTGTGTTTGTATCAATGTCTTTTAATGATGTTGCTGCATTAAAATATGAATAAGTTACTGGTGTTGTATCAATCTTAGCTTCTTCAGAACCCTCAGTAGGTGATTCTGTTTTCGGATCTTCTTTTGCTACTTCGTCTTTGTTCGAACATGCAGCAAAGACTAGTACAAAGGACAACATTAATAATAATAACAAATTACTTCTTTTTAACATTTTGCAACCCCTCTCTTTTTTAAAAGATGCTTAACTCTTGTAAGCACTTTCATTATAGCGCTTTCAAAACTTAAACATGACCCACTAAACTATAGTTTTAACCCTGAAAAATTTAGTTTATTTTTGAATTCATAATTTAATATTTTTCGCTACTAAGTTCTAAATGTAGTTGCGCGAGTGCCATTCGCTACTACATTTAGATTGATTGATATAGCTTGATTAAGGTAATTATGAAATTCACTCTATTCCCCCAACTTTTTTCTAGTTCCAAATTAATGAAATGATGGTTCAAATAAATATAGATGAAAGAGGCTGGGACAAAAGTGTCTGACACCACGTGGATCCTACTAAGTATAGACAATCAGATTAATAATTTGTCTACATTCGGTGCCTAGCGGTGGCGGTGTCTGACACTTTGTTTTGTCCCAGCCTCTTTTCTTTTTCTTATAAATTCCCTCGCGGGTCACAACGTAACTTGATAATTACGGTTGTCCCCACATTTGCTGTACTTTCTATTGTAAAACTAAAATCATCTTTAAAATATAGTTTCAAGCGATAATAGACATTTTTTATACCTACACTATCACCCATGCTATTTTCATTTTTTAACCCTTCAAGTAACTCTTTTAATTTTTGTTCAGACATACCAGCGCCATTATCGGTGAGTGTGTAGACTAGCTCACCATTGACCAATTGAATTGAAAGATGGATTTCACCTTTTTCTTTCACTGCCTCTATTCCGTGAATACTTGCATTTTCAACAAAAGGAAGGAAAGCTAAATTTGGAATAATACAATCATGAGCAGCTTCATCAACTTCGATATGATACTCTAATTTATCCCCAAAACGGTACTTCTGTATTTCAAGAAAACAAATAATTAACTTCATTTCCTCTCGTACTGTAACCCATTCCTTACCCCATGTTAAAGAATTTCTAAAGATTTTAGCCATATTTTGAATGATCTTTGCTGTTTCACTCTCATCTTTCATCACACTACGCATTCTGATTGTTTCAAGTGCGTTAAATAAGAAATGAGGATTGATTTGACTTTGAAGTGCACTAAGTTGAGCTTGCTTCTCTTTAAGCTCGAGATCTTTCTTTTCAAGATTTGCAAGGTAAACATCATTAATGAGTTTTTTAATCGTGCGTGACATTCTGTTAAACTCTTTTGTTAATTCGCCTATTTCGTCCATATCATCAGATGAGGTAATTGTCGCAAACTCTTGATTTTTCATTTTTTTCATATGTCTTAAAATACGTGACAGACGAACATTAATCGATCTAGAAATAAGGACAATAACGAGTGTTGGTAACAAGAAGTTAATACTAGATAAGATAATAATAAAAAGTCTAGAGTTTTTGACTTCTTCTAATATTTCCTCTTGTGAAATGGTACCAACAATTTTCCAATCACCGAAATAATTCGTTGGTAATTGCTTTTCATCCAAGAAGATTGTGTCCTTATCCATTGTTAATGAATGAAAATTAATAATCTCACTACGCCAGTCAACATAACTATTATTTGAATATTCAATGTTACCTTCATCGTTTATCAAATATACATTTCCTGGATAGGCGACGTTATCAAAGATTGATCTTATTGTTAAAGGATTGATATCAATTTTAATGATTTTTTGAAACTTGTCTTTCGTTCTGTAATAATCTAACTCACTGATAACACTAAATGAGTTGCTATCTACAATTGGGTTCGCCCTGATTACGATTGGATAACGCTCTTCTTTTACAAGATTGTACCAACTAGTATAAGTCGTTTCCTCTGTAATTGGTCGGACACCACCAGCATAAATCATCGTAGGGTTATCCGTATAAAACGTAATAGATTGAATCGAGTAATATAGTGGGCTAAAACGTGAGTACCCCCGCAAAGTAATATCATATGCTTCTATGTACTCAATTGTCGTTTCATACTCTTGTTCAAAGAAATCATATAAATTGTTATCGGTGTAAAATCGCGTTGAGATCCCGACAGCTTGGTCAACTGTAGAAACGAACTCATTTGTGATTTGATCTAATACAAGTTGAACGTCATGCATTTTTTGTTTTTTGATATTATTGATTGTGACATTATAGAACGCTACATTCGTAAACACAATCGGAATAAACACTAAAAAAATATATAAAATTAATAATTTATTTCGTAACTTAACATTGTTAAAGCTATATTTAGAAGGTTTCATTTTTCATTCCTTCTCAATCTTTATTTTTTAATAGTTGATTTCTGTATTCAGTTGGCGTCATTTTGTTTATTTTCTCAAACTGAGTGACAAAGTAATCTGTACTTCCAAACCCTATTTTATCCGCCACTTCATATACCCGCATATCCGTTTGCCTAAGAAGTTTCTTCGCTTCATCAATTCTAATCTTAAGTAAGAATTCCTTAAAGTACACACCAAAGGTTTTTTTAAACAATTGCCCCATATACACAGGGTTCATGTAGTATTTATTCGCAATACTCTTTAAGCTAATATTTTGGTGATAATTATTTTCAATATAAGTTTTTATTTTGTATATATCACCCTTCATATTGTCTTTGCGTAAATTCTGAATAATCGCTGAGCATTCAAGAATAAATGTAGTGAATGTTTCTATTAATTCTTTTAATGTTAGGTTACGCTCCCCCCATGAAATCATCGATTGAAGAGTTGAAATATTTTTTTCATCACCTTCCATATTATTGATCGTTTGAATCATTCCATGTATACATCTGTTAATAGATGTCTTTACTGATCTAGGTGCGAACCTCTTTGTTTGGAATTCGAGAAAAATATCCTCAACAATTTTCTTGATCCCAGCGACATTATTTTCCTCAATCATTTCCATAAGTGATATATATATTTTACTATCTAGCTCGTTATAGTTAACATCGATATCTTTGATATTTTCGTAATTAATCGGCGCCTCATCAGTAAGAATGTATTTATAACTCCGGACATGGTTAGCCGTTTCATAAGACATCTTTAGATCCTCTAACCTATTTACTTTCTGCCCAATACAAATCGTGATTGCATGATTTGTAGTTTGTGACAAATTCTTTTTACATTGGCTTGCAAACTTTGTAACATCACCATTATACTTTTTTAAGAGTCCATTTGGTATTACCATTCCTAAAGCAAAATCAGACTGTTCATATAGTGGTGTATCTTGAGAGCTACCTGACATTTTAATTATCACTTCCGGGATAGCGACTCTCAAATGATCTAGAGAAACATCAGTAACATCAGTAACTTCCGCAATGTTGTTAACCTCTACTAAGGCATAGTAAAAATATTCTTCATTCGTAATATGTAGTAATTCGGCTAAATCATTGACTTCACTTTCGTCAAAAGCGCCCTCTATTAGTTGTGCAAATGCCTGCTCAATTCGACCTCTTTGTTTTTCAGTTGTTTCCGTTTTTTCTTGGTTCAGCGTTTTCGCAAGTTTCTCCAGCGTTTCTTCAAGTTCATCCTGGTCAATAGGCTTTAAAACAAAATCAAGAACTTTGTACCTAACCGCCTGTTGAGCATATGAAAAGTCATTATAACCAGATACGATAATAAATTTTGTTTCATTATTATCTAATTCTCTAACCTTTTTTATTAAAGATAAGCCATCAACTACAGGCATTCTTACATCCGTAATAACTAGGTCTGGTTTCTCTTCTTGAATGATGTTAAAGGCGTCCTCTCCATTCTCTGCCTCCCAACCTATCTCGAAGCCGTATTTTTCCCAGTCAATTAAACTCATCAAACCTTTACGTACAAACACTTCATCATCAACTAAAAGAACTTTATACATTTTAACAACCCTACCCTTCTCTTTGAAGAATTTTTTAGGAATAAGACTATTTATTGAGTTTTTATATTAGCTCATGTAGCCAGCTGATCACTTGCCTGAAGCTAGACAACAATTCTAAAAAAGCTTCCTTTCTTATCTAGAAAAAATGAGCCTTGAGACAAGTTTTTGTCTCTAAAGCTCATTTTTCTCTAAAGACTCTCTAATGAGCAACAATGTTAGAATGAATTCTAATTGCATAAAATCTTTATTAAAAATATTTATTGAGTGAAATTCTTAGTTTTTTTCAGAACTTACGCTAGTATACTGTTTTTTTGGATAATCTTTTCCTTCTTTTGCTCCACCCGTGAAAATGCCATGGAAGCTGGCCACATGATAGCCATACCGATCATAGAGATACTAAAGAAAGGAATTAATCCTGGAACTAGATAAAAAAGATAAAGAAGAAGAAGTAAACTTGCCAGTAATGTAATAAGTGCTAATGGGTTTACTAATCCAATAATAAACGCCACCTTAACATACTGAACTAGTTTATAGTCATAATGAACGTAAACAGGAAAAATAAAGAATAAGGTAATCAAATAAATAACTGTAGCAATTCCCACTCCCACCAAAAGCACCGTGTGCATAAAACCACTTAACGTACTTAGATATAAGAAGTTAAAGTAAATGACATAGCCTATACCAGCAAAAATAAGTCCTAGTACATTTATTTTAATAAATTCATTTTTGTAGGTACTAAGAAACGTTCGAATAACAGAAATATCTGGTTCTTTCATAACCCACTTCCGTAATACAGCAAACATCGCTACGGTTGCTGGTAAGATCCCAAATACGACTAAACCTGCTAATGTTGCAAATAGCCATAATAAGTTCACATAAGCAAACCTCCATATCCACTCACATGTACGGTAAAACTTACTAGACATCCAGCTTACATTCATTTTTTTACCCCCTTTTTTATACTGTATGGCATCTCAATGACTCATAATAATTGCTCTAATATTTGTTTCCCAATCTCCTGATAAGGGCTGTGTTTGACAATAACAGCTAGTAAAGGTGTTGAGCTTTCCAAGCCTAGTTTTTGTAATAGTTGTGAGTCATTAGACAACGGGACTGCATATAAATGAAGCTCACCACTTTCATCATCCTCCAGAATATATTCTTCATAGGAGATTGAACTTGGGATAAAATCGATAAATTCATCTAACGGCGATAATCCATAAGAATCTAATATGATATGTCTAAGTGAGTAATCGACAATAAATAGATCGACCTTCTTTGCAACAATCTCAATCGCTAACTTTTCATGAGAAGCCGGAAAAAGGTTTAAATCTAGTTCAACTTCTCCCAAAATAGGAGAAATCATATTGACAACACCCTGCTCATAGGCTGAAGGGATTTGTGAAAGAAACATGACATGTAAGGATTTATCTTCCTCAACGGCCTGCTTATTTCCACAAGCTGTCATTAGAATTAACACCAGAAATGGTAGTAGATAGAAATGTATTTTCTTCTTCAAGTAAGTCCACCGACCTTTCTTTACTCTTGGCTCTTTTCTAAAACATGTTGCTAAAATAATTTGGAAATCCCTTAAAAGAAGAGATCACCCAATAAATTTAGTAAGAAATGAAATCTAAATATTCATGTGTAATATCCGGCTTTTGGGATTTTTACGAAAGCAAACAAACTTCGCGAAAACAGCCCTACTCTTTGAAAACGCTTTAATAACTTCAAATGTGAAAATCCCCTTCAACAAAAGTAAGGAATACTAAATTTTAACTTAAAAAAGAACAGAAAAAAAGGAATAAAACTAAAGTTTATACCTAAAAAAACTTACAATTTTATTGGAAAATTTCACAATATCGATCGGCTGCGAAAGGTTTAACGCAACTACAATTAGAACTTAGTAGCGCAAATAATGAATTTTGGAACTTAAATAAATTTTATTAGTATACTAATTCATTTTACCATAATGACGTTGTGAAACTTACTCACTATTTTTTCCAGAAGGTACGCTTTAAATTTTTCATTTTACCCGTAGCATATATACTCAACGTTATCCGCTCTTAATAAGAAAACTGACTATAACCCTGAAAAAAATCTTTATTTTGCAATGTAAATCCTTTATTTTACATCCTTACTTTAAGGATTAGAGGTTGTTATACTTACAAAAGCAACAAGAAGGTTACAGTTAAGCTTTGTGAGCTACTCTGTAAAAACATCAGGGATGGTGAACGTGAACTTCTATTTTGGAACTGACTTTCTTTATTTTTGTAAATGTAAGCGTTTCCCATTTTTGCGTTTTGATAGCCTATAATTTATTTGAGGAGGTTTTATTTTAATGAAGAAAACAGATGGTGCTTTTTATACAGGAGAATACCGAAATGTATTTAAGGAATATGGATATTCAGAAGTTGAAATCTCTGCACGTGTTCAAGATACGTGGGAACAATTATTTTTTGGTGACGAAGAAATGAGAATTTACCACGAGGTTGGCGATGACCTTGGTTATATGCTCGATACTGGAAATATCGATGTCCGTACAGAAGGAATGTCTTACGGGATGATGATGGCAGTTCAAATGAACAATAAAGATGTTTTTGATCGACTTTGGAAGTGGACTTATACCTATATGTTTATGACAGAAGGAGAGAATGCCGGTTACTTTGCTTGGTCTTGTAGCCCTGAAGGAAAGAAAAATTCTTATGGTCCTGCTCCTGATGGTGAAGAATACTTTGCATTGGCATTATTTTTCGCCTCACATCGTTGGGGTGATGAGACTGAAGCGCCCTTCAACTATAGTCAGCAAGCGAAGGATTTACTTCACACTTGTATTCATAAAGGCGAAGATGGTGTTGGTCACCCAATGTGGAACCCAGAAAATAAACTGATCAAGTTTATTCCTAACTGTGAGTATTCGGATCCATCCTATCATTTGCCTCATTTTTATGAGCTATTTAGCTTATGGGCATATGAAGAAGACCAACAATTTTGGAAAGAAGCAGCTCAAGCTAGCCGCGAATATTTAAAAATTGCTTGTCACCCTGAAACAGGACTTTCTCCTGAGTATGCCCATTATGACGGCACACCTAATGACGAGAGAGGGTTCGGGCACTTTTACAGTGATTCCTACCGTACAGCAGCTAACATTGGCCTTGACTACGAATGGTTTAGAGGGGATGTTTGGGAGACTGAGGAAGCAAATAAAATACAGGCCTTTTTCTCTGACAAGGAACCTAGTGATTATCGACGCTATAAAATTGACGGAGAACCATTTGAAGAAACAGCTCTTCACCCAGTTGGTTTGCTTGCAACAAATGCAATGGCTTCTTTAGCAACGGTGGACGGCCCAAACGCTCGGGCGAGTGTGGATCTATTCTGGAATACACCGTTACGTACAGGAGTAAGACGCTATTATGATAACTGCTTATACTTGTTTGCAATGCTTGCTTTAAGTGGTAACTTTAGAATTTGGATGCCGAAACTTTGAGTTTTGAGTTGTTTCAGTGATGCTTTGAAGTGCATCCCTCAAAAACCTTCACTAACTCATAACTCATACTTCAAAACTCAACACAATTCAATTTCGAATATGTCGACCCGTTACCTACTCCCTTTGTTTTTCCCAACGACAAAGTTCTATTACAGGATTAACTGAGTAGAGATGTAATATAAAAGCTATTTTATATTTTAGGAGGCGGTATTATGTTATGGTTAACGGTTATTGTGGTCGTCCTCGTCATTTTCATCTTTACTGCTATGTATCTTAAGAAAGCCACTCCTGCACCAGAAAAAGAAGTTATGGAGAAGCATTGTAAAAGTTGTTTAAATATCATTCCACAAGATTACACCAAATCATTATGCCCTCATTGTAGAAAGTTTTTGATGTAGAAGTCACATAATAAAAAAGCTCATACTTAGTCAAAGAACTAAGTGTGAGCTTTTCCTTTATTTCAATATTTTCTTAAACTGAGAAACAACGTTCTCAACTGTAAACCCGTATTCGGATAAAATTTTGTCCATTGGTGCAGATGCCCCGAATTCATCAATCGCTAGTACAGCGCCTTCGTCACCAGTGTATTTATGCCAGCCAATGGAAGAACCCATTTCAATTGCTAAGCGAGCCTTCAAATGTTTAGGAAGAACAGTTTCTTTGTATTCTGTTGTTTGCTCCTCAAAGCGTTTCCAGCTTGGCATACTAACTACTGAAACAAAGATCCCTTCTTTTTCAAGCTCTTTTTGCGCTTCAACTGCAAGTGGCACTTCAGAGCCTGAAGCTAATAATAAACCTTGTTCCGTGCCTTGTGCTTTTGAAATGACATATGCACCTTTTGTCACACCTTCATAAGCTGCTTCGGCTGTTGGAACAGTTGTCATTAAATCTTGACGACTTAATAAAAGGATTGTTGGTTCATCTTTACTTTCTAACGCTACTTTCCAAGCGGCAACCGTTTCATTACTATCCGCAGGGCGAATGACGTTTAAGCCCGGCATTGCTCTAAAAGATGCCAATTGCTCTACTGGCTCATGAGTAGGTCCATCTTCACCAACAGCAATACTATCGTGCGTAAACACAAATGTAACCGGAAGCTTCATTAATGCCGATAATCGAACCGCAGGGCGTAAATAATCTGAGAATACAAAGAATGTAGCCCCGAATGGTTTGACACCACCGTGTAATGCCATTCCGTTTACGATTGCTCCCATCGCAAATTCTCGAACCCCGTACCAGACATTACGTCCGCTGTAGTCATTGCGTGAGAAATTTGCCTCTCCCTTTAGTAACGTTTTATTTGAAGACGCTAAGTCTGCAGACCCACCAAAAATTGCTGGAACTTTTTGAGCAAATGCATTTAATGCCTCTCCACCAGAGTTACGAGTTGCCACTGCTTTTCCAACTTCATATACAGGAGCATCTGCATCCCAACCTACTGGCAGTTCACCTTTGATTGCTACTTGCAGCTTTTCAGCTAATTCTGGGTAAGCTTTGCTGTATTGCTCAAGTAACTCGTTCCAACTTTTTTCATGTTCCCCGCCTTGCGCTTTTACTTCTGAAAAAAATTGGGCAACCTCCTCTGGAACATGGAACTCTTCCGAATAACTCCAACCATACACTTCTTTTGTTTGCTTAATTTCATCTAAACCAAGTGGAGCCCCGTGTGACGCTGATTTTCCTGATTTATTAGGAGAACCATATCCAATCGTCGTTTTTACTTCAATTAAAGTTGGACGCTCATCTTCTTTTGCTTCGTTAATCGCTTGATTAATGGCTTCAACATCGTTGCCATCTTCCACACGAATGTAGTGCCAGTTATATGCCTTAAAACGTTGTTCGACACTTTCAGAAAATGACATATGAAGATCTCCATCTAGAGAAATATCATTCGAATCGTATAGCACCACTAATCGTCCTAACTGTAAATGCCCAGCTAATGAAGCAGCTTCAGCAGAAACGCCTTCCATTAAATCGCCATCACCACAAATGCAGTACGTATAATGATCGACAACATCAAAATTCTCTTTATTGAATGTAGCAGCTAAATGCCTTTCAGTCATCGCCATCCCTACCGCCATGGCGAAACCTTGACCAAGTGGGCCAGTTGTAGCATCAACACCAGCGGTATGTCCAAACTCAGGATGTCCTGGAGTTTTGCTCCCCCATTGACGGAAACTTTTAAGATCATCTAGAGATACATCATATCCTGTTAAATGTAAAATGCTGTATAACAACATAGAGCCGTGCCCAGCTGATAAGACAAAGCGGTCACGATTAAACCAATTTGGATTAGTAGGGTTATGTTTCATTAAATTGCCATATAGAGCAAAGGCCATTGGAGCTGCTCCCATCGGCATCCCAGGGTGTCCAGAATTCGCTTTTTCGATACTATCAATCGAAAGCGTTCGAATCGTATTAATCGCTAATTGTTGAATTGTCGCTTGTTCAGTTGCCAAAAAAATCACTCCTCGATTTGTTTTGTCACTACTTGGTTATTTTTAAAAAGCAGAATACTCGATTCCTCTTTGTTGTTCAGCCATTCTAAAGACTCACGAACAAACTTCTGTGCCAGCACTCGGTCTAATGCCGTTGGGTAAGGACCCATACATTGTGCTTCATCGATTGTCGTTAACCTAAAGTCAAAAGGTTCAATCAACTTCGCTTTCACCTCTTGCGGATCAACTTCTTCATTCATTAGTAAAAATACGAACGTTTCACCACGAACAACTTTTTTTTCAATTTCAGCTTGTACCTGAGCCATTGTTTCCAAGCTTTTGATTTCAACACCATCTACGGCAATGGCTGCATCCGTAAGAAGAGTACCTCGGGAGTTCCCTGGAATTTGAATGCAAAATAAACGAGTTTCTTTTAGTACTAATGAACTGGCCGTATCTTTCACTTGTAGGATAGATTTAACTACAGAGTTTAAGGCTGTATCATATCCCAACGTGTAATCAGACTCAGAAACATCATTATAGATCGATGAAGGTACACATAAAACAGTTGTAACTCCTTTGAGTAAGCGTTGAATTTGAAGAGCATCCTCTAACGGTCCGATAACAATCAATTTTTGAAGCGCCATCTTCGCAATCGAATTTACAAATAGCTTACTTGAGTCTCCTTTAAACTGAAGGCTTCTTAGTTCAGGTAATGATTGTCGTCCACTAATCGTAGTTGCCTTTTTTTCAAATGGTTTAAACACATAATGGGAGTTTTCATAATCAAATTCAACTCCTATTAGAGAAGCATCTTCAGGCATATTCTCATTTAAACTTTTTAGAAATTGTTTAAGACCGCCATGAAAGGATCCTACGTTAACAACACCAATTTCCATATATTCGTTCACCTCTTTAGGAAAAGCTCTGACCAGAGGCAGAGCTATATATTTCATCTCATTAAATTAGTTTTTGCGGAAGCTTTTTAAACCTTCGTTTAACCCTTTTGTTTGTTGATAAACATCTTTATATAATGTAAATAATGCTTGATATTTTTCCACGTTTTGTGGAATTGGTTCGTAAACCTTATCCTCAGCCGTAAACACTTCTGCACATTCTTGTAAAGAATTGAACCATCTAGATCCGTAGGCTGCGAGCATTGATGCCCCTACTGCTGGTCCTTGTTCACTAGACAACTTGACAATTTTTGCATTAAAAACATCCGCTTGGATTTGTAACCAAGTTTCGTTTTTAGCGCCACCGCCAATCGAGATAATTGTATCAATTGTTTTGCCACTTTCTCTAAAGATTTCAATTGATTCGTTTAGCGAGAATGTGATGCCTTCAATAACCGCCCTTGCAAAATCAATTCGCTCATGTGAGGCATCCATGCCAATAAAGCTTGCACGTATCGTTGCGTCCGCATAAGGAGTTCGCTCACCAACTAAATAAGGGGTAAAAAGAAGTCCATTAGCTCCAATCGGTACTTCGCTTAGTCCATCTAATAGAGCTTCAAACGTTTCCGTTTTGGCAAATGTATCTTTAAACCAGCTCAAGCTATATCCTGCAGCTAGGGTTACACCCATGGTGTAATAGGCATCTTCTTGTCCGTGATTAAAGTAATGAACCTTTCCACCAAAATCACGATCTTTCGTTTCTTCATAAGAAAGGACAACACCTGAGGTTCCGATACTACAAAGTGTTTTTCCTTCTGTTAAAATGGCTGAACCAATTGCTCCACAAGCATTATCTGCGCCACCAGCAAATACTTTTGTTGTCTTTGCTAGTCCGGTAGCTTGGGCAAAAGTTTCTGTAAGTTCACCAACGAAACCATGAGATTCAACAAGTGGTGGGCACAATGATGGATCAAGTCCAACAAGATCGCAAATTTCGTTGCTCCATGCTTTTTCTGCAATATTTAAAAGTAGTGTACCAGCAGCGTCCGAGTATTCACTATGGATTTGCTCTGTCATTTTATAACGTAAGTAATCTTTTGGTAGCATGAACACAGCAGCTTTTTCTAACACTTCCGGTTCATATTGCTTCACCCATAAAAGTTTTGGTAAAGTAAACCCTTCTAAAGCAGGATTTTTCGTGATTGCAAGTAGACGTTCTTCCCCAACAAGATGATAAATTTGTTGGCACTGTTCCGTCGTTCTCGTGTCATTCCAAAGAATGGCGTTGCGTAAAACCTGGTTATTATCATCCAATAAAACCAGTCCGTGCATTTGGCCTGAAAAGCTAATACCTTCGATCGAAGCAACGTCTCCATCAAACTGTTCAACCAAATCTTTCAAAGCCAATGTTGTTTTTTCAACCCATTCATGAGGATCTTGCTCACTAAACCCGGACTTCTCTTGAATTAATGGATATGATTTCGAAACTTCGTGACAAACTTTTCCTTCTTGATTCATTAACAATACTTTTACTGCGCTTGTACCAAGATCTACACCAATTACGTATTTCATTCACTGATCACCCTTATCCATTTTCTATCATTAGAATGTTTTGTAAAGGCTCTTTTCGTAAACAAGTTGCTTTGGCTTTCTAACCTATTTAAAAGAATAACTAAGGACTTTATCCAGGTTCAACTTCTATTAGTTAGAAAAGTGCCCCAGAGAACTTAATATTTCAGGGCTTAATTGAAAAACAACAAACTATGCGAGAACAGCCTTTGTAAAAAACATGCTGGAAAACTAATGTCATCCAGCATGTTTTTGTTCATTAATTTTAATATTCTTAAGCTTTTACAGTTGCATATGCCTCAAGGATGTATTTATTTAAAGTGCCTTTTAGGAACTCTTGTCTGCCTGACTTGTTCTTGATTTCTCCAAGACTTAAAGCATGCTTCTCTAATTTGTGGAAATCTGTCTTACCTTCAACGATTTCAAGACCAATTCCTTCAGTGAAACTGCTATAACGGTCAGCAACAAAGTTTTCTAATACTTTATCTTCTAATAAACGTTGTGCTACTTTCGTACCAACTGCAAATGCATCCATACCAGCGATATGAGCGTGGAATAAATCTTCTGGATCAAATGAACCACGACGTACTTTTGCGTCAAAGTTTAAACCACCTGAACCTAATCCATCATTTTTGATGATTTCATACATTGCTAATGTAGTTGAGTATAAATCTGTTGGGAATTCATCTGTATCCCAACCAAGAAGTGGATCACCTTGGTTTGCATCTACAGAACCTAACATGCCATTAATACGAGCTACATGTAATTCATGCTCAAATGTGTGACCTGCTAATGTTGCATGGTTAGCTTCGATATTAAATTTGAATGTATCTTTTAAGCCATACTGCTGTAAAAATGCCATTCCAGTAGCTACATCGAAATCATATTGGTGTTTAGTAGGCTCTTTTGGTTTTGGTTCAATTAAGAATTGAGCATCGAAACCGATTTCGTTAGCATAATCCTTTGCCATATGGAAGAAACGAGCAAGGTTGTCTAATTCAAGCTTCATGTTTGTGTTTAATAATGTTTCGTACCCTTCACGACCACCCCAGAATACGTAGTTTTCTGAGCCAAGCTCTTTACCAACTTCTAAACCTTTCTTAACTTTCGCTGCAGCATAAGCAAATACGTCTGCGTTTGGAGCTGTCGCTGCCCCATGTAACCAACGTGGGTGTGAGAACATGTTAGCAGTATTCCATAATAATTTTGTTTTACTTGTCTTCATATAGTCTTTTATCATCGCAACAATAATATCAATGTTCTTAAATGTTTCACTTAAGTTATCTGTTTCAGGCGCAACGTCAAAGTCATGGAAACAGAAGTAAGGAACATCTAACTTTTCGAAAAACTCAAAAGAAGCTTCAACACGAGCTTTCGCTAAGTCGATACCAGATAGGTTATTGTATGGACGAACCATTGTTCCTTGACCAAATGGGTCAGTACCTTCTCCAGTAAATGTGTGCCAATAAGAAACTGCAAAGCGCATGAAGTCTTCCATTCGTTTACCGTTAATCATTTCTTCCGGATTATAAAATTTATACGCCAGTGGATTAGACGAATTTGGTCCTTCAAATTTTATTTTGTTAATGTTATTGAAATATGTCATTTATATTTCCTCCATTTATGTTCTATTTATTATATTTGGCTGTTTTCGCAAAGTATGTTGCTTAAGTAAATACTAAGATTTCATTACTTATTTTGTAAGTACTGCTCTTTTCTTACAATTTATTGAGTGTTATCTTCAACTAATGAATTTTTTCATTTACTTTAGCTTAAAAAGTTACCCCTTATATTTCTAAAATAGCTGGGCGCTTAATGGTCTCACCAGTTCTCACTTGAAAACTCTGTAGCGGCCAACCACTTTCTGATACCGTAATAATTTCCGGTGTTGTATCCACAACTATAATAGTATCTTCTGACTTGGTTCCTTTAATCGATGGATTCCATGCAAATGCTTGGTTTTGTTGGATAAAATACTCTGTAGTAGCATTTACTAAATATTCACGGTTTTGATACCCAATCGCGCCACCTTGGTGATGTTGTTGCCATTCGCCATAGTACCCTACATCTTCATAAAGCTTCTTCATTTGATCAAAGATTTCTATTGTAGATTTCCCAACTGTTGATGTAGCTATTAGTTCCGAAGCCACTTTTGCTGTTAAAGTGAATTTTTCACTTAGTGCTTGTGGGAGTTTTCCTGAATAAACCATTCTTGTAAGGGCAACAACCAACCCTTTATAGGAAACACATGAGACAACCATACATTTTTTTACGAAACGATTTTTTGTTGCAATTGGATGGCGGAAGAGGTCTATTCGATCTTCACATCCGACTAAAGTTACGGTTGGAAGCAAACCATTCGCTAAGTAAGTTCTATTCAACCCTGCAGCAATTTCTAATTCAGTTTGCCCTGGAACAATTGACATGCAATATTTTTCCATTAGTGTTGCTGCTGTCTCACCTAAATATCTGTACCTAACCTGCTCCAACTCCGTTAACGAAAAACGCAGTTTACTTAGCTCAATTGTTCTAACGTCCATTCCCTCTAGTGGAGTATCGGAAGCTACTCTTCCTTTTCGGACAGTTTTCCAGACAGTTTCATTTATATCCTCATACCATGGATAATCAATCACTTGAATTGGTAATGAGGCAATCTCTTCATTGACGACACGAGGTTTTTCACTGGAATTTGTAATTAAGTAAACAACTTGCCTAGTGACTAATAAGCCACATTGGCCATTCTCACTATTGTACAAAATTCCATTATGACCTCCGCTTGTTAGCCACGCGAAATTATCTTGGCGTTGATAAAAAACGGCTTCGTACTGATAATCATCCAAGAAACCCCTTACAATTTCTAGTTTGATGTTCATGTCTTCTTTTTGCGAGATTACTTCTTTTAGTGCTTCAACCTCTCTAAGCATTTTCCACCCCATTCCAAGAAGCTTTTGTACCTTAGTTGAATTGTAGCATGTAAAACTTAGTTTGTATATCGAATGAACTAAGTTTTCACTTAAAAAAGTATAGTTTATACCGTGTAAATTTAATTATAAGATCTTTTTAGCGGTCATATTTTCCAAATGAACTTCAGTTAGTACATCGGTCAAACAAAGTTTTTCTTTTTAGGTTCATTATGTTATTATGATGTGAAACAGATCAAATTTAGGGAGTAGAAAACCATGAGCTGGAATCAGCAATTAGTAAAACTAAACAATAAATCGCTTGTTTTACAATCCATTAAAGATCATGGCCCCCTGTCTCGAGCTGACATCTCTCAACGTCTAGGTTTAACCAAAGGCACTGTTTCTTCGTTAGTTACCGAACTTTTGAATGAACAGCTTTGTTATGAAACTGGACCTGGCGAGTCTAGTGGAGGACGTCGTCCTGTTATGCTGGTTTTTAACCAGACATCAGGTTATGCAATCGGGATTGATTTAGGGGTCAATTATATATTAGGCGTATTAACAGACCTTAATGGAAACATCACTAACGAACAGACAATCTATTTAAATAAAACAAATTATGATGATACTTTAATAGCAATCAAGAAGATCATCCGGAACCTAATTTCAAGAGCTCCCGACAGCGTTTATGGGGTCGTTGGAATCGGCATCGGTGTGCCCGGTATCGTAAATAAACTAGGAGAGATATTGTTAGCTCCCAATTTAGGATGGAAAAACACCAAACTTCAAGAACAAATCGAACAAGAGTTTCAGCTACCTGTCATCATTGATAATGAAGCAAATGCAGGAGCCTATGGAGAAAAGTGCTTTGGTGCGGGGCGGGATTTTGAAGATATCATTTATATAAGTGCCGGCATTGGAATCGGAGTAGGTTTTATTTTAAATAATGAACTTTACAAAGGGAAAAACGGTTTCTCAGGCGAATTGGGTCATATGATCATTCAAGTAAATGGAAGAGAATGTAGTTGCGGAAGTAAGGGATGTTGGGAACTCTATGCTTCTGAAAAAGCACTCTTACTTGAAGCCAGGCAAGTAGATAGTTCAATGAGCGAGGAGCTTAGTTTAGAGCATTTAATTGATCTCGCACCAACGAACCATGAGGTGCAGGAACTATTCCAACATGTGGGCCACTATTTAGGAATTGGCATTAACAACATTATCAACACCTTTAATCCTGAGCAAATTATTATTGGGAATCGCTTAGCGATGGCGAAAGAATGGTTAGACAGTCCATTAAAACAAGTGGTAGAAAGCTACACTCTAAAGCAACATCAAGCGAACTTAGAGATTACTTTTGCAGAGTTGTCTATTTACTCCTCCGCTCTAGGGGTTTCAGCATATGCAGCAGAAAACTTTTTGAGATCTGATTTATTAAACCAATAACATTTTTGCACACCAATCCATAGGTTGGTGTGTTTTTTGTTAACAAACTTGGCTAAGGTGCCTTCATAGTGATAGATTTCTAGACAATTACTCATCTCCTTAGTAACAGTCTACAGGATAATGTGGACATATTCGTGGATAACTAACGATTTGCTGTTGGTAAACCGTTAACAACCTGTTGATATGTTCATAACTTTGTTAATAAGTTATCTAAGTACATTGAATTTTGTTAAAAAACAAAAAATATTAGGGCCTTATTACTATGAGATAACACTTGGACAGTACTTTTGTTTTAGTTTTTATGCTCGTACCTCGTACAAATCGTTAATGAAAAGCAAAAAATATTTTTTTAAATTTAGCTTCGTAATTAACATTCTCATTAGCCAGCAAAAATAGCCGAGTTCAAACTGCCCTCGGCTATTTTTGCATATTTACTTAAGACAAAGCTTCATACCTGACCCAGTCAAAGAAGGCTGGGGTCTTGCACATCTCGCCGTTCCCTGTAGCATAAAGACCGATACAAACACCTGTAAATCCTCCATTTTTTTCAGGAGATAGGGATGCAGCTAAAGCTTCGCCAAGAAGTTTCCATTCTTCATTTTCATCAGCATATAAAAAGTAATAATTTTCCTCATCTGATCGAACGGCCAATTTAACAACGTCTGCTTTCACTATTTTACGACCCAGTTCGTTTGTTTGTCCATTTACAGTTTCACTTACAACGATAAAGCGCTCATCATTAATCATTTTAACACCAATTTCAATATGGGCTTTCTCATTATATCTGACAGCTAGTCCCGCCTCTTCACCGCCCTGGTGAGGTACAAACTCCATGAACGTACTTAATTCCATCTTTACATGTTGCTGACGTCTGCTGACAAATAAAGTTGCTCCTAAATCGGTTAAGTTTTTTTCGTTCCCCAATAGTTTCAACCAGCTATAACGATCTGTTAACGAATATGCTGTTTTATCTTCCTGGCGTAAAAACGACCATGAAGGTACCAAATTCTCTAAAGTAAAATCGTCATAAAAACTAGGAACTTGAGTTTGCTCAGTTCCTAGCAAATCCGTTTCCACAATTAATCCTACGCTACCTTCATTGTTATCTATGGTTGGCCAGTCGTCCTCTGTCCAAGTAATTGGCGCTAGAAACGTTTCTCTTCCTAGGACACTATACTCGCCGTTCACTGGTCGAACACCTAAGAATACCGCCCACCAATTGCCGTTTAAGTCTTCCACAAAATCAGCATGACCCAAGTTATGGATCGGGTGTTCCGGAAGTTGATTGTGCGTTAATATCGGTTGATCATAAAGCTCATAAGGACCATACGGTGCTGAGCTTCTAGCAATAATTGCCCGGTGCTCATATCCTGTTCCGCCACAAGCACTCAAGATATAATACATGCCGTTAATTTTATATAAATGAGGTCCCTCCGTCCATTCTCCCCCATCTCCCCAAAAGACTGCGACAGGTTCTGTTAAGGCTTGACCGGTTTTAATATCAATTTCGTATTGGATCACGTGGGAATTATCAGCTTCACCATTTTGGGCAGTCACATAAACCTTCCCATCT
Source organism: Anaerobacillus sp. CMMVII (assembly GCF_025377685.1). Classification (NCBI taxonomy): domain Bacteria; kingdom Bacillati; phylum Bacillota; class Bacilli; order Caryophanales; family Bacillaceae; genus Anaerobacillus; species Anaerobacillus sp. CMMVII. The sequence goes on along the minus strand of NZ_JACEHK010000002.1, from coordinate 130,128 downwards.
TCATCAAACATTAACGAGGGATCAATATTTCCATATGGAATTTTTATTGGATCAGACCAAGGACCAGTTGGATCTTTGGCTGTGACATAAAAGTTTCCGATACCATAAACATCCGTGGTAATCATGTAAAAGGTACCCTCATGATATCTTAAGGTCGGTGCAAATATCCCTTCTGAGCTTTTACGTGTTCCTAAATCAACTTGACTTTTACGTGTTAAAACATGGCCGATTTGCTTCCAATTTACAAGGTCTTTGCTATGAAAAATCGGCACACCTGGAAAATATTCAAAAGAACTCGTAATCAAATAATAATCCTCTTCCACTCGTATGATACTTGGATCTGGATGAAACCCTGAAATAATCGGATTTTTATATTTTATAGTCATTAACCATACTCCTTCGCCTGCAAAATGTAATCGCATTCATACTTCAAAGTATATCCCAGTAATAATGAAAGAGTCATTGAAGTTACTATACTTTCTATTGTAGTAATTAAAGATGTTCGCTTTTCATTATTGATTTTTATGAGAAAAAAAATGATTATAAAAGGATACTAGTTTTAAGGAGCTTATCATGGAGAAAAGCAATGTCAAGAAACTAACCCTTTTTGCGATTACATGGCCCATCTTTATTGAATCTTTGTTACATATGTTTCTAAGGACTGCTGATACATTTATGCTAAGTAAAGTATCGGATGAAGCTGTTGCTGCAGTTGGGGTCGCTAATCAGTTAGTCATGTTTATGTTCTTTCTGTTTAATTTCGTATCAGTTGGTGCGGCAGTTGTGATTGCTCAGTATCTCGGGGCAAAAAGATATAATGATATTCATAAGTTCGCTGCAAATGCGCTTTCATTGAACTTTTTGTTTGGGATATTTATTAGTCTTACCATTACGCTTTTTAGTACGACCTATTTAAATCTATTTAATCTAGACGCATACTTATTTTCAGAAGCTAGAATTTATATGTTAATCGTTGGTGGAGCTTTATTTTTACAAGCATTGATGCTCACGGTTTCTGCGATTATCCAAGCTCATGGTCATACAAAGTATACGATGTATGTTTCGGTAGGGATGAACATCCTCAATATCACAGGAAATTACCTCTTTATTTTTGGAGCACTAGGTTTTCCACAACTAGGGGTAACAGGGGTGGCCATCTCCACCGTTGTCAGTCAATTTTTAGGATTAATTGTGAACTTCCTTATTCTATTTAAAAAAGTAAAAATTCAATTACCAACCAAAGATTTACTTCATTTGCAGAAGCAGCGTGTAAAACAACTATTAAGTATCGGCGTACCATCTGCAATTGGTCAAATCTCTTATGCTGGTAGTCAGGTGGTAACAACCGGTTTTATTGCTACGCTTGGCACACAGCTGTTATCAACAAGAATTTATACTTTAAATATTTTATTCTTTGTGATGATCTTGTCGATTTCCTTAGGAAGAGGCACCCAAATTATCATCGGTCACTTCATAGGCGCTGGTGAAAAAGAAAAAGCCTATCAAGAGGCCTTCAGAAGTTTAAAATTAAGTATGGTACTGACTCTTTCGGTTACAACTGTTATGGTTTTCTTTAGAGAGTCCTTGTTAGGTCTTTTTACAGATAACCCTGAGATTATTGTTACCGGGGCAGTTTTACTACTCATGGGCTTTCTCTTAGAACCTGGGCGATGCTTAAACATTGTTCTAGGCCAATCTCTTCAAGCCGCAGGTGACGCCAGGTTTTTAATGGTTTCAACAATTCTTGTTATTTGGGGTTTTAGTGTACCACTCTATTATGTTTCGGGAATATACCTTGGGTTTGGATTAATTGGCATTTGGGTCATATTTATTGCTGATGAATGGGTACGCGGGATTTTACTTTGGTGGCGTTGGCGATCAAGGAAATGGGAACAAAAGGCGTTAGTAGGTAAAACGAAGCAAGAAGCAACTGGTTAGTTAGTAGATTTACTGCTTTTGGGAGAAAAAGGAGCCTACAAATTGAATTGTCTGGCTCCTTATTTTTAAAAGCTTTGTTATACGAACAGCGGTTTTACATACCAAACAAAAAGGGTAGCAAAAACAATAACGGCTATAAACATTGTAATAGTAGCCTGAGTTTTCTTTCGCGGTTCCTTAACAATTGTCCGATACCGATATAGTAACACTCCGAAAATCGTTAGTCCTAACAAAAAGTGGATTAGGGAATGTTCTACCTCAAAAAAGTAAAGTCGCAATACATAGATCCAAAATACTAAAAATATTATCATTAAAAAGCGGTTTTGATACATTTAATTATTCCTTTCTAACTCGTTATATGACAGGTTCGTCCAGTATGAGACCACAAATACAGCTGGCGAATTCCAATAAATGGTCACTTCATTTGTAGAATAGCTATCTACGTGATCGATATAACAACAAGCAGGTGATCGCCCAGCCAGATTCGTCTTTGCACAATCATCCTCTAGACCTCGGTTAGGACCTCCTAAGACAAGCCCCGCTACCGGCTCAATAACACCATCACCAACAGATGGCCGATGATGAGGATGTAAAACTTGATTCGTCCCATGTCCCGTGACATAACTAACATTTAGGACATTTCGACCTAATAAGTAATGTAGATGATTTAAGGCACATTCAGCATATCTTTCATTATTATGAAAAAAGTGAGCAATGAGTAAAAGCATCCCATGGTTCAGGACTACCATATTACTTCCCCAAATGTACTCGGTCTCTGAGAGTGAGATGAGATAACCATTATCAGTACTTTTCTCAACTAGTTTGTCTGCTTGTATTCGTAATCCCTCTAGCAATTCACTATAAACCTTACTATTCCCTTTTTCTTCGCCATTTAAAAGATAAGCTATCGTTCCATAACCACCGACATTTGCCCACCCAAGTTCATACTTTGGAAAGTCAGCCTCTACCAATAAAAGAAATGCCTGCTGATACCTATCGTGACCTGTTGTTCGATAAAGCTCAGCAGCTGCCCAATATCGTTCATCCTGATCTTCGTCGTCTCCATACTCCCCTGTTAGAATGTCATCTGGATTTTTATAACCGCTAACCTCTTTGTGTATTTGAAGCCAGTCCCACCCTCGTTTTGCTGCAAAAAGACATTGCTCAGAAAGAACCTTATCAATATTTTTGTAGATACGAGCGGCTATTGACATTACCGCTACAAAACAACCTGTTGCCGTTGCAGATATCGGTGACAGATATAAATCACCAAGATCATTTTCTGGCATGACATCTAAACTAGGAAACTCTTTGGTTGTGACCTTATGAAAGACCCCACCTGTGAGAGGATCTTGCATTTTTAATAACCAGGTTAGCTCATACCGACATTCATGAAGAATATCAGGAATACAATTGTCTGTTTCAGGAATAGGCAAAGCTCTACTAAATGCATGCGGATAGAATTCATACGCCAATAACAAATCGGCAACCGCCTTTGCTGCTGGGACGACATACTTACCGTAATCACCAGCATCATGCCAGCCGCCACTACAATCTATTATTCTATTTTGGTCAGTATAGACAATTGCAGGAATTGTATGACATGCCTTATGGCTCCAACTTCCCGCATATTTTTCTGGTAAATCACTCCCACAACGGTAAAAATAAAACGCTTTCAGTAAACTTTGTTGAAGCTCATCGTAGGGTTGCTCAGTTACCAAAAAACTAGCAGAAACAAATTCGTTAGCTCTCACTCGGTATTGTCCTGGTCTTTTTAAGAGAGAAAAATCAGCGTGGCTTACTGAAGAACCACTAGCATTGTCCAGTGTCAACTCTCCCGTTTCTCCACAATAAACGACAGACCCATTCTCATCATCAACAATTTCAAAGGCTCCTTGAAACTCGTTAATAATCGCTACTTTCTTTTGGCTACTAGGATAACCTACTTGATTGACTTGAATGTCCAAAATCTCAACTCCCTTTTTATATAAAATGGTGTATTTTTATCAGGCTCTTTTCGTAAACATTGTGGCTTTTTAACGTAAAATAATTGGGGGAAATTGCTTAGATGAAGATATCACTCAATAAATTGAGTAAGAAAAGAGCACTACTTACTAAATAAGTTGTGAGATCTTAGTATTTTTGTGTAAAAATCCGGCCTTTGGGATTTTTACGAAAGCAACAAACTTTGCGTAAACAGCCTTTTACTAATCAGGAGATACTAACATTTAACTTTTTAGACAGCATCAAACATAAATTATACCCTTCCCTGTTGACTTGGACATTAGAAGAACTAAAGGCGATTTCGAAAAAATTAAAGTTTTTTTGCTTGAGTCTATTTTTTCGTATATCAAAGTACAATGTGCAGGAAAACTTAAAGAACTATATAACATACTGTATAAAATGAAGACCTTTGTGCAGAACGGTTGTATCACACTCTAGATCTCGTTTAATAAAAGCGTTCTTATTCCATAACTTTAAAGGGGCGGATAAAATGTTTGGGGTTAATTATATTGAACATACGTTAACAAGCGAAAATTTCAAGCTTGCCCATAACAACGAAGCTGCACCAATCTATGTAGCTAGTTATGACTATTCTGGTGTAGTTAGAGCAACGCATGATCTGCAGGCTGACATTCAACGAGTAACAACCGTCATTCCGACGATAACTCACGAAATATATACATTAAATAGAGGTATCGTAGTCAAGTCACGTAGACTCGTTCTATGTGACCCACTCTCCTGAATTATTGTAAATCTACTACCTAGATTCGTTCTACGCGCCCAATCCCCCTAATTACTGAAAAACCCAGTCTAATACAATCGTCTTAGGAACCGCATCCGATTACTTAAAAAAAACATGCTTGGACCTCAGTCCAAGCATTTCCTCAATCTCATTACCGGTCCCAATCAAAGCCGATCTCACGCAAGAAGGCTCGAGCAAGGACCATATGTCCAGTTGCTGTGGGGTGCACACGATCCCATGCTAGTGTCGATGAATAGAGATCCTTTAGCACAACATTAAAAGCCGCTTGCGTATCGATAAAGATGCAGTCATATTTTTCAGCTAACTGTTTTACAACTTCACCATATTGATCCATGGTTTGGCGCATGGCATCCTGCTCATTGCTTTCTAAGTAATAAGGAGTCATTAGCACTAGGCCTTTCACCTTGGGCTTCGTTTCCTGAATTAACTTCTCTAGAGTCTCCTCATATTCTTCTATATACACATGCCAGTCTTTTATGAAAGGTGTATCGTATTGGCGCCAAACATCGTTAATACCAATCATAATTACTAACCAGTCTGGGTTTTGCTCGATTACATCTGCTTGCCATCGATCCTTTAGTTTCCTTACAGTGTTGCCGCTTATCCCTTTATTGACGACTCTGATCCCTAGTTCAGGGTAAACAGATTGCAAGAGTGCATCAACGAATGACACATATCCTTTTCCTAGTGCGCCAAACAATCCTTCACCTTCAGGTTTCCCCCGATCACAATCCGTAATTGAATCTCCGATAAACAATAGTTTTTGCCCTTTTTCAAGCTTCATATTAATTCATCCTTTCTTCTGCTAACCGCAATAACTCACTTACAGTTACAAGTTTATATCCCTGACTGTGAAGTTCCTTAACTAGTAGTCGTACTGCCTCGATGGTTTGTGAACGGTCACCAAATCCATCATGAAAGATTAGGATACTTCCTTTTTTTATCTGCTCGCGTGACTTTGAGAGGATATGTTCCACGCCTGGTTGCTCCCAATCCATAGCATCAAGGTTACACGCACCTATCATGCGATAGCCTAAGTTTTCACATATTGAATGTGTTTCATTATTATAATCAAAATAAGGCGGACGAAATGTCGTCGGACTTTGCCCAGTCATTTCTTTCGTGATTTTATCTGAAAGTTTGATCTCATTGACATGATCACTAGAATTCAGATCTGTTAGCTTTGGGTGTGTGTATGTATGATTTCCGATTTCATGGCCTTGCTCAATTGCCGCTTCGACGATCTCAGGGTATTTAGTCATTTGATTACCAATCATATAGAACGTAGCTTTCCCAGAAACTTCCGCAAAAATCTCTAGAACCTGTGAAGTATACAATGGGTTAGGTCCGTCATCAAACGTAATCGCAACAACTTTATGTTGAGTTTGAACTTCATTAATAATCCTTGCCATGTTGTTACCTCCTATTCCAAAAAGATATAATAATTCTAGTAACACTTTATACGATCATTTTTAAAATGTCATTGAATTTTATTTACTATATTCCTTTGTTTTTTTAGAAAGTGAAACCCTTTATTAGAAAAAGTCGTCTGTATTAATAAAGGTTGTTGCTAAAAAAATTGTAATAATTTTACCCAAAGAATTTTTGAGGAGGACTATATATGAAACTAAAAATATCGTTATTATTTTGCACTTTATTGGTTTTCGGAGGTCTATTGATTGGATGTAGTGGTCCTGAAAATAAAATTTCCAGTGAACTTCTTATAACGGAGAAAGTTCTACCAGTAGACTTTTACGAGCTTGCTAACCAAGGTGTTTTGGTTAACAAAGTTACAAACCAAGAGGAATTCAACGAGCAGTGGACTTTTTATCAGTTACAAGGAACCCCAACGGAATTGGATTGGAACGATAAAGTAGCGATATTTTTAGGCGTTTTTGAATCTGGATCCTGTCCTTATGGTTTGGATTTTGTTGAAATCAACACCGAAAAAACAGATTTAATTTTCAATCTCAAGAATAATTCTAAAGGCAATGCTTGTACAGACGATGCTACACCTAGAACATTTGTGGTCGCTGTCAATAAAGACGAAATTGCCGATGTTACCTTCGTGGTAGTTGAGAACTATAGCGGGATTAGGCCACGAGTTGAATTTTATAATGTAAGATAGTAAAAGGCACGGAGATACATCAATCTCCGTGTCTTTCCTTATGTAACTCTATTTTTAAAATAAAAAACAAATACACATATTGAGCTTAAACTAAGTGCAACTAAAACGAAAAAGCTATTTTGGTAGCCAACTTCTGAAGAGAACCAGGTTAATAATATTCCAGTCATCGTCACTCCGAACGCTCCACCAAAAAATTGAATTAATTGTGCCATCCCAATGCCCGAACCAATCTCTTCAACGGCTAAAATTCTTGTATATTCATTGGAGATACTTGAGGTCAGCGCTGAAAAACCTGTACTCATAAACATATAGGTAAAAAGGATGAAAATCGGTGCGATTGATGCTGTCAAAGTAAATAGAACCGTAGCAATCACAAACAAGGTTTGACCAAAGATAATTAATGGAATATTTCCAAAGCGATCGATAAAGCGTCCGATGAATTGGGCAGCAATTGCCGATAAAATTGCGCCTGGAAAAATGATCATTCCAACTGCAGCTGGTTCTTTCTGAAACACGAGAGTTAGGATAATTGGCAGTAAAAATAGCGTTGAAAAATGAATAACAAATCCAATAAAACCAATATAAAGCAACTTTCGATATTGCTTATTTTTTAGTAATCTCGGTTGAATAAACGGCTGGTCACGAAGGTGGATATGGCGCCATAAAAGAAGCGCTACGACAAGCGTAAGGATTAACAATACTACTGAAAATGACGAAAGAAATAGTAACAAGCCTGTTACACATAACCCAGTAAGGATACTCCCGACTAAATCAAACTTACCAGCTTTAACCACCTCTTTTGGCAAGAGCTTCATAAATATAGGAAGCAAGAAAAAAACGAAGCCTGTAACAACAAAAAGATAATTCCAGCCTAAGTATTGAGTGATTGCTCCACCAATCACAGGACCAAGCCCAAAACCTAACGAAGCCGCTGAAGCAATATAGGCCATTGCCCTTCCCCGCCTAGTGATCGGGATATAACGACCTGCGAGTACCATCGCTAGCCCCGGAACAGCCCCTGCTCCAGCAGCTTGAAGAATACGAGCAAATAACAAAGCATAAAATTGGGTAGCGAAAAAGCCGATGACAGAAGCTACCCCTAAAATGATTAATCCAATCAGCAGCAAACGGGAAATCGGAATGAAATCAGATAGACGACTATAGGTTAATGTCGCAATCGCAAAAACGATGGAATACCCCGAGACGACCCAAGCTGCGGTAGCTGATGTTAAAGAAAGGTCAAGGAGTACATTTGGTAAGGCAATATTAAACATGGTTGTATTCATTACGACAAGCCACACAGTGAAACTCCAGATGAGAACAACTTTATTCTCAGAGAATGTCTCGGAAGTACCACGAGCTAGCGCTTCATCTGCCATAAAATCCCCCCTCATAATTACAGCAGTCTACTTACCTATTTTATTCCTGAATTAATCTATATACCATATTTTCTTTCATAAAGGCTTTTTTAACGTGAAATAATAGAAAAATTCCTAAGATGAAGATATCACTCACTATATTTAGTAAGACAAGAGCACTACTTACTTAATAAGTTGTGAAACCTTAGTATTTTTACGAAAGCAACAAACTTTGCGAAAACAAAGCATTTCGCTTTTACGAGACTGTTTTTACCATTTACTAGGAGGTCGCGGGACGTATTTCATTTTTACGAGACTACTTTTACCATTTACTAGGAGGATGAGGGTCGTATTTCATTTTTATAAGACTGTTTTTACCATTTACTAGGAGGGCGAGGGTCGTATTTCATTTTTATGAGACTGTTTTTACCATTTACCAGGAGGATGAGGGTCGTATTTCATTTTTATGAGACTGTTTTTACCATTTACTAGGAGGGCGAGGATCGTATTTCATTTTTATAAGACTGTTTTTACCATTTACTAGGAGGGTGCGGGTCGTATTTCATTTTTATGAGACTGCTTTTACCATTTACTAGGAGGATGAGGGTCGTATTTCATTTTTATGAGACTGTTTTTACCATTTACTAGGAGGATGAGGGTCGTATTTCATTTTTATGAGACTGTTTTTACCATTTAATAGGAGAACCTGGGTCGTATTTCATTTTTACGAGACCGTTTTTACCATTTAATAGGAGGACGTGGGACGCATTTCGCTTTTATGTAACTACTTTTACCATTTACTAGGAGGATGAGGGTCGTATTTCATTTTTATGAGACTGTTTTTACCATTTAATAGGAGAACCTGGGTCGTATTTCATTTTTACGAGACCGTTTTTACCATTTAATAGGAGGACGTGGGACGCATTTCGCTTTTATGTAACTGCTTTTACCATTTACTAGAAGGGCACGGGACGCATTTCACTTTTATGAGACTGTTTTACTAGGGAGACTCGGGACGTATTTCATTTTACAAAGACTGTAAAAATTAAAAACGACACAACTAGCGTGTGTCGTTTCCGGTTCGTATAGGTACCCTAAAGGAAATTTGCAATTGGTGGTTATCTGTTGTCACTTCACTAGTAGTGGCAAAGGTGGATGCATTTTTTTGTGATACGAAAACTTGTTAAGGAACTCCACACCTATTTTTTCAACAATAAATACATGAAATAAGGGCCACCGATGAGCGCAACCATAATACCTGCAGCTATTCCTTCTGGTTCAACCAAATTCCGACCTATGGTGTCAGCAAATAATAATAGCGAACCTCCTAGTAAAATCGCAATTGGCAAAAACAATTGGTTTCTCGGACCCACTAAGGCTTTTGCCATATGTGGTGCCATAAGTCCAATAAAAGCAATTCCCCCTGTAACTGATACAGCTGATGCAGCTAAGGCCACTGCCGTTAGCAATAAAACAATCCGTTCTTTTTCTATTGAGACCCCAACTCCCACTGCTATTGGCTCGCTAAGTCCAAGTAGATTTAGGCGATTTGCTTTGTACAATGTGAATGGAATCAGGATCACAAGCCATGGTAAAAGTGCCCAAATAAATGGCCAATCAGAACCCCAAATATTACCTGCAAGCCATTTCGCGATAAACTCTACTTTAAAACGGTCAGCAGATGAAATTAAGACGATCATCACTCCTGATAAGGCCATTGAAAAGCCGACGCCAATGAGCACTAAGCGAATCGGCTGAAGCCCAACTTTCTTATCATAGGCTAGCAAATAAATAAGCGTCGCTGTGACAAATGCACCGATAAAGGCTACAACTGGAAGTAGGAAAACAAAAGAACCTACTTTTAGTGGTGCAAATAAAAAGAATACAGCAATCGCGACACCTGCTCCCGAGTTAATACCGATAATCCCAGGGTCTGCTAAATCATTTCGGGTAACTCCTTGCAAGATAGCTCCGGATAGGGCTAGAGCCATCCCTGCTAATAAGGTAATGACAATTCTTGGCAAACGAACTGAAAACAAAACAAACTCTTCTTTAAAAGTTCCCTGCCCTAATAAAGTCGGTATGAGTCTTTGATAGGATAACGACGAGTACCCCGATGCCATCCCTACCACAACTGTTAGAAGGATCATCACAACTAAGATCACGAAAATAATTCGTTGTTTTTTTAGAATGTCTGGGTGAATCATCATGAGAATTCCCTACCTCCTTTACGGACAATAAATAGGAAAAATGGTAGTCCCATGATTGCTACAATTGCCACAACAGAAGTTTCATAAGGTGCATTAATTACCCGTCCAATTGTATCCGCTAACAACATAAACGTTGCGCCAATAATGGCAGACATTGGGATGATATATCGATAATCCGTTCCAACAAAGGCACGGACAATATGAGGCACCATTAAGCCGATAAATGCCATATTACCGACAAGGGAAACTGAAGCACCTGTCAGTAAAATGATTACAATAAAAGAATTGCTTTAATGCGGTTTATGTTTTGCCCAAGTCCAACTGCAACTTCTTCATTTAGACTAAGGATAGTAAGTTGTCTTGATAGAAAAAGAGCAATAAAAATTCCAATAAGAACAAACGGAATAATGACTTGAAGTTGGATCCACGTTGTCCCAATCAATCCTCCAGCCGTCCACATTGAAACATCTTTTGAGATCTTAAAATAAATTCCTATGCCTTGTGCGATTGCATATAAAAAAGCAGAAACTGCTGCTCCAGCCAAGACAATTCGAAACGGAGAAAAACCGCCTTTTTTCATCGCAGCAATTCCAAACACCATAATCGCTCCCACCGCTGCACCGATAAAGCATGCAATCATGATACCGAAGTAGTTTAAGGCAGGTATAAAAGCAATCGCTATGGCTAGACTTGCATTTGCTCCCGCAGTCAACCCAAACAATCCCGGGTCAGCAAGAGGATTTCTTGTCATTCCTTGCATAATTGCACCTGAAACGGCAAGAGCTGCTCCTACAAAAATTGCTCCAACCTCACGTGGCAAGCGAATTTCGCGGATGATTAAGATCTGATCATTTGTCATATTCGTTGCTACTGCTAACCATACATCCTTGACTGTAATGTTAGCCGCCCCAAAAACAAGAGCTACAAAAACATAGCAATGAACACAAGTATTCCCAAAAGTAGTTTAAAAATAAATGGTACGGAATGTTGGGTTTGTTTCGTCATCTGTTATCATCTTTTCTTTAGTAGAATAAGGAAAGAGGGTGTTCAAAGGGAAACATATCTTTTCTAGAAACAACATAAGTCCATTTTTATTGGAGCGTATATTATCTAAGATTGATATGTTTCCCGGATCACCCTCAAGGTATTATGAAATTAATTTTTCAGAAAATTATTAATGAAGAACTCTAATTGAAATTCTAATGTTATCGGATCATTAAAATAAAATTCTTTCGCGTTTACTTCAAAGACTTGATTATTTTGTACAGCAGGGATATTTTTGTATGTTTCAGTTTCTTGGAACGAAGTATCAGAGTCTGAATTCTTACTGAAAATAATGTAATCACCTGCAACCTCTGGTAACACTTCAAACGACAATGCATAATATCCTTGTTCTAAAGCCAACTCTTTAACCTTTTCAGGCATTTTTATGTTCATTTCTTGGTATAAGATTTCAGTACCACGAGCCCAGTTATCTCCGAAAACATACAACTCTTTGTCAAAGTTTTCAACAACAGTCACGGTTGCGTCTTCACCGATTTTTGCTTTGATTTCTTCGCCCGCTGCTTGTGCACGTGATTTAAAATCATCGATCCATGCTTGTGCTTCTGCTTCTTTGTTTAACAGCTTCCCGATTTCTAAATGCTGCTCTAAGTAGCCTAATGCTCCGTAAGTGAATGTTACAGTAGGAGCGATTTCACTTAATTTATCTACATTATTGGCATAAGATAGTCCAATAATTAAATCTGGATCTAGTTCGATAATCTTTTCTAAACTCTCATCTGTTACTTCTTCTACATTCGCTAAGTCATAGCGTGGGTTCATTTTTGACCAAGGATCAACCCCAACAACATTAACATCTAATGCCAATACATTTCCTGCAAATGTAGCAAGGACAATTACTCGCTCAGGATTAGCTGGTACCTCAATTGGCCCATTTTCAGATTGGTAAGTAATCGTTTCTTTGTTTGTTTCAACCTCTGCCGCTACTTCCGTTGCCTCAGGTTCTGTTACTTCTGTGTTCGTTTCTGCATTGTTTCCGCAAGCACTAATAAGCAGTACCAGTACGAGCATAAACGGAATTAATAATTTTTTCATCTGTCATTTCTCCTCTTAGTAGGTTGTAGGTGATACACATTGGTTTATTCGTTCTCGGATCTCTTCCGATTTCTGCATCAATATTGAATACTTTTTTCAGGACATGATGGTTGATCACTTCTTCGCAGTTTCCGGCTTTCACAATTTGGCCTGCTTTTAAGGCAATAATATAATCTGCAAAGCGAGCGGCTTGATTCAAGTCGTGTAGTACCATAACGATTGTACGACCTTGCTCTCTATTCAAGTTTTGCAAAAGCTCTAACACCTCAAGCTGGTGCGCCATATCTAAATATGTTGTCGGCTCATCTAAAAAAATAATTTCTGTTTCCTGGGCAAGAGCCATTGCAATCCAGACCCGTTGACGTTGGCCTCCTGACAAGGCATCTACTGGACGATACTTAAAGTCGATGGTTCCTGTAACTTCGAGTGCCCAATCAATCACTTCATAATCTTTTTTTGATAAACGACCGAACCCTTTTTGATAAGGAAAGCGACCGTACGATACTAACTCACCAACCGTTAATCCACTTGCACTTTCTGGTGTTTGCGGTAGAATGGCCATTTTTTTTGCGAGGAGCTTGGTGCTCTCTTTTGAAATGTTCTTTCCGTCTAGAACCACTTCTCCCGATTGATGGGTAATAATTCGAGTGATTGCTTTTAGAAGTGTCGATTTCCCGCACCCATTGGATCCAATAATGGTTGTTATTTTCTTATCAGGTATTTCAACACTCAACTCTTTAACAATCAAACTTTCACCATATCCTATATTTAATTGATTGGTATAAAGCCTTCCCATATTTCCCACCTCGTTTTGGATTAGTGATTGATAATGATAATGATTATCAATATCGTATATATGTACTATAAATCCTGACTCCCTTTCCGTCAACAGTTTTTTATCAATCGTCACTTTTTGTTCACTACTTAATTTTTTTACTAGTCTTCATACAACGATTATGGTAAGTTAATGTACAACGAATAACGAGAAGCGAGGATGGTCAAATGAAGACAGTAAATTTCAGAGATAATGCGATCACTTCAGAAGAAGAGCTAAGAGAACTCATCGGTAGCCCTCATGAATTAGTTGCAAACAAAACCGTTACAATCATCGATGAAACAGCCAAAAGGTTTATCGCAGCATCACCACTTCTCTTTCTTGCGACATCAGATGCAGCTGGTAACTGTGATGTGTCACCAAGAGGAGACAAACCTGGTTCCATCTATATCCTAAATGATCAGCAATTAGTCATCCCAGATCGTCCTGGCAACAAGCGGCTTGATTCAATTTTAAACATTCTTGCAAATCCTCACGTTGGTTTACTATTTCTTATACCAGGGTTCGACGAAGTATTACGTGTGAATGGTAAAGCTACGATTATTAAAGATGAAGCAATATTAAAACAAATGAGTTTGAAGGGGAAAGCGCCAATTCTTGGCATCGGTGTTGACGTTGAGGAATGTTTTATTCATTGCCCTAAAGCGTTTAAAGAATCAGATATATGGAGAAGCGATTCGTGGCCTACCGATCAAGAAATCCCTTCTATGATGGAGATCTTCCGTGCTCACCTGAAAATGAATGGAATTGAATATTAGAAAAACAAAACTGTTCAAATACTTATATCACTCCTAAGGAAAACCTTACTGCATTAGGCAGTAAGGTTTTTTGGTTATTACAGTTTTTGCATACCTTTTTTCATTTCTACTCTTTCTTCGTCACTCATTCTTGGACAGCTATAACACTTCGCAGTCGCACCTTCTGTTTGGTAATACAAACAGCAGGATGGTCGCATGCGAATCAATTTATCATCTTCATAAGGGCTATCAATCATCCTGAAATTTATATCTAGTGGATTTTTCGTTAGATTGAAGATTGATGGTTTTAGCTCTTTTGTTACAAAACTGAAATCTACTTCTACTTTCTTTATTTCTTCCGAAGAGAGGGCAATCGCTAAGCTTTTATCGTGGCCATGATATAAACCGTTTGCTAGTTGCCCATAGAGATCTTTTATTCTTACATTTGTTGCTTGATGAAATAGATTGAGTAAAGGGACGACATGATTAGAATACAACTCTTCTAACGCACCGTGTCTGTCTGATACAAATACTCCGTGGGTATCTAATAACCGAAAACAAATTCCACAATAATTATGTTCTTCATCATAATAAACTTGTAACTCAATATTTGATAGAGATAGGTTAAGGCTAGTGTCAGAAAATGAAAGTATGTAGTGAAAACCGGACAATAACCAACCATATGCACTGCAAAAGTAAGTAGCAACTACATCTGGGTTATTAGCCTTTAATTTACGACCATAGATATTAAAAAATTCATCGATGCTTATTCTATTTTCAAAGTCTGCAAGGATAACAGAATAAATTTTCTTTGGATGATCCTCTAAACGAAAATAATAAAAATTCTTTTCTAAAAAATCAAAGTCGATGGTTGTCATTATGAATCCCCTCTTACCGAAAATGATATTCATTATCAATTGTTAATTTGAATTTTATCATGCTAGAGGTAGAAGTCAACACCATTTGTGAGGATTTATCATCTAAAGGTTTAAATATTTAGGGTCCTGAAATACGAAATTCTCTAATTCTAATTTCAGCAATGCTAAGCTATGCAATAACTATGTTTTCTTTCTTAAATAACTACACAGTTTAAGGTTACTTCTATATATCTATATAATCCATTTACTTTAGAATCAGAAAACCCATACTGTGGGTATGGGTTTTTAGATTAAATCAAGATACTACTAGTCCTATTTTACAACTTCCTTGTTGAACTTCTTACGACCAATTCCGGCTCATATAAGAAAGACTCTACTTTTACGTCTAGTTTTCTATTCCCTTCTTTCGCTTTTACAAGCTCAACAATCATGTTCGCTGCGGTTTCACCCATTTCTTTTTTCGGGTGCTTTACCGTTGTCAACTTCACTTCAGAGGCTTGAGCTAAAAACGAATCATCGTAGCCAACGATTGAAATATCTTGAGGGACCTTCAATTCTTTTTCTCTTAGAATATCAAGTAAAAATAACGCCAGTTCATCATTATAACAAACAAGGCCAGTTGGCTTTTCCCCAGAATTCAATAACTTTTTTAACTCTTCAATAGGCTTAATTTTTCTTTCCTCTGAGCTATAAGTAATAATATTGTTCGGGTTAATAGGGATTTGATGTTTTCGATGAGCTTTAATATAGCCCTTCATTCGTTTTACACCTTGAATATCATCGTTTTTGAAAAAACCAACAATATTCTTGTGACCTAGCTTAATTAGATGTTCGGTTTGAATATACCCGCCTTTTTCATCGTTCATAACTAAACAAATCGGTTCAAGTTCATCATAAAATGCATTGATCATGATATAAGGGATATTTAAGCGTTCAAGATTAAAGTAGTAATTGATATTTGGGTTTGAAAACGCACTTTTTGTTGGTTCAATAATAACGCCATCGATATTTTGAGAAAGGATATTTTCCAAAATACGCATCTCATTTTCATGATTATTATTGGTGCTATATAAACTGACCTGATATCCTTGTTGACTTAAATATGATTCTGCGCCACGAATGATTGATGGAAAAATATAATCAGAAATATACGTTGTGACAATTGCAATATTTTAGATTTTTTCTCGTATCTAGGTTCTTCGTTCAATCGGTCAGCGACAAACGTTCCGGCACCTTGTTCTCGATATAACCAACCTTCACTTACTAATTCCCCAATAGCCATTCGTATGGTATGACGACTTACCTCAAACTCCTTCATTAATTCGTTTTCAGAACTAATTCTTTGTTGTGAAGTAAACGTTCCATCGAGAATTTTCGATTTAAGATTTTGCTTAACCATACTATATTTTGTCTCCATATTGGCACCACCTTTTTCCTACCTTACAACATTGGATTTACTCTACTTTTCTAATTCTGAATAGCTATATACCACCTTAGTTGGCGTATCATTTGTTTCAGGTTCTCTGTGTCGATAGTTATACCAAATGCTATTCCAACCTGCCTTCAAAGGAGGCACTACATCGTTTCTCCAGGAATCACCAACATAATAGCAATTTTCAGGTTTTATTCCAAGTACCTCATTCACATGCAAAAAAATTCTAGGATCTGGTTTAGCAATCCCTACGGCATCAGAAATAAATATATGGTCCTTTGAGATATACCTATCTAGCTTAAGGGCATGAATTTTCCTCCATTGATGTTCAACTGGGCCATTGGTAATCAAGCCAATCAAAAAACCTTGGTTCTCTAGTTTTCTGATACATTCAATAAACTGGTCAAATAATTGAATATGCTGTTGTCTTTCTTCATACTTCTCTTGTATTTCCTTGGCTCGATTTTCTTCTAAATGGAAGCCAAAGTCATCGAAAGCCCGAACTAAACGTTGCACCCTTAAGTCCTCTAGGCTTATTTCCTGATTACAATATTGGTTCCAGAGAATATCACTGTATTGCCTTGAAAGCTTAAAGACTTCCTCGAAAGGAAAATCTACAGTTAAATTTTCAACGTAGTTAACCGCATCTTTAAATGGTTTTGATTGATCATAAACGGTATCGTCAACATCAAAGAAAAAAGCTTTTACTTCATTCATCCCAGTTTTTGTCATCATCAATTTCTCCATTAGTATCTAAGTTTTTTTCCAACAGTCAAAGGGTTACTCTAATTTAGAATAACCCTATCAACTATAGATTTCTACTTTTCGGCAAATATTTTTACTATTAGCAACTAAAACCGACGCGCAATATCATTCCATTTTAGTTCATTTTGAAAAGCCATAACATTTGTTGAGTTATTAATAAAGACACACTCAATGTCCGTCATGATTGACCAATCAAATAACTGTTCAGGAGTGACTTTGAAAGAAAACACAGTATGATGTGCCCCACCTGCATGGATCCATGCTTCCGCTGATTCACTTAACGATGGTTGTGACTTCCAAAGTACTTTTGCTACTGGTAGGTTAGGCATTTCTTTCATCGGCTTAACTGCGTCTACTTCGTTTACAACTAAACGGAATCGGTTTCCTAAGTCAATGATGGAAGCATTTAATGCCCGTCCTGCATCGCCATCAAACACCATGCGGGCTGGATCTTGTTTTCCACCTATCCCTAGTGGATGAACTTGAATTTTAGGGCGATTTGCAGCGATGGTTGGACATACCTCTAACATATGTGATCCTAGAACTAATTCGTTTCCTTCCTCAAAATGATACGTGTAGTCCTCCATAAATGAAGTGCCTTTTCCGCCAGCAATGATCTTCATCATTCGTAATAATGCTGCTGTTTTCCAATCTCCTTCACCACCGAAGCCATATCCTTGTTCCATTAACCGTTGAACAGCTAAGCCAGGAAGTTGCTTCATCC
The DNA here is from genome assembly GCF_025377685.1 of Anaerobacillus sp. CMMVII. NCBI lineage: Bacteria > Bacillati > Bacillota > Bacilli > Caryophanales > Bacillaceae > Anaerobacillus > Anaerobacillus sp. CMMVII. The sequence goes on along the minus strand of NZ_JACEHK010000002.1, from coordinate 112,259 downwards.
CATGAAGATCTTCAAAGTTTGTCGTGAAAGCACTGAAGCCGCCTTCTTCTAAAAATGCTTTCAAACCTAACTCAATTCGTGCTTGTTCTAAAATTGCATTCCGATAATCTATTGAAGAGTTTGCCTTTGGGTCAATCTCATACATCTGATCATATTCTTCATAAAGAGCCTTTACTTCTTGCTCGGAGATGTCATTCATTCGTTGCACTAAATCACCAATTCCAAAACCAGAGGTTGACCAACCAAATTTAATTTGCGCCTCAACTTTGTCTCCCTCAGTAACCGCTACTTCACGCATATTATCTCCGAAACGAGCCACTTTAAGGTTCTTTCCATCTGTAAAGGCAATTGCCGTTCGCATCCACTCTGCTGTTCTTTCTCTTACTTTTTGATCTTGCCAATGACCGACAACAACTTTGCGTGCAATTTTCATCCGCGCACCAATAAATCCATATTCACGGTCGCCATGTGCCGACTGATTTAAATTCATGAAATCCATATCAATTTTATCCCAAGGAATATCACGGTTAAATTGTGTATGCAAATGCAATAATGGTTTTCTTAATTCAGATAGACCGGCAATCCACATCTTTGCTGGTGAAAATGTGTGCATCCAAGTAATCAGTCCAGCACAATTTTCATCCGTATTAGCCTCCATACATAATCGGCGGATCGCATCTGGTGTGGTTAACACAGGTTTTAAGATAATTTCAAACGATAGAGTCTCATCTGCATTCAGACCTTCAACGATTTGACGAGAATGATCTTCAACCTGCTGGATTGTTTCAGGACCATATAAGTGTTGGCTACCTGTGACAAACCAAAATTGGTATTGTTTTGTTTTTAACATAGCGTTTTCCTCCTAGTAACTTCAGTTTAGAATCATAGAGTGCTTGTTTATTAGCTTTGTTCTTTCATCGCTTTTAGACGCTTCATCACATTATTTTCACCGCGACCAAAATAGTCATGCAATCTTGAGTATTCTTGGTATAACTTGTCATACACAGCGACATTTTCGGGAATTGGTTTAAACGTTTCTTCTTTTACACGGCCCATTTTTTGAGCTGCCTCTGTGATCGATTCGTATCCACCGTTAGCGCTTCCTGCAGCAACCGCTCCGAACATCGCAGCCCCAAGAGCCGGTGTTTGTTTAGAAGCTGCCACTTTGATTTCACGGTTTGTTACATCTGCATAAATTTGCATTAATAACTTATTTTTCTGCGGTAAGCCACCACAGGCATACAATTCTTCTACAGGAACTCCATTATTATGAAAAGCATCAACAATTTTTCTCGTTCCAAATGCAGTTGCTTCTAGTAAAGCCCGGTAGACTTCTTCTGGCTTCGTTAACAGCGTGTACCCTAATAACATGCCTGTTAAGTCTGTATCAACCAACACTGAGCGGTTGCCATTCCACCAATCTAGTGCCAATAGCCCTGTTTCACCTGGTTTGTATTGAGCCGCTTTTTGCTCGAGTAAAACGTGAACATCTAAGCTTTTTTGGTCGGCTTCTTCCTTTATATAGGCCGGTACTGCTTGATCAACGTACCAAGCAAAAATATCGCCAACTGCTGATTGCCCTGCTTCATAGCCAAGAAAACCAGGAATAATTCCATCCTCAACTACTCCACACATTCCTTCAACGTTTTTCTCTTCTGTCCCAAGCAACATATGGCAGATGGATGTGCCCATTGCCATGACTAATTTTCCTGGCGTCGTAACACCAACCCCTGGTACTGCTGCATGAGCATCGACATTCCCTACCGCAACGGCAGTTCCTGGTTTTAACCCGATAAGCGTAGCCATTTCTTCCGTTAATTCTCCTGCCTTCGTCCCAAGTGGGAAAATATCCCCTCGTAGCTTTGTTTCTATTAAACTTTCAAGTCTAGGGTCAAGTGCTTTAAAGAACTCTTTTGAAGGATATCCCTCTTGTTTATGCCAAATTGACTTATAACCAGCTGTACAGCTGTTTCTTGTCATGTTTCCAGTTAACTTAAACACAACCCAATCAGTAGCTTCAAGGAAGCGGTCGGTCATATCATAAATTTCACTATCTTCATTTAAGATTTGCCAGATTTTTGCGATCATCCATTCTGATGAAATTTTCCCACCATATCTAGCTAAGAAATCCTCGCCTCTTTTTTCCGCAATTTCATTTAATAGAGTAGCCTCATCTTGGGCTGCATGATGCTTCCAAAGCTTTAACCAGCTGTGAGGTCTTTCTTTTAGTTCAACCTTAAAACAAAGAGGTTCTCCCTCTTCGTCAATCGGCAGCATCGTACAAGCCGTGAAGTCGACCCCAATTCCGATTACATTTGCAGGGTTAACTCCAGATACTTCCATAACTGCCGGTACAGATGTTGTTAACACTTCAAGATAATCAAGTGGATGCTGTAGTGCCCACTCATGTTCTAACTTAATACCTGAGTCAGGAAGTCTCTCATCAATTACTCCATGACGATAATTCGTAACGTGATCAGCTACCTCTGCTCCATTAGAGAGGTCGACGAGAACTGCACGCCCCGAAAGAGTTCCATAATCAATGCCAATTGCATACTTTTTAGTCATGATCTATTATCCTTTCATACTTTTATTATTTTTGTCCGTAATAAGCATTTGCTCCATGCTTTCGTAAGAAATGACGATCTAATAATGTTTGATCCATTGAAGGAGTATATGGATTAAGTGCGAGAGTATTTAGCCCCATTTTGGCAACTTCCTCTAAAACAACCGCATTATGAACGGCACTAAAGGGATCCTTTCCCCACGAAAACGGTGCATGTGAATGGACAAGTACACCAGGGATTTGCATAGGATCTAATGACAATGTCTGAAATGTTTCAACAATAACATGGCCTGTTTCTAACTCGTACGGACCTTTTATTTCTTCTGCTTTCATTTCACGTGTGCAAGGAATTTCTCCATAAAAGTAATCAGCATGAGTGGTACCAAATGCAGGAATTGATTTCCCTGCTTGTGCCCAGCTTGTCGCACTTGTTGAATGTGTATGGACAATGCCTCCAATTTCAGGAAAAGCTTTATATAAAACAAGATGTGTAGCTGTATCAGATGATGGATTTAAGTTTCCTTCAACGACATTTCCATCTAAATCAACAACAACCATATCCTCCACTCTCATTTCTGAATACTCAACACCACTTGGTTTAATAACGACCAAACCACTTTGGCGATCAATACCACTAACGTTTCCCCAAGTAAATGTCACAAGGTTGTGTTTAGGTAATGCAAGGTTTGCCTTGAAAACGTTTTCTTTTAACTGTTCTAACATAATGTCCGTACCCCCTAGCACTAATTTCTCTACTTTCATTATACACTTGTACGGACAAATTTCTAGAGGCAATTTTTACGAATTTCGTTATTAACAGTATTTCCCCATTTTCTTTTACGCTCGTAACCTTACTGAAACATAAGCTTTTCAAGTATTACCTCTAAAAACTATTAAAAACTAGCAAGTTCTATCCAGTACACTAATTGTACGTACAACTATAAAGGTGAATTTTCATTTATTGGCTATATCCCTTAAACAAATTGTTTTTCGGATAGAGAAGATATGAGCATAATAATAAGTGAATTTTCATTCACATGGTGTGATCTAATTGCCTTTTTACATATCGCTTGTTACGATAATCAATAGTATAATGAAACAAAAAAATCCCTCTTAAGGAGCCAAATATGAACCAACCAAGACAGAACTTTTCTATAAACGTATTACTCGAAATATTACTTGTATCTACAAAGCTCGGTTTAACATCTTTCGGTGGCCCGATTGCTCATCTTGGCTATTTTCATGAAGAATATGTTCGTCGAAGAAAATGGATGGATGAAAAAAGCTATTCTGATTTAGTGGCCTTGTGTCAGTTTCTACCTGGGCCTGCTAGTAGCCAAGTGGGTATCGGAATTGGCGTCATGAGAGCTGGGGTTATTGGTGGGATCCTTGCGTTTATTGGCTTTACTCTTCCTTCCGTTCTTGCGTTAATTATCTTTGCCTTGCTACTACATAATCTAGGGTTTCAAGATTTCGGGTGGATTCACGGGTTAAAAATTGTGGCGGTCGTCGTCGTTGCTCACGCCATTTTAGGAATGGCAAAAAATTTAACCCCTGATTTACAAAGGAAAACAATTGCTCTAGGTGCTCTAGTCCTGACGCTTTTATGGCAAACCGCATTCACTCAAATAGCGGTAATCTTGATAGCGGGAGTTGTTGGTTACTTACTATATAGACAACAAACGATTGATGATCAGTCTACAGGAGCACATTTCCCGATTAGTCGTCGTTTTGGCTATATTTGTTTAGCCTTATTCTTTGGATTACTAATTTTCCTTCCTATCGTAACTGAGGCAACTGCCTGGAATTGGCTAGCCATGTTTGACAGTTTTTATCGTTCAGGTTCGCTCGTATTTGGTGGCGGTCATGTTGTGTTACCGCTCCTTGAACGTGAATTTGTTCCAACTGGCTGGTTAACTGAAGAGCAATTTCTTGCTGGTTATGGCGCTACCCAGGCCGTGCCTGGACCTTTGTTCACATTTGCAGCCTACATTGGAGCTGTGATTTGGGGCTGGCAAGGTGGGTTATTAGCCACTTTCGCCATTTTTCTACCAGCTTTTCTACTCATTTTAGGGACACTACCTTTTTGGGAAAACTTGCGTAGAAATACGAAGGTAAAAGGGGCACTTATGGGGGTGAATGCTGGAGTTGTCGGAATCTTAATCGCTGCGCTTTACCATCCAATCTGGACTAGTTCGATTTTATCAACAGTTGATTTTGTCTTTGCAGCTTTCCTTTTCAGCATGTTAGTATTCTGGAAATTGCCACCTTGGGTAATCGTTCTGACAGGAGCAATTGGCGGTTTCTTGTTATCTTTGATATAAAGAAAGAGAGCCTAGAATCAGAAAAAAAAATGATTAATCCCATGAAATTGCGACCTATCTGCTTAAGCTGATAGGTCTTTTTACTTCGCTCTTTTCTAAAAGTTTGTTGCTATTAGCTTTTAGGTCGTAACCAAGCGAATGCTTGGTTCTTCACGCCTTGCGTGAAGCTTTAGAGAATAAATAAGCCATTGGGACAAATAAATTTGTCCCAATGGCTTATTTATTCTCTAAAGACGAACTTAAAGCAAAAAAGTTTATGAAAAAAACCTTTTACTTTGATATATCACGTATTTAAAAATTGCCTCTTAAAAATGTACCATTTTCAACTTGTACAAATATATCCCCTTACTATTCAAAAACAGAAAATATAAACTAAACGTGGTTTTTTCTTCGTACTATTATGAGACATTTCTCTTCAATTCAATAGGATTTTGTTACCTATTATCATGAATTGTCTTCGTCACTTCTGTATTCTAAAATGTCACCTGGTTGGCATTCTAAAGCTTTGCAAATGGCCTCTAACGTTGAAAGCCTAACCGCTTTAGCCTTTCCATTTTTCAGTATCGAAAGGTTAGCCATTGTTATGCCTACCCTCTCAGAGAGTTCAGTTACGCTCATTTTCCTTTTTGCCAACATCACATCAATATTGATTATTATTGCCATGTTAATCACCTCAGACCGTTAAGTCATTTTCTGATTTTATATCAATCGCTTCTTTTAACAGTTTTTGAAGAACAGCTGCAAAGACCGCAATTACCGTTGAAGCAAACATAACGACCAAGCCGATTACGATAATACCTGGAGCGTCGTCCATCTCCGCGACGAGATAAAAGAGTGGCATGCCTAGCACATACAAAATACTGATTGTAATTGCACTATCCTTTATTTTTTTTATAGCTCTAACAGATAATTCCGAGAAAGCATTGTTCTTATCAATATAGCTTAAAAGGGTAAAAGTTTGATAAAGAGCAAAGTAAAATGGGATCGCCGTTCCATAAAAAAACAGGAAAACGAAATATTTAATATAAGGAAGGTTGGGATATAATTCCGCTGCAAAATTCGCTATCTTAGGCACCAAAAAGATGCACAAAGCCAGAATAGGAATTCCGATCAGTATAACAGCTAACTTTAAAAAAAGCGTTGACACTTGTTTCATAAAAAGCACCTCACAAAGTTATTGTCAATTTGAATTTAACACATTATTTATTGTTTTACAATAAATATTTATTCATTATGATGATGTTTTTGTTGCTATTCATAACCTTCCATCCTATAAATTTAAACCGTTAATTCTAAAGAAAAAACCTCCCAATGTGGAAGTAACGGGTTTACTTAAGAGGTGCAAAACGGAAAAACGCAGGCAATTACACTCGCTAAATCACACAACTTTCACAACCGAAATCACAGTATAATTCGCATATTAAAATGGCACGAAGGACTTCGTGCCATTGTTTTTCTATTTGCTTATCGAACGCTAATCACTCCTTATTCATTATTCATGGCCCCACTCGGACCAATGAGGGAATCAACAACATGGGTTGATATAATAAGGGGAGAAACTTCCCTTAAATAGGAAACGTCACTGAAAAGAGTTAAAATAGAAGGAAAATTTCCCGCTATTTACTAAATAAACATGATAATTTGATTATTTTGCTATATTAAAGGGAAAACCTCCCCTTATTTCCCCCTAACCAAGCTATATTCCGAAGCTTAAGGGGAAAATCTCCACTTATTTTAAGTACCTTTGGATAATACACATAGCAAATAGAAATCACATCGAAATCACAAGAAGGAAATATTATTTCCACCTATGTGAAAGGGGAGGTGAATTACTTTGTGATTTCAAATCTATTTAGTAATGAAAAACTGATATAACAATAAAAAACACATGTGATTCTGCTGTGAAATCACATGTGTTTTTTATTGTGAGTGGCTTGTTTGCACCTTTGAAGTAAACCTGTTAAATGTGGAAGGTTACGTTTAAAATTAGATTAGTTCTTTAAGCCATTTCATTATTTCTTTTTGCTTGATGACCGACCACTTGCCTTTATAACTCCATTCATTTGATACTGTAGGTATCGCAAACACTCCATAATTGACGATTTCTTCTAGGTCCGTAATTTTTTTTACTGTAGCCTTTATTCCTAGTTCATTTACCGCGGCAAAAACTACTTTTTCTAATTGAAGACAGATACTACATGTGCAACAAACTTTGTGAAAACAGCCTATTTAATAGAGAAGCTTCCACTAAACCTCATTTAGGACAATTTTCAAAAGAGCCCCTTCGTCCTTTATGTTAATTTGACGTTGACCAATAAGTTCAATCCAGCCTTTTTCTTGGAAGAGTGAAAGCTTACGGCTTAAACTTTCCGGAGTAATACCAATAAATTTAGCCAAGTCACCCTTTTTTACATCCAATTTAATGTCTGGAGTTTGTTTGTTCTGTTTGTCTCTATGTTCCTTCATTAAATCCATTAATATTGTAGCAACACGTTGATCGATGCTTTGCATTTGTAAAATGTTCAGCAACTGCTCGGTTTTCTTCAGGCGTCTACTAACCTCTGTTAATAGCTTTAGCCCAATAGCAGGAGTCTCGTTAATTATTTTTTGCATATCTTTCAGACGAATGATACACGCTTCAGCTGGTTCAATGGCTTCAGCAAACGTATCAGTTAGTTTTTCTTCAAATAGTGTATCTTCACCGATGAAGTCACCCGTAGCAAGAATGCGAATAAGATGTTCCTGACCTGAACTTGTAACTCTGCTTATCTTCACTTTCCCTACGTGTACGATAAACAAGCAATCCAGCTTTTGCTCTTCTAAAAAAAGCATTTCCCCTTTTTTATAACTCTTCCTTGTAACTAAAGAACTTACTTTTTGCGTTTCCTCGTCTGATAAGGACTTGAATATGGGTACTTTTCCTACACAAGAAAGGATGCAATCACATTTCATTCGTCAAAACTCCTTTTTCCTTTATTGGTAAGCTAAGCTTCGAAGTTTCTTTTTCCTTTTTTTCTTTAAACACAACAATGCGAAGGGCATTAAGAATAACAAGAAGAACACTTAGTTCATGAATTAGCATCCCACTAGTCATAAAAATTACATTACCAATCACACCTAAAATAAGCAATAGAACGACAGTGAGGGAAAGAAGATGTTTTGCTTTAAATTCTTCATTGTAAAACGGCTAATTTTAAATAGGTACGCTAATTGTGATAGTTTATCATTCATAAGAATAACATCTGCGGTTTCCATCGCCACATCGGTTCCTGCTACCCCCATTGCAATACTCGTATCTGCCACTGCTAGAGCAGGAGCATCATTAATTCCATCCCCAATCATCGCAACTTTCCTACCATTTTTCTGAAAACTTTTCACGACATTTACTTTATCAGAAGGTAGTTTTTCTGCATATACTTCATCTAAACCAAGCCTATTGCCCACTGCAGTTGCAGTTGCTTGATTATCCCCCGTTATCATAATTACTTTTTTAACCCCAGAGGCTTTTAATGCCTTAACTAAGGTGTAGGCTTCCTCCCTAATTTCATCCGCAATCGAGATAAGGCCGTGTACCTCAGAGTCTGAGGCTGCGATGACGACGGTTTGCCCTAAGTTCTCCTCGATTAGTAGCTCTTTTTCGATGTGCTCTGGAAGACTTCCAAGTTTTTCAGAGATAAATGTACGATTGCCAACAAAAATAGTCTCATTCTCAATCGTTGCGATGATCCCTTTTCCTAACACGACCTCAAAGTTTTCTGGAGTGACGAAAGAAGTAATTCCAATCTCTCTTGCCTTACTAACGATCGCTTTTGCCAATGGATGTTCAGAAGCTCGTTCCGCACATGCCACTTTTTTTATCAGTTCTTCAACTGACACACTTCCAAAGACTTTCACATTCATCACTTTCGGCGTGCCTTTCGTTAAGGTACCAGTTTTATCAAATGCGACAACATCAATTTCCGCTAGCTTTTCCATATATTCTCCACCCTTGATCAATACCCCATTTCTTGCTCCATGGCCAATACCTGCAACAATAGAGATGGGAACAGAAATCACAAGTGCACCAGGACAGGAAATGACGAGCATGGTCAGCGCTAAGCGAATATCTTTTGTGAAGATCCATAACAAAATGGCAAGTACAATGATTAAAGGCGTATAATACTTGGCAAATTTCTCTAAGAACATTTGAGTCTTTGCCTTTGATTCTTGAGCTTCTTCGACTAATTCAATGATTTTAGATAAGGTTGTTTCTTCTCCTACGTGGATAGCTTCAATATGCATATACCCTGACTCATTAATGGTGCCACTAAATACATCATCCTTTTCTTGTTTGAATACAGGAATTGATTCACCAGTAATCATCGATTGATTAATACTGGCATTCCCTTTTAAAATGATTCCATCAACGGGAATTTTTTCACCTGGTTTGACAATGACAATATCACCTTCGACTACATCATCAGCATCTATCACCAATTCCTCGCCATTTTTTAGGACGGTTGCTTGAGATGGATAATATTCCATCAGCTTTTCAAGTGAAGAGCGCGTTTTCTCTAGTGTTCTCGCCTCTAAATATGAACCAAGCATAAATAAAAAGGTTACGGCGGCTGCTTCCCAATATTCACCGATGATTATTGCACCGATCACCGCGATTGTGACTAGAAGTTCGATCCCAATTATTTTAAAGCGTAATCCTTTCAAAGCCTTTGTAAAAATATGATACCCGGCGACAAACGCTGAGATGATCATAAAGATATCGCCTAAATACCAGACTTCCATTCTACGAAAGAGAAACGATAGGACAATCAATCCACTTGCAATCAGTAGCGTTATACCTTGAGCCTTTCTTGACATACGTAACATCCCCTTTAAAATGCTAGTTACCTAGGATCGGACCTTACTTCCAATAACCGGATAACCTAATTTAGTTAATACTTCCTCTAATTTGGAAACTGTGATTTTATGCTCTTCGAAGGTAATATTTATTTTATTACTAAAGAATTGAATTTTAACTTCTCCTACACCTAGTTGCTTACGTAAAACTTTTTCAATGATAGCTGCACAAGAAGGACAGCTAAATGGTTCCATCTTAAAGATCACTGTTTTCATTTGATCGTCTCCCCTTTTCTTGATTTCTTCTATAGTGTACAAAAGTTTGATTTACGGTTCTTTGATTTAAATCAATTTTTCCGTTTAATATTTTTTAAAGGCTCTTTTCTAAAACATTGCTCCTGCGGTTACTCGTCGCACAAAAAAACTTGTTGCTTTTTAACCTAAAATGATTGGAAAAATTCTTTATATGGAAATATCACCCAATAAATTTAACAAGAAAAGAGCAATACTTACTAAATAAGTAGTGAAATTCTAGTATATATGTGTAAAAATCCGGCTTTTGGGATTTTTACGAAAGCAACAAACTTTACGAACAAACAGCATTTTAAAACAGAATGTCTTGTAACGTGTTTGCAAAAAAAAAGAGAAGACTGTTCTTTAAACAGTCCTCTCCTGTAAATAAGTTTATATAAAAGGTAATATACCTGTAATTAATCCTATGTAGAAATACATAAACGGAAAGTTGGCCTAATTGGAGGTACGATAAATTTTTTAATTGTTTCTATAATTATTCATCAAATTGTCACATTATAAATCAGTAAAATTGATAATACTTGGAGGGTAAAGCTCTTGTTTACATTAGCCTAGCCTCCACCTTAGAAGAATTCTTACAAGAGCTTTCTATTTTTAGATACATTAGCTGTGATAGTTGGTAGGATTGGATTCAGCTCGCTAGTTTAGACAAACTAAGTTTTATCAAAGAATATATATTTCTGCACCAAGGTGCGCGCGTACTTAATAGGGAATGACCCTCAGGGAAGCTCTGAAGGATCATTTCCTATTTTAAAATTAGATCGTACACCATTACCCTCTTTTGTTCGGAAAGAAAGTTCTTGGTAAGTCATTGACTTCGTGTGCAGCACGGATTCCTGACTCGATTGCACCTTGGATCCAAGCGTGGGCCGTTGAGGCATGTTCACCAGCAAAATGAACCCTTCCTTCTGGAGTAGAAATATAGGGAGATAATTCCTTTATCTGTTCAGGTTTAAACATTGTGAAAGCTCCAGCAGAATATGGATATCGAATCCAACTGTGGCTTACTCCTCCCTGAAATTCCCGATACACCTGATCTCCATGAATGGTAGCTAAGTTTCTTAATACATACTCTAAGCGTTCATCGTTTTCCAAACTATCCCAAGGTATCGCATCATCATCCCAAGTATAGCTCCCCAAAACTACTCCTGATCCATCTGAACCGAGGTCATGACTCGGGTATTGGGCATATTTTATCGGGAGATCGGTAACAGTTTGCCCACCGTACAAACCTTCTTTTTCCCAAAATCTATTTTTAAACTGAATGCCAGTCTTTGTAGAGCCAGCATAGTTAAGTTCCCGAATTGCCTTCCACTTGCTATCAGAAAATGAATTACGCGGTTCAATCTCTACAAACTGTAAAACAGAAAAAGGTATAGTCACAATCACAAGATCCGCAGTTATTTGAGTTGGCTCCAAGATTTTATGGATAGCATGAACTGTTACCTGGTTTTCATGCTGCACAATTTTTTTCACCTTTTGCCCATAAAATATATTATCTTTCAATTGGTCCGTAAATGCTCTTGGAAGAAGGTCGTTACCACCGGTGATTTCAAAAAAACGGATATCAGGAGTGAAAAGGATTAATAGTTCGCGTAACAGTTCTAAGAAAGAAAGCTCAGTAAGTCCTTCTAGTGTAAGAATCACTTTAATCATTTCGATGGCACCCGGAGATAATCTGACGCCAAACGGATTGTATCTTAAATAAGAGTCCATTGAGTATTTATCCAATTCTTCTATGACCCAAGGCCAATTTCTCCTCGGATTTTCTTCAATAAAATCAGTCACCGGTTTTATGGCTAATTGAAGTAATTCCGTAGCGGTTTTCCCTCTTTCATGTGGATATACAGGAAAACGCAAAATATCAGGATTTTGTTCATACGCCTTAAAGCGAGCTTTGATGCCTTTAACATAGATAATATCGTTAGGTGTTGAATTAATAAACCTATTCACTTGGAGTTTGAATTTATTAATATATTCCAAAGTCAACGAATGAGTGTGAGGGATCCGCATTGCACCAGCTTCTAGATATTGACCATCCCTTAAATCTCCTCTTATCGTATAGATTCTCCCTCCAACCCTATCCGTAGCTTCAATGACGGTAACATCGTGTCCGGCTTCCTTAAGTAAAGAAGCTGAGACTAATCCTGCCATACCTGCACCGACAATGATAATCTTCTTAGGAGTTTTGGTTTTTTCAAGTCCATTTCTGATGATTGAAATCATACGATCAGTTGGTAACTCTGGAAATACGTAATTTAACAAGCTTTTCACCCTCTCCAATGATGATAAAGCCCGGCTACTAGGAAACAACAATATGGCTTACTGCCATCTTATTCAGTTTAAAAGTAGTACTATGCATAAAAGGGCAACAACTTATCAAACTTGGACAAGGTTCTACTCTTAAGAATAAATTAGGCCTAATAGAAAAATAAAACAATAGAAATAGAATGAGCAATACCAAACGGTAGTTGTTGTACACTATTTGAAGTAATAGTCTCTAAAATAGAAAATAAAAAAAAAGCCTTTCACCATTTAAAATGGCAAATGGCTATTAGTCTAGACAGCTTGAAGCAGATAATTTGTTTGTAACACTAAAACAATGACAGTTGCGGAATGATTAACTTATTCTTGCTTTCTTTTCCACATCGCTTATCCCTGCTATAGGGAAATGTAAATAGAAGGTTGTTCCTTGATCACCCGTCTCAAAAGTCATTTTGCCAGAATGTCTAAGTAGGATTGTATGGCAAACAGCTAAGCCTAATCCGGTTCCACTTGACTTCGTGGTATAAAAAGGCTCTCCAATCTTATCCTGGATTTCTTTAGGGATACCTTTACCTTGGTCGGAAATTGATACAATAACATGTGAATTATTTTCATATGTTTTTATTGATACCAAGTCGCCATGTTCACTTACTTCAATTGCATTATTTACAATATTTAAGATCACTTGTCGAAATTCATTCTTACAAATATTGACGTTCGAAATCGTTTCAAAGTTGGTTTCAAGGCTAACATTTTCTTTTAACGCATGTGCGTTTAATAAGATTAGGATTTCATTAATTTCATCATTAATAGAAGCTACTTCCATGATAGAATTATCTGTTTTCGCTAATGATAAGAAATCACTAATGATGTCATTTGCTCGATTTAGTTCATCAATTATCAGGTCTAAGAACGTCTGATATGGGAGAAATTCAGGTTTTAATAAAAATAGTTGAGTAAACCCTTTAATGGTAGTCAGAGGGTTACGTACTTCATGACCAATACTAGCAGCCACCTGACTTATCGTATGCAGCCGATCGAGCTTTGCTATCGCGTCTTCATATTGTTGTTGCTTGGTTATATCTAAGGCTATAACTAAATACTGAGTTGTGTTAGCTTCTCTTATTTTTACATAATTAACGAAAGCAGCGCGTTTCTTATTAGACTTAGTAGTGTATGTAAGTAGCAAATGCTCTTCACTTATATGTTCAACTTGGCAAAAACTTGTGAAGTATACGGACAAATCTTTTAGAATTGCAAGATCATTTACATCAGTGCTTAAGATTTCTTCTTGACTATAACCGGTATATTCAGCCCAAGACTTATTGACTTGGATACAGCGGTTATCCTTCACAATCGCCTTCATGACAGGACTATTTGTAAAAAGACTCTGAAAATGGTTTTTACTATTTTCTAACAGTTCTTTATTTTCTTGTAGTTCCTTATTGGTTTCTAATAGATTAAACGTTCTCTCTCTGACCTTTTCCTCGAGGTTATGAACATGCTCATATATAAGATCTGCCATTTTATTAAAGATATTGATATTCTTCCAATTTCATCATTTCTTAGAATGGTTGCTCTTTCGGATAAATCACCTTGTGAAAACTTTTCAGTTGTTTCTATAAAGCTATCAATCGGTTTAAAAAACTTATTTGTTAGCAACCAGTAAGTAACTATTGAAACTAAAAGAGCGATTAGGGTCAGTAGTATGGCTAATTTCATATTTGTAAAAATTCCAGCTACTAATAGACTTTCAGGGAATGCTGTAATTACTAGCCAATCTAATCCAGCTTTATTGTATTCAGTAAAACTAATATACAGTTTGTCACCTTCATTTGGTACTCGAATGTTATTTTCTGCCGTACTTTGGTAGGTTTGATAAGCTTGAGCGATCGCGTTATTCTCGATCTCTTCAATCATCATTCTTTTTACTATTCCACCTTCAAGAGTTTTAAAATTCTCAATATCAAGGGAATTAGCAATCAACTCTCCAGAGTTTTTATCAATAATAAAGGCCAATCCATTTTTATCTTGAACGATTTCTTGAAGAAATTTATTTATTTTTGTAAGGGTAATGTGTGTTCCCAATACCCCTTGAAACCCTCCATCTTTATCGAAAATAGGATAAGCTGCTGAGACAGTTAAATCATCCATTACAAAATGTTTATAAATCGGAGAAAATACAGGCTTTTGTGTTTCTTTTGCTGCCTTATACCAATCTCTTGTTGTGACATCAAATTTCCCAGCTTCTACAACAAGTTTTCCCGCAGTCAAATCTTCAGTTACGGAATAATACCAGGAGTTTCCACCAGTATCTGTATTATTCCTCATAATTTCAATTTCATTGTTTTCGTTTCTACGAGCACCATAATATTCTCCATTTTCTATACCAATGGAGAAACTGTATACAACCTCATCTTTCAAAAATTTCATAACACCAACAAAAAAACTATCACGCTCGGTTTCATTGTCTATATTGACAATACCATTTTCAATAAATTTTGAGTTCATTTCATTAATATGTAAGGGCAGATTCACGAAAGCATTAACTTTATTATCAATCTCATAGTTCATGTCTTCAGCCATAATTTCTATCGTTTTTTCAGCTGAAGAGAACCAGTTTGAAAATACAAAATAGCCTATTACACCAACTGTGGATAACATTAATAGGATAAAAACAAAGATCATAGAGGTTCTTATTGAGAAGTTACTATATTTTTTGATTTTTCTCATGGTTCCATCCTTAGTAGAATTAATGAATAAACTTTAGGTAAATGTTAAAAAATTTCAGCGGTTCAGCAGAATAATAATCACTCTAGCAGAATGATTATTCAGATAATTCAATTTACAATAAAAACATAAAAGTATAACGATTGTTATTTAATGTACTAATAGAAAATACCAGCATTAGGAAACCTATTAAATATAAAATAACATACCTACACGGGCACTAAAATGGATACTTGTTACAGAATTATGAATTATTTGGTAATAAAAGTTTGTACATAAAAATACAGAAATACATTCCTAAAGCATAGGTTGAAATCACTTGCTTTTGTTTCGATCTTAAAAAGAATAAATAGATTTCTAGTTTTGCCTGGGGCTGTTTCGGACTGTTTTTGCTTTTAAAGATAGTTTTCCTGACCGGAAAAGCAAGTAAAGGAGACTCAGTGAAAGGAAACATAAAAATAAAAGGACTCAACTTACCATTCAGCAAGAAGAGTCCCTTCCTTTATTTTTGCAAAACTACTACTAGCGTGAATTTCATTATCTTAATTAAGCGACATATGGAACTTAATAGCGATGTAAACTAAATCACCTTTAATAAGTATCCATCAATCACAAAACATCGTCCTTAAAACTATCATCCTACCAAATCCCTAAAGTGAAACCGGCCTCTTTCAACCCATTCACCTATACGAAAATCAATCTTCTGTTTAAACAAAGGCCCCTCAAAGGTAAACGTATGAAATTCTCCATTCTCTCCGCACGGATCAACATTCTTGGGTAATTCCTTAATAAAATGCTCGTCCATTTCTCTACCAAGAAATTCACTTGTCACCTTTTCAGTATCAATACAAGTTGTAATTGTCTTAAATCCTACTGAAAAAAATTCGTTAATTAATTCATCCGTTGATTGTCCCCAGAGTGGGAAGATTGCTTTCATCTTAAGCTTTTCAATTAGTTCTTCTCGATAAGCTCTTACATCTTCTAAGAAAATATCGCCAAATACGATGGTTTCGATTCCAACATTTTTCAATTCTTTTAATTGCTCAGACATTCTTTTTTGATAAACTTCGTTGGAGCTTTCCTGAGGGATATACATTTTTTTCAGAGGAATAGCAAGGCTCTCTGCTTGTTTTTCGAGTAGACTTTCTCTAACACCATGGATACTGATCCTATTAAATCCCTCTGTAACTGTTGTCAGTAGTGCTTCCACTTTGTATTGGTCAGCTTTTAAGATTTTATAAAGTGCGAATGTACTATCCTTTCCTCCACTCCATGACACAGCTGCTCGTTCTTTCATAACTATCACCTACTTATTTTTTTCACACAAAGGAGTCTTAACTACTTAGTTGGATTTAGAATAATCTGCGGTGAATCCTTCTGACTCGGATGATCAATGACAAAAGGTTTGGTATTGTAAATCGTTCCTATTAAATTTCCATCTATGACTGAAGTTGGCGTACCTACCTTTTCAACTTTACCTTCTTTTATCATTATGATTTTATGACAGTACAACGATGCTATGTTAAGGTCGTGAAGGATAACTACCACTGTTAATTGACACTCTTCTTGCCACCTCTTGACAATCTCCATCATTTGTAGCTGAAAGCCGATATCTAGAAATGTCGTAGGTTCATCAAGCATAAGTATGCTCGGTTCTTGAGCCATAACTTTACCTAAGGCAACTCTTTGTCTTTCCCCTCCACTAAGATTATCAATTGATTTATTTTCTAAATGTGTTAAATTCAATTTCCTGATCGTCTGATCAACAACATCATACTGATGAAGCCTTTCAGTAATCTCTTCACCCATCCAGTTTTGATAGGGATATCTCCCCATCTCGATAATCTCACGGACTGTAAAGCCTATATGTGGCAATGCTTCTTGCTGTAGTACAGCTAGCTTTCTAGCTAATTCTTTAGGTTTGTACTTCTTAATCGGTTTTCCATTTATCTCAACGGTCCCTCCCGTAGGAACTTCAGCACCAGATAATAGCTTCATTAGGGTTGATTTACCACAACCATTCGGTCCAATAATCCCTACGATTTCACCAGAATTTACTGACAAATTTACCTCTTTCAAAACTTCCTTTGATTCATACTTCTTAGAAAGATTTTTTGCTACAATCATAAATTCACTCCCCTTTTTCCTTTCTTTAATAGATAAGCAAAGAAAGGTGCACCTAAGATGGCAGTGACAACACCTAAAGGGATTTCTTTTGGCATTAAGATCATTCTTGCTATCGTATCAGCCCAAAGTACATAGACTGAGCCAATAAAAACAGAAAGTGGTATGATAAGCCGATAGTCTGGACCGACAACCATTCGAATGAGGTGAGGGACAACTAAACCTACAAATCCAATTACCCCCGAAACAGAAACGGCTGCTGCAGTTAATAAAGTTGATGTTATTAAAACGATCATCTTTGTTCTTTCGACATTAACACCTAAGTGAAGAGCTTGTCTTTCACCCAATGTAAATAAGTTCAATGCTCTTCCTTGCGTTAATAAAATCACGATTCCTACTAAAACATATGGTGCCATAACTTTTGTGTATTCCCAGCCACGCATGGTTAAACTGCCCATCATCCAAAAATGATCTCATTTATGACTGTGTTCGACATTGAAACCATTAGCGAAATAAATGAACCTAGAAACGCCTGAACGATCACTCCAGATAGTATTAGTGTTTCTTTTTTTATTTGACCATTTTTCATGGCTATTTTGATTACTACTAACAAAGTTAGTACTCCTGTTATAAACGCAACAACTGGGATAGAGTACTTACCAAAAGTGCAGTTTGTAAACCAAACAAAATGATAAATGCAGCTCCTACTGAGGCACCCGAAGATACACCCAAGATGTACGGGTCGGCTAATGGATTTCTTAATACCCCTTGAAAACCAGCTCCTGCAACCGCTAAAGCCGCCCCAACTAGAATAGCTAGAACAATTCTGGGTAATCGAACATTTAGGATAATTGCTTTACTAACATCATCTCCATCGCCTAGTAGAACAGACCAAACCTCAGTGAGCGGAATCATCGCGGATCCTATCGATAAGCTTACTATAAAGGAAAAGAAGAGGAGCAGTGTTGCCCCTCCCAGATAGAGAAGTAATCCCCTTTTCACTACTCAGCTAACTCCGGATGAAGTACTTTAAAGATTTCAAGTAAACTATCAGTAATTCTCGGTCCGACACGACTAGCTTTATTTGAGTCAATTCCAATGACGTTATCATTTGAATGGCTGAAATAACTTCCCAACCGTCTCTTGAGATAATCTGTTCCTTATTCTCTTCCTTTATCCCTTCTTCACCAGCTGTATATAATATTACCTCTGGGTTTCTCTTAATCACTTCTTCAGCACTTACTTCAAACCAACCTGTCTGGTCAGCAAAAATATTTACTCCGCCCGCTAACGTGATTAAATCATTAGCAAATTCACCTGTACCAAATGACCATCCTGCAGAATACTCTGCATATACTTGTTTCGGAGCTACATTGGCGACTTTTACTTTTACAAATTCTAGTTTTTCTAACATTCCCTTTGTCACAGCTTCAGCTTCTTCTTGGTGATTAAGGACGACGCCGATTTCCTCGATTGCTTGAATAATTTCTTCAACTGATTGTGGGTTTGACCCAAACACCTTTAAGCCCTGTTCTCTTAATTCTTGTGCTACTTGCGCTTGTAACGCAGCGTTAATAAAGATGACATCTGGTTGCAAAGCTATTAATTGCTCTAAATTCAATCCAGAATATGTACTTCCAAGCTTCGGAAGACCAGCAGTCTGTTCAGGAAAATTGGAAAAATCATCTACTGCTAGTACCTTATCACCTGCTCCGATTGCGAACAGAATTTCTGTTTCACTTGGGATGAGTGAAACTAGCTTTGTCGGCTCTACTTCAAATGTAACTTCTACCCCTGTTGCATCTGTTAATGTTAAAGGATATTGAGTTTCTAGTTTTGGTTCTACCTTTTCCTCAACCGCCGAATCTGTGGATACCTCTGGTTTAACTTCTACCTTTACTTCCTTTGTGTGTTGCAGCCTACTAAACCAACAGCTAATAAGACTGTTATGATTAGTACTGCAAGTTGTCTAAACATGTTACTCATTTTTCTTCCTCCTCAATGTGTTTTGTTTCCTTGCAAAGTAAAAACCCTCTACTAAAATAGGTAGAGGGTGGTTAAAGGCACATGTAAAGCATATATACAAAAAAACGTAAGAATACGGTATGTATATATCGCAATGTATCGCCAATAGCCATCCTTTTACCACGAAGGATATAGCTAAAAGATATTGGCGACGTGTCTGACTTTAACAGTTGCGGGACAGTGTCGGATTTTCACCGAACTTCCGTCATCCAAGATCTTATATGCTTAAGTTGTAGTATGCTAAAAACTCTTAATTTAGTTAAATACTAAATTTGTTATTTACTATAACTCTATTTATCTATTAAATCAATAATTTTATTTAAACTTTTGCTTGTACAAACCCTGTGTCGAAAATAAAATACATTTAATACACTTTCACTTGTCTTGTGGCACTAATATTACCTTTTGAATCTTTTGCAGTAACATTAATGAGTGTTTCTTTGCGTTGTTTCGGAATATAAATCGTAAAACTCCCATAAGCGTTTGCCTTAGCTGAATAAACCTTTGTACCAATTTTAGCAGTAACAACAGAGTACTTTTCTGCTTTACCAGTAACTGTCGTAGAATAATACCTAACTGGATTTACAACTGGTATATTCGGTGCTACTTTTACTACCTTTACGTTTCTAGCATAGCTAACCGCCCCTGAACTATCTTTTGCTGTAATGGAAAGGGGCGTCTCAGCATTTTGAATAGGAATCGATACTTTGAAGTTACCATTCGCATCTGCTTTACTAGAATACGTTTTTGTTCCGATTTTCACAGAAATCATGGCATACTTTTCTGTTTTCCCCGTGACTGAAGTGGCTTTGTTATTTACCGCATTGACGACAGGGAGATTTGGCGCAACCCTTGTGACCGTTACAGTTCTAGTCGCACTAGTATTTCCGGTACTGTCTTTCGCTTTAACTGAAATGATTGCTCCAGCATTCTGGACGGGAATTGATAGTTTATAATTACCCTTTTCATCCGCTTTACTTGAATACGTTTTTGTTCCGATTTTCACCGAAATGGTAGCATACTTTTCTGTTTTTCCTGATAAAGACGTTGCTTTATTATTTACTGTATTGACGACAGGAACATTTGGCGCGACCCTTGTGACCGTTACAGTTCTACTGGAACTAGTGTTTCCAGAATTGTCTTTCGCTGTGACTGAAATGACTGTTCCGGCATTCTGTATTGGAATTGATAGTTTATAGCTACCCGATTCATCTGCTTTTCCTGAATACGTTTTTGTTCCAATCTTCACGGTAACTGTAGCGGCTTTTTCTGTTTTCCCAGAGATAGTAGAAGCCTTATTCGTTACCCCATTTACTTGTGGAACAGCCGGGGGGTCACATCTTTAACGGTTACGTTCGTTGATGCACTGATGTTACCCGCATTGTCTTTGGCAGTTACCTTAATGACCGTACCTGCAACTTGGACAGGAATTTTAACAGAAAAACTACCATTTATATCGGCCTGACCAGCCCCAATAACACTAGTACCAATTTGAACTTGAACAGTTGTCAAAGCTTCAGCCTTACCAGTAACAGCACTACTCTTATCCGTCACTATGTCCACCACTGGCTTTGTAGGAGGAGTAACGTCTTCAACAACAACTTCTGTTTTTGTTTCATTTCCAGCATTATCTTTAGAAATGATGGTTAATTTCGTTCCAGCCAGTTGGTGAGGGATAGCTACCTTAAAGTCAGGGTCATCAGCAACAATAGTTGTACCGATGAGTAACCCATCTTTTAATACGTAGATTTCGGCACCTATTTCGGATACACCATAAAGGTAGTCGCCATTGTCTCCTAATCGGTATACATAAAGAGGAGGCGGGGTTACATCTTTCACCATAACAATTAATGGCTCACTTTTGTTCCCTGCCTTATCTATAGCAATAATCTCGATCATTGTTCCTGGCTTTTGTGGTTGAATATAGCTTCCAAATTCTCCATTGGAACTTGCAGTTTGACGTAATAGTTGAGTAGAACCTGAAGTCACAACAACGATTGATCCTGGTTCTGCAAGTCCCCTAATAAAATTGGCTGCGTCAGTAATTTCCTCAGTTAATTGAGGTTTCGCTGGAGGAGTGACATCTGCAACTGTAACTGTAACAACTAAGCTCTTATGGCCAGCATTGTCTTCAGCTTGGACCTCTATCATACTATCTGCATGGAGTACGCCTGTTCTGATCTTAAATTGGCCGTCTTGATCGGCATTGCCTATAGCAAGGACTTTCCCCACTGACGAAACAGTAATCTTAACACCAGGTTCAGCTTTACCCGAGACGTAATCTATCGCATCTGTCACTTCGTCAACAATCGGTGCCTTAGGAGGCGTCGTATCGAGAACAATGGTAGTTAAAGGTTTACTATAACGGTTATAGCTGTCAGTTACGAATATCGTAAGCTCAGTTCCAACTCTTTGGTTTGGAATATCCACTGAAAATGTTCCATCATGAATCGAGAAGCCTGTGCCTATCTTGCCATTAGCGTTCCAAACTTCGATTTCGCTATCAGCATCCGTCAGACCAGTAACCACTTGATGACCATCCCCCACCGAATGAACGAAAGGCACAGTAAGTTCTCCAAATGGATATCCATGATCAAATGGCTTGTAGGCAATCGGATCTATTTTTAACAAAGCTCTATAATTTAGGTTATCACTTGCATCAATGATGAATTGGTTTGCTTTTGTTATGTCTGTAGTTCCCCAGTAATTATTTGCTCCATCAAAGGTGAGCAGTTTATCACTTTGAAATTTTATAAAAGCATGATCTAATCCGAAAAAGTTATTTCCTGACAATTCAAGGTTTGGACTTTGACAGTCATAACTACAACCAATACTAATGTCAGGGGACTTTGCATCACCCGTGATGTTTAAAAATGTATTATTGGTAATTTTTGTATTTTTAGATCCAAGCCAAACATCTATTGTAGCGTTTTGTTGAAATAAATTACCTGAAATCACTGGTTTAATTGTTTTCGGGGTTGATACAGATATCGAACCATTGGAAAATCTATTGTTTTTTAAATAAACATTCGCCCCTGTCACCAAATAGCCACCGTTAAATCCGCGGCTAATATTGGTATTTTCAAGATGAACATAGGTTTCTGGAAAAGATGTGCTTTGAATATAGGCAGTATTAAAATTAATTCGCTCACCTTCTGTCTCTCCACCAATTGCAACCAATTTCCCAGACGTTTGGATCCAGACACCAATTTTACCGACAACAGACACGCCAGGATCGATCGTTAGCGTGACATTCTTCGGTATTGTAAGATTTCCTATTAACCTATAAGGTGAGCCTTCTTTGGTCCATGTCGTGTCCTCATTTAATAAACCACTAACTACTGTTCCCTCTTCCACTTCTGCATTTATAACAGAAGGAAAGTGCGAAAAAATTAATACAAAAACAAGGAACAATTTTACCAATCTCTTTAAATCAATTGCCATCCTATTCGCCTCGATTTCAATAACGTTTCTACTATCCTGATAGTATATTTAATATATCATCCTTTATTGATTTTAAATAGAAAAATATGAAGAGGAACTTTGGTAGATTTTTACTAGAAAGTACTAATAAAAAAGTAACGGAATCTAGCCATTTAGACGAGGAACTTATGTAGCTTTTTTATCCTAAGTGCTAAAATTTATTGAAGTATTTTATAGGGAATTGCAGTTTATTTTTTACAAAGTTCGTTTCGTAAACCTCTTTTTTTCGCAAAAGAATGAGCCTATTACAAAGAAAAACCGTATTTATAGAATATAAATATAAACTGTAAATATACGGCTATAACTAAGTAATTTAACCTATATATCTTACAGAAGGCAGTTTATTATGTTTGTTTATTAATTGTCTGTTGTTTCTTAAATCCTGTATTCGACAAGTCCTTTTAAATAGAAATGCGCCCAACAGTAAGGACGCATTTCCATTAAAAAATAGTATTACTTTCCATCAACCTTACAATATTTTCTTAATAAATTTTTGTGGTCATTCTTTTGATCCTTATTTATCTCTTACATCCTTTTTCAATTAATCTATTTTCTTTCTAAGATTAAATTCATCAAGTGACAAAATGGATTCGTTGGAGAGAAGATTTCCTTCTTCATCGATGGCAAAAATTCTTAGTTCGTAGTCTTCAAACTGATTAGGTAATGTAAAACCTGCTTGAAGATCAATAGTTTCTAAGCTATCAATATGTTTTTTTACGGATGTGATTGATGCAACACTTCCATCTGATGCTACAAGAGAAATGATAAACTCTCCATTTAGCGAATTTTGTGTAGAATTTGTAATCTCTACACTAGCTATGACATGTAACAATTTATTCAGCTCTTTAATTGGTATATTACCTTTCATATTAGATACAACAGGTGTTTTTACAAGAAGTGGTTTTTGTGGTGTTGCCGTAACTACACTAGAAAAATCACTTTCACCAAAATTATTTAATGATTTTACTTTATAATAATAGGTGATTTCATTTTCAAGGTTCCTATCTACGAAGGTAGTAGTTTGTAAATTTTCTACAATAACTTCATATGGACCAGCTTCTTTTGTACTTCTTTCAATAGTGTATGCATTAGCATTTTCTGCTTCGTCCCAAGTAATCGTTATTTTAGCGTCACCTGCAGCAAGTTGAACATTTTCAGGTACTGAAGGAGGCTGAGGTTCACTTGTCGCAATAATAAGAACAGGATAAGCAGACTGGTCTTTGTGTTCTTTAGTTGCATAATCTGCTCCGAGTCCAGAAGTGATCCCTCTCAAGCGGAAACTAACGATTCCTTCTTCATATCCCCTCAAATATTCTGTAACATCCAAATATACATACTCATTTGCTTTATTTACGGTTGCGCTCCCAAGTGAAACCCCATCTTCTAATGGTACATTCGAATATACCAAAGTACCTTCACTCCAAGTATTATCTTTAATCCCTTGAGCCCCAATTTCATAAGAAGTTGTATTACTATCAAGTTTTGTAACGTAAAGTCTTAGCTTAGCAGATTCTAATAGCCCATTTAGTTCAGGGACAGTAAATTTCAAAAACGCATCACGATTTTCTGTAGATGTCTTTTTAATTTTAAAGGTTGATTCACTTCCTTGAGGTGACGTTTTTGAGGCTTCAACATAGGTATCCTCTATTGCAACGTTTTGATAATACCCATAATATACATGTAATACGTGAACAGGAGATTGATAGTCCTTATAACTAACCGTAATTTCTGTGTCCCCGATTGAGAGGGCTGTTATTATCCCAGCTTCAGAAACCTCGGCTACTTCCTTGTTACTACTAGTAAAAAAAAGGTCTTCTTCCACTACTTCTAGTGATCCATCATTATAACTAGCCAAAACAGTAATAGGTTGATTATGATCTGCCAAAGTCATTGGTTTGATTTTCTCAAGGACGATACCTATCATCTCTTTGTCTAGGGTAGTAACTATTAATTCATTACTTTCCAATGAGTAATTTCCAGCTTCATCGAATGCTTGAACAGTATAAGTGTATATGGTTCCTGGGTTTAATCCAGTATCCGTGAAGGATGGCGATGATGCTGTTCCTACTCCGATTCCATCGCGAGATATCTTATACCCTACGACACCTACATTATCAGTGGATTCCTCCCAACTGATTTCAACTTGATCATGTTTCACATTCACAGCAGTTACAGCTGTAGGAGTAGAAGGTCGTTCTTCATCTAACTCTTGAGTGTCTCCTTCTGTGAAAACAACATGTAAGTAAGGTGGATTTTCATTAGAATTCTCTTTTGTTGCAAAATCTCCACCTCTGCTTGTTTCAACTCCTCTTAATCTTATACTTGCTAACTGTCCTGTTTTTTCATTGATAAAGTCTGTTACATCAAACGTTACGTACGTTCCGATTTCATCTTGACCGACAAAGGCTGTGTCTAAGACTTCTCCTCCAGCTTCAGGTGCATTATTATACGTAATTGCACTTTCACTCCATAGATTATCATCTATCCCTCTTGCTTCAATATGATACCCGTCGGGGGTTGCACTCTCTAATGAAAGAACGTACAGTTTTAACTCAGCACTATGAACTTTTCCGCTAATCTGGGTTAAATCGAATTTTAGAAAAGCATCTCGATTTTCTGTTGAGGTTCTCTTAATCTTTATATTTCTATCGGTTCCGTAGTTCCGATCGGAGTTGCTTCCACCATTCACCCAGCTATCTTCTATTGCTATAAGCTCAGCTACCTGCTGTTCCTGATTTTGCGCTGATGTAAATAGTTGGAGTGGAATCAAACTTAGCATCAAAGAAAAACATAATATTATGCTTACATATTCTTTCTTTATCATTCTGTACCCTCCAAGATTATTTCATTAGACAACTCTGTTAATTCTTCAAAGCTATCCCAAAATGATACCTTTACATAATACCCAGTTAGTTTTTCAGGTAAAATGAAACCTGTACTAAGTACTTCCGTCTCCCATGGTCTAACTTCATTATTAATGAAAGACATCTCAACTAAGTTACCCTTTTTGTCATATAATCCCATAAACATTAATACTTGTTGACTTTCTTGCTGATTATTTGTCAATGGGGCAATAATTTGAACAAAATCTCCGTTCGCTAAGGCTGTCATTTCCTTTCCATCACGATCTAGGAATCGTATATTCCCTACTGTAACTGGATCAAGTCCATCAGCAACGGTTCCATAAATAGCAGTTTCTGATAAACTATTCCAAGTACTAGAGGAATTACCATGACCAATCAATTTTACATAACGTCCGTGTATATTTTCTAGTTCATATGCCTCAAAGTCGGATGTGTGCCCACTACTAGCTCCGTTGGTTAAAATTGGTGTCCAATTCACATTATCTGTAGAAACCTCAATGCTAAAAAATGTCTGTCTTGTATGGCCATTATGCCAAGCTAACTTTATATGACTTAAAGTTTGAATAGAACCTAGATCGTATTTTATCCATTCACCATCGCCATTTGCAGACCAACGTGTACCTAAATCACCGTCAATTGTATTTTCAGGAACATTTCCATCATGTGAACTTGCGTAAAGATCTGATATTTCTAGTGGTTTCATGTCATCTGGGTCAGGTAAGCTGATAAAAGCCAAGTTGGATAATCCTGAAATGTTCGATGCTTTATCCCTGGTTTTTATTGCAAAGAAATACGACCTTCCAGCTTTAAGATCAGCTACATTTACTGTTTGATGAGATCCTACTATTTCTGGAGTAGGTGGGTTATTAATCAAAGTTGCTGCATCCCAGCTCTCTTCGGTAATTGGCTGTGTACTATAACGTATTTCATAGGAATCGGCCGTGCCGAAATATCCATCATCTCCAGGTGCTGTCCATGTTAAATTAACAGAATCTGAAGAAACAGCTTCAACTTTTAAATCTTTAATATTTGCTGGTGCTGTTGTATCTGGTGCATAATCTGTTTCAATAGCTACTACATTAGACAATCCTGAAAGATTTAAAAATTCGTCTCCTGCTCTCATGGCAAAATAGTAGGAAGTGCTAGATCTTAGTCCTTCTATATTCATAGATTGAGACGTTCCAGCAATTGTAGGGGTAGGTTCATTTGCTACCTTAACTGAATCATCCCAATTGTCGTCTGTAATTGGTGAGGTATTGTAACGGATATCATAAAAATCTGCTGCACCTACGTCACCATCATTTCCTGGTGCTGTCCATGTTAATGTTACTGTATCTGAAGTTTGATCGGTTGCCCTAAGGTCCTTAATATTTCCTGGAGGAATTTTATCCTGTTCTCCATTCTCAATAAAAATAATCGCAATATCACCTTTCCCATATAATCCAGTTAGGTGAACATACCCTTCTTTATTTTCAAAAGAAACGGATTGACCATTAAATATCGCTTGATCTGCAACTTTCCCAGCAGGGTTTCTGACTGACAATGTAAAGTTTTCCTTTTCCGATGAAATCGTACCCGAATATCTATCTCGATCACTTTGATCAAGAGCCAATGTTATGTGATGCGAAGAACGAAATAGAAAATTTCCCCGATAACTAAGTGCAGTTGCCTCCCTCGCTGACCAATGTTCTACAAGACCATTTTCCCTCACATAAGCGAAACTTCCATTCGTTCCAAGTTCTGCAAGGGTCACATCTTGATTTCCTTGTTGGACAACAAATGTGTCCAAATTACCATCCATCGCTACCGTTCCACCCACTCTATGGTTGTCACTAAATTCGGTAACCTGTGGTAGCGTTTTCGTTATTTCTAACGGGACTAATACTTGAATAAAATTCGTTTTTTCAGCATGTGTACTAGCTTTTACAAAATCGTACATACCATAATCATCTTTAACATAGGATACTTCTCCTTCATGATTAGAGAACGTTGCTCCATCTGAGAAGATCCAGGTCGCCATCTTGGCAGCACTTCCATATACATCATTTCCGTAAGTCCATAACCGATGATTACCGGTTCCACTCATAATCCCTCTACCGCCATGTAAGTATAAATCGAATTCTCTAGGTGTCGAAGTCTTGCTCCTCAAATTATCGATCACAACAAAATAGTCTTGACCTGGAAAAGCAATCGCCCGTTCAAAATAACCAAGACTTTCGCTATCAGGTGGAAAATGTAATCGACTTTCCCCTCGCGTTGTTTCATTCTCATTTTCTATGAATCTAGCTTCCTTCTGTTGGAAATCAAAGAAATCAGTATCGATATCATATCTTGAAGTTGGGGTTACATTTTGTGCCATATCAACAGGCCAAAAACCATCTAGTGTAACCGTGTTATGCGCGGGTGCTGTACGATACCATTCTCTCCTTACAGCATCCCCGTACGCTGACCTTGTATAGCCTGAATCACTTGCCATCATCTGATTCTCTGCATGGATAATAAAGCTTAAGTGGTCAAAATGATTATGATTATCTGCTTCTGCTACACCTTGAAATAGTAAATAACGACTATTTGGGTCATTAGTATTCCAATTGTTTCTAAAAATCGTTTGACCACCTTCATTAAAAAAATGCGTACCAGTTCCAGTTGGTTTGATCGCTTCAATACTAGGTTCATAAGTTAAGTATTTATCTAAATCCATCGTATCGTCATAGCTTGCTCCAGTATTATTTCCAAACTCTCCTCCCCACGGCGTTGTATCTGTTGTAGCATATCTCCATTGAAATAGATTTCCCCATTTTGCCGTTGGGTGGATAGGTGTGATATCTTCTTCAGACATAAACTGTGAGGCGACCATGTGCATGTAATTATGTCGTAAAAAGAATCTGCAAAATTTGGCATCCAACCATTATTATTAGAAACATGGAATTCCCAAATAAATGCAGGCTTAAATATTTCGAAATGGTTCACATTTGAGACGTTTTTATAGTGATATAAAAATGGAACGAAGTTGATGTGGGAGTAGATATAATATTGCGAACCTTCTCGATATACTCCATCTGAGCTAAAGAAATAGCTTGTATTCGTGTTAGCTGCTCTTAATCCTGTTTCTAACCATGTGGCTGCATCGGGATGGTCAGAAAGAACAAGTGCTAGTGAACCTAGTCCCCAAGCTGGTTTGGAACGATGGTTATGGGGTCTTGGTCCCCAAATAAACAAATTGTCATTCGTTACCTGTGCCTCATAGGCTAATTTTTCACGGATAACTTCATTTTGTTCTGGTGTTAATTCATGATAGACCCAGTCATAGGCTGCTGCGTAATTTTGTGCCCACATGGCTCGGTATGTTTCATCAATAGGGCTTCCAGATACCGTCGGATCAATTGCTGCACAATCATAAATCGGTCCATCATAAGCTCTCATTAGCGCCTCAATTGCTCGTTGTCTATGAACTTGATTGCCCTCCATCACAAACATGAAAGCATTATATTTTGCGATCCGTGCCATATGGCCATAATAACCATGGATAAAGCTTGAGTTCGATTCACACCTTGGTACCTCAGGAAATTTCATTGTTAAGTAATTACTCGTTGAAATCGAGTTCCAAAGAGTTGCCGCATAATCATCTTGTAATCTCTTGTTATACAAGTCTGAAATTTCAGACTTATTAAACCACAATTTTGGATGAACTTCTTCAGCCGGAAGTATCGGTTCTTCTGGAACCGTAAAGCCATTATAGCTTTCATAATCAATACTATAATTGGTATTCCCATATATGTTGTTTGGAATTAAACCTAATATTAGGGTAAAGCACAACATCAGTAACATAGATCTTTTTAGTATAATTCGTTTCAAAATTCAATCCTCCTAGTAATAAAAAATAATTGAACTATCCTTAAGAAGTAAAGCTCGTACGCATGAAGCTGTACTTTTTATTTTAATAAAGCAGTCGTGCCATTTATTGTCCTTTTTTTATCCCCCCTACTATTTGCATGTTTTGATACTAAACGTTTAAAAATCACTCCTTTTGCCAAGTCTTTATTTTTGATAGGGAGTAATTGAGTGAATCTCGTGATTGCTTTTTCATTATGAAATTCACTCAATTACTATAATTAATTATTCATCTAAGCCTCTACTTCAAAACCTTTACTCCCATATCTCCTATTTCAGTTAATACACTATCATCTGTTTTCGAATTGGTTACCAAGAAGTCAACATCAACTAAACTTGCAAATGAAACTAACGCTGATCGATTAAATTTAGAGTTGTCCGCTAATAAAGCAACTTCTTTAGCCGACTTTATCATCGCTTTCTTTAGTTCAACTTCATCATAACTAAATATCGATAAACCCTTTTCAATATCTACCCCTGTAGCTCCGATAAAAGTTAAATCTATATTAAAATCGTGAATCATTTGAATAGCGGTCATCCCTATCACGGTTGATGTCCCTTTACGCTGCATCCCTCCAAGTCCTATAAGGTTAATACTTGGAGCATCCATTAACGCGAACATAATCTTTATATCATTTGTAATCACAGTTAACTGGCGATTAATAATAAGCTTCGCCAATTCTAATGTTGTCGATCCTGCATCTAGTAGTAAGGTTTGGCCATCTTCAATTAGTTGAAATGCTTTATTAGCAATTTCCTCTTTTTCAGTAGTAAAGCTTGTTTGGCGTCGATTAATAGGCAACATCGAGTTACCCTTATCAGGTAAAATTGCTCCACCACGAACCCTTTGGATAATTCCATCTTCATCTAATTTATCTAAATCTTCCCTTATTGTTTTTTCGGTAACTTGAAGCTGTTCACTTAATTCCACTACTTTAATAGCTCCTTTTAAGTTTAAGATTTCTATAATCTTCGCTTGTCTAACATTGGTTAACATGAAAATCCCATCCATTCAATTTAATAAGTTAAAATATATTACAGGTTTGTTAAAGTTCCTTTTTTTCCTATAATATCACCAAAACTCCCGTTTTAGAAGTAGTTTTCAGAATTATTTTACTCTTTTCCGTACAAAAATTACCGAAAATGTTCTTTTTATAAGTAAAAAAAGGTTTCTTTATATTGAGGGGTCAACTGATTTCAGGTAAATAAAGGAACTTTGTCCACCTATTATTTAAGGTAGGCTTTTTGATAGAAATAGCAAATCGTGCGTCCAAAAGCTAACTAAGATCCTAAAATTAAAAACAATCTTCAGTTTATCTCTGAAGATTGTTTGGATTAATTGTTTCACTTCAATATATAACTACTTTCTAAACCTAAACCACCCAAAATCAAACTTCGATCCTGGCAGGAAGATGAAGGTTACTTTTTGCCTTCCTGTGATTTTACCCAACTCAAAAACTCGTTTTTCGTATTCATCTGAGTACGTAAATTCGAAAAGTTGATTACTTTCTCCTTCTTCGTTTTCAAAGCGGATATGAATTGTATTTTTATCAATTGGAGATCTTCCAGATAGGACTAGGCTTGTAGCACCTTTTGTTGAAGGCGCTTTCTAAAACCTCTAGACTACTTTTGGCAAATTCCCATCCGTTATTAAACAGGATCTTCTGATTCATAGGTAGACAAGTCACTTTATTTCACAGGTTTTTATGTAATGTCATTCCGATATTTTGCTCTGTGATTACTCATCACAGGAGATTTTGGTTGCTTTTAACTAAAATACGTACCACGCTTTTTCCCTTATTTACTCAAATGGTAGGTTAGATTGTTCTACCTTCTTAATTCGTTTTTTCTGAATTTGAATAGTTAATTCAATTTTGGATATTGTATCATTATTGTTTTCTAGGATAAATAAACACCAACTTTTATCATTTATAAGTCTATAATAACTCATAATGACGGTCGGTGTTATTTATTCCACCTAAGAAAAAACGAACCCTCAACTATGTTGATGGTTCGTTTTCCATAACTTTATATTACCTCGTTACAGTTTCGATCATAATCGGCTTGTCCAAAGGCTCACCTTCTACTAACTGGCATTCGGCAGAGGTTTTCGTGATTTCTACCCGTAGCAATCTGCCCTTATATTGTATCGTAAAGGCAAGCTCATCCCAATTATTTGGAAGTGATGGCTTCAAAGAAATCCCTTCTTCCTTTAGTCTCAGTCCTGCAAACCCAAAGACAATCGCCAGCCAGGTGCCACCCATATTTGCCATATGGAGTCCATCTTTCGTATTGCCATGTGTATTGTCTAGGTCTAGCCGTGCTGTTTCAATAAAATAGTTATATGCTTTTTCATGATAACCAAGCTTTGAAGCCATAATACTATGAACACAATAAGACAATGATGAATCGTGGGTTGTTATTTTTTCATAATAATCAAATGAATTTTTCATAGTTTCAAAGCTTTGTTCATCCTCAAGCAAAAAGTGTGCCAATACTGTATCTGCTTGTTTGCACACTTGATAGCGGTACAGTGTTAACGGGTGATAATGGAGCAGTAAAGGGTGATGTTCCTTTGGGGTATTTTCAAAATCCCAAACTGCTTTCTTTAAAAACGAGTCGTCCTGTGAATTAATTCCTAACTCCTCATCGTAAGGTAGATACATTTTCTCTGCTGCTGCACTCCACTCACTTATCTCTTCTTCAGTAATCTCAAGGCTACTAAGTAATTCTACTAATCTACTAGAGTCTTCTTGTTTAAGAATCGATACGATCTTTGATGCCCAGCTTAAATTATGTTTTGCCATTACATTTGTATAGTAATTATTATTCACAATACACGTGTATTCATCTGGTCCGGTTACATTATCAATTCTAAATTGGCCGTTGTAAAAGTGACCGGTATCAAGCCACAATCTTGCTGTTTCAAACACAACCTCTGCCCCAAATTCAAATAAGAAAGTGATATCCTCTGTAGCTACGTAGTATTGAATAAAGCTATAGGCTACGTCAGCACTTATATGGTACTGGGCTGTACCAGCTGGAAAAAACGCTGAGCATTCTGTTCCTGAAATGGTTCGCCATGGAAATAATGCTCCTTTTTTATGCCCCATTTCCTTTGCACGAGCTTTTGCCCCTTCCAAAATTGAGTAGCGGTAGTTCAAAAGCTGTTTGGCTATTTCAGGATTGGTAAATAGAAATACCGGAAACATATAGATCTCTGTATCCCAAAATAATGACCCTCGTACCCTTCACCAGATAGTCCTTTCGCCGCAATATTACTTACTCCATCACGTCCTGCTGACTGTAGTAGGTGAAATAAATTAAAGCGAAGCCCCTCCTGAAGGTCGTCATCCCCTTTGATTGTAATATCAGCTTTTTTCCAAAAATCATCTAAATACATTTGCTGGTCGTACAGATAATCATGAAATGTTTTTGAACGGTTTTCCTTACAAAGACTAATTGCATATTCAGCTAACCTTGATCCATGCCTCAGTGTATCAGTATAGAAATTTGCCTTTAAAAAACAAATTGGTTGTTTCCCTTTACACGTATAAACTTCCGTTATGCCTGTTTGAGAAGCGGTAGACGAATACAAATGGTCCACATCAATTTGAGTTGTCGAAGCACAAGCAACTTTTAACTCTGAGACATACGTTTTATTTACAACTACATTCATACGGTCTAGGTGTTTCACGTCAACTACCGAAAGTCGCTTAGCATGACCTGAAGCGACACGTGGGTCATTATTATCAACAAAGTTGCTCACGTCTCCATTTACTGTTGATACGAGCTTAACTTCTTCGATGTCTGAGATCGGATCTATGCTGATCTCAATTGCAAAAAGCTCCTTTGTTTTAAAGGAAACGAGTCGACGGAATGTTAGTCTAAGCTCTTTTCCACTCGGAGATTTCCAATGAATGTTGCGCTCTGCTATTCCCTTATCAAAATGTAGCTGGCGCTCAAAGGCTAATACCTCTCCTTCAAATAAAGAAAAGGGCTCTCCATCGATAAAAATCTCGACTGATTGCGCATCAATTAGATTTAATAATTTCTGCTGAGTCTCAGGAAAGGCAAATAGTTTCTCACCATACGTAATATCTGTTATATCATGAAACGCATTGATATACGTTCCCCTTATTGATTTATAACTAGCTTGATAACCCTCTTCAAAATTTCCGCGAACACCTAAATAACCATTACCAAGTGAAAACAAGCTTTCATCTACTAATAAACCTGCTTGGTCAAGCTTATTACTCGTGATTTTCCAAGTCATTCTAAATCACCTCTATTTTGTTTTACTATTCTTAAAATGGTCAATGAGCCTAGCAAAAGTAAGGTCTGCCGTATCTTGATAAATCACGTCGGCTTGTTTTAACGCTCCCATAGAACCTATTCCAATCGCAAACATATTCGCTGCCTTAATTGCTGTTACTCCAGCCACAGCATCCTCAACTCCAACACAGTTTTCATAGGAAACTTGTAACATATCTGCTGCCGTCCTAAAAATCTCGGGATCTGGTTTCCCGTTTTTCACTTCAGCCGCATTCACGATGTAATTAAAATAGTCGTTAAGCTCTAGACTTTTTATCACTTGGAAAGCATTTTTACTTGCTGAAGCGAGGCCAATTTTTATCTTGTGATCCTTTAACTCTTTTAAAAGCTTTTCAATTCCCGGCAAAATGTCATTGGGAGTAATAGTACGAATTAGCTCTAAATAATATCCGTTTTTTCTTTCGGATAATTCAAGCTTTTCATCATTCCCATAATCTAATGACTTACCAGCTAAATCG
Organism: Anaerobacillus sp. CMMVII; assembly: GCF_025377685.1. NCBI lineage: Bacteria > Bacillati > Bacillota > Bacilli > Caryophanales > Bacillaceae > Anaerobacillus > Anaerobacillus sp. CMMVII. Next base: position 78,049 of record NZ_JACEHK010000002.1, on the reverse strand, counting down.
AGGATTAACTCTAGCGATTCCATTCTACTAATTCCCTTTAACAGCTCATTTTGCTCTCTAGTAAAAGTAATTCCAAGGCTTTCAGCTAAGCTCCGCCAAGCTAAAAAGTGATATTCTGCTGTATCGGTAATGACTCCATCTAAATCAAAAATAACTGCCTCTAAATTTTGACTCATGTTTTCTACTCCTTTGTTTCAATCATTACGAATGGGGGCTGATCCAAAAGTCTCATCCCACCACATTGTCAAAATATATAAGAAAGTGTAAGTTGTTCACATTCTCTATATATACTTGTGGTGACTGATTACTTGCTTTTGGACAGCCCCTTCATTTACGAATTAAGCGTGACTAACGACTAGATCAATTTTTTCTCTTATTTTCTCTACGCTTACCTGCTTTGGACTAATTGATTCCTGCACAGCGATGCTTGCTGCTACTCCAGCTGCCTCACCTAGAGCATAGCACGTTGGCTGAATTCTTAATGAGGAATGTGCTTCATGCGTCGCTGAGATACATCTTCCAGCCACTAATAAGTTGTTAAGGTCTTTCGGTAATAAACAACGGTATGGTATGTCGTACCATTGACCTTTTGGTAGGATGACCTTTTCAGTCCCTGCACCCGTTGGATTATGGATATCAATCATATATGAGCAATGGGCAATCGCATCATCAAACTTTTGACACTCTAGTACATCTTCTGTTTTTAACACATATTCACCCATAATTCTTCTTGATTCACGAATTCCGATTTGAGGCCCTGTTGTAATTAGATAAGCATTATCAAAACCTTCTACATTTTCTACAAGATAATCAACGATTTCTTTTACTTGTTTTCTTCCTTCAATTTCTGCACGGCTAAGATCCTCCCCGTCAAGGGCGTTAACATTAACAATTCTTGTCATGTTAATCACAACTTCACCTTCTCGAGGCATTTTAAAGAACAAGACCCGGCCTTGAGGTAAGCGCGCATCTTCAACAGCATATTCCCATGCTTTTCTTCGGTTATTTACGCCACCCATTTTAAACATAATACTTGCTGGTTGTACTTGACCGTCGCTTTCACGACCAACCTTGAATTCCGCCCCAGCCCTCGCTGCTAAATCTCCGTCACCAGTACAATCGATGTACGCCTTTGCTTCGATCACTTGTCTACCAGACTTACTTTCAATCACTACACCCGTGATCGAGCCATCTTCTGTTACAGCATCGACTACATACGTGTGAAATAAGAGCTCAACGCCACTTTCTAACGCTAATTCATTAAGGGTAAATTTATATTCCTCAGGTTCAAACGACCATGCATGACCTGTACCACCGTAGGCTCCTCTTTCTTTCAAGCGATCGACTACTTCTTGAAAAACTCCTTTTACTAATTGTGTTCTACCAGAGAAATAGCTCATAAATGGATTTACTAAGGCGGCCGTTCCCATACCACCTAAAAACCCATGTTTTTCAAGTAAAACTGTTTTTGCACCATTTCTAGCAGAAGCAATCGCTGCTGCTATTCCTGCTGGGCCACCACCCGCTACAAGAACATCTACTTTTTTTACTACTGGTATTTCTTTTGTTTGAATTACCGTTTTCATCTACTAATCACCCTTCCTTGGAGTTCAATATTAATTACGTTGTTTCAGGTTCAGTAGTTATCGTTTTATTTAACTCTTCTAAACTTAAAAAAATAGATAAAGAACCCGACATTAAGATCAAGCTAAAAGAGCTTACGCCGATAAATGGTAGTAATCCCGGCATAAAATTTAACAAAAAATAGATGCCGATTAGCCCGAACGCAATTACTATCGTTTTGAATGGTTTTGTGATCCCAATAAATAAAGCGTGCTTTAAATATTGCCAATAACTCACATCGTAATGAGTAAAAACCGGAAAAATATACATAAGGATCACTAGGTAGAGGATCACAAGTCCATACATTAGATATTCCAGCACCTGAAAAATACCTCCATCTAGCTGTTGGAAAAATTTAATATCAAAAAACAGAACAATGCCAATAAATATGAGAATAAACCCTAGTACATTCGATTTGATAAATCCTGATTTATAGGTTTGCCAAAAGAAACGGCATACTTTTATTTGGTCATCTCCCCTAAGCCACTTACGCAAAAGGGTAAATAAGGCTACTGTTGCCGGCATGATACCGAATACAACGCCTCCTAGTAAGGTAAAGATGATCCAAAGTACATTTACGTAGACCAATCTCATAAACCATTCTGTTATTTTATAAAATCCACTTGTTAATCCTGTTCCCATGTTAAGACCCCACTTTTTACGAATTATCCTTTAACTGCAGAGCTTGCAACACCTTGAATGATGTATCGTTGTCCAATGAAAAAGAGAATGAGAATTGGAATAATCGAGGCTGAAGCAGCAGCCATCATCCCGTTATAATCAATCGTAAATTCATTAACAAAATTGTTTAATCCCAGAGGTACTGTAAATAACTTTTCATCGATTAAAAACACAAGCGCATCCTCATAGTTATTCCAGTTCCAAGAAAAATCGAGAATAGCGAATGTCATAATCGCTGGCTTAGCTAGCGGAAGAAAGATTTGGAAGAAAATTCGAAAATGCCCTGCCCCATCTATAAATGCTGACTCTGAAATTTCATTCGGTATACTTAAGAAAAATTGTCTTAGAAAAAACACTCCAAAAATCGTAAACATTGTCGGTATAATTAATGCCCAATGCGTATTATAGATCCCCGCAAAATCAAACATGATGAACTTCGGTACGAATAGAACTTGCGGTGGAACCATCATCATTAGTAAGTAAAAGAGGAATATCAGATCTCTACCTTTAAAATGAATTTTCGCAAATCCATAGGCAGCTAAGGATCCAATGAAAATGGCTCCAACTGAACCAATAACGGCAATTTTTAAAGAGTTTGCATAATATTTTAAAAAGCTATTTTCACCAGTCCAAACCTTTAAATGATGATCCCATTGAATATCAGCAGGGATCCACTTAATCGGAAAATCAAATACTTCCGATGGTGTTTTTAGGGATGTACTGATCATCCATAAAAAAGGCATAATCATAAAAAGAGCAATGACTAACATACCAACTGTCAGCCCGACTTTCTTCAAATGGTCATTTCCTTTTAGCTTGAAACGTGGTTTTTGAACACTGGTTTGTTTATTCACTTTTATTTGCATCGTTCAGCATTCCTTTCATTAGTGATGAACCCACTTTTTCTGTCCATACCATTGCACCAACGTAATAACTAAAATGACTAGAAAAAGAATGACCGCTATTGCAGATGCATACCCTAATTCATAGTATCTAAAAGCAGTTTGATAGACATATAGAGCTAAAACAGTGGTGCTATCACCAGGTCCTCCGCCTGTAACAGCTTGAATCAGACCAAAGTTTTTAAAGGTATTAATCATTCCAATTATAAGTAGGAATAATGTAATCGGGCTAACAAGCGGGAAGATGACATGTCTTGTGATTTGCCAACGTTTTGCTCCATCCATTTTGGCTGCTTCTTCAAGCTCTTCTGGAACGTCCTGAAGGGCGGCTAAATAAATAATGATATTAAACCCTAAGATTTGCCAAATAGACATAATATTGATGGCATACATAGAACTACTTGTTGATGATAACCAACCCGGGGGATTCAAAATCCCAATTAACTTTAAGATCTCATTGATTGGACCTTGAGTCGGATGGAATAAAAGCATCCATACAAATCCAATCGCAATACTACTTGTCAGGTAAGGTAAAAAAAAACATTGCCCTTAAGCTACTTTTCATAAAAACTCGTTTATTTAGGATATTGGCGATAATAAAACCTAAGATGACAGCGACTGGAACGTGTAATAAATAGATAATGGTGTTTCCAAAAGCCGTATAAAAGATTTCATCATTAAATAACCGTTGAAAGTTTTGTAGACCAATAAATTCTGTCCCGATACCAGTTGGCCCGCGCCAACTGGTAAAACTAAGTGCGATTGTAAAAATTAACGGGACAAAAAAGAACAAAGTGATCCCAGTAACGCTAGGTAAAATAAATAAATAGCCTAGCAATTGTTGTTTACGCATCCACTTCAAAATCCTCTACCTCCTTAACTGGGAAAAAGAAAAGGAGATTCTATTAAATAGTTTCTCCCTCTCCGATTGTCTTATATAAATGTTAGTTTCTAGCTAAATGGTCATTATGAGACTTGACCATCCGCTCTATTGTGTCGTCGATTGACTGATCCCCTAAATAGTACTTTTCAAACTCTCTGACGATTGCATCAAGAACTTGGTAAGGTGGTACTACTACTGGCTTTGTAGTTTCTAAACTATAAACATTACTTAAAGAAGCTTGGTCATAGCTTTCTGTAGCACCTATTGTAATAAGAGCTAAAGCTTCCTCAATTGGTGCATCCACTGACGCTGGAACTCGACCACCTGGAGATAGAGCAAGCATTCCTTCATCTGCATACCATTTAATAAATTCCCAAGCTGCTTCAGCATGCTTTGAATAAGAAATAATTGAGATTGCATCTTCAACAGTATGAGCTGGGTTATCTTGACCAGCAAAAGATGGAACCGGAGCAAACGCAATATTAAAATCTCTTGGATAATCAGTTAAGTTATTTGTCATACGAAACTTCCAAGCACCCGCTTGGTACATTGCGATTTCACCATTTAAAAACATATGATCTACTGCCATGTTTGTCGCTACTTGTTCTGCATATTTAGGCATCGTTTGATCTTGGTGCATCATTGCATACATTAATTCAAGACCTTTTTTTACATTCGGATGGTCTAAGTTCGAACTTCCGTCTTCTTTTACCCATCCATCTTCAATTAAGGCATTTAAAATAATTCCGTTTAGGTTCCCGTGATCAATTGCATATCCGATTTGTGTATCTGTATCTAACGCATTCGCATATTCACGAACATCTTCCCACGTCCAGTTTTCTGGAACAGCTAAACCAGCTTGGTCTAGTAAATCTTTGTTTAATAAAAAGAATTGGGCATTTAGATTTGTCGGTACCGCATAATACGTATCGTTTCTTTTCCATCTAGCTGCAGCTGCACCGATTTTCCCTTCAATATCAAATCCTTCAAATTCAGTTAAATCTAAAACAAAGCCTGATTCAACTCGTTGTTCAAAATCGTTTGGTGAATGTGACATTAGAATATCAATTTGTTGCTTTGTCTGAAGTGCCGTATTTACACGTAGATTTCCACTATCATCATTGACATAACGAGTATATTCAATTTGAACATTTGGATTGTTAGCATTCCAAGCATCAACAGCATCCTGTGGACCGTTTTCTGCAGGAACACCACCCCAGAAATGAAGTGTAATTACTTCATCTTTTCCTTCAGTACTTTCAGTTTTAGTAGCATCGGTACTTGATGTTTTGTCATTCCCACAAGCTACTAAGACGCTGATTAGTAAAAGGAACGTGATAAAAATGAAAGCCTTTTCTTTAAATCTCATAATTAAACCCCCTAAGATTTGAGTTATTCTTTACAAGTTAAACTATAACAGCGCTTTCTCTTTTAAATAACGAACAAATCTTATGAATTAGTTGAACATATATTAGTTCTTTTTTTGGCATCGATATTCATTTGGCGTTATATTCATTAGTCGCTTAAACATTTTGATAAAATAGTTATCATTTTCATAGCCAACATTATGACTAATCACACTGATCGGTAAATTAGTCTTTTCTAAATAATCTTTTGCATGGGTAATCCGTATTTTATGAAGGTATTCAATGAGTGAATAACCTGTCTTCTTTTTAAAAAGACTACTTAAATAATTTTCGTTCATTGCTATATATAGCGACATCATTTTTACTGTAATTTGTTCATCATAGTTCATTTGAATATACTCTATAACTTTGTTTATTTCGCTATGATCCGTATAAGCGCATTTTTGATTCTTTCTGTACTCTAGATAACGATTAGTAAACTCTAACAGCTTTTCTTTTAGTTGGTCATGGCTTGTACTAGTAATAATTAGTTCTGTCTCTTGGTCAGGTGTATTGCTAACTCGGCAAAAGATATTATTTAAGCCTAAGGCAATCTCTTTAACAACCGTCAATGAAACTACATTTTGTTGCAGTTGAAACCATAGATCATCAATTAACTTTATACACGTTTTTTGTTTCATTTGCATAAATGCTTGAATAATCTCATTCTCAATTTCCCAAAGCTCTTCCCCTCGCTCTGAGGACTGTTGTTGTTTACTATTAGTGGTAGGTTCATCCAATCCATACCACGCTAGGTCTAATTTTTGTAATAACGATTTCCATTCAACACTTATGTTAGATAAATTAGATAGTGAGGAATAAACTATTTTCTGTGTAATCCCGTTACTTTTTATTAAAGGTATTTTTTCTGACCAATAGAAAACCGTTGATTGTCCATTGTTTTGAAAAAAGTGAATGATTGCTTCTTCATCCTTTGGAAAAATATCCTTTTCCAAAAGTTTCTTATAAGTCATGACAATCGTTAAGGTATAAGTCTCCGGAATAAAAGGTGGTTTTCCCAGCTCCATATGTTCTTGTGGAGGACTTGTTAAAACTTGTTTCCAAATCTTTTGATAATACTCTTCGATTTCTTTGGAATTTCCATTGATGCGTTTAATTATTTCTGGTCTAATCTTTTTCAGCATATTTTCAATCGCATCGATATCCATCGTATGTTTTAACAAATAATTTGAAGCTCCGTATTCCAATGCTTGTTGGACATATTCAAAGTCACTCATGCACGACAACATGACAAAATTTGTCTGGAAGCCTTCTGCCCTTGTCTGTTTTAAAAGTTCTACACCATTCATGATTGGCATCAGGATATCTGTAATCACAAGATCTGGTTGTTCTTCCCTGATAAAGTGTAAAGCATCCTCCCCATTGCCAGCTTCTCCAATAACTTGAAAGCCAAATTGTTCCCAATTGATCATCTCTTTGACAGTTTCTCGAACCAATATTTCATCTTCAACGAGTAATACTTTCCACAAGAAAATCCCCACCTTTACCATTTAAGTTTAATAAAAAGGACATTGTATTTCGGCTTTTATCCCTTGTTCTAACGGAATTAACTGTACAGAAGCATCATCTTTAAACATTAACTCTAATCTTTCCTTTAGGTTAGCTAATGCTATACCATGGTTTTTATGAACTGATTCGTTTTTGCTCTTTTGAATGCCAATCCCATTATCAATGACTTGAACAGTTAGTCTATGATTCAAGGGTAAAAAAGCACGTATGATAATCATGCCTTCACCGTCGAGCTGGGAAATTCCATGATATATGGCATTTTCAACTAATGGTTGAAGACTTAGTTTTGGAATTAAAGCCTCTTCTACCTCAGCTTCAATCTGATATTCAACGCGGAACTGCTGTTTATATTTATACTTTTGGATATCGACATACGAATTTACTAGCTTAAGTTCATCTTTTAAAGAAATCATTTCTGGTTCAATCTTTAAACTAGACTCAATAATTTCACCTAAAGCAATACAGATTTTTGTAATATCTTGATTTCGTTCGCGGATTGCAATCCACTTAATGGTATTTAAGGTATTTAATAAAAAGTGCGGATTCATTTGGGAAACTAGCATTTTGACTTTAATAGCCTCTTTTTGCCTTTCTTCAATTTTTAATTGTTCGACCAAATCGTTTAAATCGCTCATCATCCGATTAAAATTTTTCGTAAGTGAAGAAATTTCCAAACTATTGTCATTTTCAGGTAAGTAAACGTTTAAATTTTCACTTACTACCTCAGACATTTTTTCTTGCAGTTTTTCTAACGGACTTGTTATTCTTGAAGCAATCATATACGTTACAACAATAAAGATTGCCGTCAGAAAGATAAAAACAAACAGTAATCGACTTCTTAACTCCTCTACCTCTGCAAAAAGGACCTGCAGTGGAATTCGACTTATTAAATACCAATTTAAATGCTCAATAAAATTGTAACTAATTAACATTCCCGAAGATTCATCTACTAAAAATCCTTCTGTATCATGTCTTTCAATAATTTCTTCGATGTTTTCTAAACCGATGTTTGATCCATTCCCCGTTTCAGCAACAGATTTCCCTAAATGGTTAATAATAAAAAACTCCTGGTCACTACTAGAGCTTTTCATCACCTGCTCAAACCATTTTGAAATATCTAAACTTATTCGCGAAACCCCATAAGGCTGATTTTGATAGTCTCGTAAAACGCTGTATAGTGACAATAAGTACGGACTCGTTGTTTCATTTGGATGAATATAGCTTCGTTCGTTCGTTTCCCATTGATAAAATTGTCCACTATTTACAAAATCAACATACCAATCTTCATTAATGACACTGGTATATTCCAAGCCGCGCCTTGATTGAAAGGATGAATAGATATTTTGATGAAAATCAATCACCGTAAAATAAATCTTGGGGCTCGCTAAAAACAAGCTGTTGTTAATACTATTAAATTTATCATCTAACCGATAATGCCTGTCTAATAGCTGAAATTGCTGAGGATTTTTTAAGATATGCTCGACGGCTGAATCTTGATCTAAAAGGATAGCCGTATTTAATGTCAAAACCATCGTATCCTCAAGAGTACGATTTAACCTTTTTAACTCCTCCCTGTTCTGCTGACTGATTTGATCCTGCATAATATGTTCGATTTCTTGAAAGTAGTAAACACTTAGTAGAAAAAAGGGAAAGATAATAAATAGTAAAAATGCTAAGACAAATTTGTTCTTTAACGTTGTAGGAAATAGTTTTTTGTACATGAAATTGATTCTCCAATCTATTAGAGGCTAGAACAATATAATTCTAAATTCGCTCAACCTATTATAAAGCATTATTTATATTGATATAATCATTTTGCGTTTTAAAAATTATGGAAAAGTCAATATGGATTTTACAGCTATGGGGACTTGTAATCATGAAGGATTTATGAATATGGGATTTTTGGTTGGTTGTGGTGGACAAAGTGTCCGCGTAATGGTTAGGCTTTATTAGTGAAATAGAGGAATCTCAGTCCGCGTACCATAACTGAATAATTACAAACAAAAATATACGACACAACTCCCCTCATACCGAGCAAAATTGTGTCGTTTGTCATGTTTATAAATATTTTTAAATGCATCAATCTTTGTGAAAACAACTTTATAAAAATTACTTTAATTGGAAATAACAAATAAAGTAGCCTAGTCTTAATAGATTACAAAGAACCACGACTTTTTCTTTCTGTAAAATAGTCACAATACATAGTTATGATGGAGTGAAACAATGCCAGAGTATATGGAAGTAATGATTAGGACAATTGTCGCTTTTAGCTTGTTATTAATTGGAGCGCGTTTTTTAGGGAAACAAACGATATCTCAGATGACTATTTTTGATTTTATTGCTGCCATTACGCTCGGCGCAATTACAGCAGCTTTAGCTTATAATGTTAGGTTAAAACCACATACATTAGTTTTTTCCTATATTATTTTTGTTCTTGTTATATTCATGACTGCCTTTATATCTACAAAGAGTAGAAAATGGCGAAAGTTCTTCGCAGGTGACCCTACTGTTGTCATTCAAAATGGTAAAATACTCGAATCTAATATGAGAAAAATGCGCTATACTCTAGATTATCTCAATCAACAATTACGCGAAAAAGAAGTTTTTAATATAGACGAAGTACTTTTTGCCATTATTGAAACAAACGGTACGTTAACCGTACTAAAGAAACCTCAATATCGTAATGTAACGAGACAGGATTTAATGATTGCAACAAATCCAGAATCAAGACTCCCGATTGAACTTATCATGGATGGTGAAATTATTGAGAAAAATTTAAAAGAAAATAAACTACCACAAACTTGGTTAAATACTGAATTAAACAATCGGAATTTACATCTTAAAGAAGTAGTTTATGCAGTTTTATTAGCTAATGGAAATATTTATATTGATACGTACAGAGATCACCTTTTAGCTCCTATTGATAAGGAATAGTATACTCAATACTGGTTATGCGTTAAAAAGTATAAAAACCAAACAGCATGATTTTGTTCATCTGCTGAAGCTCTTTTAAAATGTTCTTTCATAGTTGGATCAGTCAACTTTTCGGCGATGTCGAGATAAAAGTCCGTTGTTTCTTGCTCATCTTTAAATGAGGTGACTAATCCGGAACGATAGTCACTCGGACATTCCTCTGTAATTTGCGGCGTTAGTTGTCCCCCAGTTAATGTTGTATAGATTTCAGAAAACACTTGAAAATGTCTTATTTCATCGTTTCTAATTTCAAGAATTTGATCTCTTGCCTCTTGAGTCGGTGCCATTCTTGCTAATTGTTGGTAACAAGCTATTGCTGAATACTCCCCATTTATCGCTTTTGTAATATCAGCGATTAGTTGATTTTCTGGTCGAAAGTAATAATTATTATACATCCACAACTCCCCTTTACTCTTACTTCTTAGTACATTATGAGAGGACAGTTGTCTATGAATTTTGTCCAGCTAAATATACAAGCAAATACCGTGGGAAACTCATGATTACCAACTTTAAAATGATAAAACTAAGCAGAAAATAAACCCTTGGTAAGCCAAGGGTTTATTACTTTTATTTGAATGTAATTATAGACACTTAAACTCTATCCATTCAATTTCCAAATCAGACTTTAAAGACTCTAGATTTAACTTATAAAGTCCTTCTTCAAGTTCAATTTTCACAAGTTTTTGTCTAATCCATTTACCATCTGTACCATTGGTCTGAATCGTCGTCACAAATTCATCATTCAGTTTAAGATTACAAGCTGTTTGAGCTAAATTCGTTTTTGGTGACATAATTTTTACAATAATACGATACATGCCAGCATGTTCTACTTTCATAAACGTCGATGCCAAGCGTGATGGTGTTATCCTAGGGTTTTCAGATAGATTTTGCACTTCTTCTGGTGATAGAGATGGATTCGCTTCAAACTTCGTTACGGATTCTTCAATCTCTTGTTTGCGTGAAAATACAGGTGCATGCATTAAGAAATCACATATATTCATTGCAGCACGTTGTAACTCCCCACGTGTTAAAGATCCATTCTTTAACGATTCAATCGTATTGTCATTTCCAGAGTTGATTTCTGCTCCATAGTTATTAACAACCATGTATAGATCATTTTGGGAACGAACCATAAAGTTCGTATATTCAGTTGCCGCTTCTCCTCCAGTTACGACATCATTCATTTTTGCCCACCAATCAGTCATCACGATTCCTTTGAAGCCCCACTCCTTGCGAAGTACAGTCGTCGCTAAATCGTAATTGGAAGCGGTCCAATGCCCATTGATCGGATTATATGCCGTCATAATGGAATTGGCACCACCTTGTTTTACTGCCAGTTCAAACCCTTTTAAATAAATTTCCCTAATCGCACGTTCTGAAACAACGGCGTCTACATTGTGTCGGGCTTTCTCTTGATTATTACAAGCAAAGTGTTTCAGCGTTGCATTTGATCCACCTTTCATGATTCCACGAGTAACAGCTGTCGCGAAAACTCCTGTTATTAGTGGATCTTCTGAAAAGTATTCGAAATTACGTCCATTTAGTGGACTACGTCTAATATTCATCCCAGGGCCAAGTAAAACATCGATGTCATTTGAGACTAATTCTTTTCCTTCCATTTCATAAAGTTCTTCAACTAATTCAATATCCCAAGTCGCAGCAAGTAAGGTTCCAATTGGCACCTGCGTTGACAATGCTCCACTTTCCATTCGAATTCCTGATGGGCCATCAGCTGTACAAGCAATTGGAATACCTAAGGCGAATAAACGATCACTTAGGCCACCAAAGGCTGAAGCGGTTCCAGGTGTAACCAATGGACTACTCATTCCTTCTCCTCTAACAATCGTTGCAAGTTCTTCATCTGTTAACTGAGCGATAAAGTCTTCCATACCAACTTTTTGATCAAAGACATCTCTTAATTTATAGCCTTGATCACCCGTCTGCTCCAACGTTTGAGGAAGGTTCTTTTCTATTCGACCTGCTAAACAAATCTTGCGTTTCGGAACATCTTCATACGTAAATTCATAAGAACCGTCTTCTTTTTGAACACCTGGTTTCATTCTCGTAAAACTCTCTACTGGTGCTAACGCTTCTTCTAATTGTTCGATTACTTGCAGTTCTTCAACGAAGTAACCACTTTCTCCATCAATCTCAACTTTTTCAACCTTCTTAACACTCGTTCCTACATAAAAGTTGTACCATCCGCTTTCTATTACGTAAGCAGAAGGATGACCAGTGACGCCAGCATCGTCATAAGAGGCGATACTACTCACTGGAAAACTAACAGAGACGCATTGAGACTCTCCAGGCTCTAGTAATCTTGTTTTCGTAAATCCAGCTAGCACTTTAGCTGGTTTGCCTAACTTTCCTTGTGGTGCTTCATAGTAAACTTGTACAACTTCTTTCCCTGCATATGTTGCTCCAGTGTTTTTAACTGTCACCACAACTTCAACATGCTTTTCACCATCTTTTGTCAGAAGTTTAGCACTGTCAGTTTCTACCGCAAACTCGGTATAAGATAAGCCATAGCCAAATTCAAACTGAACTTTCTCAGGGCAAAACGTCTCAAAGTAGCGATAACCCACATAGATATCTTCCTGATAATAGTTTTTAAGTTCATCGCCATAATTACGGGTAGACGGATAATCATCAATCGAATAGGCAATTGTATCCGTTAATTTACCACTCGGAGTAATATCGCCAACGATGACATCGGCTGCGGCATTCCCTCCTTCCATTCCTCCTTGCCATACGTAGAGGACGGATTGAATCGAATGAAGGTAATCTTCATCATTCAACCAAGCCATATCAATAATGTTCGATACATTCAAGACAATAATGACTTGCTCAAAATTCTTGGTCACTAGTCTAATCATGTTCTTTTCGTCATTTGTCAACTGATAGCTTCCTGGCTCATCAGCGTTATCTTTATCCTCACCAGCGGTTCTTCCAATCACAACGATAGCTTTATCGGACTTATTCCTTGCCTTTGAAACGATCTCTTCTGTTAATGGCATTTCCTTTTGAAACCATGGCTCGGCTGCCCAGCCACCACCACCATTATCAAAAGGATTTTCTTCTAACCACTTCTCATATGTTGTCGCTAAATCTTCATCGACATTGACTGTTTTCTTATTTCTAAGTCCTCCCAATAAATTGGTAGTGTACTCAACATTTACACTACCACCTGATCCCGTTCCACTTCTATAGTAGTCAATTTGACTTCTTCCAAAAATTGAAATACTTTCTCCTTCCTTAATAGGAAGAGCTTGTCCTTCATTTTTTAATAAAACGGCACCATCAGCAGCAACTCTTCTACTAAACTCCGCAAATCCTTTTAATGGAACCCCGTATGTCTTCTTTGTCATTACATCTACCTCCTATTTTTAAGCAATATTTGATTAATCAGCTAATCTATCTGCCCTTAATATATGATCAATCAACTGTAGCTCTTCCGAACTGAAATCAAGGTTATTGAGGGCTGCTACATTCTCTTCAAGTTGACTCACTTTACTAGCACCGATTAAACAAGAAGTGATCTTTTGTTCACGAAGCACCCATGCAATCGCCATTTGCGCAAGAGATTGACCACGTTCTTGTGCTACTTCATTTAATTTTTGTACTTTTTGAATGACTTCTTCTGTAATATCACCACGATTTAAAAAGCTATCTGCTTTAGATGCACGAGAATCTGTAGGAACACCATTTAAATAACGGTTTGTTAACAATCCTTGTGCAAGCGGAACAAAGGCAATACATCCTACCCCTTCTTCTTGTAGGAGAGATGTTAACCCGTCCTCAACCCAGCGATTTAACATTGAATAAGCTGGCTGATGAATAAGTAACGGTGTACCTAATTTTCTTAAAATATCAATTGCCTGCTTCGTTTCCTCTACCCCATAATTAGATATTCCAACATAAAGGGCTTTACCTTGTTTGACGACATGATCAAGCGCCATCATTGTTTCTTCAAGAGGTGTCTCCGGATCTGGTCTATGGTGATAAAAAATATCCACGTAATCTAGTCCCATCCTGTTTAAACTTTGATCAAGACTTGAAACTAAATACTTCCTTGATCCCCACTCACCATATGGCCCTTGCCACATTCCGTAGCCTGCTTTTGTAGATATAATCATTTCATCTCTATACCCCGCAAAGTCTTGACGTAAGATCTTCCCGAAATTTTCTTCTGCCGATCCGGGTGGCGGTCCGTAATTATTAGCAAGGTCAAAGTGCGTAATGCCTAAATCGAAAGCTTTTCTAATCAGAGCACGTCCATTTTCAAAAACATCTACTCCACCAAAGTTGTGCCATAATCCTAGTGAAAGGGCCGGTAGTTTAATACCAGACCTACCACATCGATTGTAAACCATTGATTCATATCTTTGCTCATTCGGTTTATATCCCATTTTTATTCCTCCATAAATTTAAAATGTACTTTTACCAAGCTAGAGGGTTATTCGCCAACTCTTCTTCCCAAAGCTCCTGTAGTACTTTTACACTTTCATTAGACAATTGGAACTCACTAGCTGAAAAATTTTCTCTTAATTGTTTCACTTCTCTAGCACCTGGTATGACTGTTGATACAGCTTGACTAGCTAAAATAAATCGAAGGGCAGCTTGAGCTAAGGTAGTTTCTTCATCTGTTAAAAAAGTTAATTTTGAAAGCAGTGTTGCCCTTCTCTCAATTTGTTCTTTAGACCAACGGTTTCGTACACCGTCAAAACGACTATACTGATCATATTTACCTGAAAGCCACCCTGAATCTAACGGTACTTTCACGATTAATCCTACTTCTTTCTCGTGAGCAAGCGGAAAAGCTTTTGCAGGTTCTTGATGAAAAATATTGTACATGACTTCAATGACTTGGCAATTTGTCATTTCCAATAATTCTAATACTTCATGACTAGAATCTACTGAAGCTCCGAATGCACGAATTTTCCCTTCTTCTTTCAATTTTTCTAAGATCTCGAATTGTGGACTGCTGCCATTGAAACATTCAAACGGTGGATTATGTAAAAGAAGGCAATCAACATAATCGGTTTGAAGACGTGTAAGACTTGCTTCAAGGGAAGAACGGATTAGTTTCGCATCGAAATTTTGAGTGTTATCAGAATGATGACCAAACTTTGTACTAATAACGACTCTATCTCTTTTTCCGAGAAATGCTTTCCCTAACAACTCTTCGCTTTTTCCTAAACCGTAGTTAGGAGCAGTATCAAAAAAGTTACACCCAAAACTAATAGCCTCATGGACTAAGCAAATAGCTTCTTGATCGGACATTTGTCCCCAATCTCTTTGGTTTCCTAACTGCCATGCACCAAAACCAACTTCGGAAACTTTTATTCCTGTATTACCTAATCGTCTATAGTTCATCACATGTATCCTCACACTTCTTTATTATCATTACGTTCTTTTCTAAAGACTCTCTTCGTTGCTATTAGCTTTTAGGTCGTAACCAAGCGAATGCTTGGTTCTTCACGCTTTGCGTGAAGCTTTTGAGAATAAATAAATTTGTCCCAAAAGGCTTATTTATTCTCAAACGACCTAAAAGCCACAAAGTTTACGAAAATAGCCTATCATTAAAACAGAATAGCATGGTCCCCACCAATTACGACTTCTCTAATCTTGCTTTTTTCTTTTCAAAATTATTAAAAGAAATTAAGGTGATTGACATAACCGTCATTCCAATCATACTTGGTAAAAATAACCCCACGTAAACGGGAAAGTATATGAAGAGATGGTAGATTATGAAAAAAAGGAAACATATCAATAACAAGTGATGGATATTTATCAAACCCATGAGAAATGAATGCTTAAAATATTCACGAAACTTTAACTTATAATGAACGTATACAGGGAAAAAATAGATGAATGTTATTAAAAATATGAACCCATTAATAATTAGCCCTATAATAAGAATGCTTTGTAGTGGGCCACTGCCATGGAGTATATAACTAAAATTAGTGTATAAAATGGCAGCTGCAAAAATAAAAATAAACCCAAAAATATTCGAACGAATAAATTCCTTTTTAAATTCAAAGAAAAAACTCTTAAAAATTGGTATATCCGTATCTTTCATTAGCCATTTTCTAATAATCGAAAGTAAAGCTACTGATGCAGGGAAGACTCCCAAAATGACTAATCCGATCACCGTGAATAAAATCCATAATAAATTTAAATAAGCTATTTTCATAAATAAATCGAGAGCTTGATATACCTTTCCACCAAATCCTTCTGATTTCATCTAATCACCTCCTAATTCCGCAGTTTGTAAGTCAAAGTCTGCAGATTAATTTTCAAATGTTAAATTGCTACTTGTAATGAAACTAGGTTCTCAAAATCAATCCTCTGAAAGGTTCTACCAATGATGGTCTTGATTAACTTTTACAAATTGAACACAATTTAAAACTAAGATTGCCAATATTAAATGCAAAAATGTCTGACTCATTGGGAGAACAGACATTTTTACCTTTAATACCATAAAATATTTAAGCCAAATTTCTTCTGCGTTTCACAAAGAGAGCGATTCCACTTAGGATAATTAACGTTAAACCTACTAGTAACAAGTTAAAACTATTTGTCGCTGTATTTGGTAATTTCTTATCCGTATCTTTTTTAGTTTTTGGATCTTTACCTGGTTGATCGTCTTTTGATTTTTCACCTTTTTTATCGTCTCTTGGTTTTTCACCTGGTTGACCGTCTCCTGGCTCTTCACCTGGTTGACCATCTCCTGGCTCTTCGCCTGGTTGACCGTCTCCTGGCTCTTCACCTGGTTGACCGTCTCCTGGCTCTTCACCTGGTTGACCGTCTCCTGGCTCTTCACCTGGTTGACCGTCTCCTGGCTCTTCACCTGGTTGACCGTCTCCTGGCTCTTCACCTGGTTGACCGTCTCCTGGCTCTTCACCTGGTTGACCGTCTCCTGGCTCTTCACCTGGTTGACCGTCTCCTGGCTCTTCACCTGGTTCAGTTCCCTCTACTTCTTCAACTTCTACTAATCTTACGTTGTCGATTAAAATTGTGTATGGTGTAGATAATTCTGGATCTGCGCCTTCTCTACCTAATCCAAACATAAGGCTATAATTTCCTGTTTCAGTCACTTCAATAATGACCTCATGTGTTTCCATCGTAGCATCTACATTAAATTTCTGAATTCCAGTGCCTGAACCTACTAATTCTACGTTTACAGGGCGTTCATGGTCTGATTGCATATCAAAGGCAATTTTATACGTTCCGCTTGGGACCGTAACAGCTTGTAGCAATTGAATATGCCACCAGTCCCAACCAACTTGCTTAATCTCTGCATGTAAGACACCATCAACTACAGAAAAGTCTGCAAGACCTGCCCATTCTTCATGGACACCTTGGTTGTGTACATTCCAAGGTAAGGTACTACCTGGGTTACCAAACTCAGTTGTCGTATCGAAAGTACCATCAATGATTAAGTTATCTCCAACTTCTTTCCACACTTTATCATCTGGATTAGCAGGTTCTGTTGGTTCTTCATCATCTTGACTTCCATTTAATACTTCACGAGCACCTTTTACTTCTAGTCTTACATTATCAATGAAGATATCGTGACTATCAGCTATGACGCCTCCTACCGAACCTAGTAAAAATTTTAATGCAGTTACGTCAGTTGAATTCATATCGAATTCATATTTATATGTTTCAGTCTGAGTTGTTAATGAGATTTCTTCTGAGAAATAACGGTGGTAACTTGCATTTTCAACAATTAGTTCAATATTTCTATTGATTGACGCACTTCCATCAAATTGAATGACATATGTTAGTCCTTCTTCTAACGTAATGTTATCTTGGAAAAACTGTACATGCCAAGTATCATTTCCAGTGTGATCGACAGTTATTTTAGCTTTTCCATCTTCTTCACCAAAAGAAGCCCTTGATTGTCCTTCCCAAACACCTTGAACGTGATTGTGCCAACCTTCTATTCCATTAATGAAGTCACCATTTGTTAATGGGAAATATCGTTCTCTTTCACCTTTAACCTCAAGCTTTACGTTATCGATGACTACTTCATGATTGCCAATATCATCAGAACCAACAATTTTTCCTAATAAGAATTTCAAGTCTACTGTCTCATCATTACTCATTACAAATTCATATTTATATGTTTGTAGGGCATTTGTCAATTCTACTTTTTCTGCAAAATATCGTTGATAACTTGCGTTTTCTAATACTACTTCTATGTTTCTATCTACTGTAGATTTCGCATCAAACTCTACTACATACGTTTGGTTTCTTAAAAGTTTCATCCCATTTTGCATTAATAGGACATGCCACGGCTCCCAACCCGTATTAATAATATTAGCTTTGAATGTACTATCTACAACATCAAACGTCGCTTCTGAAGATGGCTCATAAACACCGTGAATATGTTGGTCCCAATGTTTCAAACCACTTGAGAAGTCACCATTCTTCAATGGGAAAGCTTGCTCAACTGTAACACTAGCATTATTATTCGTTGTGCGAACCATTTTTAAGTTATCAATTACTATATCACTAGCATTTCCACCTAAGAAGAATACTAGTTGTCCTTCAATGTCTTGTACATTCGGCATAACCAATGTTGCTTCTTTTGTTCCCATATTCGTAGTTAACGAGATCACTTGATTGCCCGAGTAATTTACGCTACCATCTTTGCTCAGCAATGCAACTTCGATATTTCTAGCTGCTCCTGCTTTAGCATCAAACGTTAACTTATATTCATCAGTTGGAAGAAGATTCATTCCTTTTTGTACTAGTTTAATAGAATCAACGCTAGTACCACCGTCAGTAATTGCAACAGCTAGTTTTCTAGTATCAGGGTCAACAGAAGCCTTTGCAATTGCTCCTTCTGTATCGAAGTTCCAATACGTCATACGGTCCATTCTACCTTGATCGAATGTACCATTGTAAACATGGTTTCCATCTCTCAAAGGACGCTTCGCTGCATCTTCATTATAAGGATCTAACGCGTCTACTTCTTCCACTACGACATTACCAATCCATACAGGGTTTGAGTTAATACCTAAGTTAAACTCAAGACGTGCACGAGGATCAGTATCATGTTGCATTTGGAATACCATTTCATACGATTGCACTTCATTTGTTAAAGAATAATCCATATTTGGAGAATACGCTGTCCAACCACGATCTGCTCCCCCACCAATTTTTACATTGATGTTCCGGTTAGTGTTGGATTTTGCGTCAAAACTTAACTTGTACCATCTTCCTGTACCCATTGTTACGTTTTGAATTAATTGGATTGAATAAGTTTGATTCCCACCATTGGCGATGTCAACTTTTGCAAATTTATCGCCGTTTAACGTATCAACTGAAACTGAACCTGTCCCGTTAAACTCATTTAAATTTAAGAAATTCCAATAAGTATTGTTCCATTCTTCTTCACCAGATCTTAAAACTGTGAAACCTTTTTCATAGTTTGTGTCATACACATAGTTTCCATCGACTGCTACTTTTGCATCAGCAGGTAATTCCACCGGTGCAAATACTGGCTCTACCGGCTCACGATAATCTCTCCCTGTTAATTCATACACACGAACATAATCGACGAGCATTTCTCCAGGAAATGGTGTTGTATCATTAGGGTTCCCACCATACCAGCCCCCGATAGCTAGGTTTAAAATAATATAAAATTCTTGATCAAAAGGAGCTGGATATGAAAATTTCGCAGGATTTCCATTACTAGTAGAACTCCAATTGTTTACTGTTTGGTACAAAACATCATTTACATACCAACGAATTTCCCCTGGCTCCCACTCAACAGCATATAAGTTGAAATCAGTAATGTCTTTTCCATCTGGGAAATAATAATCTTTTGCTGTATACGTATTATTTGGCCATTGGCCTCCGTAATGAATTGCGCCACCAATCTTATTTAGATGACTACCAGCGTTCTCCATAATATCAATTTCTCCAGAAGCAGCCCAGCCACCATAGACGTCCTCTTCAGGCATCATCCAAAACGCTGGCCAATATCCTTGTCCTTCAGGGAGCTTGATACTCGCTTCAAATCTACCATATTTTTGACTGAACTTGCCTTGGGTGTGAACTTTCCCAGAAGTGTAATTATATGTACCTGTACGATCAGTAACAGTTTCTTTACGCCCTTCAAGGATCAATTTCCCATTCTCAACTCTTACATTATCATCTTGATACGATTGTAACTCTTCATTTCCCCAACCTGGGATAAATGTTCCATCAGCTTGAAAAAATCCATTACCAAGATCACGAGTCCACTTCGTTCCGTCTAATTCATCTCCTTCAAACTCATCAGACCAAACTAGTGTCCAGTCATCTTGTGCTTCATCCATTTCATTCGCACCTACAACCATACTAAAATTAGAAAGAATTAATAGAAATACTAAGAACATATTAATAGATTTCTTTAACATAAATTGACTTCCCTCCATTTTAATGAATTTCATAATTCATCATTTTCACTATATAAGTATTAAATGTCGTTTCGTATAAAGCTTTCGAAACTGCATTTAGATGGATATAGCTCGTTTAAGGTAATTATGAAATTCACTCTAAAATAAAATAACAGGTAAAAATTAAGAATGACGTTGTAAATCACCTCCTTAATTACCTAAATTGTTATATGGGTGAGAATCATGGATGTTTAAACTAAAAATCGAAAGCGCTTTCGATTTTATCGAAGAGTAGAAAGTAGGCAAGTTCATTACCTACTTTCTATCACCCAGTTTCAATAAAACTAAGCTAATGATTTTCAGAATTCATTATTTTCACTAATAAGTTCAAATTGTAGGTACATATAAGTATTCGTAACTACTAGCTTGATTAAGGTAATTATGAAATTAACCTAATTGAACTTGAATTTTTGTTATCTTACCATTTCGAATATCTTCAGCATGGGTTCCTCTTACAGAGTCACCTTGGAGAGTAACACTCTCTCCATTGCCATAAGTGATTGTGTATTGTACAGGTAGGGCTGCGTTATCTCCAAATGTGTCCACCTTCTTAGTGTTTACGTACGTAAGTTCACACGCTCCGAGGAACGTACAAGAGACTTCACCGTTTTCTGTAAACATCCAGCTTGGAAGGATTGGAGACAGTTGACAAACAAGTTCTTCACCCTCCACCTTAAATGGTTTACCACCTGTCATCATCACAAACCACATATTCATAAACTCAATCGTTGAACCACTTAACCTTGATACAAAGCCACGACCGTGTAGCTTCGGATTAGGGTTTGCACTACTTGCAATAAACGAACTATTCTCTAGCGTACTTCTTCCATATACTTTTGGATCTAGGAATGGGATTAACGCTGTTTTCATATCCTCATAAAATTCCGCTGCTAATCCTGACTTAAGTGTCGCTAACAAGTACTTATATTCCATATGCAAGAAGATCGACTCGTTCTCTAACCATCCAGGGGTAAATGCGTTTGCACGTCCAAGCTCATTCGGCTCTTCTTGAATTGACATCGACGTCTTGTACATACCTAACTTGTTATCATAAATATCAGAAGCACGAACGGCATGATAAATCTTTTTCGCTTCCTGCCTGTCTTCTGTCAATTTTAATGATTTGACAATCCCCTCAAGAAACGGTGTTACTGCTTTTGGTGTCCACTCTAGCTCTGAAATCGCTGGTACTCCATTATCTAAACTGTTCTTCGGTTCAAAATAGAAGTACGTAGGAACAAGCTCTCCATTATAAGAACGAACTCGCTCAATTCCTTTCTCGACTCTGGCCTTAAGGGTTTGACTGATTTCTTTCATTTCTTCTATCGTGTATACAGACTCTTCACCACTAATGCCTTGATATATTGTCTCACGGTAGTTCTCTCTTAGTGTCGCTACCTCATGCCAATACACGTCTTCACTAATTGCTGAAACTTCGACTTTCTTAATTGCATTTATAACGCCACTTAGAAAATCAGCTGCTTCGATTGGCAGTGCTACTTTCTCTTCATCAGTTACCTCTAAAAGAAGGTCAAATAGACGTTTTACTTCAAATAATTCTGAAGTACTCGCACCAATCATTCCTGGTAAACCATTTAAAGAATCGTTCCACCCAGGTTTATCCGCTTCCATTTCTACACCTAGTCCCATTGGAGCTAGTGTTGCTGTTTTTACGAGACCGAGAAGAAATAGCTTAGAGTAAAGTGTTGTTTTATAAATATCACCTTGTCCACGGTTCTCTTTTATCCACATTACTCCATTATTTGGGGCAGCTTCATGCTCTTTTTGTTTATCTTCGTAAATCGCACCGTACTGACGCAACTTACCATTGTTTATGACATATTTATCAGCACGTTTCTTAACTCTAGCTGGGCTCTCAAAGTACTGATACTCTTTGTTGAAATATAATTCTTCCTTTTTATCTGGATAAATCGCTAGATAACTTTCAATTAAATCAAGGTTATATGTCCAGTGGTCCATCCAATACCCTTCGCCGAACTCGGCTTGGAATAAATGTTCTGAAACACTCAAGACTTCCGCTAAAAACTCATCGAAGGTCGTCGACAATGTTACTTTTTCATCCTCTAAGAAATGTTTAAGCTCTCCTGGCGTGTAAGAAGAATTGAAGAATTCCCTTACTTTCTCTTCAGCTTCTTTTGGTACGTAAGGAGTAAAATCAAACGACCTCGAATTGATTGAAAACCTAACACCTTTCACTCCAAGGGGATTGTATCCATCTAGTTGAATTAAATTCATAAACAGTTTAACATTGTAATCCTTTACTTTTGGCTCAAAAAAGACATCACAACGGCGATTTTGGTTAATATCACGATAATTCCCATTCCCTTGAGAATAGTAAGTAGGACTAAGTGAGAAGAAGTTGTAATCTCGTTCTAAATCACCATGCTTACGTGAATATAAATAATACAAGCTTTGCGTTTCGTCATTTCCAAACACAACCGGGAATCCACCACGAAGGCCATTATCTAAATAGCTTTGGCGACTATATGCATCAAAGAGCGGTTGGCCTGTTTTGCTTTTAATCGGTTTAGTAATTTTATCAGTAATGGTCGCTGCAATCTTCTGCATGTTGCGTAACCGTGATATTGTAATTTCTTCTTTCACATACGTATTAACGGTTTGAAGCTCACTAGCATGACCAACAACTGTATAAATCTCTAGTTCTTCATTCGGCTCTAACTCCACTTTAGTCGCTGTAAAACCACATGACACTTTATTCGTTGTCTGCCCTTCTTCAGCCATTAACGCTTCGATCGTCTCTTTCATAAAGTTTTGAGGCAATTGTAATGTTGTATCCGTTCCAAAGATGATATCACGATCAATAATTGGCTTCGAACGTTTTTCCTCACCACGGTAAGAGATCAAGCTCATAAAGAAGTTTCCTTGATGTACTTCTTTTACTTCAGCCGTGTCTTCCATGCTTCCTCTTAATTTATAGAAAGGGATGTCATTTTCAAGATTATAAACATCAAACCAGCTCTTAATCGTATTTCCTAATTCCTTATACGCAGCATTAGGAACTCCACTAGGAAATACAGACGGTAGTCCATCTAATAATTCAATTTGCTTTTCATTATTGGATAAGTTTTGGAACTTCACATGACGAACGAGGCCAGCCACAGGTGACTCTGGTAAAATAAAATACTCTACACTCATCTTAATGCCGTGTGCTTTGTTGACGTATTCTAGAGCGAGTTTGTTCTCGGAAATCACCATTGTTTCTTTCGCGTCTGAGTAACATTGGGACGAAAATGGCTCTAAAAACGTTGTCTCGCCATTCTCAATAATCTTAATGAATGTTCGAAATCCTTGGACTTGGACAAGCTGATACGATTTATCGGCTGGTAAAAATTCCATAATTGCATGATTTTTATCTTGGACCCCAAAGCTCGCAATTCCTTGGCCGCGATTTACGTAAAATACCCACATTGGAATTCCATCTACGCCAGCGATCCCTGGTAAAAAACTAGAGAATGTCGGGCGTTGTTGAAATTGTTCAATCTCAAAGTTTTGATTTTCTTTTAGTGAATACATGTCATTCCCCCAAAACGGTCATTCATTATTTTCGCTACTAAGTTCAAAGTGTAGTTGCGTAAAAACCATTCGAAACTACGACGTTTAGATTGGTAAAGCTCGATTAAATGATAAATGTTGCAATTGAACGTCTTTCAACCTCAACTTCAACAAATTCATCTTCGCTATCCTGTTATTGGGCTCTCTTAAAATTATATCGATCTATTCTTTACAATTTCCTTATAACGTTTCGCACTATCTTTCCAATATCTTTGTTGTGTCTTGAAATCAACATAAAAAATCCCAAAACGTTTTTCATATCCGAAGGCCCACTCAAAATTATCAAAAAGCGACCAAAGAAAATAACCAGCCATATTCATGCCTTCTTCATCTAGCTCACGAACTGCAGTAATATGTTTTACAACATAGTCGGTTCTTTCTTTATCGCGGACATTTCCATCTGCTTCTAAAACATCGTCATATGCCGCTCCATTTTCAGTGATATAGATTGGCAGATCTGTATATTCTCGTCTTAGACGATGAATTAATTCTTTAAACTCTTTTGGTGAAACATCCCAGCCCATTCCAGTTTTAGGATAGTCCGAATATGCAGAAGTGAAGAGAAAATTACTTGTTCCGTCAAACTCCACTAGTGCGCGATTGTAGTAGTTAATACCAAAGAAATCACATTCAACTGCGATTGTTTCTAAATCACCTGTCTTAATAAAACCAAAATCATGAACTGACTTCGAGAAAAGATTCACCATATCTAGTGGATAACTTCCCTTAAAGATAGGATCTAAAAACCAACGATTTGTATAGCCATCAATGTTATTACTAGCTACTTGATCATTAAATGAACCACTCGCAGGATACGTTGGAGATAAATTCAGTGTAATTCCAATCGGAGTCTTAGAATTAAATTTCCCCTTTAAGAGTTGCACCGCTTTTCCATGAGAGAGAAGGATATGATGAGCTGCTTTCAATCCTTCTTCAATATTTTTATGACCTGGTGCATGGTGTCCTTGAATATAGCTTAAGAAACTTGCACACCATGGCTCATTATGAGTGATCCAAGAATACACATACTTATCTAATTCCTCAAAGCATTTTTCAGCGAATTCAAGAAACCACGAAACAGAGTCTCTACTCACCCAGCCACCTTTTTCATGTGCCCACATCGGTAAATCCCAGTGATAAAGAGTTACCATTGGCTTTATTCCGGCTTTCAACAACTCAGAAATTAACGATTTATAAAAATTCATTCCTTCTTCGTTATAGACACCTTCTTGTGGGAAAATTCTTGGCCATGCAATTGAAAGACGGTAAGAATCAACACCTAACTCTTTAATAAGCTGAACATCGTCCTCATAACGGTGGTAGTGATCACAAGCAACATCCCCCGTATCACCATTGATAACCTTCCCTGGAGTTCTAGCAAATGTATCCCATATAGATAGAGAGCGACCACCTTCATTGTAGGCTCCTTCAATTTGATAGGAGGACGTTGCTGTTCCAAAAATAAATTCTTTCTTAAACTGTGACATATATGACACCTCTTCTAAAATTCTGTTATTCCTTCACTGATCCTGCTGAGATACTGCTGATAATGTATTTAGATAAGAATAAGAACATAATCATGATCGGTACTACTGAAATGGCAATTCCCAAATACATTGCCCCGATATTTGACTCTACTTGCGAACCTCTTAAAGCCCCCATCATAACTGGTAATGTATATTTGCTCGGAGTAAAAAGTACAACAAGCGGGAGAATGTAATTGTTCCATGAGCCAATGAATGTAAAAATCCCCATTGTTGCAATTGCCGGCATCATAATTGGAAAACCAATTTGATGGAATATCCTTAATTCACCTGCTCCATCAATTCGTGCTGCTTCTAATAACGATGGATGCAAAGTCGAAACAATAAACTGCCTCAAAAAGAACACTGTAAACGGAGCTGCAATTGAAGGAATAATTAATGGAATATAACTGTCAAGAATGCCTAATGTTTTCGCTAAATCATAAAACCCGATTAAGCCTAATTGACCTGGTACCATCATTAGTACCAACACCGTAACAAATAAGATACTACTCCCCTTAAACTTATATACTGCAAAGCCATATGCTGTTAATGCAGAAAAATATGAGCTTAAGACTGTAACACTTACAGCGATAAATAAACTGTTTCTAAAACCCTTCCAAACATCCATATAACTTAATAACACGTTATAATTGTCAAGTAACGAACTGCCAGGCAATAACGTAAAACCATGTCGTAAAATATCCGCTGTAGAACGCGTAGCATTAATGATCATCATATAAAACGGTATGAAGCTAATAATTAAAAGCATTATTAATAGGGCATAAAATATACCTTTTGCGATACCTCTTTTACTCACTGTTGTTCACCCCTAGTTCACACTTTTGCGATACATTGCTTTAAAAGTAATAAATGAGAATATTACGGTGATAATAAACAATCCATATGCCACCGCTGCTGCATAACCGTAATTGTTAAAACGAAATGCTTGATTGTACAAGTATAATACCATTGTGTTTAATGATCCTTGTGGAGCACCTAAGCCATTAGTGATTAACATCGGCAAGTCAAAAATTTGCAAGCCACCAATCAAAGATGTAATTAACACATATAATAATATCGGCTTTAGTAATGGTAACGTGATATTAATAAATGTCTGAAAACGATTAGCTCCATCAATAAGTGCTGATTCATAATAATCATGGGAAATCCCTGAAATACCTGCCATTAAGACAATAAACGTATGACCAAACCACATCCAAGCACCAATTAAAGCGACTGACCAGCGTGCTGTGGTAGGACTATTCAACCAGTTAATAGGTTTAGAAATTATTCCAAGGTCTAATAATAGATGATTTAGCGTACCATGGTGCCATCCTAACAATATTCCGAACAATAAAGCCACAGAGGCAATTGTGATTAAATTTGGTAAATAGAACATCGCTCTAAAAAATCCTAAACCTTTCATTTTTAAACGAATATCTGAAAATAGTACAGCTAATCCAAGAGCAATTCCTATTTGAAAGATAAAGTTAATCCCCCAGATATACCAAGTGTTAATAAACGCTTGAAGGAAATACGTATCTGTGATTAATCTTTTGTAGTTGGCTAAACCAATAAATTCCGGTGTACCCATGCCTGAATAATTCGTAAAACTATAATAGAAAGTTAATAAAATAGGATATATGCTAAACGTAGCAAAGACGATAAAGAAAGGTAAAATAAACAGATATCCATAATAGTTTTTATTTTTCATGATAAGCGCCTTCCTTCTCCGATCTTATATAGACTGTTTTCTTAAAGATTGTTGCTTAAAAAATAGCTTGTATTGACAAGATATACCAAGCTCTCAGGGCAATTTTTCTAATATTTGAAGTTTGTAAGCGTAGAAATATCGAGTGTTCTTATTGAATTAATACCCAAAGCGACAATGTTTACGAAAAGAGCCTTTATATAAAAGGGGATAGTAACAAGCTGCTATCCCCTTTCATTATTATTATTGTTGATCTGGTGTTTTAATTTGTGGGTAAGCGTTTCTTACTAAGTTATAAAATTCTTGAATTGCTTCCTCTTTTGTTTTTACACCTTCTACATACTCTGAAACCATATTTCCGAATAAAGTATCAATTTGTTGGTCGTATCTTGTAACAAGACCAGGGTTAATACTTTCAGCTTGATCTAAGAAGTATGTGTAGTTATTTTGTCCAGCTAAGAACGGCTCACTAAAGTCACCTTTAATCTTTTCTGTTACAGGAAGATACGAAAGTACATCTCCGCTTTCTTAGCCCAGTTTGTTAAAAACTCTTCATCATGTGTCATCATTTTCACAAATTCCCAAGCTAGATCTTTATTTTTCGAACCACTATAAATTCCTAACCAAGTTCCACCCCAGAAGTAAGGGTTTGGTCCATTTGTAACAGCCCAATCACCAACAGATTCTTCAGTATTCGTCTTAAGAACACTATGAAGGCCCCAAGTTGGTAAAGCATAAGCAAATACTTCTACTTCATTTGAAGAGTTTTCTTCTACAGCATCCCAACCTGCATTATAGTTGATTGGGCCATCCATTGCAGCAAACCATGCTGGAGACCATTCTGGTGCAAACGCTGTTAAATCTTTTTCACGTAATTCCTTTGCATAATCAAAATGATTTAAACGACCTTCTGTCATTACTAGTTCGTCATTTGCATTTACCCATGCTTGAGGATCATTCCCTTGGGCAAACCAACGAACAGCACCTTCATCAGGGAATAAACGGTATCCCTTAGCTTTTAATTCTTCCCCTACTTTAAAAGTCCGTCCATTGTACTGAACTTCTCACCAATTACTTGAGGATCGTCTGTACCTAAAACTTCTTTAGCGATACTTCTTCTATAGAAAATACCACCTGGTGTTGTTTGCCATGATAACGCTTTAATGTTGCCGTCAGAACCACGACCTAAATCGAAAACGTAATCAACAAAGTCACCTTTTAATTCTTCAACATTATAAGGTGCTTGAGAAAGGTTTTCCCAGTATCCTTGTTCAACCCAATCTTTAATAAATGCTAATTCACCAGTAAAAATATCAGGTGCACCTGAACCACTTTCAAGAACTGGTCTTAAACGTGTTGGATAGTCAGCAATTGGAATAATTGTTAACTCAATCTCAACATCATGTCTTTCCATGAAAACATCAATTGGTTCTTGAAGTTCATCTGTGAACGACCAAACAGTAAGCTTTTCTTTACCACCTGATTTTTTCGCATCACCATTCGAATCTGAACTATTACATGCGATAAGACCAAAACTTAATACAGATACTAGCAAAAACAAAAACAATTTCTTCATTTTCTTTCCCCCATTTCGTTTTTTTTAGTTTTAGTTTCCATTCACTATTTATCCGTTAATAGGAAACCATTTATTATCCAAAGCGCTTTCGGAAAGTAGTAAAAACAAAACAATCTTTTACAACTCAGCCAAAAACTCTTGTGAATACAACATCATTATCCAAAGCGCTTTCGGTTTAGTAAAAAAACATAGTTTCTCTACCATTGTTCCAAAAACTCTTGTGAATGCACTTCTATATCCAAAGCGCTTTCGGGATAGACAGGAACTACTTTGATGTAGTCCTCTATCCGGTTAAAGCTCTCTAGTTGATTCTCTTGTAACTAATTGAACAGGTATAGTCACAGCCGAAAACACTTTACTATTGTCGTTAATTTGATTTAACAAGACTTTTGCGGCATTTTCACCTATTAAATCGGTGTCCTGCCTCACTGTTGTTAATTTTGGAGTGGTATACTTCGCTATCTCGATATCATCAAAACCTATGACTGAGATATCCGCTGGTACATTTAGTCCACTTTCATTTATTGCGCTTATTGCACCAATCGCCATCATATCACCAGCTGCATATACTGCCGTTGGACGTTCTTTTAAATCAAGTAATTTTTTCATTCCAAGGTATCCATCTTCATAAGAGAAGAAACCACCCTCAACAATGTATGAATCCGGAATATCTAAATTAAGCGTTTCTACTGCCTTTTTAAAGCCTCTTAATCTTTCAATTCCTGCAAATGTTCTTTGGTGACCGCTAATATGGGCGATCTTGCGATGGCCAAGAGCATATAAATGGCTGACAGCCATCTCACTGCCTGAAAAACTATCACTGTAAACAACACTTGACTTATTACTATGCAAGTCAATAACAACACTCGGTACTTCAGAGTCCATTAAATGTTGAACTTCTGGGTTATCATAGTTTGAACTAACGACAATGATCCCATCAACACCACGATGTAGTGCGTGATCTAAGTAGCTCTTTTTTTCTGTACCAATATTTTGGCTTAGGAAAATAATATCGTAACCAGAACTTTCAACTCTTTGTTTAAAACTCTGAATAACCGCACTAAAAAATGGATGCTTAATACCGACACCTAAGTCTTCAATAAAGATTACTCCTAATGTCCACGATTTCTTTGTTGTTAAAGAACGAGCAATAGAGTTTGGGTAATATCCAATTTCTTTTACCGCATCTAAAATAATCTTTTTGGTCTTTGCACTTACATCAGGATAATCATTTAGTGCTCTAGATACTGTTGTTATGGAATATCCAGTTTTTTTTGCAATGTCATAAATTGTAGGCACTAGTCATTCCTCCAATATCCGAAAGCGCTTTCGAACTAATAATATAACCATTTAGTTAAAAAGTCAAGCCTTCTCAAAAAAGAAAATTGTGTCGTTTTTAAGGCTATTCAAAGATTATAGTTTGTTATTTACAGTAAGGCCAGAGAAGCATTTTTCTTTCATTTCAAAAGATTAGAAAGCAGAATATTGTCAATTAAGAACCAACTGGTGTTCGAAAACAGCCTTACAATTTGAACGAATCTATTTTTTCTGAAAGACTATCCGCCAACCTAGTTAGTCCGCTCGAAGACACCACTAACTCTTCTGTACTTTTCTTTTGTAAATTTAAATTGGTCGCAATGGAAGCCACTGCATCCCTATTTTTTTGTGAGAGATTTTCAATATCTACGACAGAAGAATACACTTCTTCAATTGTGGCAGAAATCTCTTCTGATGTAGCAGAAAGGATATCAGCTTGACCCGTTAATTCTTTCACCGAATAGTCGATTGTTTCAAATGAAGATACAATCTTTGAGATTACATTTACTCCTTCAGTAATTCCACATTCATTTTTGTTAAGCGAATCGACTGATCGTTTTGAACTTTCACTTATCGCTGCAACAATTGTATTGATATCCTCAGACGCTTTTGCACTTTGTGCTGCAAGTGCTCTTATTTCTTGAGCTACTACAGCAAACCCTCTGCCGTTTGCTCCTGCACGGGCAGCTTCTATACTAGCATTTAGAGATAGTAAGTTTGTTTGTTCGGCTAAATTCTTAATGATTGTCACAAATGAGCTAATGTCTTTTAGCGAAGACACTAATTCGGAAACATCTACTTTTATTTGGGCTGAATTTTTTGAAATCTCATCAAACTTCTCTACACTACTATTTATTAATTGCGTACCTGAATTTGTCTGTTCATTTACCTTTTGAATTTCTTCTGCAAAAACAGATAAAGTATTAACAATTCCACTCACTGCGACTGCAACACTATCCAATGCGGTTGAACTTTCCTGTAAATTAATATGCTCTAACTCTACACTTTTATTAATTTCATCCACCAAAACCGTAATTTCTTCGATTGCACATAAACTACTCTCAGCCAAAGATAATCCTTCGTCAGCTGAATTGTTCAATTTCGATGATGAGCTTTGTATAACCTCGATTAAACTCTTCGTATTCTCACGCATAACTGATAAACTTCTTGATATATCACCTATTTCGTTGTTTTTCTTTAAAAACTTTTGTTCGATTAACGATCGATAATCATACTCAGCGAATTCAGTGACTGTTGAGGATAACTTCTTGATAGGATTTAAATTGATATGTAGATAAATTAATGTAATCGTTCCTACTAAAACAAGTAATACTAAGAAAATAATTGAAGTAACAACCATATCTTCTATTTGTTGTTGTTTAAATTTATCGATTGGAAAACCTACAAATAATACACCAGCAAGATCACCATTTGTCAACTGGATCGGATAATAGCCACCTTTAATGACTCTTCCATTTTTCAGTGTTTCTTCCCTAACGATATAGTCACCTTCCATTAATATCGGCTCTAGCAATTCTTTATCTTCTAACTCGAGTCCGATAAGTCTACTCTCAGGGGTGTTTGGAATATCTTCATCTAAGTCAAAGATCGTAGATACGACACTTTCAGTCCCATTAAAAATAGTTACCTCAGTTCCGGTAGCATGAACTAGCTGATCGAAATACGCATTATCAAAGTATTTTGCTATTTCGACAAATCCAACCAATTCCTTATTTGCGTTATAAATTGGCCCAACTGATCTTAATTCCATACCATGTTGGTTTACAGATTGTTGTTCTAGTCTCTTCCTTGTTTCTAGAGCTTTTTGTAAAAATGGATCTTGACTCAGGTCACGATTATTATTATTAATATAGAAAACTGAGCTCATATCTGGAGAATATATAGCAAAAATATTAGTTTTAAAATTTGTAGCAAAATTCAAGTGATATTGATAGGATTGGTCTTTGATTAGTTCTTTTATGCCTTCGACTCTATCTCCAGAAAGGCTCTCTTGAAAAAAATTTGAAACAGCAATTGTCTCAACTAGAGCCGATAATCTTAAATTTTCTTGTTTCATAATAGTATCAAATACTAAGTAGTTCTCATCAATACGATCATTCATGACTTGATTTGTATAATGATAACTTCGATACATTAGTGAGCTAGATACTACGGTCAATGATAGTAATAAGGTACCAATAAAGAATATTGTCAATTTAGCCTTCAAGGAAGATTTAAACATAGTGACCTCCAAATTAGATAAATAAGAGCTCTTTTTTCCAAAGCGCTTTCGTTTTTAAACAGCATCATTCCTCCCTAATGGTTTTTGTACCGGAAGCGCTTTCGGAGTTAGTTTATATTTGTTGTTGCTCGTTGTCAATGATGTTTTCAAAACTTTCACGGACACAGTGTCCGCAAAAGTTTTGTTTTAGCACTGCCTATCAACCAACTATAAAAATCTACACAACATTAGATAGCAAGTTAAATGAATTACTCAGCAGTATTATAAGCAAATACAGTAGCAATTTATTAAGTTGTATTATGCAAAACTATTTTCCCATGAAAAAATAGTTTGATTTAACGTTCTATGAATTCCTTAGATTTTTATTCTAATTGGCTTTATTAAAGGCTCACCTTCTAGTAAATGACATTGGGCAGAGTGTTTAGTAATTTCAACCCGGAACAACCGTCCTTTAAATTGAAGGTTAAATGCAAGTTCTTCCCAATTATTAGGAAGCGATGGGCTTAAGGAAATTCCTTCTTCCTTTAATCTAAGACCAGCAAAACCAAAGACAATTGCTAACCACGTTCCGCCCATATTAGCCAAATGAAGTCCATCTTTGGTATTGCCATGAGTATTGTCTAAATCTAAACGAGCTGTTTCGATAAAATAGTTATATGCTTTCTCATGGTAACCGAGCTTTGACGCCATAATACTATGAACGCAATAGGATAATGAGGAATCATGAGTCGTTATTTTTTCATAGTAGTCAAAAGAGTTTTTCATTGTAGCATAGGTTTGTTCATCCTCAAGCAAAAAGTGTGCTAACACTGTATCTGCTTGTTTGCATACTTGATAACGATACAATGTTAATGGATGATAATGAAGCAGTAAAGGATGATGTTCCTTTGGGGTATTCTCAAAATCCCAAATTGCTTTCTGTAAAAACGAATCGTCTTGTGGATTAATACCCAATCCTTCATCATAAGGCAGGTACATCTTCTCTGCTGCTTCACTCCACTCGTTGATCTCAGTTTCAGAAATCCCTAATCTATTAGTTAATTCTAATAATCTGCTTGAATTTTCTTGTTTAAGAATCGAAACGATTTTCGAAGACCATCGTAAATTATGTTTTGCCATCACATTTGTGTAGTAATTATTGTTAACGATGCAAGTATATTCATCAGGGCCAGTTACATTATCAATTCTGAAGTGCCCATCGTAAAAGTGACCAGTATCGAGCCATAATCTGGCTGTTTCAAACACAACCTCTGCACCAAACTCAAATAAATAGTCGATATCTTCAGTTGCTAAATAGTATTGGATAAAACTGTACGCTACATCAGCACTTATATGGTATTGAGCCGTTCCAGCTGGAAAAAATGCTGAGCATTCAGTTCCTGAAATGGTTCGCCAAGGGAATAATGCTCCTTTTTTATGCCCCATTTCTTTCGCGCGAGCTTTTGCACCTTCCAATATTGAGTAGCGATAGGTCAAAAGCAGTTTGGCTATTTCAGGATTAGTAAATAGAAATACCGGAAACATATAAATCTCTGTATCCCAAAAATAATGACCCTCGTATCCTTCTCCAGATAGTCCTTTGGCCGCAATATTACTTACTCCGTCTTTTCCTGCTGACTGAAGCAGGTGAAATAAATTAAAGCGGAGTCCCTCCTGAAGGTCGTCATCCCCTTTGATCGTAATATCAGCTTTTTTCCAAAAATTATCTAAATACATTTGCTGGTCGTACAGATAATCATGAAATGTTTTTGAGCGGTTTTCTTTACAAAGACTAATTGCATAGTCAGCTAACATCGATCCATGTCTTAATGTATCCGTATAGAAGTTTGCCTTTATAAAATGAATTTGTTGATCCCCTTTACACGTATAAACTTCTGTTATACCTGTTTGAGAAGCCGATGATGAATAGGAGTGTTCCACATCGATTTGGCTTGTTGATGCACAAGCGACTTTTAACTCCGAGACATATGTTTTATTCACAATTAAACTCATACGGTCTAGGTGTTTCACGTCAACTACAGATAGTCGCTTTGCATGCCCTGAAGCCACACGCGGGTCATTTTTATCAACAAAATTGCTAACGTCTCCATTTACAGTTGATACGAGCTTTACTTCTTCTATGTCCGAAATTGGATCTATGGTAATCTCAATTGCAAATAGCTCCTTTGTTTTAAACGAAACAAGTCGACGAAATGTAAGTCTTAGCTCTTTTCCACTTGGAGATTTCCAACAAATGAGTCGCTCAGCTGTTCCCTTGTCAAAATTCAGGTGCCGCTCAAATGCTATTACTTCCCCTTCAAATAAAGAAAATTGCTCTCCATCAATAAAAATATCGACTGATTGAGCATCAATCAGATTTAATAATTTTTGTTGGGTTTCAGGAAAAGCAAATAATTTCTCACCGTAAGTAATATCAGTAATATCGTGGAACGCATTGATATAAGTTCCTCTGATCGATTTATAGTTAGCTTGATACCCTTCTTCAAAATTTCCGCGTACACCTAAATAACCATTCCCAAGAGAAAACAAGCTTTCATCTACTAATAAACCAGCTTGATCAAGCTTAGTACTCGTGATCTTCCACGTCATCTTAAATCACCTCTATATTTTTGTACTGTTCTTAAATTGGTCAACGATCTTAGCGTAAGTAAGCTCAGTTGTATCTTTATAGATTACGTCGGCTTGTTTTAACGCCTCCTCAGAACCTATCCCAATAGCAAACATATTTGCTGCCTTAATTGCGGCTACCCCAGCCTCGGCATCCTCAATCCCAACACAATTTTCATAAGAAACTTGTAAAATATCTGCTGCAGTCCTAAATATCTCTGGATCTGGTTTCCCGTTTTTCACATTTGCCGCATTTACGATGAAATCAAAATAATCATTAAGCTCCAGACTATTTATCACCTGAAAAGCATTTTTACTAGCTGAAGCTAGGCCGATTTTTATATCGTTCCCTTTCAACTCTACCAAGAGCTCCTTAATTCCGGGTAAAATGTCTTTGGGAGTAATGTTACTAATTAGCTTTAAATAATTTTCATTTTTTCTTTCGGCTAATGCAATTTTTTCTTCATCAGAATACTCTAAAGACTTTCCACCTAACTCCAGGATTAAATCTAGCGATTCCATTCGACTAATACCCTTTAACAACTCATTTTGGTCTCTCGTAAAAGAGATCCCTAAGCTTTCTGCCAAGTTCCTCCAAGCTAAAAAGTGGTATTCTGCTGTATCTGTAATAACGCCATCTAAATCAAAAATAACTGCTTTTAAATTATTGTCCATAAAACTCTACTCCTTTCTAAAAATACCAAATCAACACTAACACGAAAGGAGTAGAAAAAAACTTCTACTCCTTTCGTTAATTATTAAGTATCGGGGGGGCTAGCAACTCCCCCGTTTTCTCTACGTTATCTAATCATTTAATCATTATTAATAATTAAAAGGTTTATTTTTTTATTAAGTCCCACCAAGTTGCTCTTTCTTTCTTACTATTTTATTAAATATGCGATGTGAAATCCACGTGATCCAAACCCCACTCAAGCTCACAGCATACAATATAAATAGAACAGGAAACATTCCTAATAAATATAACAAAGGAATTATACCCACTATGGTTAAGATACTATAAACCGGGTTAAAAATCGCAATAAGCAATGAATTTTTAAAGTATTCCAAAAAAGTTAATTCATAATGAACGAACATCGTTAACAGATATGGACAGGTAATTAAATAGACAATTGTAAAAAATACTATAAGTACTTTTAAGAGGAAAAATCCTTCTTGGGTTAGAGTAAATAAAATATTTACATAAAGAATTACTCCAATACCAGTCATGATAATACCTAAAATTTGTGATTTTAAAAATTCTTTTTTATATACACCAAAAAAGGTATTGAAAATTGAAATTTCCTTTTCTCCAATAATCCATTTTCTAGTGATCGCCAACATTGCAACAGTAGAAGGAAACAATCCAAAAATAACTAACCCTAAAATAGTAAAGAGTATCCATAATACTCCCAGGAAGGCTACCCGAGTTATCCATTCACAAGTACGATATAAACCACCTATAACCCCACCTATTTCCATCATGTTCCCTCCCTCGTATTATTAACCCTTAATACCCGATAAAGTAATACTCTCAACAAAGTATTTTTGACCTAAGAAAAATAAGATTAAGGATGGCAGCATTGTAACTACCGAAGCAGCCATCAAGAAATTCCATTGTGTTTCGTTAACATTTTTAAAGAAATTTATCCCTAAGGATAAGGTATATAATTCTGGCTTATTTAAATAAATTAACGGACCCATAAAATCATTCCATGCTCCATTGAACTGGAAAATGGCCACAGTAATTAAGGCAGGAACTGTTAAAGGTAAAATTATTCTATAAAGTATGCCAATTGTATTTAAGCCATCTATTCTTGCAGCTTCTTCAAGCTCAATTGGTAATGTTAAGAAGAATTGTCTCAGTAAAAATATAAAGAATGCATTTCCGAAAAAGCTAGGAACAATAAGTGGTAAATATGTGTTTACCCACTCTAATTTCAAAAATAGATAGAAAACAGGAATCATAGTTACTGCCCCTGGTAGCATCATCGTTGCCAGCATAAGCATGAATAGTACGTCTTTACCTCGTGCTTTAAATCTCGCAAAACCATATGCAACAATTGTACATGAAAACAAAGTACCAATAATTGTTAGCAATGTAATAAAAGCAGTATTTAATGCCCATTTCCCAAACGGCAAGGAAGTAAATGTCGTGATAAAGTTATCCCAACGTATCGGGTCAGGAATCCACCTTACTGGATATTCAAAAACCTGCCAAGATTCTTTTAAAGCTGTTGATAACATCCAGAAAATGGAATTAACATAACAATGGATCCGGATATTAATAGTGTATAAACAATTAACTGCCAAATAAATTTAGAAGTCTTCATACCGAAGCCTTTTTTAGGAGAAGAATATAACTTTTTATTTGAATGATCTAAGTTTGCCATTTATTATCTCCTTTCTCCCTCGTAGTAAACCCATAGTTTAGATGATTTAACAACTAAGAGTGTAAAGAATAAAACAATTACAAATAACACCCAAGCCAAAGCTGATGCATATCCCATTTGAAAATGCTCAAAGGCTTTTTGGAATAAATAAAAATTAAAGAACAAAGTTGAGTTTAAAGGGCCGCCCCCTGTCATTACGTAGGCTTCTCCAAAACTTTGAAGTGCTCCTATTATTCCCATTACTAAATTAAAGAATATTGTTGGCGTCAACATTGGAATTGTCACATATCTAAATCTATGCCAAGCATTTGCACCATCGATTTTAGCAACTTCATACAAGTAATTTGGAATACTATTTAAACCTGCTAACCAAATGACCATTCCACCACCGACACTCCATAAACTCATGATGATTAAAGAAGGTAATGCCCAATCTGGATCATAAATCCACTTTGGCCCTTGGATTCCGATATAACCTAAGATTGTATTGAACAATCCAATTTCTGGGTTGAAAATCCACATCCAAAGAACCATTACAGAAACACCACTAACAACAGCAGGAAGATAAAATATTGTTCTAAAAACTCTCATACCTCTTACACCTTGGTGTAATAACAAAGCAATTAATAAGGATGCAACCATACCGATAGGAACTGAAAATAATGAATAGATTAAAGTTACCTTGATAGATTGTTTGAAAAGTGGATCTTTAGTAAATGCATAAACATAGTTATCGAAACCTACCCACTTAGGCGACGTAAATAAGTCCCAGTTTGTAAAACTAAAGTACAATGATGCAATCATTGGTCCTCCAATAAAAAATAAGAACCCTAATATCCATGGGGAAATTAATAAGTAAAATGTCAGTGTTTCTTTACGACTGCTATTCCACCATGATTTCTTTCTATGGACAGACTGATTATCGTTTTTGTGTATGGGTTTCTTTTGATCAGTTGCCATTATATCACCTCAAATTAGGAATAGAGAGGTGAGGAAAATCCCTCACCTGCCCTTAATTATTTATCCTGTGCTTGTTTTAATAATTCATCTGCTTCTTTTGCTAATCTATCAAGTTCTTGGTTAATATCCATTTCGTAACCTAAGGTAATCTTCTCGAGTAATTCTTTAATAACCACCGCACCTGATTGAGCAAAATGTGGAGTTAATAGAGATGGTTTCGGACGTATATGCTCGTTTCCATCAGTAAATCCTTGATACACAGGTTTTGTTAACTGACCAGATTCCTCAGCTACAGATTGAACAGCGACAAATGCATGTTCCGCGAATTGTGAAGTTCCTTCTTTACCTGCTAAATATTTAAGATAATCCCAAGCAGCCGCTTGGTTTTTTGATTGAGAATAGATCCCATAACCTGCATATGCAATACTATTCCCTGCTCCTGCAGGTCCTTCTGGCAATGCTACCGTACCAAACTCTAAATTCGGATTATCTATATATCCAGCTGCTGGCCAACGACCATGGACACTCATAGCAACAATTTCAGAACCGAATAAGTTTACACCTGCGAAGGCTTCTCTATCTACGTCTGTTGGCGCAATGCTATCTTTAAAGTACATATCGTAATACATTTGCAAAGCTGTAGCCGTACCTTCACTGTTTAAATATCCTTCAAATTGAGTACCATCCTGGCTTATTAAATCTCCACCATATGCATAGATTAAAGGTAAAATTCTTGTAAGGTCAGTACCCGGTAACTGTACTCCCCATTGCGTAATACGATTTCCATCTTTTACCGTTAATTTTTTAGCAATTTCATAAAATTCTTCCCAAGTCCAACCTACCTCTGGGTGCGGAATCCCTGCTTCATCAAATAATCTTTTATTATAATAAACAGCTATATTACTGAAATCTTTAGGTAGTGTAAACAATTTACCATCAATTCTACCAATATTAAGTACTGTATCAATATAATCTGCTTCAGAAAATTCACTATCGCTATTAGTAAAAGTGGTTAAGTCAATAATTGCACCACGATCAGCATAAGTTCGAATGTCATCTTCTCCAATTTGAAAAATATCAGGTGCCACCCCAGAAGCTACTTGAGTTAAAATTCTTTGACCATAACCATCTGGTACAGATTCTACTTCGATTTTTATATTTGGATTTTTATCCATATACTCTTCTGCTAACCTTTGTTGAATCTGAAAAGCGTCTCCACCTTCCCACGTTCCAATACGTAATGTTATTTGATCACTGTCTTTACTTGAATCTGATGATGAACATCCTGTTAGTAAGATTAAAAACGCAAGCACTAAAACTGAAAACAATTTCCAAAAGTGGTTTTTCATTAATTTCCCTCTCCTTTTACTAATTTTATATTGAAGTAGACTTCTCCAAATTAGGATTATCTAACTCTCAATCAAATTTGTTTTTCTTCATTAATAATCGTTAATCCAGTGGTATTAGCCAATACCTCAAGTAAGACATACTCACCTTCTTTGATAAGCTGAACAGAAACATGTCCTTTTCCAATAGCAATATCCTTAACAGTTAACTTATTAACTGAGCTAGGTAAGGATGGTAAGAATTTAATTAAACCATTTGGCACATCAGGTTTAATTCCAAGCATTGCCTGAATCATGACTAAGGAAGTTCCTGCAGCCCAGGCTTGCGGTGAACACGCAACAGGATAATCAACAGGATATGGTTCCTCACTTTTGCTATAGCCACAGAATAATTCTGGGAGTCTATTGTATTCAAAATGATTTGCCGCATCTAATAGTCCTTGGATCACCTTCATCGCTTCTTCAGCATAACCTTGTTCTTTCATTCCTAAGAAGATAAGTGAATTATCGTGTGGCCATATAGAACCATCATGGTAACTCATTGGGTTATAGCGTGTAGAAGTTGAACTCATTGTTCTAATTCCATAACCAGTAAACATATCATCTGAAACTAATCTTGCTACAACCTTTTTCGCTTGTTCTTCATTTAATAGGTTGGACCACAAGCAATGGCCAGGGTTTGTTGTGACACTTTCAACCTTCTTTTTATGTTTATCAAGAGCGATTGCAACGAATTGTTCCTCTTCTAACCAAAATTCTTTTGCAAATTTCTTCTTTAGCT
Source organism: Anaerobacillus sp. CMMVII (assembly GCF_025377685.1). Lineage (NCBI taxonomy): Bacteria > Bacillati > Bacillota > Bacilli > Caryophanales > Bacillaceae > Anaerobacillus > Anaerobacillus sp. CMMVII. Next base: position 37,544 of record NZ_JACEHK010000002.1, on the reverse strand, counting down.
CTGCCGCTTCATTTGTAAGCTGTTCAGCTAAATCGATATCGCCAAACTCTCTAAAAATAGCTGCTAATTTAACTTTTGCGTCATATACATAACCTTGTACCTCTGCAATTGCGATTGGTGCTTTAGCAAATTCCCCATTACGGTGAACAACTGAATCACCAGAATCTTTCCATGCTTGATTAGCAATACCTTTACTCGATTCTTGATAATACTCAACAAAACCATCACTATCACGATCACCATACTGTTCTATCCACTGAATAGCATGTTTGATGTTTGGTAAAATTTGAGTGATCGTTTCTTTATCACCTGTCCATCGATAATACTCAACAGCAAGTACCAAAAACAGTGGAGTTGCATCGACTGTTCCATAGTATGGGGTATGAGGAATTTCATTATTATTTGCTAGTTCACCAAATCTAATTTCATGAAGTATTTTTCCAGGCTGCTCATCTCTCCATGAATCTAAATTTTTACCTTGATACTTTGCGAGAGTTTTCAAAGTTCCTTTTGCGATTTCCACATTGGCAACTAACATTTGAATAGCTGCTATGAGACTATCCCTTCCAAAAGGTACAGCAAACCAAGGGATTCCAGCTACTGGAAATGAACCTTCACCCAGATTAGTAAGAAGAGCTCTTAAATCATCTAAACTTCTCGAATATATGTCATTCAATAGTTTCGAATCTGATTCTATTTTTGTACTTTTAGCATTCCATTCTTTATAGCTCGATTCTAGTTGGTGAAGCGCTTTATCGAAAGGAACCTTCTCAGCAACACTTCCAATTACCGGAGTAATCAATACATCAACCGTTGTCGTGCTTTCAGGGCCTAATTCTAGTGTTAAACCTATTTCTCCCGCTTCTTCGATTAAGTCTGGTCTTGGTGAAATTTCTATCTTCGTTTGTCTAGTAATACCATCACTACCTTCGTACCCTAAAACAATGCCTTCTTTAATTACCTTATTCGGAGTACGTACCCCTGTTTTTCCACCTAGAAAACCGCGAACAATAAACATATCACTATAATCTGCAGCTACTTCAAATCTAGGCTTTAAGGTTACAGAGTGTGTATTATAATTTTCAAAGTAAATTCTTTCATAAAAAGCATCATTATAAATAAAACGCTTTCTTTTTATACCAATCGATTCCCGCCATAGTACGATATTGTCGTTTTCTTTCACTTCAGTATTCGTTAACCTGAAGGTTCCAACATAATTCTGTCTAGCTTCGGATGATAGAAGAACTAACTCTATTCCTTCAATCGATAATTTATAAGTGCTTAAAAACCTTGTGTCTTTCGTATATAATCCATATTCTGTAGATGTTGCTGAAGGTATATTTCCTGATTTATCAGAAAGAATAAATAAATCATTCTCCTTGATTACTCGATAATCCATTGACTTACCACCATTCTTTATAAATTTTATATTTCATTCTTCTTACTTACATTTTTATGAAAATATATTTTTCTCTAAGAAGCGAGCAACACCATCTTCTTCATGGTGAAAGGTGATATATTTTGCTGCCTTTTTCGCCTCATCAATACCGTTTTCCATTGCTACTCCATAACCAACATTTTCAAGCATATCTAAATCATTATCATTATCTCCAAAAGCCATCGTTTGTTCTGGTTTTATCCCATATAACTCAAGCACATCTTTTAGAGCATGCCATTTTGATGACGGTTGAAACATCGCTTCAATATAACCAGGTTTATTGATAATGTATATATCATTTGGTAATGTCTTCTCATGCTCCTTTGGATAAACATCGTCTAATTTGTTTAGAAATATTTCAAATTTAGTAATGTTATCGCCAATAAGACTAGAATAATCTCCTATAAAACTTGGACTTCTTTTTTCATTTTCGGACCAAGATTTTACGACTTCATCTTCATATAAACTGAAAAAGTCATCATCATAATGGGCAAGGATATTCCTAGATAAAGGCTTAAAGTGATCCAAAATCTTTCGTGCATTCTCTTTATTTATAGCTAATCTTTTAAATGCTTTTTGACCAACAAAATCGTATATTAATGCACCATTTGAACAAATCATGTATGTATCTAACCCTAATGCCTTATGATACATTACACTTGCTGCTGGTACTCTACCCGAGGCTAAGACCACCTTAATCCCTTGATTTAACGCCTTTAAAACAGCTTGCTTATTTCGTTCTGAGATAGTGCCATCTCTTTTAATAAAAGTTCCATCTAAATCAAGCGCTATCGCTTTAATATCTTTCATTCTTCCACCCCTAGCATTTTCTTTTGGTGTATGCATTCTATAAAATTGATCACTAAAAATTGGTACTATCATTTATCATTTTGCCACTTTAACTAAGGCCATATGTCCATGTCTTATGAAAAGCTTCAAAAACAGATCATTTATTAACCGAAACGTTTTGGATTTCTATTAAAATAAAAACCGAAACGTTTCGGTATATTTTGTTAAAACAACTCCCCCCATTCCGGGGAAGTTAACAATGTTTTTCAGCTGTTGTTTGCCTAATCACTAAGTGGTTATCAAGTACCTTTACTCGGGAACTATCTTTTGAATTTAAGATATTAATTAGTAGGTTAGCAGATTCATACCCCATTTTGTATTTATCCTGAGCAATTGTTGTGAGTGGTGGATTGACATATGATGCTAAAAGAATATCGTCAAATCCAACAACTGATAGATCACTAGGAATGTTGAGACCTAAATTTTTAGCTGCTTTCATTACACCCATTGCCATTAAGTCACTGGCACAAAAGATAGCAGTAATTTCAGGGAAATTCTTAAGTAGCTGAATAGTTACTTCTTCTGCGTTTTGTTCAGAAAATCCTCCGTCAACAACATAGTTTTCATTAAAAGGGATGTTGGCTTCACTTAACATTTTTTTATATCCTTGTAGCCTTCTTATACTAACTAATGCTTGATCGTGACCATTAACCATAGCAATATGACGATGACCATAATTATACAAATGCTTTACTGCCATTTGTGCCCCAAATTCATTGTCCGTTGTCACATACCCAACATTTTCACCCTGCATTTCAATATCTACAAGAACACACGGAATTTCACTATCAATGATCTCTTTCAAATAAGGATCATCTTTCTTCATACCTTGGAAAATAACACCCTCGACTTGTCTTTCACGGCAAAGTTGAGTATAACTCTTCTTTTTTTGTTTATCTGGATTTGTATTAAAGAGAATTAAATCGTAACCTAAGTCTCCAACACAATCATTTATTCCGCACATCACTTCAAAAGTGAAATTGTCTTTAACTCCTGAACGGTTAAGCTCAGAGACTAATAAACCTATTGTGTTTGTCTTATTCATCACAAGACTTCTTGCAAGTGTATTTGGACTATAGTTTAGTTGGTCAGCAACTTCTTTTATTTTCTTTCTTGTCTTTTCATTTACATCGTGATAGCCATTTAACGCTCTGGAAACAGTTGTCACAGATACCCCAGCAGCTTTAGCAATATCTTTAATCGTAGCCATGATCCAAACCTCCAAAACGTTTCGGATATTTCTTAATAACAACATTACTACACTTTTAAAACGTTTTCAATAGATCTTTTCATTTTTCTATAATATATTTTTTTTAGGATTGATACTTCCTTTAGGTGTTTTAAACTAGGGAATAATTATCGGGGGTTGCACTGTCACCAAAACAATAAATTTCTGAAGACTCGACTTTCTATATCAACAGATAGCCGATTCCTTTGACACGCTACGGTAACTTGGTGTACCACAGGCACCACTATGTTCTTTTGCATTGATGTAACTCGTCTTAGTAGCGATCATTTAAAGAGGATGGAGGCTTGCATGACCAAACACTTAAACTTTTGGCTGCTGGAAATTATAAATGAGGTATACTTATAAAACGGTCATAGGATCACTTATTTTCTTAAAAAAAAGCTCTTTTTTCTCAATTTTTGAACAAATAAAGGAACTCTGCAAATTCTACATGCAATATTAAAAAACGACCCCATTCCTTGCTTTAGCAAGAAACGAAGTCGTTATGTACGTTGGTTGGCGGAGACTAGCGGGAGCCTTCCACTAAAAAATTTTGGTTAAATATGCAATTAATTTCCTATCCAACACCATTCGTGAAACATTTACTTTTCAAGGAAAGTAAATAAGGCCATAAAAATATAGACCGAGCAAGCGAAAATAAGATAAACGCTAACCATAAGCCATGGTTGCCTAATATAGGAACAAACACATAATAGGAAATCAGAAAAATAAGTAAAGAAAGAATGATAGAATTCCTTAAAGGTCTACCCTCTGTTGCACCTGTAAATATCCCATACAATTGTAAACCCCAAAAGCTGACTAATGGAAATAATAACAGCCAATACATAAATTGATTAGCCATTAATAGAACTTCTTCAATTGATGTAAATAGCGGTAAGATCCAATCACTAAATAAGAGGAGGAGAAGTGTAAGAGTAACAGCTGCTATGCCTCCCCATTTTGCCGACATTTTTACTGTTGCATCATAAAGGTCAATCTGTTTGCCCCCCACCGCTCTACCAATTAAGATACTGCTAGCATTTGAAAATCCACTGATGAAATAGGCAAGAATAAGGTGCAATTGGTATAATATTGCGTTAGCCGCAAGCTCAACTTCCCCCATTTGTCCACTTTTTGATGTAAACATTGTAAAGACTGTCAGTAAACAAACAGTTCTAATAAACAAATCACGATTTACTTGGAGCATTTTTACGAACGGGCCATGTTGAAACAACTTCTTCCATTGTGTATTGAGATCTTTTGGAATCATGTTAAGCTTCCAGAGGATGACCAAACCTATCACAACCGAACTAATTTCTGCTATTAAACTAGCTAGAGCAACCCCTTGAACTCCAAGATTAAAATTTAATACAAAAACTACATTTAAAATAATATTTAAGACATTGATAAATATTTGTGAAAAAACCGTTATACGAATTTGTGATGATCCAACTAACCAACCAAGAATAACATAATTTATAAGGGCAAATGGTGCTCCCCAGATACGAATATCAAAATAATTAGCTGCTTGAACGTAAACACCTTCACTACTTTGAATGATCGAAAAGGCTACCCATTTTATTGGCGATTGAATCAGAAGGAAAAAGCAACCTAACATAGCCGCTAAAAGAAATGGTCTAATAAATGAGTAAAAAAGTTCTTCTCGGTTGTTAGCACCTTTCGCTTGAGCTGTAAATCCTGAGGTGCTAACTCGAAGAAAACCTAATAACCAATACAATTGTGAGAAAATTAAGCTACCTACTGCAACCCCACCAATAAAGACAGGGTCTGATAAATGACCTACGACTGCTGTATCAACCGCACCTAATAATGGTGTTGTTAGTGTTGAAATGATTAACGGAATAGCTAATGCTAAATACTTGCGATTAGTTAAGGCAGGACGATTATTCGAAAGGTCTACTGCTAATGTATTCAACACTTACAGTCCTTTTTCCATATGAACCGTTTCAAAAGGATCACCTTCATCAAGAATAATTGAAAAACCTTTTTTCCTCCAAAACGTGAATCCCCCTGGTAAAAACTTATGAGTATGGAGATACATTGTTTGATAGCCTGCTCGTTTTGAAAACTCTGTTGCCTTTTCAAAAAGTAAACTACCAATGCCTTGTCGCCGTTTATTTCGATCTGCATAACATTTGATTACTTCACATGTAGCATCCAAATCAAAACGCCCTCTAAGAGCTTTAATTCGGTTGTCATAACGGTCAATAGCTAAAGTTCCCACCACTTTCCCCTCAAAAAATGCCGCCAAAAATGTTGCATCTTTACGGTCTAAAAAGCGTTCTTTCATTTCCTCTAAATCTCGTAAAGATCTCTGACTTAGTGGGAATGGAAAGACTTCACCCATTGTACTAAGTAAGAAGTGGCTCACAGCCTCAATCTCAGTGTCGTTTACCTCTCGAACATCTATCATTTTTCAACACCTCTTTTACTAGGATGTTTTCTCCTAGTTTGCAATTAGTAGTAGTCACTCTAATTTCAAGGTATCAGGGGGCAGCTTTTATTATAATAATGAAATGAAATTGATCCCTAATAGCTTATTTTATTTCAAAAGAAGACCACATTAATTTTTTAATACGAATTAGCTTGAATTAGCTGCCGCGTGTATAAATTACGATCAGAATGCAATAATTGCTGCGTAGAAAACTGATCGACAATTTCCCCTTCTTTCATCACAATCATTTCATCACTCATATATTGAACGGCAGCAATATCATGACTTATAAATAAGTAAGACATCTCTAGGTCTTTTTTTAGTTCTTTTAACAAATTTAGTATTTGCGCCTGAATAGAAGCATCAAGGCTAGCCGTAGGTTCATCGCATATGATTAAATCTGGTCCTAAACTGATGGCTCTAGCTATGGCTACTCGCTGCTTTTGTCCACCACTTAATTCATGCGGATAACGCTTTAAAAAATCGCTTGAGAGACCAACCATCTCTAATAGTTTAATGGCTGTTTCTTCTCTTGAATGTCTAACATCAGCTAAAAAAGAAGGCTTTACTTTTTTAAAATTATCTAAAGGTTCCATCACAGAGGTGAAAATGGATAAGCGCTCATTTAGAGAAGATGTAGGATCTTGGAACACCATTTGGATATGCTTTCGCATTTGCCTTAGCTTTTCACCCTGAAGTGTATCTAGCCTTGATCCGTGGAAATAAATTGCCCCTTTATCTAGCTTCACAACAGATAGGATTGCGCGGGCAATTGTACTTTTTCCACTGCCACTCTCACCAACTAAACCCAAACATTCGCCAATTTTTATTTGAAAAGAAACGTCTTTAACTGCGTAGAATTGGTCCTGATACTTTTTTTCAACATGACAAACATCTAACAAAACACTCATTGTTACCGTACCTCATTGCAATAAAATTGTCGGTCAAACAAGTGACAAGAGACCCGATGATTAGCTTGTAAATAAACTAATTTTAGGTTACTCTCCCAACACTTTTCCACTCTACTCGGGCACCGATTTACAAATGGGCAACCTAGTTCCGAGACATTCCCTGGTTCTCCAGGAATTAATTTTAGTTCAGTAAACTCATTGGTTAACTGTGGTCTAGACTGTAGAAGTAAGCTTGTATACGGATGTTGGCCAACTATTCTAGTTGTTCCTTCTTCTACTAGATGTCCACCATACATCACTGCGATACGATCAGACCATTTCAACACTTCACCTAAATGGTGTGAAATTAATAAAACACCACATTTCAATTCACTTTGAAGATCTTTGATGAGTTCCAAAATCCGCTCTCCCGTTACAACATCTAACGCCGTAGTTGGCTCATCTGCAATTAACAAGGCTGGATGTAGCATCATTGCCATAGCAATAGCGACACGCTGCTTTTGTCCACCACTTAGCTCAAAAGGATAATTTTCAAACACTCTTGTTTCCGGAAGCTTCACACGCTGTAAAGCTTCTAAGGCACGTTCTCTTGCTTCCTTTTTCGTTATCTTTTCATGGATACGAAGTGTTTCTATCATCTGTTTTCCTATTTTAATAAACGGAGTTAGACTGCCGTTGTAATCTTGAAATATCATTGCCATATGTCTTCCACGCAATGGGCGTAGTCGTTGTTGAGGTAAATGATCAATTCTATTCCCTTGAAATGAGATTTCACCTTGATTTATTTCTAGTTGCCTTGGTAGTAACCCTAAAATAGCAGATGCAGTTATACTTTTCCCACTGCCGCTTTCACCTACAAGGCCAACCATTTCACCTGGGTTAATCGTTAAATCCAAGCTATGAAGCAATTGTTGCTTGTTTTGCTTATTTTTAATAGATAAACCTTTTATCTGCAACACAGGGCTTGTATCTATTAAACTAGTTCTCATTACGATCACCTCACGATCTATTCTTTATATCAAGCGCTTCTCTAAGACCATCGCCAATTAAGTTGAAACTAAGAACAACCATCATAATTGCCAAACCTGGATAAATCATCAAGGTAGGAACTGTTTGAAAATAAGGTCTTGCATCATTTAACATCGCTCCCCATTCAGGAGTTGGAGGTTGAGCTCCAATACCTAAGTAAGATAACGATGCAATAATTAAAATAATCTTTCCTAAATCTAAACTACCAACAATCGCCACTTGGGAAGCAATATGAGGAAATAAATGTTTAACAATAATTTTTGGATGACTTGATCCGTTCAGTTTTGCTGCAAGAATGTAGTCCTTCTCTTTTTCCGCTAGTGTACTACTTCGAACTAGCCGTGCATAGCTAATCCATTTTACGACAATGATGGCTATAACAACATTCTTCATATTGAGTCCTAAAAATCCTGCTATAGCAATTGCCAAAATAAAGTCAGGAAACGCAATTAACCCATCAACAATCCTCATCAAAATGGCGTCTAGTTTGCCTCCTACATACCCAGAAATTAAACCAATCGGAACACCTATAGAAAGAGCTGCTAATAGAACGAGTGTCGATAAGCCTAAGGTATATTTTGCCCCTTCAATTAGTCTAGAAAAAATACATCTTCCGAAAAAATCGGTTCCTAATGGGTACTGTAACGTCGGTCTAGCAAAACGATTTCCCATATTCATTTCAAATGGATTATTAGGAATGACAAAAGGACCAATTATTATTAACATCATAACGATTGATAAAATCAAAAATCCTGCTACTAACATCGGATCACGAAAAAACTCTTTCACAGTCACTAATGTCCACCCTTCCCGTAACGAATTCGAGGGTCTAGAAACCGGTAAGATAAATCTACAATTAAATTTACAAAAACAACGACAACCCCTGTAAAGAGAACGTACCCTTGAATTAGTGGATAATCTCGTTTAAACACCGCATCAACCACTAATTTACCTAATCCAGGATAAGAAAATAACACTTCGACAACCACTGATCCTCCTAATAAACTACCAAAGCTCATCCCAAACATAGTTATGACTGGTACCAAGGCTGAACGCAAGGCGTGAACTCGCAAAATTTGCCACTCACCTATACCTCTTGCCCGAGCAGCGCGAATGTATTCTTGAGAGTAGCTCTCTAATAGTCCTGCTCGAAGTAACCTAGCATAGACTGCGGCAAGACCTAGACCTAACGTAAAAGATGGAAGTATCAAACTCTTGATACCTCCATGTTCTAACGCTGGCAGAATTGCAAATTTCACCGAAAACAGATAAATCATAATGAGACCAAGCCAGAAGGTAGGAACACTTGCCCCAGCGAAAGCTAGTAACCTACTCAGGTGATCAATCCAGCGATTTTGATAAATAGCAGCAAGACTTCCTAAAAGTAAGGCGATACCCATCATTACTGCAAGGCCGCCCATAGTTAAAAACAAGGTCGGCATAATTCTACTGCCAATTTCTTTCGTTACAGGCTGTTGACTTACGAAAGATTTCCCTAGATCTAATCGAACTATATTTTTTAACCAATTTCCATATTGGATAAGAATTGGCTGATCAAATAAAAGTTCTTCTCTTAGACTTTCCTTTTCTTCAAAAGTGATGATTACTTCATCAACTTGTAGCATTGTCCAAATAGGGTCACCCGGTGCAAGCTTCATCAAGCTAAACGTAATTATTGTTAGCATAAAGATAACAAACACCATTTGCCCTAGTCTGGCAAAGATAATTTGAATCACCTATTTCACATCCAAAGTATTTGTAAGTAAATAATATTCCTCTGCACCTGGCTTCCAATTGATCACCCGTTCATTTACACCGACAACAATGTGTGGATAAACAATAAAGGATTGTGGTACCTGTTCTTGAATTATTTCAACACCGCGACTCTTCAACTCGTTCCGAGTGAATTGATCACTCGTTGTATTAAGTACCTCAATAAGCGAAGTAAGCTCTGGGTTATCAATCTGCCCAGGATTTAACGAAGCAGCAGGAAGATAAGCTACGTTAAAGAAATATCCTCCATCTCCACGAGGAGTTGTTAAAATACTATAAGTAACCATATCCCACTCATCTTGGTTTTCGAATAAATAGCTATCCACATTCTCAACAACAACTATGTCTATTTCAATTCCTACTAAAGATGCTTCTGCAAGAAGATATTGGGCCATAAGAGGCAGTTCTGGGCGTCCTTGATATGTCGCTAGTTTTAAAGATAAAGTTTGGCCATCCTTTTCCATCAACCCTTTTGCGTTTAGGTGATAACCTGCTTCTTCTAATAAAGCTTTAGCCTTGTCAGGATCAAAGGCAGTTATCTCTTTTGGACTCCCAAAAGGTAGGTTCTTGTTAAATGGACCATTTGCCTCAGTTGCGTGACCATTCATAAGATCCTTTGCAATTACTGGACGATTTATTAACATATCTAATGCTTGGCGTACTTTTACATCTTTCATCGTTGCTTTATTATTGTTGTAAAGAATAAAATGCGCGCGAAGACTTGGAATTGACTCAATTCTTAAGAAATCTGACTTCTCAATTATCTCTATGCTTTCAGTAGGAATATGGTAGGCAATGTCCGCATCTTTTGACTGTAAACTTAACGAACGAACATTTCCGTCAGAGTTAAACTTAACAGTTGCTTTCTCTAACTTAGCCACCCCATCCCAATACCCCTCAAAACGTTCCAACTGTATTTGGACATCTTGAATATATGATGTCACTTTAAAAGGTCCAGTACCAATTGGTGCATGCTCAATGTTCTCAGCATTCACTTGAATAACTGAGGCATTTGTATGTACTAGTTCAGAAATAAACGCTGGGTACTCATCGGTTGTTTTAAACGTTACTTGCTGACCATCTGCCTCAATAGACTCAATCTTTAAAAGGGATTGAAGTGCTTTACTTACCTCAATCGCTCTTTCAAATGAAGCTTTAACCGCCTCTCCATCAACAGGTAGCCCATCGTGGAACGTAACTCCTTCTCTCACCTTAAACCTCCATGTTTTACCATCTATTTGTTCCCAACTTTCGGCAAGCCAAGGCTTAATTTCTAGATTTTCATCAATTTTTACTAACGTCTCAGTAATTCCTGCTCTCACCGTAATGGACTCTGTGTGAGGATCTAGGCTACCAGGGGCAAAACTATACAGTAACGTAACCGACTTTGGTTCAGTCCCTGTCCCCTCTTCAGAAGCTTTTGTCTTCGTTTCAGTAACCTCAGACACTTTAGAACAGCCCATTGTTATAAAAAAAATAGCTATGAAAAACAACACTAAATTATACTTTTTCAATAGTAACCTCTCCTTTAAATCAAAATAATTACGATTTACAAATCATAATGATTACGATTTTTCTCTATTACAAAATATAATCAATTTATACAAATCTGTCAAACTAATTAGTTAGAACAATATTTTTGTAACATAGAAAAAAATGTACAGTACCTTATTCTTTTACTCATTTCGATAACTGAGCAGATAAGATGCCACCAAACATAGTGCAATACATTATGCTCTTTGAAAACAACAGTCTATGGGAAAACAGCCTGGTCTAAGAAAGCTATGATATCATCGTCACTTTCAAACATGCAGTCACTACATTTGACCTTAATGGCATATGTAACTTTTAAAGGAAAAGATAAGGTAACTGTAATCTTAGAATGATCAACTTTTAGAGTTCTAGTCACGATCTAATCAGTTATATTTCTTTCCCTTAATCATTTCTTGCACAAGCAATCTATGACTTTTTGAGACTGGTATGGAGTAAAATAATTTATAGTTGGCATTATGTTCGCAAAATACACAACACACTTTATATTTTTCATCTTTAATTGAAGCTATGTGTGGTGTGTTGAGATATTGTAATCCATGTTTAATATGGTGTTTACAAACTACTAACAAGCTTATCCCCTCCATTTTTCAAGCTTACTCTGTTAAAAAGTTCAGATTTACTTAGGTAAATTTACCACAGTTCGTTGATAATGATAATTGTTTTCAACTAAAAACCTAATTTTTACACACTTCCCTGTCTATAAATTACTAATTTACTCTTCAAGAGGGAACAATGAACAATGAAAGAAAGGAGGGATTTTTATGGCGGAAAAAGATCACCACGTTCACACGAATCATAACCATAAACATAGTATCGCATGTGGACATACGAAAATAAGGCATAATGACCATATTGATTATATTCATAATGGACATTTGCATCACGAACACGAAGGGCATTGGGACGAGTGTACAATCGAAGTTTCTGAGGTCAATCCTGCAGAATGTAAACCAATGAATTGTGGTTGCAATCACGAAGAAGATTGTGGACATGAAATGGTCCCCCATGGAGACCATTTCGATTATTTAGTTAACGGTAGACTGCATCATGTTCATGGTGACCATTGTGATGACCATGGTCCGGTTGAGTTGATTACAGTTATGTAAGGTCATTTAGTGGCTCCTATTAAGGGGCCTCAGAGTGTCTAGAGACCCCCTGTTAAAAAAACAGAGGGTTTCTTATATAGGTTGAAGACTTAATTTTTTTATAGAAAAAAGAAAACTAAATGAGGCAGTGGGAAAATGAATTTGTCTCACTGCCTCATTTAGTCTTCAAACGTCACGCTATGCGCGAAGAGTCAAGCTTGGCTGGTATCTGTATTGTAATAAAAGTGGCTGTTGAGACTTCCTCAACAGCCTGAGGCACCTATTAAAGTGCCTCTTTTAAATTGCATTTTTTTGTCTTAAACTTAGTCGTTAACCAATATATTATTGAGGTAAATAATCTAATAAGGCTGTTGCGATTGAGAAGTAAATAATTAATCCCATAATATCATTTATAGTTGTGATAAATGGGCCTGACGCAACTGCAGGATCGATTTTTAACTTATTAATAATTAAAGGAACTGTAGCTCCAACCATGGTAGAGAAGCTGAGAGTGAAAAATAAGGAAACACCCACAATAGCAGCTAGTATTAATCCACCATCGTATAAAAACGGAATAATAATTAGCAATGTAATGGCACAAATTAGCCCGAGCATAAGTCCAGTTCCAAATTCGCGCTTCAGCATTTTCTTAACAGATGATCCGTCAACAGATCCCAACGCTAATCCACGTACAACTACTGCTAAAGCCTGTGTACCGGTATTTCCTGCTGAGTCCATAATTAACGGAATAAATACCGCTAATATAATGACTGCTTCTAGGGTTTCCTCAAATTCTCCAATTACACCAGCGGTTACCAGCCCTAAAAACATTAGCATGATAATCCATGGTGCGCGTTTCTTAGCTGCAGCAAAAGCAGTAACATTGGCATCAATGGAACCTCTAACAGCTGAAATCTCACCAAAATCTTCCTCTGTTTCTTCCTCAACAACATCCATAATATCATCAACTGTGACAATCCCAACAAGCATTCCTTGAGCAGTTACTGGAATGGCAAGGAAATCGTATTTTTTCATTATCCTTGCCACTTCTTCTTGGTCCGTGTGTGTTTCAACCGATCTAACCCTTGAAAGCATAACTTCTTCAATACTTTGATCTAAAGGTGAAACAATTAAATCTCTTAATGATACAACTCCTACTAATTTCAACTGCTCATCAATAACGTAAAGGTAGTAAATTGTTTCTGCTTCAGGTGCCTCTAACCGTAGGCGGTTCATAACGTTCCCAACGGTATCTGATGATGCCACGGATATATACTCTGTCGTCATAATTGCACCGGCTGTTTGGTCATCATACTTTAATAGGTGGATTACTTCCGCGGCTTCATCCTTATCCATTTGACTCAAATACAATTCTTTCGTGCTTTCGGGAAGCTCTGCAAAAAAGTCAGCTATGTCATCGTAAGGCATATTATTGATAACATCGATAGCATAGTTCTGTTGCAATTCTGAGATATACAATTTTTGCTTACTAACTTCCAGCCCTTGAAATATCTCCGCAAACTCGTCAGGTTTCACAAATTTATAAAAAACAGCACGCTGTTTTTTGGTTACTGAATTTAAGATGTCTATTTGATCTGTAGGATGTAATTCAAAAAAAAGTTCTCTAAAATCAGTCATATTTTGGTCAATAATTGTTTGAATGATGTGATTTTGATAAGTTTCACGAGTTTGTTGGTCTAATTTTACCATGGCACTTCCTCCTAATTGGAATTCAGCAGACCTAACACCAGAGGTGTAGAAATGGAACTCCTCAATATCTTAGTAATAGTTTGTATTAAGTTAGTTTGTTTTATCAAAAAGTTGTTATTTGTCCTACTATCCGAGTCACTATCCATTTCCCCACCTCCGATTTCTTTGAAACGTAAAAAAACACCTTCACGAATGAAGGTGTTTGATGCGCAACAAAAATACAGTGTATAGACCTATAAATAGGCAACACAAATAAATACTTTCCCTCCATTCGTAGAGCTTTAGCACTGTGCGGCATAGGAATAGTTCCAGCTACGTTAAAAACCACCTTAATTCGATGGTTCCTGTTGACCCATTGGCGTCTTTCGACATTTTTGGGCAGCAGCATATCTCCAGCACAGGAGCCTCACCTAACGAGGTATTTAATTCTATATTGAGGTTAACGGAATCATTACGATTTGTCAACATATATTTTCATGAAAAATAAATCATTTGCAGTAAACTTTGTAGCCGTTCATAGCTGACTCCGTTTAAAACATTAGACATTTTTTGTCTTTGACATCATCTTACTAACCAATGAAATTCTTGTCGACGATCTTCCAGTGCTTCTCAATAATTTTTATTGCTGCGAAAGCTGTTCTTTCACTTAATGATTGATTTGAAAACTTATGAACAATTCTCATAACAGTTGTGTGAATTCGCTTTCGCCAAAATTATTTCATATCTATATGATACAAATTTTATCTAATGGCTCTTCTAAAATATTGTTGCTAATAGTTTTAGGTCGTAACCAAACGAATGCTTGGTTACGACCTAAAAGCCACAAAGTTTTTGAAAAAGCCTATCTAATATATTACTTAAAGCGATGTATATATCACTTTCACCACTCACCACTATATGCTCTTGCTGCTAATGTAGTAATAATTACGGTAATCGGTTTCGGTTTGTCATCACCAAACATAATATCTCGATATCTCTTTAATATTTGTATACAACTCTGAAAGGACTTGTTTATATAATGGTACTTTGTACACTTGAGCGTGACTGTGGGCTTTAAGACCAGCACTGTAAACTTCCAATCACCTAGAGCAGATTGAAGATCACTCAGTTAAAATTCTCTTTCTTTGATAAGAAAAGGATAAATGGCCGACCAATCTAAACAAGATTAGTCGGCCAAAGAATTGTCGAATACTTTTAGGGCGAGTATTCATTATCTAGTTTGTATTATATTTATAAAAATATCCCCTGACTAGAAGGATATTATATAAACTTAGGAACCATTCACGCTTAAATATTACTATTTGAGTGAATTTCAATTTATAACCTAGCTAGGCAATCTAATATAGTTACGAATGGTTTTTATCCAACTACATTTAGAACTTAGTAGTGAAAATAATGAATTTGGAAATTTATTAATCCATGTTTGTTAATAATTCTGTTTTCAAAGCATACTTAACTAGGTCCGACTTTTTCTTTGCACCAATCTTATCCATTAATCTTGCCTTATAAGTTTCTACAGTTTTAATACTAATAAAAAGCTCTGTCGAGATTTCCTTTTGTGTATAACCTAGAGCTATGAGCCTTAAAACCTCTTTTTCTCTTTGACTAAGTAGATCATCTTCAACACTAGTGTTTATATCTATATTTTGTTCTTTAGGTTTACCATATAAACTAGGAATTAAAGTTGGATAAATATAGTGTTCGCCTCTAATTACTGTCTTGATTGCAGTAATTAGTTCTGTATCTACAGCTCTTTTTAACACATACCCAGAAGCACCTGCATTAAGACCCTCTTTCAAATATGCCTCATCTGAATACATTGTTAAAATTAATATTTTCACATCAGGATTTTTGGCCATAATTTCTTTTGTTGCTTCAATACCATCTTTTTCAGGCATATTAATATCCATTATGATGATATCCAGATTAGTTCGACACGCTTTTTCGATGGCGGTCTTCCCATTATCAGCCTCAGCAACAACTTCAAAATTTTCTTCTGCTAGAATAATAGTTTTTAAACCGGAACGAAATACAGGATGATCATCAACTAGCATGATTCTGACTGTCAAGTATATCTCCCCCCTCAGGTTTTAACGGAATTTTAACCATAATTACTGTACCTTGATCACGTTCAGATTCGATGTTAAGCGTCCCACCTAATAAAGAAACTCGTTCCTGCATTCCTCTAATACCTAAATTGTATTTTGAAGGGTCTTTATTTAACACTGCTTCAATATTAAAACCTACACCATCATCTTCAATAATGACTGAAATGATGGATCGATTTTTCATAATTATAACGCTTACTGATGTAGCATTGGAATACTTCAAAATATTCGTTAATGACTCTTGAACAACCCGAAAAATGGCTGTCTCTATCTCTGGTCTTAGTCTATCCGTCTCAATTCCGTTAATTATTAAATCAAACTCTGCCGGAAATTTCTTTTTAAATTCTTCAATATACCGTTCAATTGCTACTTTTAGACCGAATTTATCAAGGATGCTCGGTCTTAACTGCCAAGCTAATTCATGTACCTCTTCAATCGTATTATGGGTTAGTTCTCTTAATTTTTTTATCTCATTTTTTCTGACTTCATCTGATGGGGATTCTTGTAAGACTTTTAAACCTAATAAAATCGATGAAAGGGAATGACTCGTTTCATCATGCAGCTCTCTTGCAATTCTCTTCCTTTCCTCTTCCTGCACGGTCATTACTTTTTCTAAAAGCATTTCACGGATTTTTTCCTTCTTTTTCAGCTCTTGCCAAAGTTGAATATTCTCAATGGTTACTGAAAGTTGATTTCCGATCGTTTTTAAGATTTTTACCGAATAAGGATCCAATTCTTTCGTATTACATATTTGTATTTTCCCTACATATTGATCTTTCACTAATAATGGAAAAGTATTATTTACTTTAGCCTCCTCGTTTTCACATAAACATCTTGGTTCCTTGATTTCTGCCTCATTACTATACATGTCTAAAAAACACTTTTCCTTTGAATCAGAAATCACTTCGATTTGATCTCCTATTTTTATTTGAATAAATGCACTATTTAATGAAAGTTCATGTACGATTTTCTGAACAAACTTTTGCAAAACCTTTTTCATTTCATCGATTGATGTTATATTTGCTGAAATACTGTTTAATAGAGTTAATTCTCGATTCCTAGTTAATATTTCTTTAAAATATTCTTCTTTTTCATTTCTTTCTTTTTCGAGATTCCCAAGCATTGAATTAAAAGAATGTGTTAGTTTTCCAATCTCATCATTCGGAAAATTACTTATTCTTGAACTGAAATCACCTATTGCCACTTTTTTAGTTAAACCCACTAATTTTGTAATTGGAAATGTAATGATCCTTGTTAATCCCAAAACAATTACAACAGATACAATTAATACAAAAAACATAATCGTAAATATATGTTTCGTTACATCGACTAACGCTTTGTTCAAAGAATCATTTCGTAAACCTACTCTTGCAGTTCCACCCAACCCCTTTACGACTGGAACTGCAACATCACGAATTATTCCTTTCTCAGAGTTAAATAAAACTAAATTTACATTGTCGTTATTATCTACTTTATTATATAATTTGAGCTCGTCACTTAACATTTGATTTTCATAAGTATGAACAAGTGGTTTCCCACGTTCATTTAGAATAAAAACATATTCAATGTCTTTATTATTAGCTTTCGTATCATTTACAAGTTTTTGTAGGGCATAAATATTATTTGTCAACATAAGGTCACTACTTTTTGCCGCTACATCACTACCGATTGATTTTACCCTATCATCTAACTGTTGAGATAACGTCTCAGTGATTGACATTCTTATTGCAAATAAACTAAAAACTGTCACTAAAGTAATTACAATGAAAACCATTCCATAAATTTTAATGTGGATGGAAGCCCCCAAAAAAAGCTCCAGTGTTTTCTTTTAATATTCATAGTTATTCACCCATTAAATTTAATACGTTTCTTATTGGTTCATAGTTCTCTTGGTTAATGACTACAAATTCTTCAATCATTAATTCTTGTAAGATTATTTTCCCAGCAGGATCATCTTTTAAAGATAAGATTAAATCCTTTAATTCTTTTTTTAAATTGGGATCAATTTTATGTGAAACAACTATTGGCGGTGCTCCTGCCAACGGCCCCTTATCTATAACTCTAATTTGCTTAGCATCTTCATTTTCAATTTCTACTAACATGTCGAAGGTAATTCCATCAACCGTTGCAGCATCAACAGCACCTCTCGCTACTGCTTTTACTGAATAGTCATGACTGTACGTATAAAATGTTTCATCAAAAAATGTATCTTCTGAATATCCGTAATCATCGAGCATCCCTAATAATGCTAACTTACCTGAATATGAATAAGGATCAACAAAAGCAAAATTTTTCCCTCTTAAATCTTCAATTGAGTATATATCACTATTAATATGGGTAATGATATATGCTTGATAATGATCATTTCCATTAATCTTAGTAGTTGCAATATCTAGTACATATCCCTCTTCCTTACCGATAACATAGGAAAGTGAACATATAAAAGCTAAATCAACATCCCCATCTTTTAATAACTGATTAATTTCATCATACGTCTGTCTTTGAATAACAGTAATCGGTTTGTCAATTTTTCTTTCAATATATTTAATTAATAATTCATATTTATATCGCGTTTCTTCTGGAGAAACAACAGAGGCAAAAGCAACTTTTACTGTAGCGTCGTTTTCTTCTTCAACAAAGACTTCTGCTGTATTTTTTTCGACTAAATGAATAAACTCTAACTCGGGCGTTTTATCACATGCTACTAATATAAATAAATAGAATAGGAATAAATATTGTGTTTTAATAATGTTCACCTCATTTAACATGGTAATGTAGACGCAATTCCAAAAGTTAAGCTCATACAGTTCAAGTATTAACAATTAAAATAATCCACAAAACTAATATACCTTTATTTAAGTTACTTTTGCTGATTTCTCGTTAATTGTCATTAAACGTTTATAAATAACAGCACCTTAGATGAGTAAATTTCATAATTACCTTTACCGTGCTATATCAAATTAAATGTAGTTGCGAATGGTTTCTACGTAACTACATTTAGAACTTAGTAGCGAAAATAATGAATTATGAAATTCATTAAGATACAAAAACAAAAATATAACAATTCGTAGTTTAGTTTTGATTTCTTACATTTTGTAGAAAATCAAAAAAGTAGTTAATACTTAAATTAACTACTTTACATTATAGATTTTTACCTTTTTTCCACTCAGAAGGAATAGCCCCTTTCAAGACTCTAGGTAAAACCACTCCTTCATAAAGGCACGTTTGAAGTGCTCGATTTATATATAAACAGCTGTCACTGCAAAGTTCACAATCTATACACTGTATTACATTATGCGATAAGGTTATCCCCTCGTCGTTATTTACAATGTTTAATGCTCCAGTTGGACAATGATTTACGCACTTTTCACATAAATCACAATGATCATCTACCGTTAATGTGATTAATTTAAATTTTTCAGCTAAATTTACTGACAAGTACATTTCCTGCTTTTCACGTTTTAGATATTCAGCAAGATACTTTCTTCTTTCAGGTGTTGGGATTTTATTTTCAATATTAATTTTACTTGTTCAATTAAAATTAATTTCTCCGTTTGTTCATTTGACTTCTGTTTATGAAACGTAAACCATTGTTGTTTTTTTAGGCTTTTTTTCCTTGCCTTTTTATCAAACTCATCATCAATAAGCTCAATATCATAGTTAGTAATGTAATCTAGTTCTCTTAGAGTTTCCATTGTTTTTGAAACGTTATGGTTTAAAGGGCAATTTCTACATTTATGATGATTATAAAAAACTTGAACCCATTTGTTATGCATGTGTGCAACTAAAATAAGTTCTGGTGTAATAACCGATAGACATGGTAAGACGATATCATCTTGATGCCTTTTTGTTTTTTGCAAGTCAAACAAACATATTCTCTAGATGCGATCTGTTTTCATAATGATACAATGTTTCAGTTTCCAAAAATAAAGCATCTGTTGGACAGTGGTGAACGCACACACTACATTTATTACATTTAGTATGATCAAGTTCTATTTTGTCATTTTTAAATATAATTGCATTTGTTGGACAAACATTTCTACAGTGTGAACAGTTAATTTCCTCGTTTATAAAATTCAGACAATAACTCTCGACCAATTGTATTGAAGTGCTATTACCAAACGGATTAGCCAACCATTTTTGTAACATTTTATTTATGCACCTCTTCGCTAGATATATAAGTAATTTATTATAATCTATCAAATAAGCTTTGAGCGATTTCTCTTTTTTTTATGCAGATAGGGCACAAATCTTGTGTATCACCTAAACTTCTAATACTATCCCCACAATCTATACATCTTCCAGTGATCAACTCTGCTATTTGCTGTTTATTAGTGTGAATATAATCGTATGCAGAAATAGGCAGAACCGAAATTGATCCCATTGGACAACTTTCACAACGACGACAAGCAATACACTTTTGTGGAAAAAAGTTTAATGTTGAGTTACTGTTGTTATCTTCCCAAATCAAAGCTTTAGTAGGACAGATTTTTTCGCAAATACGACAATGAGTACATGGCTCCTTTTTCTTTACCATTGCAAAATCTGAATGAGGTAATACGTTACAATTATTTTCAACTTGATCTTGAAAAAGCGTAAACCCTTGATTAATTAATTCCCGTTTGTATTTAAATTTTCCCTTCACATTTAATTGCTCAGGAGCAGTATCTTTCGTTTCTATTTCTTGTTCTTCTGTACGTTTAAAAAAGTTAAACGCTAGGCTTTTAAGTAATGTCCTTCGAGTAATCCCATCAGCAGCCTCTTCATCTATTTTAGAAAAGTAGTGCTTATCATCTAATGAGACAACTATCTTTATAGCCATACCTACTTGATCAAACCATTCTTGAATTTGTGTCAGATGATCTTGCACTGATATATATATATGCTTATTTTGAGGGCAAGATTCACAGCTTCCTATATATAATTCCACAATCATATTATTCTGATGGTCTGTCGGTAATTTTCTATTAACTGTGACATAATGAATGAGCATTGCAGTATCAAGGTGTAAATAACATGGTACTTTAATACCTTTTTGGTATTTTTCAAATTGTTCGCATGTAATTGAACTATTAGGATAAGCAGTCATTTGTTTAATTGTTTTTGTATATGGCTTTGAGATGAAATCAAATGCTAAAACCGAGCAGTCACTGACACATTTCCCACAATATAAGCACTGTTCTTTAAGAAAATCTATTTCACTTTTATTGTTTAATTGTAATGCATTAGTTGGACAGCCGCCGATACACTTATCACATACAACACTGCGACTTTGCTTATTCAAACATTGAACTAAAGATAGATCCATTGAATGCCCCTCAATCCACTTACTTATTGCTGTGCTCATATACTATCAACCCCTCTCCCTCTATGCTTACAATTACATAATTTGTTCATGTTCGTTTTTTTATTTCATTTAAGAATTTGAATCTAATTCATTGACTGTTTGTATTGCTCTTTTATATCATTCAATAATCTATAATCTTCTTTAAGAAACTCGTTAATAAACTTTACTAGTCCACTGAATAATTTCAGATTTGTAGTTTCTACAGTTTTTTCTACAAACTGTGGTACCCATTTAATTAAGTGCTTTGCTAAAAATTGTTGTTGAGCATCTACTAATTCTATTGCCTTTAGATAATCCCTTTGCTCTCTAGCATCTTCTTCTTTAGCTGCTAAATAATAGATAAATTCCAATTCAATTGCAATGTGATCTGGAAAGCACCCTGTGTTTTCAGACAATACAAGTCCCCAATTCAAATATTCTTCAAGAGCCATTACTGCCGACTTATTCATTGGTATCATCGTGTCAACATAATAGGAACCGAACGGTGGACAAGGAATCTTTTGTGGTCCGTAGAACAATCTGCAAAATTCTAATACTGCATCTTTCTCACTATAGTTTTGATTGAGGGTTTCTTCCATTTCAAGTATCGGTGCTTCCAAATTGTTCATTCCAATATAAGCTAGCGCTTCCCTTAATGTAGAAAAATCAAATTCAGTGTATTTTTCTCCATTCGGAGTTACAAATTTTTCTTGTAACCACTTGTAAATATAAGCTCTAGCCTCAGATT
The DNA here is from genome assembly GCF_025377685.1 of Anaerobacillus sp. CMMVII. Taxonomy (NCBI): domain Bacteria; kingdom Bacillati; phylum Bacillota; class Bacilli; order Caryophanales; family Bacillaceae; genus Anaerobacillus; species Anaerobacillus sp. CMMVII. The sequence continues at coordinate 15,330 of NZ_JACEHK010000002.1, read as the reverse complement.
TGTTGTCAATTACGTTTAATTCTGTAGATTGTGACATAAGATGTCTCCTTTCGATTTTGACGGAGTGACTTAATAAGAGACAACAAACAACTGATCTTGTAACCAGTTGTTTGTTGCTCATTCTTCTTCTTATATGACTATTGTTTACTCATTTTTTCTTCATATTTTTCAAACTTCAGTATAGTGCTTGCAATCATGTAAAGGAGACCTGCGATTCCAAACAATCCTGCAAAGAACATTATTTCTAAAGCGTTGGCACTATATGATGCCAATCCTTGCTCAAATGGACGCGATAACTGCCCTACAATTACTAGATTTAAACGAGCCATCACTAAACCTGTTAATACTAGAATTGCTGAAAGTACAATACCACCTTTTGTTCTCATTGATTTATTTGCAAGGATAAACATAGGAACTAATATTCCAATGATTACTTCAAATACCCAGAACCTAACTGCGTATTCACCGAATAATAACATTTGTGTTTCTACTTTTCCTGCGTAAAGTCCAGCAACTGACTTCCAAAATATGAAGAATAGTAATGCACCTAAAGCATAAGCCAAAATTCGACCGATTTCACTTAACAGACCTTCTAACTTATAAGGGATATATTTTTTTTGAGACCCATAAGATAAAAAGATAAACAATGATAATGCTGCTAATCCAGATACAAATGCTGAAAGAATAAAGTAGATTGGCATATATTCTCCGTACCATAAATCTCTAGCATAAAGCATCCCGAATAATGCACCTAATGTTCCGTGAGCAACTAGCGCTGAAAGAACACCAAGTGTTCCCCAGATTTTTGTTGCTTTATGGTTACCTTTAATTATAGATATTAGCTCCATCACTAATAAGAAGCCATAAACCCCATAAAGTAATCCCATCCAGAACATAGGTGATGTTGGATTTGGTGAAAACAACATGTTAATCATCATTAGCGGACGGCCTATGTCTAAAAGAATTGCCATCATACCTACCGCTAGCATAATTAACGACATAGTTACTGCTCTTTTACTTATAATTTCATACCTGTGAATTCCAACAACGTGGCCAAATGCAGATATGAAACATAGTCCAGTACTCGTAACAACAAAGAATACATAGGCTGATACAAAGATATTCCATGGAACTAAGTTTGTCGCTGCTAGTGAAGACTGACCTTGAACTAAAATGGTTCCAGCAGCGAATAGTCCTACTGCAGCTAAGACCCCAAAAACAACAACCCATATTAACGCCGTACCTGAAGGAATAATAGAATTCTTTAAAGGTACGTTTGTTTGAACTTCTGTGTTAACTGACATTTTAATACCTCCCTTTCTTTAGGAATTTATTTATCCCACACGTAATAAACTTTTGGCTTTGTTTTTTGCTCTGGTCGTAAAGGTTGAGCGTGCTTTCTTCTAATCAGTTGATTTATTTCACTGTTTGGATCATCAAGATCACCAATATACCGTGCCTCTGAAGGGCAGGCTACTACACATGCTGTAGCAGCAATTCCATCACTAGCGTCTTGGCGATGGCTACAGAAATCGCACTTTTCAATAGTATGTCTTGGAGATAGACTCGAACTAGGATTTATAAACTCTGGCTTTTCGTCATACTCTTCAGTAAACGGTGCATATTTATTGAAATTTCGAGCTTCATACGGACACGCTGTCATACAATATTTACATCCCATACATTTATCGTTGTCTTGTATAACTATTCCATCTTCCCTCATATATGTTGCCTTAATTGGACAAACCTTCACACAAGGTGCATCATCACATTGCATACAGCCCATTGAGACAAATTGCATAGAGACATTCGGAAATTTACCTTTTGGTCCAATTGGGTAGATATTTGTTCTTTGAATACCTTTTGGAAGATTATTTTCAGAGCAACACGCAATCGTGCAAGCTTGACATGCTGTACATTTATCTATATCTATTACCATTCCTATTCTCATTTTTTACACCTCCCTAAACTTTTGTTACTTTTACGCGTGTATTATAGTAACTTGATGATCCTGAAATATATTCATAATCTGTACCTTTTAAATCGTTCGGGTTTACGCCTTTATCTTTCGCAAATCTTCCATAAGCCCAGTGACCATTACCATAAACCATGGCTAAGATATCAGGATGAATTCCTTCCGAAAGCTTGGCTTGACATTGTACTTCTCCAAATAATGACGACACTTTAACTAAATCACCTTCGTTAATCCCCCATTTTTCTGCAGTATCTGGATTAATCTCAGCAAAAGTCGTATTTCCCGCTCCATACTGGACTAAGAAACGATCTTGAGCCCAAGGGTTATTTGCTGTACGACCTTCACCTGCAAGTGCTGATTTATAGGAGATTAATAATAGCGGATACTCTTCTTTAGTACCTAAATCCTTAGGTTTTTCCCAATGTGGAAGGTAAACTAGATCGCCTCTTGCATCAACCTTTATACGTGCCATGTCAGCATCATTCGTTACAGAAATTCCTCTTTCTTCAAATAATAGTTTAGTAGTGTTCGCGAAAAATTCAAACTTCCCAGTAGGTGTTGGAAAACCTATCTCTCGGGTAGAACCAATCTTATACGGATCTTTTACATGAATTCCTTTTTCCATCCACTCATCCCAAGACTGCATTTCTCCTAAGCGTGCCTTAATATATTCTTGAACATTAACCCCTTCGAATGTCTTTGCCACTGATCCCCCAATACGCTTTGCAAGCTCAAGTGTAATATCAGCCGTTTGCATCGTGTCATATAAAGGCTGTACGACAGGTGTAGAAATTCTTGTTTCCGCATAAAGACCTGATTTTACTGGGTGTGTGTAATTCCATTTCTCAAAGCTCGTTGGTGTAGGTAAAATAATATCAGCATAGGTCGTGAGTTCAGCCATCATTGGTGTAATATGAACGATAAATGGAACTTTAGCATAAGCCTCTTCATATACTTTCGTATTTGGAATTGAGAATGTAAAATTGTTAAAATACGCTAAAATCATTTCAACATTATAAGGGTCTTCATTTAATATGGCTTCCCCTAATTGTGCTGTAACAACACCCGCATTTGGAAATTGCTTTGAACGACGGTTATCTATACGAGGTTGCTCTAAGCCTTTGTTAGCAATATCGTCCATTACCACTGTATGATCTATTGGATCCTCTGCATATGTTGAACCTGATGGATAAATAATTCCTCCGGGTACATCAATGGATCCAACTAACCCATTTAATACGTATACACTGTATGTGCAATAGGCTCCATTAGGCCGCATTCCCGTTCCTCGACCACTCCAAGCATACGCAGGTTTTGTTGTCGCAAATTCTTTCGCTATTTTAATAATACGATCTGCAGAAATACCTGTAATATCTGCCGCCCATTCAGGGGTAGCATCTTTTAAAACCATGTTCCACCATTTTATTAACCCATGGGTTTCATTTTCAACAAATGTTGGTATCGGTTCACCAGCTTCATTAGTCCCTGATGTTTCCATAATTGTTTTTCCAGTTGTAAACTTATCTTCTGGATTTACAAAGTCTCCCACAAAATTCTTATCCCATAACCCTTCGGTTAGGATAACATGTGCTATAGCATTAGCAAGAGCTCCGTCTGTTCCAGGATTTAATGCAACCCATTCATCTGCCTTAGCAGCGGAAACACTCATTCGCGGATCTACGACGACCATTTTTATACGGTTGGCTCGATCTCGAACCTTTCCGAAAGCATTAAGTAATCTTGTATATGGACGATGAGCTTCTAGCGGGCTCATTCCAAAACATAATAGATAGTTCGTTCTTTCTAGGTCAATTCCCACATAATCCCATACTCCATCTGCCATCTGTCTACCTTGCTTCGTTGCCTCAGCACAAATTGAGCTATGAGATATATTATTTGGAGTTCCATAAACTTTACAAAAACGTTCGTACAATAAATGAACATCTAACGTGTTGTAACGACCACGATTTAATACTACTTTGTGAGCATTACCACTATTACGTAGCTCCTTCATTTTATTTGCTACTGTTTCCAATGCTTCATCCCATGAAATAGGTACAAATTGCGGATCTTCATTTTTACCTTTCTTAGGATTCGTTCTTTTCATCGGGCCTTTAATACGATCTGGATCATACATTTGTTGAAGACCTAAATGGCCTTTAGGACAAATCTTCCCGCCAGTTGTTTTTGAAAGTGGGTTTCCCTCAACGTGAACTGCCTTGCCGTTTACCACTCTAACTCGTAAAGGACACCAACCTACACAGTTAGTACAAAAACTATTAACCCATTTTTCTTCTTTCATTGCATCTGCTTTGACTCTCGATTCTTCTAAATTACTTAATGAAATTGGCATTGCACTACTAACCGCCGCTAATGCACCAGCTGCTGCACTTGCTTTAAGAAACGTACGTCTTCTCATGCACTTTTCCTCCTCTTCATCTATATCCTTTTTTAGTTACTCTTTTGTCTTATCCTGTGATACTTCGTCAAACTCTGTTAATTGACGGGTTGATTTTTTGAACTCCTTTAATGTTTCACCTATTGCTCTACCCATTTCAGGTAGCTTTTTAGGTCCGAAAATAATAAGTGCGATGACTAAAATTAAAATTAATCCTGGTATTCCGATATTTGATAGCATTTAATCCCCTCCTTCTTTTTAGTACACTTAAACTATAACACGCATTTCGTTCTCTTTGTGAAATTATTCACAAAGTGCATTAGTTGATCAATATATTGGGATATTTTTCATTGTAGTGCCTGTTGTTATCTTCATTTTGCACTAATTGTGATTTTTATCACTATCAGGAAAACGGATATCTCTTGTAGGGAAAAAACGTAATTGTGGCAATAATATTCCCTACAAAAAAAATCGTTGATATTACTGAATGATCAGTTAAACTATTCGTAAAAAGAAGTCTCTTTCTAAGAATTCATTTTTGACATTTCAGTGAAGGAAGGAAGATATGTATGAAAATCGATCGTAACCCAATTAAAATACAAGAGGCAGTGGAAAGAGTCATGCAATTTTCAAGAGAAAGTGTGTGTGAATATGTTTCATTAGATGCAAGTGATAACCGCATATTACATGCGCCAATAAAAGCAGACCATGATATTCCACCATTTAACCGCTCTCCATTAGATGGATTCGCTGTTCGAGCTGAGGACACAGTTTTAGCATCTCAAACAAACCCAATTGAACTTGAAGTAATTGAAACAGTTGGAGCTGGTGGGATCGCAAAAAAGGTTCCAAAACAGGGGCAAGCAATTCGAATTATGACCGGAGCAAAAATGCCAAAAGGAACTGATGTAATTGTTATGTTTGAATTAACGAAAGAAGTGGTCAGAAGTGGAAATACCTATGTCGTTATTAAACGATCTTTTAAGCCTGGGGATAACGTTTCGTTCCAAGCAGAAGAAACACGTATCGGTGAAATACTTGTTGAGCCTGGACGCAAGATAGAACCCGGAGTGAAAGCTTTATTAGCTACATTTGGATATCATAAAGTACCAGTAACTAAAAAGCCTGTTATTGGAGTGTACGCAACCGGTACTGAACTACTAGATGTTCATGAAGCACTTAAACCAGGAAAAATAAGGAACAGTAATTCTTATATGATTGTCTCGCAAATAATAAAAGCCGGTGGGGATCCAAAATACTTCGGAAAACTAGATGATCAATTCGATCAATGTTTTGAGTCTATTGTTTCTGCTTTAGGAAAAGTAGACACTCTAATTACGACCGGGGGAGTATCAGTAGGAGATTTTGATTTTTTACCAGCAGTCTATGAAAAGTTAGGCGCTAATGTCCTCTTTAATAAAATAGGGATGCGACCCGGAAGTGTAACAACAGTTGCTGAATACAAAGGTAAACTATTATTTGGTTTGTCCGGAAATCCTTCTGCTTGCTTTGTCGGTTTTGAGTTATTGGCTCGACCATGGATTCAACACTACTTAGGTTCGGAGAAACCACACTTACAAAAAATTCAAGGACTTCTAAAAGTAGATTTCCCTAAACCGAATCCTTTTGTCCGTTTTATTCGTAGTAAAATGAAAATTGAAGAAGGTAAAATTTACGCCCAACCTGTAGGGCTAGATAAATCGGGGGTAGTTAGGTCACTTGCAAACTCAGATTGTTTGGTTGTTTTACCAGGCGGTACTAGAGGCTATAAAAAAGGAGATATCGTGGACATTCTTTTGCTAAATGGTGAAGGAAGTAGTAATGTGCTGAAGATATAAAGTTAGCAGTCAAACATAAAAGGATTAGATGAAATTTTTCACCTAATCCTTGAATTATTGCTAGTTCATTTTATTTATTTGCGAATATTCTAGATAACGTTTCTTTCATCTCTGGCTTTACATTTATTTTCGGTCTAGCTTCCTTAGCTATTTTTTCTGCCTCATCAATAGAATTTGCTTTACCTAAACGAAGCAACGTGCCTATTGCTACTGTACCTGTACGGTTACTTCCGCCTTGGCAATGAAAATAAATATTTTTTCCTTCATTATATGCCTTAACTACTTGTTCAATGGATTTCTTAACAGATTCATCTTGGTCCGCTGCATCATCAACGATTGGACTGTGCACGCGATTATAGTTTACTTCTTCTGTTGGCGCCTCTGCCCTTAAGTCAAATACAAGATCTACTTTTTCATTATCAAGTAAATCATTAACGTCGTCTGCTCCACCAATATATATCCGATTTTTAAATAATTCATGGTAATTCTTTGTTGTCATTACATCCATTCTCCTTTTGTAATTCTTTACTTATTCCTATTCAACTAATAAAATCCTTTAAGCTGTTATATCCTATTTTTTCCTCATGGAACCAAGGAATAAGCGCAGCATTATTTGCCTGCTTATCATGTACTTCTTGAATCCACACTTGCTCTGCTAATGCTTTTCCTTTTAAAATGGGATCAGTTGTATTCGTTGCAAATAGACTTTGATTAATTACCCACCACTTCGGATGAATACTAGCACGTCTTAGATCATCTTGTAACCTTGAAGCTTCTAAAACAGGTGTCGCCTCTGCAAGCGTTACAATGACTACAGCCGTTTCTTTTGGATTTCTTATTTGTGGCAATAGCATTTTAGCACTTTCTGGAACATCCCCTGTTGATCTTGCTATTTCCTTGCTATAGGATTCGGAAGCATCTAATAATAATAAGGTATGCCCAGTTGGTGCCGTATCAATGACAACCACTTCATTTTCTGTTTTGGCCACCACTTCTGCGAACGCTTGGAAAATGGCAATTTCTTCTGTACAAGGTGATTCTAAGTCCTCTTTTAAATAAGCAAGACCTTCTTCATCTAAATCCTTACTCGAATTTTCCAGGACTTTTGCTTTATATTTTTCAACTTCTACCTTAGGATCGATTCTGCTAATCGTTAATCTTTCATTCTGCTGTTCAGATTGGAATTGATATTCTAAGTGAGCTGCAGGATCGGTAGTCGTTAAATGCACACGATGTCCTTTTTCGACTAATCCAACAGCGATCGCTGATGCAACCGTTGTTTTACCCACGCCTCCCTTGCCCATAGTGAATATTAACTTCGTACCATTAGCAGAAAAGTCAGCGACAACTTCCTTTAACCCTGGAAGGTTGATCTCCCTTCGTTCAACATCCGCTGCCATTACTTCCGCTTTGTACGGTTGAAATAGAATACGTAAATTCTCTATTCCTGTTAACGAGTAAGGTACATACGGTAATGAGTAAACCTTCATTTGGTTTAAATTCTCTGGTATTGTCCTTAAAGCCTCTCTTTGACGCATGTAAAAGGTAGACGCCACTTCATCACTTTCGTTATGCTCCTGTAGGAGCCCATTAACAATCAAGATTTGATTATTGATGCCGATCTCTTTTAATTCTCGGGAAGCACGATCGGCTTCTATTAGGGATGAACTTTCAGGTCTTGAAACAAGAATTAACGTTGTTCTCGCCACATCAGATAAGGCAGATACCGCCTTTGCATATAAATCCTTTTTATCTGCAAGTCCCGATAATGGCCCCAAACAAGAAGCTCCGTGAGTACTTTCTTCTAAAAATCCATTCCAAGCCGTTGGTAATTGTAATAGTCGTAACGTATGGCCTGTTGGAGCTGTATCAAAAATAATATGCTCGTACTGATCTACAATCTCGCTATTGGTAAGAAAGCCCGTAAATTCATCAAATGCTGCAATTTCTACTGTACAAGCACCTGATAACTGCTCTTCCATTGTAGCCACAACAGCTGCTGGCAATTTGTCACGATATGGGCCTACCATTTTTTCGCGATAGGCTTTTGCTGATTCTTCTGGATCAATATTGCTAACAAATAAATTCGCAACCTTTGGAATAGCTTTCGGTTTACTCGTTAATTCGATATTAAATACATCTTGTAGATTAGAAGCGGGATCGGTACTAATTAGTAGTACTTTATCTCCTCGATCTGCTAATGCTACAGCTGCTGCACAAGCCGTTGATGTTTTACCTACCCCACCTTTTCCCGTTAAAAATAAAAACTTCGTCTTGATATGATTAGGGTTGAATAGTGGATACATTGTTTCACCTACTTTCAAATTTACTTAAGGTTATTTAAATTAATGGATAGTCGAGTTTTTGGTTTTTTGGTTAATTCTTCGGACTCAACGTTAAACCACTCAGCTAATTCTTCATTTGATGGATAATTACCAACTTTTTCAACTTCCCCATCAACTAAAACAACAGGTAAAGCATCTGGTCCTTTTTCCATTAAGATACGATTTATTTCCTTGTTATCAGCAAATTTATCAGGATCATTTGTTAACTGATATCGTTTAATATCGAACCCCTTCTTTTCGAGTAAATAAACAGCTGCTGCTACCCTTGTTAATTCTGGATCGACACTCGGACCACAAACCCCAGTCGAGCAACACATTGCAGGATCAAAGATTTCTACTTTTTTCATTGATAAAACCTCCACATAGATAATGGTATATAAGCAAATACTTATATATAGATTAAGAAGAAAACCAAGAGAATTTTCTCTTGGCTATTTGATTATTATTCCCCAGTTTCAGCAAATCGTTTTATTCTGTCTCCCACTTCATCACGTACACGTTGGAAAAATGCCCACTTTTCTTCTTCTGTTCCTTCAGCCTTAGCAGGGTCGTCAAAGCCCCAGTGCTCTCGCTTTACATGTGGTGGTGTCATAGGACATTTATCGGCTGCGTCACCACATAATGTGACCACCAAATCAGCATTATTTAAAATCTCAGGATCAATAATATCCGATGTTTGATTTGAAATGTCAATTCCAGCTTCTTTCATTGCTTTTACAGCATTCGGGTTTAACCCATGGGCTTCAATCCCTGCACTGTAAACATTCCACTCATCCCCTAGATGTTCCTTTGCCCAACCTTCTGCCATCTGACTTCTACAAGAATTACCTGTACATAAGAAATAAATTGTTTTTTTATTCATAATAATACTCCTTCTGAATGACTATAATTTTGACTACCTATTTTTATCTTGCCCATTTTTGTTCAGGGAACCAGTGTCTAGTATTATTTGCTATTTTCACTAAATACAGCATCAGCGGCACTTCAACTAGTACACCTACTACCGTTACTAACGTAGCCCCTGAATTCAATCCAAATAATGCGATCGAAACAGCAACAGCTAATTCAAAGAAATTACTCGTTCCAATCATGGCTGCTGGTGCAGCAACACTATGATCTAAACGCCATTTCTTAGCCCAGAAATAAGCAATAATAAATATAAAGAAAGTTTGAATAATTAAAGGAATAGCTATCAATCCAATATGGAATGGATTATTTAAAATCACTTCACCTTGGAAAGAGAAAATAATAATTAAAGTAAGCAGAAGACCTACCATCGTAAACTTTCCTGCCCGTTTTAATAGACTTGCTCGAACCACTCTTTACCTTTATTTTTTATTAGTACAACACGGGATAAGTATCCTGCCACTAAAGGAACAACAATAAATAACACGACTGATAAAATGACTGTTTCATATGGTACCACGACATTGTTAATACGAAGTAAAAACATAACAATTGGTCCATAAGCAAAAATTAAAATCAAATCATTTACTGATACTTGAATAAGTGTATAACTAGCATCTCCTCTAGTAAGATAACTCCAAACAAATACCATGGCTGTACATGGAGCAGCACCTAAAAGAACGGCACCAGCAATATATTCAGTAGCTAATTCCCCTGAGATAAAAGGTGAAAAAATCACTTTAAAAAAGATCCACGCAAAGAAAAACATAGTAAAAGGTTTGATGATCCAGTTCACTACAAGTGTAATCACTAAACCTTTAGGCTTCTTTCCTGCATTAACAATGCTAGTAAAATCAATTTGCGCCATCATAGGGTAAATCATTAACCAAATAAGTATGGCAACAGGAATAGAAACTTGGGCATATTCAAATTGACTTAAAGTTTCAGGTACTACAGGTAACCACTGACCAATAGCTAAACCAATAATAATACACAAAGCAACCCATACCGTTAAATATCGCTCAAAAAAACCAATTCCTTGTTTATCTTCTTTTGTACTCATTCCTTCACTCTCCTTTGTTAATCACATGAAATACGTAAACCTTGTTCCTCTAACTCTTTTAATTTATAATCTTGGTTTTTTATATAGTGCAAAACACTTAAGACTAAAGGATAATAGACACTTTCTTTATTTAGAGAATAAAAGATCCATTGACCCCTCCTTGTTTCTCGGACGATACCAATATCTTTTAACTTACGAATATGTTGACTAATAGCAGGTTGGCTAGTTTTAAATATTTCAACAAATTCGCAAACACAACAATCATGCGAATTTAAAATCTTTACCATTGTTAAACGTGTTTTATCCCCTAATAACTTTAATACCAATGTAGCCTTTTCAAGTTCAACAACATGCTCCATTTTAGCCCCCCTTAAGTTCCATATAATTAATTACTTATATAATAAATCACTTATATGCTATCTTACTTTTATACTTATATCAAGGATTTTTTTTTGAAAAATTGTATTATTTATTTCCTATCATTTCATAACTTAATGTATTTTATTTATTATACTTCCTTAAGAAAAATCTTTACAAAAGTTTTATTTACTTTGATTTTAACTTTTTTTAGGGAAAGATTATAATTGTAGGAATTTGTCGAAAGAAAGGATGTTACTAATAATGGATTTACAAACAATGTTATTTATGTTTTTTGGGGGATTAGGGATTTTCCTATTTGGGATTAAATATTTAGGCGATGGACTTCAAAAAGTTGCGGGGGAGGGGCTTAGAGATCTACTTGATCGTTTTACCACTAACCCTGTGATGGGGGTGATCGCGGGAATTTTTGTAACTATTTTACTTCAGACAAGTACAGGTACGACAGTTCTAACCATCGGATTAGTTAATGCCGGATTTATGACTTTAAAGCAAGCAATTGGTGTTATAATCGGTGCTAATGTCGGCACAACTGTTACAGCATTTATTATTGGGATAAAAATTTCCGCATATGCACTACCAATTATTGCTTTAGGGACTTTTTTCATTTTCTTCTTTAAAAATACTAGAATTAATAATTATGGGCAGGTTATCTTCGGTTTCGGTGCATTGTTTTTAGGGCTTAATTTTATGGGTGATGGGCTTCGTCCGTTGCGAGATGTGCAAGCATTTGCTGATTTAACAGTTAGTATGAGCGAAAACCCTCTTTTAGGTGTTTTAATTGGTACTATATTTACCATTGCTGTACAAAGTTCTACAGCGGCTATCGGCTTACTTCAAACTCTTTTTGGACAAGGGTTAATGGACTTAAATGCTGCATTACCTGTTCTTTTTGGTGATAACATTGGGACGACAATTACCGCTGTATTAGCAGCAATAGGGGCGTCAGTTGCTGCAAGACGTGCTGCTGCAGCTCATGTTATTTTTAATTTAATCGGAACTACTATTGTATTAATCATTTTAGGTCCTTTTACAGTTTTAATTGAATACATCCGTGATAGTTTAAATTTAAACCCAGAAATGACAATTGCCTTCGCGCATGGTATTTTTAATGTTTCAAATGCAATTATCCAATTGCCGTTTATTACTGTTCTCGCTTGGATAGTTGTCAGGATCATTCCTGGTCAAGATTCAGCCATTGCTTATAAAGCAGTTCATTTGGACGAAAAGTTTATTAGACAATCACCTGGTATAGCACTAGGTCAAGGGAAAAAAGAAGTATTGCGTATGGCCGAGTTATCTGAAAATGGACTAAAAGAAGTTGGCCTTTACTTAAAAACACAAGGAAAAAAACATAGAGAATTAATCCCGCAATACGAAGATGCCATCAATAATTTGGATAAAAAAATTACTGATTACCTTATCCAAGTATCTTCACACTCATTATCGAACCAGGACACAAAACTTCACCACACTCTCATGAATACTATTAGAGACTTTGAGCGTATTGGTGATCATATGGAAAATATAATGGAACTTGTGGAATATCAAATAACAAATAAGGTCAAGTTTTCAGAGTCAGCTATTGCAGATCTTGAAGAAATGTTTGAGTTAACTTTATCCACATTAAAACAAGCTATTAAAGCATTAGACTTGGAAGATATTGATGAAGCTAGGGCGGTTCTAGAAAAAGAAGAAAAAATTGATAAAATGGAGCGCGAACTGCGTAAGAAACATATCCTACGTTTAAATGAAAACAGATGTACAGGACAGGCTGGCATTGTATTTGTGGATATAGTGAGTAACTTTGAACGCATTGGTGACCACGCGGTGAATATTGCTGAAGAGGTCATTGGAGAAGAATAAATGTTACTTTCGTTGAAACGACTAGGATTAAGTTCTGGTCGTTTTTTCTCGGAGTTATTAATACGTATACTCCCTACGATATTTTATTTTCCTTCTCGATCTTAAAGCCTTTACATAAACTTAACAAACTGCATAATTGATTTAAGTTTTACAGTAACTTAATATATAAGTAATTAATTATATAATCGATTTTTAATCTGCATCGTTCCCCCATTCTTGAAAATAGGGAAATAGGAGAGGGTATTTTTTGGAATTCATAGAGGAAGATATAAAAAAAATAGCATTGTTAGAAGATGAACCGTCTCATGCACTTTTAATTAGCTATAACCTTGAATCACGAGGAGTAAGGGTTTCACTATTTGAGAGTGCTGAACAATTTCTGAATTGTAGTCAAAAATCCTTTGATTTAATTATTATTAATGTAAACCTTCATGATGTAAATGGACTTCAACTATGTTCAGACATTAGAAAAAAGGGCATAGATACGCCTATTTTATTTGTTAAAACAAGTCCATCAATAAATAAATGCTTATGTGCTGATAACAATCTAGAACTTTTAATAAAACCATTTTCCATCAAAGACCTGCTTTTAAAAGTAAATCAGTTATTAACCAAATAAGGTCTGAAGAACACCGATAAAACACCTCGTTCTTCACAATTATTTAAAGAATACCTTATAAAAAACATTCATTCTTTATTATTCGTTAATTTCTGTTTCATCCAGCAATCTCACAATCACCATACCTTCTTTTAATACAGTCAATTTTTCAACTCCCTCAGTTAGATACTATTATCTCCTCGAATGCTCACTTATTCGCAGAATTTCAATCCATTTGTTAGAACAATAACGGATGAATGGAATGAGTGTTGCTAGTTTTGCAACATAGAGGCATGGGGAAATAGAGGAGATAAAACAAACTATATTTATTACCATATAATGTAGATATTCTCTACGCCACCCCTGGAGGCAATCCCTCCCATTCTCAACTTGTCTAAGCCACCTCATTCCTTCATCATGCCTGCCCAAGGGGATGGGTGCCCGTTTTGCTAACGCAACGGGTCTGTGCTCTTAGAAGACATCCGGTACTCCGTGCTTTCTTTAAGATCCTACCATTTACAGTCTCAAAGAGCTTCTTAAAGAAAAAAATAACGAATTCAGTTGTAATAAAAAGAGTGGAACTACTCGTATCTATACTCAATTAAGTGGAAAGTTGAGACAAAAATTTTAAGAATAATACTTCAAACTTGAGTTATAAAACTTTTGCTACTTTGCCTGTTACTTTTTCTATTGTGATATTCATCGTTCATCAACTTAGACCCTCTAGTTGTGTGAGGTATTCTAGTTTTTAATTCTCACATTTTATTTTTGGTACATACTCAACTCCCATCAAGGAATTTCAGTTGGTTAGTAACTAAACGAAAAGTAGGTAAAGTAAAAAAACGCTTACTCCGTACTAAGTAAGCGTAAAAGTCTTTATCGGTCAATTTTTAGATTTTGACCATTATCAAATTTCACTTCAAGTTCAAATTCATCCACATCAATTGGATTCACTTGTAAAGTCGATAGAATTTGTTTTTTTAGTTCTTCTTTGTTTATATCTGGTGATACGTTCCATTGATTTAGTAAGGGTTCAATTAAAGCTTGTGCTTCTTGGCCATATTTTGTTGCTTGGCCAGGGACTTTATATTTGGCTTCAATTCTCTCCCCTTTTACCTCATACTCAATATCGTATTCAGTATCATTTTTTAATTCGACTTCTAACTCAAAATCGATAACCTTCGGAGCAGCTTCAACTACACTCATCCCCGATGCACCTAATACTACTAGACATAAAGTAAAAGCCATAACAATATACTTAAGTTTCATTTTAATTCCTCCTTCAATCTTTTCGTAATTACTTTTTCCCATTTACCGTAATATCATTCCTAGAAAGGTTAATGGTGGAAGTTGCATATACCTTATCTTTATCCACCAATATATTTATTAACATTTCAAATAAATTTTGAATATATTAATCTAGGTGAGCTGGATGTTAAATAAACTAATAAGAGTACTCTCGTGTGTTTTTAGAAAAGCAAAGGGTGAAACGCTTCATAATAACCCATATAGAAATTCAAATACTAATCATGAACTACTAAGTAAGCACCAAAAATTATTTCATGAAAAGATAATAAAAATTATCTTAAAAATGCCACCAGTACAAATAAAGGACAAAGACCCATCGCGATCTTAGTTGGTGGAGGGACGGCTTCAGGTAAGACTTCATTAAGAAAGTCGGTTATACCGCAGTTACTTAAAAGAAAAAAGATTGAAGCTATTGCCATTGACCCTGATGAAATAAAAGAAATGTTACCAAAATATCACCTATTAAAAAAAGACAATCCAAAACAAGCCGCTAATCTTGTTCATAAGGAGTCACGCGCCATATGTAGTAAAGTATTAATGAAATTAATTAAGCACCGTAAACATTTTATTTATGAAGAAACGATGGCTCGGTCAAAAAAGTATGTAAAATTTATAGAAAATTTAAGAAAAGCTACTATGAAATTCATGTATATGT